>JAGXFO010000004.1 GCA_024637255.1 Sulfurovum sp.
ACACTGTCTGGCAATAATGACTTTCAAAGTGCTTCCATAGAAGTAGATAAAATACTTTTGGATCAAGTGTTTGGAATGCCCGAATTTAGACCCTATTTGGGTGTTACGCTGGGGTATCTGCATTATAAAGAGATCTCTTTACCGGATGACAACGGCTATTATTATGGGGGGAACTTCGGCTTTCTTGTTTATGCAACCGACACTGTCGATATAGACCTTTCGTACCATTATTATAAGGTGTCCGAACTTGATCCACTAGATACAATGCAAGGACTAAGCCTCAGTATTCACTACTTTTATTGATACTTGGCTATAATGCTATATATTCATCACGGAGTACCTTTTGTCACTTTTTTCTTACCAAAACCTCAAAAAAATACTTTTTAAACTTGATCCTGAGATAGCACACAGTATTGCTGGTTTTGGACTTAGGGTTGCAGCCCACTGCCCTACACTACTGCGCCTGACTAAAGATCAAAACTTTATTACACATCCTTCGCTTAGGCAAAACATCTTTGGTCGTACCTTTCAGAATCCTGTAGGCTTAGGCGCAGGATTTGACAAAAATGGGCAGTATATTACTGCCATGCCTACTTTGGGCTTTGGCTTTACAGAAATAGGCACAGTCACCCCAAAACCACAAGATGGTAATGCAAAACCCAGACTTTTCAGGCTCATAGAAGACAATTCCATACAAAATGCTATGGGCTTCAATAACAAGGGCAGTTACCATATGCTGAAGCAGCTAAAAAAACTCTACTTTTTTGACTACCCCATAGGTATCAATATCGGCAAAAACAAGGCCACACCAGAAAATGAAGCTTTGAGTGACTACGAATTACTCTTTAAAGCATTTAAAAATTATGGGGATTATATGGTCATCAATATCTCTTCGCCCAACACGCCAGGACTGAGAGATTTACAAAATGAATCCTTTGTCAATGCTATTTTTGCGATGGCAAAAGAGATTACCACACAGCCTGTATTGCTTAAAATTGCTCCTGATATGATAGCAGAAGATGCCATTGCTCTTTGCAAAACAGCCGTAGCGGCCGGTGCAGCAGGCATCATCGCGACCAATACCACCATAGACTACTCTTTGACAACAGAGGCTAAAGATTTTGGCGGTATTTCAGGTGCATTGCTTACAGAAAAATCTTACCAACTCTTTCGGGCCATTGGCAAAGAACTCTATGGCAAAACCCTACTCATTTCCGTAGGAGGCATAGACTCTGCAGAAGAAGCCTATAGGCGTATCAAAGCTGGTGCATCTTTGGTGCAGGTTTACTCCATGCTGGTCTACAAAGGTCCTGCACTCATTAAAGAGATCAATGAAGGACTCATCAAACTCTTACAAAAAGATGGATATAAACATATCAGCGAAGCCATCGGAGCAGATTGGAAATGATAAAAACATCATTATTCTCGATTCATTTTTCACAATTCATTACAATAGCCCTTATGCTATTTTCATTAACAGGAGTATCAATGGCCAATTCATTGCCAGAACATTTTACTAAAACACTAAAAAACGGTATGCAGATTGTCGTCATTCCTATGGATAACGATTCAGGTGTCATCACCACAGATATTTACTACAAAGTAGGAAGCAGAAACGAAGTCATGGGGAAAAGCGGCATGGCTCATATGCTTGAACATCTTTCTTTCAAGTCCACAGATAAACTCAAAGAGGGTGAATTTGACACTATTGTAAAAAGTCGTGGTGGCGTAAACAATGCAGCTACCGGCTTTGACAAAACACACTACTACATCAAAACGGCCTCCAAAAACCTTGCGCTAAGCCTTGATTTATTCTCTGAGCTTATGCATAATCTGAAGCTTACAGATGAAGAGTTTCAAAAAGAACGTGATGTGGTCGCTGAAGAAAGACGTCTCAGGACAGACAACAATCCTATGGGATATCTCTATTTTAGAGTCTTCAACACACATTTTACCTACCATCCTTATCACTGGCTCCCTATAGGTTTTATGGAAGATATTCTTTCATGGAAGATAGAAGATATCAGAGATTTTTATCAGCGCTACTATCAGCCCAGTAATGCCATTCTGGTCGTCGCGGGTGACATTAAACCAGAAGAGGTATTTGCAGAGGCAAACAAATATTTTGGAAGCATTGAAAATAAACGTGATATTCCAAAAGTTATTGCTGTTGAACCTAAAGTAGATGGTGCCAAAAGAGCTATACTTCATAAAGAAAGTAACAAAGTAGATACACTTGCTATCGCTTATTCCATTCCTGACTATGAACATGATGACCAGGTGGTACTTTCTGCTATTAGTCACATTTTAAGTTCAGGGAAAAGTTCCCGTTTTGAAAAGACACTCGTGAACGAAAAACAGCTTGTCAATCAGGTCTATGGATACAATATGGAACTTACAGATCCGGGTGTATTCCTTATTATGGCGATGTGCGCTCCTACCGCCTCTGTTGATGAGGTAGAAAAAGAGATATTGCTAGAACTTGATAAGATCAAGAACGGAGATGTCACGCAGGCAGAATTGGATAAAGTCAAGATTAATACCAAGGCTGAGTTTATCTATTCTCTGGAGAGCTCAAGCTCAGTTTCTGGACTCTATGGAGACTACTATGTCAAAGGGAACATAAGGCCCCTGCTCGAATATGAAGACAAATTAGATAAAATTACACTTAGAGATATTAGTAACGCTGCTAAAAAGTATTTTGATCACAACTTTTCAACTACTGTGATACTGAAAAAAAATTAGGAAACAATATGAGCAATTATATTACCGGTGCAAGTACGGCACTCATTACGCCATTTAAAAATGGCACACTTGATGAAGCAACTTTCGCCAAACTTATCCAAAGACAAATTGACAACGGTATAGATGCTGTATGTCCTGTAGGCACAACAGGAGAGAGCGCAACACTAAGCTATGAAGAAGACAGAAGATGTATCGAAATAGCTGTAGAGGTATGTAAAGATACAGGCACAAAAGTTCTTGCAGGTGCAGGTAGCAATGCAACCCATGAAGCAATCGAAATGGCAAAAAATGCTCAAAAAGCAGGAGCAGATGCCATATTTTCAGTAAGTCCTTACTATAACAAACCCAGCCAGGAAGGACTCTACCAGCACTATAAAGCCATTGCTTCTGCAGTTGAATTACCATTCATGCTCTATAATGTACCAGGGCGTACAGGTGTAGACATCTTAGCAGATACGGTGAAAAGGCTTTTTGATGACGTGCCTAACATTATGGGCATCAAAGAAGCGACGGGCTCTATTGAACGTACGGTCGAACTTTTAACTAAAATTCCTGATCTCTATGTCTTTTCCGGGGACGATGCTATTGATTTTCCCATCATTGCAAGTGGTGGAAAAGGAATCACTTCGGTGACCTCCAACCTCCTGCCTGACATGAAAGCAAAGCTTGCACATGCAGCATTAGCAGGTGATTTTAAAACTGCCAAAGCGCTCAACGATGAACTTTACGAGATCAACAAAGTGCTTTTCTGTGAAAGCAATCCTATACCTGTTAAAGCTGCAATGTATATCGCAGGGCTGATTGATACACTTGAGTACCGTCTTCCGCTGGTTGCACCAAGTGTGGCAAATATGAAAAAAATCGAAGAAGTCATGAAAAAATACAAAATAGTAGGAGCCTAAGATGTTAAACATGAAAGGTAAAACACTTGTAATTACAGGTGCAACCAAAGGCATAGGTAAAGCCGTGGCAGAGAAATTTGCCAAAAATGGTGTAAACGTAGCTTTTACCTATAACTCCAGTAAAGAAACTGCGGATGAAATTGCGGCAGATTTAAGTGCCAAATATGGCATCAAAGCCAAAGCATACCCACTAAATATTTTAGAACTTGATGAGTTTAAGCCTCTTTTTGAAGCCATTGACAAAGATTTTGACAGAGTTGATTTCTTTGTGTCTAACGCCATGATCTACGGTCGTTCTGTTGTAGGTGGTTATGGAAAATTTATGAAACTTAGACCAGGAAAAGGATTACAGAATATTTATACTGCTACCGTTGGTGCGTTTGTACGTGGCTCACAAGAAGCTGCTGTACGCATGGAAAAAGTAGGCGGTGGAGCTATCGTGACACTCTCATCGACTGGTAACCGTATTTACATAGAAAACTATGCGGGTCACGGTACCAACAAGGCAGCAGTTGAAGCCATGAGCCGTTACGCAGCGGTTGAATTGGGAGGAATGGGCATTAGAGTCAATGCCGTATCTGGCGGACCTATCGATACTGATGCGCTTAAGGCATTCACGAACTATGAAGAGGTCAAAGCTGAAACTATCAAGCGTTCAGCTGTTAACAGAATGGGAAGCCCAGAGGACCTTGCTGGCTCTGTTTATTTTTTATGCACTGAAGATGCATCATGGATTACAGGCCATACACTTGTGGTCGATGGTGGAACCACTTTCAGATAACATTTACGGAGAAGACAGAATGCCTACGTCGCAGATATTTAACATCCCAAATATTTTGGCATTGATTCGTCTTCTTCTTGCGCCTGTGATGTTTCTTTTTTTGGTCAATCAGGATGCAGCCATTTTTCAAAACATACACCCTTCGTGGCTCAACTACTTTGCAGCATTTATCTTTGTGATAGCTTCTGCCACAGATTTTTTTGACGGCCACATTGCACGCACCTTTAACCAAATCACAACAGTTGGAAAAATCCTTGACCCGCTTGCTGATAAAATGCTTACCTTGGCAGGTTTTTTAGGTCTAATGATGCTTGGGTCTGCCTCACCTTGGGCCATTTTTCTTATACTGACACGTGAACTTTTCATTACAGGTCTTAGAGTCTCAGCCGTAAGTCAGGGACTGGATATTTCAGCATCATGGATGGGGAAAGTCAAAACGGTGGTACAGATGGTAGCCATTGGTTTTTTACTAATGCAGTGGCCTGGGGGAACATTATTTTTATGGCTAGCTGTAGCACTCACTCTCTACTCTGGATATGAATATGTCCGGGATTTCTTCAAAAGTATTTCTATTCACTAAATTGATTAAAATTTAATCAACCTTCTGTTTATTTTCTGTTAATGCCCATGTTACACTTACTTATCCAAATAAAAAACAAGGAAAGTAACATGAAATTTACAACATTAAGTTTAGTGGCAACCCTTACTATAAGTTCATCATTTGCAGGCGGAGACATTGCACCGCTAGAAACAGTTGCTCCAGCACCAGTTGAGAGCATGACAACAATCAGTGGGAAATTAACAGGGTATTACATCACTAATGATGGCTCAGATGCCTATGATATGTTTAGTACAGATGGTTCACAACTAGCCTTTGCTGCAACATTGGATGTTACACACAAATTTACAGAAAATGTTGTAGCAAACTTTTCTGCGCTGGGATATGTGAATACAAATAGGAATACTCCCTATGACTACATATACGGTTCACAGTATTTTGAAAGTCAACCAAACGGTGCCATATTCAACATAGCAAACATTACTGCAACATTTGCCGATACTACATTTATTCTAGGTCGTCAATTCCTTGATACGCCAATGGTGGGTGGTTTTGACTGGCTATTATCACAAGGTGCATTTGAAGCATATACTGCGGTAAACTCTTCATTTGAAAACCTTACATTAGTTGGCTCATACATAAGAACATGGAGACCAATAAACGCTGGTGACGAATGGGTTACACTGACAGATATCAATGATGGTAACAACTGGACAGTCGGTGCTGCGTATGACAACAAAACACTTTCTGGTAGCATTTGGTACTACAATATTGATGCTGGTTTAGAAGCAGGCATGCCAGACAAATATGCTCAAGTATATATAGATGGCGGATACAGTTTTGCAGGTGCAAAACTCGAGGGCCAATATGTGAACACAAACTATGATTTTGCCAATGATTCTAATGCATATGGTGCAAAAATATCTGGTGACGTCTCTTCATTTTCACTGATGGCTGCCTATGCTTACATAGACAATAACGTAGTTGGATACATAGAAAGAGATGGTCTTTACACAAGTTCATGGAATACATTGGGACTCTCAGAAGGCAACACATTTAAAGTTGAAGCAGGAACAGAATTTGCTGGTATATCTGCAACTGCAAGTTACGCTTACTACGAATATGCACAAAATATGCCAGAAGATGAAGGCCATGAAGTAGATGTAATCCTTGGATACAACATTACAGATGCTATTGATCTGAATGTTGTTTACACAAACACTGATTATGGTGTTGGCGATGGTGTTAATGCTCTTGAAATATATGCAAACTACAAATTTTAATGGTTCTGTATTTCCAATCTCCAAAACCTATTTTAGATACATTACTCTCTCTTGGTAGAGTAATGTATCAACCCTGTTTCTGGAAAAATATGGCATTCCGAGCTTCAACTGCTACGGACAAGCAGCTAATTCAAGATAAATTGCGTCCTTAAATTCTTGTAAAACTTCATTCATTTTGCTGTCAATTCCTACTCTACCAAGGTTCATGCTAATCTTATCGACAAACTCTACATCAATATTTTTTTGTGTGTATTGTACTTTCACATAAAGATTGGTATACTTGTTTCTGTTCCTGTTTTGATATTTATAGCGATAAAGTTCTACTTTTTTGATTCTCTTTTTGAAATATAGTGTTTGAGTATCGTTTTTACATTTCTGCGAAGGTGAATATTGCTCCCATCCTTCATTTTACGCAGCTTTTTGAATTGCGCTGACGAAAGTATGCTTATTTTTTGGATACTTTAATGCTTCTTTTGTAGACATTGAAGGCTCTACATGTTTATTACATCCTGTAAAAAAGCCTACTAAAATTGTAAGCACTAATAATTTCTTCATTAATTTACTTTCCTTGATTACCTGTGTAATATTAAATGCCCTTGTTTTTGTAGACTAATGCAATATCTCCAAATAGAGTATATACTTAGTACTTTTTATTGCTATACACTAACAAGTCATCTTTACTCAAATTATCTAGTAACGAAGATAGATGACTATGAGATAAAAGTGTTATGTTGGCATCTTTGATTTGTTCAATTTCAGAAGAAAATCCATTTTTAGAAAAAAGTACATAATCAGATATGTTTAGTTCAGCTTTTTGACACTTCTCTTTTAGTCTGCTAAACATGGTCATTTTTGCTTCATCTTTAGAGTATTTGCACTCACCTGCTAACATCTTTCCAGATTTTCTTTTAGCAAGTATCTCTATTTGCACATGTTTGTCATAGTATGAACCTATGGATACAATAGGATCATCTATAAACTTTGCAGCAAAGCTTTGTTTTACCAATTCTAACACCAACTGGTTACTCAGCAAGATAGAAAAATTACCCCTCAACTGACTCCACTTTTCTTCAAATTCACTAAAATCACCCTCAGAGATACTTTTATAATAAGGAGAGATCACAGCAAACCAAAAACGCATAAAAGGCAATTCAAAGAATACTCTGTCTGATTTGCCATCAGAACTTTTTAGAGGTTTTTCTACCGATGTGTCAAACTTTAGCAGACTTTTCATTTCCAAATAGTCCATAGCTTCTTCGCCTTTGTCTCTACCTACTCTACCTTTTTTAAACACAGCATCTTCATGGCTCTCACCCAAAGCTATAATGGACAATAACATATGATACAAAGCATTACCGTGCGTAAACTTTGTAATGCCGTCATGTATGGGCACATAGTTACTTAGCACCTTTTCTTCTATAAGCACCTCTAGACTTTTAGAAGTATCTACACTCCACCCCGTCCCGCCAAATACTGTAAAATACTCTAAAGCTGTATCAAAATCTCTAATATTGTTCTGGTAAGAAAAAGAGCGAAAGTGTTGCAAAAGTGTTGGACGTTTTGACATAGGTTGGCCTTGTATTGATACATGAATTATAGCCAATGTTTATAGTATCTCTTTGTTTATCACCCCTAAATAGCTAAACTACTCTCCATTTTTCCAATACTTTCACCATCGCCAAAGCATCAAGTCCGTAGTACTCCAAAAGTACGTTTCTTATCTTCTTTTTTTCTATAATATCATGCTTTGAAAGATTTACCCTCCCCTTTTTTTCGCATTTCAGATTTAAATTTTGAAATCACGATAAATACACAAATGTTTTATATAGTATTAGAATAATTTATAGTCAAATAAAATTGAATAGTTAAAAGAATCAGCAAAATATAAAGGATCTAACATAAAAAATCTATTACTATTTATAGCACTCGGTTCTACGACCTTACTTTCTGCAGCTCCTATGTCAAATACAAATACTGACGAAGAAGTACGCCAAAAAAGAGACAACATACAGCAACGTACACAATCTCAAGAACAACAAAGACAACCCAAAAGACAAATCGATCATAGAGATACACAAAAGGTTGAAGCCAAAAGAACTATGAGAATGCAAGAGCAGCCTCAACGCACTAAACAGTATCAAGAACAACAAAGACAAATGACACAACCTGTGTATCAAAAAGAGTTGCAAAGACAACCTACCAAAAGCAGTTTTAGAACGCAAGAACGAGAAAGACGGATAACTAAACGCATCAAACAAAGAGACAGCATCCAAAGAACGTTTAGAACACACAAAGAGTTTAATCGGGTGAGACCATCTTTAAGAGCCAACTATTCGCATAGATATCACAAGAGGGACTATAAACGTCGTCACAATATAAGACAATCCGGATTAACATATTTCATTAATAACTGGTACTATATTTATCAGGACAGACATGCACCTTTTTATGATAATTTTGGCTATTTTTATGGATTTTTCAATCAATTTGGATACTACTTTGAAGGTATCTTTTACTCATATGACAGATACTATACCTATGAAGATCGATTAAGAGGAAAGGGACTTTTTGATAACAGGTATTATGAACCTTATCTTGAGGATGACTATGATGACTGGTATGACATGTACGACGATCCCTATTATAATTAGGTAAGTGGGATGTCAGGAATACTGGCACCCCCTCCCCTAATAATACGTATTTCTGATCAAAGATATTGCCTGACCCACTCTTTTATTTGTGAACTGCTGCGTGCTCCAACAAATCTGTCTATCTCTTTTCCCTCTTTAAAAACAAGCACCGCTGGGATAGTTGCGATAAGATTCTTAGAACCTAGTGTTTGTTCATCATCGTTATTGATCTTCAAAAATTGTGCCTGCAGTGGCATCGCCATCGCCGCTAGTTCAAAATGTGGCGCCATGGCTATACATGGGCCACACCAAGGTGCCCAAAAGTCTACGATAACAGGCAGATCAGAGTTTGTTATGAAGTTTTCCAGGATATTGGCATTCCCATCAATCGGCCTGGAGTCTAAAAGTGACTCTCCGCACTGAGTACAGTTCTCTTCTGCGTATGACTCTTTTTTCTCTATACTGCTTACTTCAAGACAATGGGGACAAACAACATTTACATTCATAGATCAACACTCCAATATTTTATATATCATTTTATACTATTGTCGACATTATAGCGTGTAACATCATAAATACCTGAAGCTAAAAGTGTTACACTTATAGCGATACACTTTTATTACAAGGTTTTTCGGCAATGACGGGCTATTATCTTCTACTCATACAATTTCTTTTTGCGCTTATCGCACTCTTTTTGTTTTGGCAAAGTATAGGTTACTTTCGTCGTATGTGGAGGTACAAGAGAATCAAAGCTATGCCTTTTCCAATATCCTATGTGGCCATACTGCAAAAGATGCACCAGTACCGGACACTCACACCCCAACAGAAAGAAAAACTCCACTTTATGATACTTCTTTTCATAGATCAAAAAGAGTTCGTTGGTGCGAAAATGAACATCAATGATGAAATAAAGGTCATCATCGCATTTTATGCCTGTTTGATGCGGCTTGGATTTGAACTGGGTGAGAAAGACCATGTCAGTACCATCATAGTCTACCCCCAGCACTTCATCGTAGATGACTCACATGCCCGTGATGGCATATACCATACTTCTACATCCGTCCTCAAAGGCCAGTCAGCCAATGGCACTGTAGTCATCTCTTGGCAGGATATAGAGCAACACATAGCGAAACCGGGGAAAGAGAATGTCATCATCCATGAGTTTGCCCATGAGTTGGATTTTGAAGATGGCCTTGCAGACGGTACACCTCTTTTGGAAACTTCAAACTATCAAAGGTGGTCTGAAGTTTTCTCTAAAGCCTTTACTACATTAAAAAACCTTGAAGAGATGCAGAGAGACTCAGAAGGACTCACACTTTTAGGTGACTATGCGCTCACGAATGAAGCTGAGTTTTTTGCTGTGTGCAGTGAACGTTTTTTTGAGACACCTAAAGCGTTCAAAAAGCATTTTCCTGATGTTTATGCAGAGCTTAAACGCTTTTATAGACTTGATGCAGAAAAATTCGACTCATCACATCTCGATCATAATGAATGATGTTGTTCACGTAATTTTGGTTCGTTCCCACGAACATCGTGGGAATCAGTAACCATTAAAGATACTTCTCAACCCACTTTATGATCTGCTTACTACTGCGTGCACCGGTAAATCTATCTATCTCTTTTCCATTTTTAAACACAAGTACTGCCGGGATATTTACTATAATGATAGTTGGGTTTTGTGTTTGAGCGTTGTCGTTGTTTATTTTTAAAAACTGTGCTTGTAATGGCATAGCCATAGCTGCAGCTTCAAAATGAGGTGCCATCGTCAAGCATGGACCACACCAAGGTGCCCAGAAGTCAACTATAACAGGTAGATCAGAAGTATGAATGAAGTAGTCCAATATAGCTAAATTTGCATTCAGCGGCTTACTTTCTAAAAGTGATCCTCCACACTCTTTGCAATGTTCAGCAGTGTATGTCTCCTTCTTTTTTACACTACTTACTTTAAGACAATGGGGACAAACTACATTGATATGCATATCGCAACACTCCAATTTTATTTAGTCAGTATTATATCTTGTATAGATCAGAGTTTAAACTTCTCTCAACTTCTCCAACACCTTCACCATCGCCAAAGTATCAAGTTTGTAGTACACCAAAAGTGCACTTCTCATCTTCCCTTTCCCAATAAACAACACTAAAACTTAGTGAAATATGCTACAAAATTTAGGAGCAAAAGAGATAATATAAAACCTTATAAAATTATATATTTTATAAGGTTACTCCCCTACACTCATTTTCGTTCTGGAATTTAAATTTATCAAAGGAATTAATTTTTACATAAAATTTACAGCATCAGGATATACTGTCTTGTACTGAAACTTATTTCAACATAATATTTAATAGTACAAAAGCCATTAGATTTCTCTATAGTGTAAATTCCTTTTTATTTTACCTTGTCCAAAAGATGAATATTTAATGGCTTTAAAACCGCAATGAAAACCTTATAAAATTATATATTTTATAAGGCTATTGTAATTACTTTAATGACCTGTTTTACATTGGGTATTTTCGGGAAATGTAAAGTCAGAACAATTTGCATCTGCCATGACTATCTTCAAAACATCGATATCATTTGTATATTCATATTGAAGAATCCTACCTTTACCTTTGATAATTTGTGCTACCTCGAGAATTCGTAATGACTTATACGTTTTATCAATAATTATTTTCTCATGTTTGTAATATGGTTGTTTGATATAGTCAAAGGCTGTTTTTCCATTCTGATCTTTAAGATATACATCAACGATACTACCTTTCATTGAATCGACAACATCATAATGCCCATATTTGACTGCAACTATAAGAGGTGTTTCTCCATTATCATTTTTCATATTAGCATCAACACCATCAAAATAACCCAACTTATAAAAGACACCTGTTTGAGCACTTTCCCAAAGATTTCTTTGCTTTTCCATCTCATTTCTGTATTTGGCTCTTCTCTTCATGAATTCTTCATCTTTCTTTTGTACATACTTCTTATAGCCCGGATTCATCGCATACAGTGTTTCTAGCCAAGAAGATGCTTGTTCTATTTCTTTTTTATAAAAAGCTTTATTTAGAGTACCTGTGGGTTTTGCATGTTTGTACTCCCACTTATAACTTGACAAGGTTTTTTCTCTATTTTCAATATATCGCACAATAAACATCGTATACATATTATCTATGGGAAGCATCTTCTGACAAGTATCAACATTCGCATCTTGTTTCCATATATCGGCAATATCATCTATAATATGATTTACATCATTGAGGTCATAATCATAAAAGTGTCTGCCCATATAACTCTCGTTCTTTTTTGCCTTTTTAATTCTCTCTTTAGTATTGGCATATTTATTCCGTGCATTTTTTCTAAAACCGCTACCCATATCTATCCAGTCAGTCTCATTGTGTTCTTGTGTAAGGAAATACTGAATACAGTTAAGGGAGAGATCTCTTTTCACATCTGCTTCAAAGATATTATACATCCCTTCAGCCATTACAAATTGCTGACTGCTTCTTTCTAGTTCTTGGCTATAAAATATGATTTTTGAATCATTATAATCATTCACCGCGTACTTTTGTTCATAAGAGGCATTATTGGCATCATAGCTTTGTTTTCCTAATTTATAAAACACCGATACATAGAGTATAAGGTATCCGATCAGGGTAAGAAAAGCCAGTGTTCCACTTATTCTTAGGATCTTTTGTCCCACATAACCCACGCTCTTTTTTCCTTCTTTTCCGGCACGCTTTATTTCACTTGTATCGACTACGATACTGTGTACCAATAGGTCATGTATCATCTGTTTCTTTTGAGTAAAGAACATCAGGAGGGGTGGAAGAAAAAATAGCAGTTGTGGCAACTGCTGGACAGTAGGCGAAGGGGCTAGAGTCATATCGTACTGCATGCCTCTGAATAAAATGTATAGCAAGAAAGGTGTAATACTAACAATAAACCTTAAAGATGCTGACTTGAAGGAAAGCGGATCTTGTTCACTGTCAAGTACTTCAATACCAAAGAGTTTACCTCCTATGGTAGTTCTCCATTTAATGAGCATCACAGTAGTATATAACCACCATACGACTACTAGTATCACTATACTTTTTACATCTATGGCAAATCTTATAATACTCAATATGAGCGAAACTATAAATATGTCTACAAGTGTTGCCAGAAGTCTCGTAAAAAATCCTGCATAAATCATCTCTTTGGTCTTTTGTTCCATCTAAACTCTTTTACTATTATTTTTTTGGCTCAAAACTTTTCTTATGGTACTAATAATTTTTAAAAATTAGAACTCGATAAAACTGTAACTTTCCTGTGAGAGAGTTATAAATTATGTTTAAGTTTATAATTATATTAAATATACTGTCATTTTTATGTAATATTTATATCTTTTAACCGATATAAAATATATATTCATTAAAACTAATTCATCAAGTAAGTAGTGTAGACTAAAAACTGTAGTTAATAGTATAAGAAGGTACACCCTAGACATTCAAAAGTTTAGACTATAAAATCAAAACCTTATAATCTAACATATTTTATAATGTTTATCGCTGTAGCGACGTTTTCGGGGCATAAATCCGACCCCTTCAATAGAAAACCTTATAAAATGTTCTATATGGGAGGTTTTATAATGAAAACATGAAATCAAATGAATTTAAAAATTTATAGTTTGTTTCATTGGAACTTATAGTTCAACTACCCTCTCAAACATCTCCTTGATCTCACTCTCATGAGAGATCAAAAATATCTGTCTATACTGTTCTTTGATGGTATGGAATGCTTCCATGATCTCAAATGATACCATTTTAGTCATCATCCACCTCATCCTCAAATCCATCCAACAACTCCAAAGCTTCAATATGCCTAAGCGCACCAGCACCAGCGATACCCTGCAGAGAGCCATACATCTCAGTCGTGTTCTGCAACACACCATCTATGAGCTTTTGGCGGCGTTTACAACTAGCCATAAGAGATCGACGTTCTTTGTCTAGTTCTGTTTGCATGGTCATGAAGCCATCCACTATGGCTTTCATCTGCATGCCAAATTCGTTACCTGTGAGGTAGCTGTAGAGTAGTGCCATTTTATCACCTCTTTCTTCCCTGATTTAATCTATATAGTATACTGACGGGGTGTAAGTAGTGAGGTCACCGTTATGGTTGGTCATGTTTCCTACTTCGTCATCTCAATAAACAAAAATATATAATCTTCCACTTTTGGTAAAAGCACCGTACTATGCCCATCGCCAGAAAGTATAAGCGTGGTGCCAGCTATGGCTTTTTTGCCGTACCCTAAGGCGTTAGTGCTCGCACCTAGCGGGTCATTTTTCGTAGCGATGAAGTAGGTTTTGCTCATGGAACTTGAGAGTGCCATATCACTTTCGCTACTTCTAGACTTTCCAGCAGAGAGAGTAATGAGTGCTTTGGCATCATAATCATTGAGGACAGGAATCAACGATGACCCACCCAGCGACGCACCTATGAGGTAGAGCTTAGACATATCTAGACTTTTGTCCTCTTCTATCAACTCTAGCCAAGCTATGAGGTCTTGCGGTATGCTGGTAAAGCCTACTTTTTGTGCACTGGCATCAAACGCTGTTCTGACTTCACTGGTGTTCTTAGGTACTTGTGCTTTATTTTCTACACCTTTTTGCATGATAGACTTGCCGTGACCACGCAGGTCTACACTGAGTGTCGCCATGCCCTTTTCATGTAGCTTTTTTGTGAGAGTATCCCATGAGGTATGGTCTGCGCCAAACTGATGTGCTAAGAGTACGATAGGCGTCGCTTTAGCAGCACTTTCTGGTTTGTCCAGCCAGCCGTGAAGTTCATATCCGTCTTCAGTGGTGAGGGTAAGTTCTGTAGCAAAAAGAGGCGCTATGAGTAAAACAGTGAGTATAAGTTTTTTCATGGGTGATCCTTTTATTTTTTCATTAGAGACAAGTATATACTAAATACTTGCATATCACTTATCTCTCAACATCAAAAGCATTTGGATTTATGAATTTTGCTACATCAAAACCTGCTCTTTTGAGTAGCCATATAAAACTGAAAGCCCCGGTACGTTTGTTACCGTCATTAAAAGGATGATTTTTGACAACGAAGTAAAGTAAGTGTGCTGCTTTTTCTTCTACAGTTGGGTATGCATCTTCACCAAAAACAGATTGAAATACATTGCCAAATATCCCCTCCAGACTCCTCTTAGTTTTTTCAGTTGCAAATATCTCCGCTGCTTCACCCCTTCGCATCAACTCTTGCTTGAAAGTGGCGACATCTTTATAGAGCTTTTCAACTTCAAATTCAAGATTGACTTTGGTGATACCCTCTTTGGGTAATTCCTCTCTGTCATAACTGTCTAACCCAAACCATGTAGCAGAAAAGGACTTGATAAGCTCCAACACATCCTCGGTTCTAACATTGTCCACATTTTGAGATAACAACTTAATATCTTCAACTACTCGTAAAAATTCATCATAATTTTTTTGAAGGCGTTCTTTGTTGATGGTATAGCCTTGAACTATATGTTCCTTGAGTGTTTGTGTAGCCCATTTACGGAAGTTTGTTGCAACTTTTGAGTTAACACGATATCCAACCGATAAAATCATATCAAGATTGTAATATTTTACCTGATAGGTTTTTCCATCACTAGCAGTTGTTGCAAATTTTGCAACAACTGCTAGTTCCTCAAGTTCTTCATCTTTAAAAATATTTCGTATGTGACGAGAAATAACTGATTTATCACGTCCAAATATTTGAGTAATCTCATCCAAACTTGCCCACACTGTTTCATTAGTAGTGTCCTCTTTAAGTCTTATTTCACCATTTTCTGTTTGGTAAATGGCAATTTCTGCTGATATTTTATTCATCCACCTCATCCTCAAATCCATCCAACAACTCCAAAGCTTCAATATGCCTAAGTGCTCCAGCTCCAGCAATACCCTGTAAACTCCCATACATCTCAGTAGTATTTTGCAACACGCCATCTATGAGCTTTTGGCGGCGTTTCCAGCTTGCCATGAGTGAGCGTCGTTCTTTGTCTAGTTCTGTTTGCATGGTCATGAAGCCGTCTACTATAGACTTCATCTGCATACCAAACTCGTTGCCTGTGAGGTAACTGTAGAGTAATGCCATTTTATCACCTCTGTTTTCCTCTTTTTGTACCGTTTTATGTACACGGATAAGGCTTTCACGAAGCAGTGACACTGAACCTTTAAACTCATCTAGACTACATATCCAAATGCCATCTATAAAGCCCATGCGGTCCATACCGTTAGGGTAAACTGAAGTCACTAGCACACCTAAGTCTGCGTTTACTTTGAGCATGTCTTGTTTGAGTTTAGTTACCCAGCCATCACTCCAAGCCTTGGTGTTTTTAGACTCATAACAGATGATCCCACAGTTTTGTAATTCTCGTGTGTGGATGGTGTGGATGCAGTCTGCCCCAAACGCACCTTTTTTGACCTCCTCGAGGTTGTCAAAAGGAAACTGGCTACTCAGCCAAGACTCGATGGCAAGTTCCAGTGCCTCACCTTGTATCTGCATGCTTCCCTGTTCTGCTTTACGTTTGGCATCATCGAGGCTGCGTTTGAGCTGTTCCATCTGCTCATCTTTTTCTTTGAGTTTAAGAGCATTTGCTTCTTCAAAGTTTTTTTGTATCTTCTCTTTTTCTTCTGAAAGTTTTTTGCTAAATGCGACTTCCGATTCAGCCTTTGCTTTTGACTCTGCCTCTGCCATATCTCTTTTGAGTTTTTCTATCATCGCTTTGGAAGCATTGAGCTCTTGCACTTGTGCTGATTTTTTGTTTAACTCTTCGGTAAGAAGCTTCATCTGCTCTTCCTGTTCTGAGGTTATCTTAGCTTTAAGCTCAGCTTCCACTGCCCTACGTTCAAGTCTGAGCTGCTCTTCCACCTTAGCCTCAGTTGCCTTCTGTAAATCTTTAGCATACTTTGCCTCATGCTCCTTCATAGCCTCTTCTTTAGTCCTCAAGTCATCAAATGCTTTTTTGTACTCTAAACGCTTCGCTTCCACCTCAGCTTTGAGTTTATTTTGTTCAGCGATAGTCTTTTGTTTAAGTTCATCTTCAAGCTGATGATAGAGAATTTCATTTACATTGATTTCAGTTCCGCAGTTTGGGCATTTTATAGTAGTTGTTGCTGACATGACACTTCCTGTATTCTAAGTAGTATAATCATATCAGAAAAAGTATGGAGTTTATTAAAAACATGTCATATTGACATGTTTTGGTTTTGTGTTATTTATATGTTACCCTGCCAAGAATTATGGAGAAAAAAAATTATAAAAAAGCTAAAAGTGAAGCGGTCACTGCAACATTGAGAGACTCAACACCACGCTGCATAGGAATGGCAATACTTGCATTACAGATGGCTTCTACTTCCTTGCTCACTCCTTCACTCTCATTGCCCAATACAAAGATGGTTTTGTCTGTATAGGTTTGTTCTTTATAGCTATTTTTAGCATGAGAAGATAGTGCATAAAGGCTTGCACCCTCATCATGAAATGACTTTAGGCTCTTTGCAAGATTGGACGTTTTGATGATCGGCATTTTAAAGAGTGTACCTGCACTGGCTTTGATAACCAGCGAAGATATCTGAGCTCCACCTCTGGTAGGAAGCAAGATGGCATCTATATTTCCAGCAGCACAGGAACGAATGATCATCCCCAGATTTTGTGGGTTCGTTACACCATCAAGTGCGATGATGCGGTAACTCTTATGTGTAGCCATAAAGATATTTTCATCTCCCATGTGTTCCAAAACCATATCAAGAGCAACTCCCTGGTCCTGTTTGGCATTTTTGGAAATGCGCGAGAGTGCCTGTTTGTCATGATAAACCACTTCAATGTTTCTTTTTTTAGCCATCTCTTTCATCTGCTCGAGCACATCAGCATCTTTGTTTGACTTTGAAAGATGCAGTTTATGTATGATGATGCTTTCATCTTCGAGTGCTTCCATCACAGGATTACGTCCATAAACGGTAAGTACTTTATCGAAAAAAGCTTTTTTGGATAGATACTCGGGTGTATCTTCTTTAAGTATTTTTGGCACTTATCTTTCACCGTTCCAGGCTATCTTTGGCTTTCCACTCTCGTCAAACTCAACAGCAGGCATACCCATAATATTATATCCGGCATCCACATAATGAATCTCTCCCGTTACACCTGAACTCAAATCCGAAAGCAAATACATACCAGAGTTTCCTACTTGGTTGATGCTTACATTCTCTTTCAAAGGAGAATGCGCCTGATTCCACTTGAGCATAAAACCAAAATCACCTATCCCCGCAGCGGCAAGTGTTTTAATTGGTCCTGCAGAGATGGCATTCACACGAATACCATCCTTACCAAGGTCTTCGGCCAGGTATTTTGTTGTCATCTCCAAAGCTGCTTTAGCCACACCCATAAGATTATAGTTAGGGATATACTTTACACCGCCATAGTAGCTAAGTGTCAATACCGACGACGAACGAGATAAGATAGGCTTTAACTCACGAACAATTTCGATGAGAGAGTATACAGAGATGTCCATGGCTACATCAAATGCTTCTTTTGAAATGTCCATAAAACGTCCGCTCAGACCTTCTTTGGGTGCAAAAGCAATGGAGTGCACTATGAAGTCTATTTGACCCATATCTTTTTCAAGAGACTCTTTAAGTGCTTTGATCTCTTCTGGTTTACTTACATCACAAGGATAAAGTCTTGTGCCGCAATCCAGATCTTCCGCGATAGGAGCCAGTTTTTGCTCAAATCTTTCATTGAGAAATGTAATGGCCATCTGGGCACCCTGCTCTTGACAAGCTTTTGCGATACCGTATGCGATAGACTTTTTGTTGGCGATGCCTAAAATGACACCTTTTTTGCCCTTCATTACCATGTATATGCTCCCTAAAAATTAATTCGCTTATTTTACCATCATTGAGGTAAAATAAGCGAGTTATCCCAAATTATCTATAATGAAAGAATATTATGCAAAAAATACTCATCATCAGCACCGGCGGTACATTCAATAAGATCTATGACCCTCTCACCGGTGGACTAATTATTGATGAGGCATCTACTGCTGTACAAAACATAGCAGCAAAATGGCGCTGTGAATTTCAAATAATAAATATCATAGGAAAAGACAGTCTTGACATGACTAACCATGACCGACTTGAACTCATCGCAACCATCAGTCGCAGTGAATATCATCATATACTCATCATACATGGTACCGACACTATGGACATTACCGCTACATATCTGGCCGATGGGGACCTCGAGAAGCGCATTGTACTCACAGGTGCGATGGTTCCCTACAGTGTAGACCCCGTAGAAGCCACAGCAAACCTTTGTTCAGCTTATGGATATATCAATGCCGTCAACAAGGAGGGTATTTACATCGCTATGAATGGTGTCATAGACAGCTACCAAAAAGTCAAAAAAGATAGAATTAAAGGCAAGTTCATTCTTGAGTGAAGCAACTAATGATGGTTGTCAACAGTAGGAGGAATAATCTCTCCTGAAGCCTGCATTGCCAATGCTTCAGGGTATTGTTTATAATGTTTTCGTACTGCATTGGCTAAGGCTTTTTTAGTCTTTTCTCCTACAGGTGTTGGCATTTCATCGGGTAATGCTTTGAGCAATGCTTTGAGCAGAAGATCTTGCGGTGCAGGCATTTTTTCCACCCATGAAGCTAAAATATTTCTGTTCACATGCGAAGGAATAGACCCCATTATGCCCACATCATTCTGATTGTGCACCAGCAAACCTGATGTTGTGCCCCTGTCCAGTGTAAGCACTTGAAACAGATAAAGCGTATGGTAAGCCAGTTGCTCTTCTTTGACTTCTTTTGTAAATGTAGTATATTGAAGCAGTTTTTCAGAGATGATAGCGATATATTTATCTATGACCTTTTTTCCTACTTGCAGGACAAAGACCTTGTCTGCTTCAAAATTTCCACTATTGTGCCCTTCAAGGTAATAATGACTCACACCACGATGTCTTCCCAATACCGGAATATAGAAATATCTGTCTCCCTGTGCAGAACCTTTTTCGTAAAGTACCCCCGTCGCTTCATTAAGCGTCAAAGAAAAACTCTCTTTGTCCGATTCGGATTCACGTATAATTGAAGGATTCAGATCAGCCATCACACGCCAATAACTTTCTCCGTCTTTCATCTGTGTCCAGGAGATGTGCATATGCATGGAAGGAGCATGAGGATTACAGGGATGTATAATAGTTGAAATGGCAGTAGCTGAACCCAGTTTTTTTATCTCGTCGTCATCATAATGTACCTGTGACACATTCACTGAAGCTCTATCAAATACACAATAATCTCTGGCCTCATAACGGGTACCGCCACCATGCTTCCCGCCATCACGTCCCCATGTCACCGCTTCAAAAGACTTGCCTTCTCCAAACTGCAAAGAGAGTGCATTTAGTTTTACAACAAAATAAGCCTGCAGTTCATTTACCAAAAGACTTACCTCTTTGGCCTGTGGTGATTTTGCTGTGGTTTGCAACATAAGGAACCTTAAGTTTTTTGCCAATTATATCATAGTAATTTTTATTTCATTTTGATACAATACATCCAGGAAACAACTAAGGGAAAAAGGAAAAAAATGAGATTACATCTGACTATTATAACATTGGCTGCTTTAGGCTTTTCAGGATGCACAAGCTCCATGAACGTATTTCATGAGGATGGACAGCCAAGAACAAAAACCTCATCACAGCGGACAGCAACCACTGGATCTCAGGAGTATATACAGCCAAGTCCTGAAAAAAAAGAAGCTTATGAAAACACTATGAGAAAAGTGGCATCCAGCATAAAAGATGACCAAAACTATAGTAGGATTGCCCTAGATACACCTGAAAAAAAAGCATGGTTTAAAAGTATTACCTATAGATTATGGGATAGGCAAATGACACGAGAACAGTTTATGGCAGAAGGTCTCTCAAGATATCCGACACATAAATATGAATTTGATTTTATCATCAACGGATTTGGCGCAAACTAAACTTCCTCTTTTGCATAAAGAATCGGGTCTATACTGCCCGCTTCTTTAAATCCTTTTAACCTCAATCTGCAACTATCACATACGCCACAGGCCAAGTCTTCTGACTGATAGCAGCTCCATGTATCTTTTAATGGTACATTAAGCGCCAAAGACTTTTTGACTATCTCACTTTTTTTCAAAGCAACCAATGGCATCTTTATCTCTATGCTTGTCTCATCTTTTGTGCCAAGATTAATGGCAGCTTGCATTTGCTCAATGTAATTCTGTCTACAATCAGGGTAACCTGAACTGTCTTCTTCCACTACACCGATAAAAAGTGTTTGGGCAGCATGTTTCTCTGCTACAGCAGCAGCGATAGAGAGAAAGATACCATTTCTAAAAGGTACATAGGTAACGGGTACACCCTCTTCTATTCCTCCTGTCGGTACATCGATGCTCTTGTCTGTTAAAGCGGAGGCACCAATCTGTTCAAAAAAAGGCAAATCAATTTCATAGTTTTCGCTTGCCTCTACTGCCAAAGCGACCTTACGGAAACATTCAAGTTCTTTGCTCTGCGTTCGCTGTCCATAGTTAAAATGCAGGGCAATAATTTCATAACCCTCCAACTGAGCTATCTTGGCACTCAACGCACTATCCATACCGCCGGAGATTATACATACAGCTTTTTTCATAAAGTATGTCTCTTTCCACACAAGCAAAGCTCATTTGAAATTCCTCTCATCAAATCTGTACTTCTGAGTTTATTCAAGCTCATTATTGCATCTCCACACTACTTTTTACTCTTATTTTACCAAGATTTGGGTAAACTTTGAGCATGATAGACTTAGATAACCAAGGCACACTGAAAGTCAATTTGGAAGCACTTGAAAAGATAGCACAAACGCTTTCAGACAAAGAAGTAGAGCTCATCATTACCAATGACAAAACAATCCAAAAACTCAATAAAGAGTATAGAGGCAAGGATAATGCCACGGACGTACTCTCTTTTCCTCTTGAAGAACTTTTTACAGACGAATCCATCTTCCGTATGCCCCTAGGTTCCATTGTTATAGCTGAGTCATTTGTGAAGAAAAAGGCTGAAATATTTGGTCATAGTCTTCAGGATGAGCTCTCACTTTTGTTTATTCATGGTATGCTGCATTTATTAGGGTTTGACCATGAAGGTGATGATGGGGAAATGAGAGCCCGGGAAAAAGAACTTATTATACAATTTAATCTACCCGAAAGTTTAATCGTAAGAACAGAGGATCAATAAGATGGATTTTGTTATTTTTGTTATAGCATTGGGCGTATTGATTTGGGGTTCGGACCTACTCATAAGCCAAAGTGAACGTATTGCTTTAAAATTTCGCATACCGGAGTTCATCATCGGTGCCACTCTGATTGCCCTTGGTACCTCTCTGCCTGAGATGGCGGCAAGTATCGCTGCAAGCATATATGGTAAACCTGAAATAGCTATATCTAACGTTATAGGAAGCAATATTCTTAATATCACACTGGTTTTAGCAACTGTTTTTCTCATTTCAAGTAAAATCAATCCCGACAGAGATTTCTTTGCTAAAGACAGCACTTGGGCACTTGTTCCTGTACTTGTATTCATTTTAATGATAATTGATGGTGTGATTTCCAGGTTTGATGCTTCTCTTTTATTGCTTCTTATGGGTGCTTACCTGGTGTTTCTTATTCAGGATGCAAAAAATTTTCCACTAGAAGATATCGAGGATCTGGATGAAAGTACTTTTAGCTGGGTTAAAACCATACTCATCCTTACAAGTGGATTTACTTTGATAATCGCCGGTGCACATTTCACAGTAGAGAGTGCTTCAGATATAGCTAAAAGTTTCGGTATCTCAGATTGGATCATAGGTATCATCATGGTATCTCTAGGTACATCACTACCCGAACTCACTGTAAGTATCTCTGCTGCCATAAAAGGCAAAGCAGATATGGCCATTGGAAATATTATCGGCTCAAATATGGCAAATACCACTGTAGTTCTTGGTGCAGCAGCGCTAGTAAACCCTATGCGCCTGAATAGTGCAGCCTATATATTTGATATTGCCACCATGTTAATTGCAACCTTGATTCTGGTTTTTATTACAGCAAACAAACTCTACACCAAATCAGCAGGTATCAGTCTTGTCATTATTTTGGGGCTCTTTTTAAATAATACTCTGCAGAGTCTGTAAAGTATTATTTTGTACCATTTTCATCTACAGAGTCTTTTTCATTTGCAAAATACCCCTTCTTATAAAGCCATCTGTAAATATCTGCAGCTATAGGACCAGATGTGCCACCTCCATGCCCCCCATGTTCAACCAAGACTGTGACAATGTATTTAGGCTCATCAAAAGGTGCATAGGTGGTTATCCAGGCATGGGAACGATGAAAGTAGGCCAACTGCTCTTCTTTAAGACGTTTTTGCGTTGACTGAGGAATAGCGGTAACCTGAGATGTACCAGTTTTTCCCGCAACAATGACCGGTAGCTTACTCATCGTTGCAAATCCGGTTCCTCCAGGCACATTACAGACATCATACATTCCTTTTCTAATCTCGTTCAAATTATATGGATCAAAATCTAAATGCTTCATCTCAGGTTCTATCTTCTTACTGTCTACCTCTTTTGCTATATGCGGTGTGGCAAGATAAGAAGTAGCCATTACGCCCGTATACCGTGCCAACTGTAGTGGTGTAACCAGATCATAACCTTGTCCAATGGAAGCAATGACTGTTTCTCCCAGATACCATGGCTGATTGTAACGTTTTCTTTTCCATGCTTTGTCTGGCATAACACCCTCATGTTCGTACGATAGGTCGACGCCTGTTTTTACGCCCAAACCAAGAGTACGAAGGTTTTTCGCCATTGCATCAATACCGACCTTTAGGCTCTTATTATAGAAGTAAACATCGCAACTCTCACGTATGGCTTTTCTTAACCCTGTTGCACCATGCCCATATCTTGACCAACACCTAAATTTATGTTTACTCGATCCCAAGGTAATATGCCCCGAACAATGTTCTGAAGTACTGAGTGAACCAGGCAATGCTTTAGAGTATGCCAAAGCCATTCCCATTTTAATTGTTGATCCGGGAGGATAGGTGCCATGTATAAATTTGTTAGTAAAAGGATGAGCAAGGTCTTCCTGAAGTGCTTTCCAGTCTTTACTGCTAATACCCCCTACAAACATATTCGGGTCAAAAGAAGGGTAACTGACCGCGGCTAGGACTTCACCATTGGTTTTCATCACTATCGCAACACCCGTAGCATCGCCAAAATGTTCATAAATCATCTGTTGCAGATCTATGTCTATATTTAGCACTAAATTTTTATTGTCTTTAGGAGGTTCTTTTTCAAGCACATCGATAGCTTTGTTCGTCGCAGTTACTTTAGTGATTTCATAACCTAGTTCACCTTCTAGCACCTTATTGTAATGACGCTCCAAACCACTCTTTCCTATTTTTCCCACCTCATCGACAACCGCATCACTCTCATTTTCTTTTTGATTTGATCGTCCCGTATATCCGACAATATGCGCAATATACCTTCCATAAGGATAGTAACGTTTTGTCTCTGCTTCTATTTTAATATTGTCTACCAGGCTTAACTCAGGGTAGGCTCCCATCATATCTGAGTAGTGTATAAAATCAACTACTTTAATAAACTGGTGATTATAAGGAGAATTATTTTTTTTATACACCTTCATCATCACCGTTTTGTTAAGATCAGGAAAGGTTTCAATCAGTTTATCTATAACTCTGGACAATTGCATGCTTTTTTCTTTTAAATGCGGTGCAATAGAGAGAGAAAATCCTATCTGGTTCATAGCCAGTAAATTTCCATGGGTATCTGTTATCTCACCCCTTACAGGCTTAAGGAACTGTTTTCTTTCTATATTCTCTTTGGCCAACTTTTCATAGTAAAAATTAGACTTAATACTGACATGGTAAAGCCTGCTTATCATGACAGCCCAGAAGAGTAAAAAAATAAATACTATAAACTTATATCTCATAAAATCACCACAATCAACATATCCACAATAAGAGAATAGAGTAAAATTTTATCCAAAACAATACTTTGTGTCTGAAAAATAAAATCATAAGAAAACAAACACATTAAATAAATAATATCCAAAAAAAACACGCTTAGCAGGGGTTTACATACTTTACATCTACGAAAATGCTTCAAATACGGATACACAAATATATAGAACAATAAAACAGAGATCAGGATGAGAAAGAGAGGTAGAGAAAGATTGATTTCAAGATTTAAAATATACACTATGGCCATCAACACAACGAATGCTTTATTCTTCTCCAGTCCATAAACCAAAAGGTATCCCATCCCTCCAATCAAAAGAGGTAAAAAAACATAAATAGAGATGAGCATAGGATAGAGCAAGATAAAAAAGATGCCCGATAACCATAACAATGGGCTAGCTTCTCTCTTGGATACATAATTCATACTATAGCCGTCTTAAGACAATTTGTATATCAGCGCTACTTCATTACAAATAGGAAAATGAATACACTTAATACAATCGGCCCAAATTTTATGTTCAGGTATTACCTCTTTATTGATTTCTTTAAAGTTAAGTTTTAGAAAAAATTGCGGAAGATAGGTTAAGACGAGTACATCTTCTTCGACACCCAATGCTTTGGCCTCATTCAAAGTAAACTCTACCATCCTCTGACCCACTTTTTGCCCACGATACGCTTCATCAACAATGAGACTTCTAATCTCTGCCAATCTTTTTGAGTGTACGTGTAAAGCTGTGTAACCTACGAGTTTATCGTCCTCTTTTGCCAACACATAAGAACGTATGTTAGTTGCAACTTCATCTTTTGTACGATTAAGGATAATACCGTCCCTCACTTCAGAAACAACCAATGCCTGCATCTGAGGAATATCACTCAATTTTGCCTTAACAAGCTCAATCACTTTTATTCCTCACCCTCTTTTGGAATGTCACTCTCTTTTTTGCTTTCCACTTCTATACCAAAAATCGTTTGGAGTATATTTTGATGCACTCTGTCATGACCATTTTTCTTCAGATTTGAAAGCGCAATGGATCCGGGAAACTCTTTTTTAAGTTTTGCTTTTTCTTTTTGATTCAGTTTGTCAATCTTTGTAAATACTGTTAAATATTTCTGATCAGGACGAATGAACTCAGCAATATACTCTGCTACATCATCATCTATCTTGGCATGAGGATGACGCGCATCACGCAAATGGACAAAAAGACGTATAGAAACACGATGCTGGATAAATTCAACAAGATTCTTCTGCCAAACTTCTTTCAGGGATTTGGAAACTTTTGCATATCCAAACCCTGGTAAATCCACAAAACGCACAGGATAGCTCTGTTCATTGTACAGATATCTCGTTTCAAAGAAATTGATCAACTGTGTTTTTCCTGGAGTAGATGAGCTTTTGGCTAAATTCTTTCTTTGTGTCAATGAGTTCAATGTAGAACTTTTGCCTACATTCGAGCGTCCTAAAAAAACCACTTCACTCATATCTTCAGGTAAGGAATCAGCAATACTCTGTGCTGATTTGACAAATTGTGCTTCTACTATACGAGGTATGTTCATTTTGAGTCTTCCGCATCAAAAGTAAATTTCACTGGTTTTTTCTTAGATCCTTGCACCTCTGCATTACCCGTAAGCATATCGAGTATAATCACATCACCGTTTACATGGCGCTTGTTGGCCAAATCATCTATGATGGCTTTACCCGTTAAAATATAATTTGACTTCATAGGATAATATGTCACTTTATCAGCACTTCCTTTATAATTACTCTTCTCATCTTTAAACTCAAAAGTAACCAAGCCTAGGGCTTCATACATTTTTGTTTCATTATTTTCATCAAAGTAAACGATTACCCTGTCTGCATGTAGCCAATCATCCATTTTTTTTATTTTAGCATTACCTATAAAATGTATTTCTTTTTTTAAATCTTCTGCCTTCATAGAGTCAGAAGTGATTTCCACTTTATCCGCAAAAAGAGTTTGCGTTAGCATAAGAAAAAGTACTATTTTTAAAAAATCCAATGGTAATCCTCTACTCGTTATATTATGTATTATACCATTTTATTACTTTTCAGACGTATAAATGATACTATCAATAGCCGTACCAAAAGCCTCTTTTTTACGCGTATCATAATATAAGGTATTTCCGTGCATAATATTTTTATCTCTGTAGGCAGTAAAAGGTGCAATAATATTTAGAATTTCTGTTTTTTGATTGTAAATTGCGTGTTGTGTTTCATACCTGTATCCATCTTTTTCCTGCAACACGACATTTCCATCCAGATAAAGCATATCACCTTCAAATCTTCCTTTCTTTGCCAAAAGAGACTCTATGGTATCTGTATGATACACCAAATTATCCAATGTCAGGATGCCGTTATCTCTCACTCCATACGTACTATACGATTGTCCCTGCATCTTCTGTGTATCTACTTCTATTAGGGTCGTATCAGTAAACTCGAGCTCCCTGGTAAATGTTTTATCTTTACCTGAAGTATTACTCAACTTTAACATCATGACACCCGAGACAATACCTACAATAGCCACAGTCAATACAAATTCTAATCTTAGTCCCATAGCTCCAGATACTTTTTCTCAAGTCCTTCTTTGTCTATTAGATACTCTATCATCTCACGTACTGCTCCGTCTCCACCTTTTTTTGAAAGTACAACAGTAGCAATTTTATCTACGTAGGCACTGGCATCCCTTGGCACAAATGAAATTTTAGCTGCTTTCAGCATTTGCAGGTCATTAAGGTCATCCCCTATGGCTGCAACATTATCCATCGTCAGTTCAAGCTTTTTTAGCAATGATTCCAAGACCTCTTTTTTATTATGTATCCCCTGATAAAAATGCTCTATTTGCAACTCTTGTGCGCGACGGGAAACTATCTTCGATGATCTTCCTGTTATAATGGCTACCTGTTTGCCGAGCTTTCTCCAGCTTGCTATAGCTAAACCATCTTTAACATTAAAAGACTTTATTTCATCGCCATTTTCGCTGTAGGTGATACGGCTGTCCGTCATCGTGCCATCTACGTCTAAAACAATAAGCTCTATGCTCACAGAACACCCTTGGTACTTGGTATACCTGCATTTTCATTGATTGTCACTGCCCTGCGAAGTGCAACCGCAAGCGCTTTAAATGCACCTTCTATGATGTGATGCTTATTTTTACCGCGGTTATAGATGAGGTGAAGCGTCAAAGGAAGGTTGAATGCAAACGCCTTAAAAAACTCTTCCACCAATTCTACGTCAAAATCCCCCACTTTACCACCAATAGGAAGTTCAAAAACAAGGTAGCCACGATTGGATAAATCTATATCACAGCTAACACTTGCCTCATCCATCACCACTGTCGCATTACCAAAGCGCTCAATACTTTGCACCGGATAGATGGCTTTTCTGAGTGCCTGACCGATTACAATAGCCACATCCTCAACCGTATGATGATCATCAATATGTGTATCGCCGATACAACTCACATCCATATCTATATGTGCATGTTTGGTAAAGGCTTCAAGCATATGGTCATAAAAACCTACGCCTGTATTGATGTTTGCCGTTCCTGTCCCATAAAGGTTCAGTTTGACTGAAATTTGAGTCTCTTTGGTCTCTCTTGTTACTTCTATCATTTTTATTCCTATATAGAATTCATTTTGTCATTAATTCGTTACAATAAATGCACCGCGCATGTTATGGGCATTTGTGAAGTCAACAGCTTCTTCTTCAGAGGCAAACCCCATGAGCCACACCCGATACAAAGGTGCACCATCTACATCATCAAATCGTTTAACAGTAGGCTTGTAACGCGCATCAATAGTACCATATCTTCGTTTATATATTTGTGCGCCTTCGTTATGCCTGAAGGCACCCACCTGCACACCGAAGTTGGAAAGCACTACACGTGTTTGAGTATGTGATTTTTTACTTCTGGCAATCATTTCTTCTGATTGTACCTTACCTGTAAATCCAATAACTTTTACCGAAACCCTGGCAGTCCCCATCCTATCAAGCCCTATCTCTTTACCTGCCATGTAAGAACAATCAATAATACGCCCTGACACAAAAGGTCCTCTGTCATTAATACGTACTACGGTACTTTTTCCATTTTGCAGATTTTTAACCTTTACCATTGTATCCATAGGCCATGTTTTATGTGCAGCTGTTCTTCCATGCATATTATATACTTCGCCATTGCTTGTATATTTTCCGTGAAAGTTCGGGCCGTACCAGCTTGAAATACCATTTTGCACCTGTCCGACCTCAACATACGTTGGGCTATAGCATTTTCCCAATACTTCATAAGGACGCATTGTTGCTTTATACCTTGCGGCGCTTGTATATTTAGTTGCACATACTGATTTACGTTTCTGTGAACACCCCGTAAAAAGAATACTTAACGTCACTATAGTTATCAACAATACAGAAGATGTTAATCTCTTCATAATACCTCTGTCATTCATTTATCTCTAGTCAGATATTATCACTTTATTTGACTTTGTTTTTGCTTGATACCTACAATACAATACTATGAAAAATGAGTATCAAGATAACACACATCGGTGCAAAAAAAGAAGACTATACCCTCGTCTTCTTGACATAAAAATATAAGCTACTGAGACAATTTATCAAATATATTTTTAGTCACGGGAATCACCAAAAGAGCATCAACTGTCAAAAAATCATCTGTCAGGTGATTGGATGTTTTTATCTCTTCCTTATCTGCCTTATAACGTTTTGCAATATCTTCCAGCGTTTCGCCTAAACTGATATGATGTGAAATCATATGGGTTTTATACTCTTTTTTTACCACAGCCTTTTCATAACGTAAATAAAAAGCATACACCTTCTCTAAAGGTATGGTAATCCTGTAATTGGTTTTATCCTTAGGTACAAAACCGTCTTTAAAACCCCTATTAAGTTCAAATAGCTTAACTTCGTCCATCCTGAGAAGCGTAGCTATTGCTTTTAATGAGGTGCCCCCTTGGACATCCACCTGTATAAGTGTATCCTCTAGATCATCATTTTGATCATCAGTGAAAGCAAAAGTATTATTTTCCCCTATCATAGCAACAAGAAGAATTTTTTTAATATACTCTCTTGTTTCGCGGGGCAAATACTTTAAATCACTATCGGTCAATATACTTAATTCATCTGTTCCTGCGCGTCTGATAGCTCTTTCGACACAACCCTCTCCGCAATTATATGCTAGCGCCGCCAAATACCATTTACCAAACTGTTTATGCAGCTTATTGAGATAATTGATTGCTGCTGAAGTTGCACTTACCATATCACATCTTTCATCATAGCTGCTACACACAGTCAGATCGTAGTCTTTGGCAGTTTCAGGCATAAACTGCCATAAACCTACAGCCTTTTTAGGAGAAACAGCATCTATGGAAAATCCGGACTCAACCATAGAAAGATAAATAAACAAATCGCTTACACCATCATCAGTAAGCAGTCCCTGCATCGCAGGAAGTATGTCTTTACCTCTCTCCAAAGAGCGTTTATAAAATGATTTTAGTTGCTTTTCATGTTTTACAACAAAAGAGAGGAAGTCATCATCATAACCATAAGATTCATCAATATCAAATTCATTAAACACATAAGAATAACTTGGATATTTGTTTTCTAACGATAAAGCATTTAGAGTACTTGGGCATGCACTGTAAAAAAGTAAAACCGCTCCAATGTATCTTATTATTGTATGCATCAGAATCTAAAAAGTCTTTGGGCATTTTGTGTGCTCATCTTTGTTATCTCAGCATAACTTAGCCCTGAAAGTTCACTCATCTTTTGTGCAACCAGTGTAGTATAACCGGGTTCATTTCTCTCTCCACGATGAGGGTGCGGTGTCAGATATGGTGCATCCGTCTCTATGAGCAATTTATCCTGAGGTATTTTCGGATAGACATTAATGAGTTTTTTGGCATTTTTAAAGGTTAATACCCCGCCTATTCCATAATAAAAATTTTTATGAGAGAGTTTAAGTAAAGACTCATCTGCATTATAGCAGTGCAACACACCTCCCTCTTCTCCCGCATATTCATCAAGCATCGCGAGACAGTCAGCACTGGATTCTCTAACATGCACTATGAGTGGTTTTTTCATTTCTTTTGCCCAGAGTATCTGATCTAAAAATACATCTTTTTGCAGTTTCTTTTCTTCTTCTATTTCACTTTGTGTTTCTGGCAGTCTAAAATAATCTAGCCCACATTCACCGATGGCAACACATTTGGGATGATTCACATAGCTTTCCAAATAGGTTTTGTCATAATTGTGGGCATCATAAGGATGCACACCTACAGAAAAATAGACAGAATCATATAGTTGGGCTAATTCAACAGCCCTTGTGAGTGTCTTAGGATCGGCACCAGGTATAATAAATTTTTTTACACCTTTTTGTTTGGCATTTGCTAAAACCAATTCTATATCATCATAATATCGTTCATCATCTAAATGACAATGTGTATCTATTAACATATGCAACCTATTTTTAATAGATTATATCAAAAATCTTCCATTTAGTACATTTTCATATCTTAATCTAATCTTTGATAAGTTATAGTTAAGCATAAATTATACTTTGGAAGGAGCGTTATGCTTGTAGTAACCATCTTATCTATCTTTGTTTTTATTGTCATTTTATTTATTTTTCTTGAGTATAGAAATGAAAAAAAATATCAAGAAGAAAGACATAAAAATCGTCAACAGCCGATTTACAATAAAAGAACTACTCCTTCACAAACACCAAAGGAAATGACACCAAAACCTGAAGTAAAATTAGAAGTAAAATTAGAAGTAAAACCTGAAGTAAAATTAGAAACAAGAAAATTACCTGAGGGAAAATATCCTAATTTTACCCATATTCGACTAGTGGAAATGGGGCTTTCGGATGAAGAAGCAAAAGAATTTGTAGCTGAACTCATTCCGCAAATAGAGACACAATTTCCTCTGATAGAAAAAGCGATACTGGAACTTGATTTTCATCAGATGGAACGATTGACACATGGTATTAAGGGTTCTGCAACAAACCTGGGTACTGGTGGAGTCTCAGACCTTTTAGTCGAGTACAATACTTATCTTAAAACAGGTACAGATATTGACATAGCCAAAGCATATTTAAACCACTTGGTACACTACCACAATGAGCTAAAAGCACAATACACCTAATCAAGAACATTTTTTGGGCAAAGCCCAAAAAATCTACGCTAACACTGAGTTGACTTCAGCAGTTGGTTCATGTAACTTATCACATTTTATGCCCTTAACCTCTTAGCAAATTCCAATGCCTCAGCAGTTGGATTCTCCCCCGCAATAATACGTGCTATTTCAGAGATGCGCGCTGAGTCATTCAACACTTCTGCCTTACTGTTTTGTCCTGATTTTGTCACTACTATGTGCTGTTGCGCCTTGGCTGAAAGATGCGGCTGATGTGAAATGGCAAAGATTTGATATACGGTTGAAAGTTTTTGTATCATTTCAGCTATGGCTATGGATTCATCTCCACTGACATTGGCATCTATCTCATCGAGTATGAGCACGCCCTGCCTAGAGTTATCTAAAGGAATCGTAGTTGCCATAAGGGCCAAACGCACACGGTTAAACTCTCCTCCGCTAAGCGTAGCTGTTTTTGAAGTACCAAGCAAAACATCTACACTATCCTTTCCATTTGCAGTCAAAGTAACCATAGAAAACTCAAAAGTTAGAGCTGGAAGTTTAAGGGTCTTCAAATACCCCGCTAAACGCTGCTCAAGACTCTTTGCCTCTTTCTGACGAGACTGAGAGAGTTTTGAAGCAATAATGTTCAGTTCTGAAAACTCTAAAGCCAAAAAAGACTCCAACATGCTCTTGTCTTTTTCTATGTTCTGATACCCCAAAAGCTCTTTCTCTTTTGCTTCTTTATAAAGTAAAGCTTCCTCTATGCTTCCGTAACGGTTTTTAAGTGCCACAAGGTCACTAAGACGGTCCAAAACCTCTTCTACATTTATCTCTTCAAGTTGATCTGCAAGATTTTCAGTCTCCTCAAAATCAGCGCGAAGCTGATTCATCGCATCCGCAAATAGTGATCCGTCTTTATCTAAAAGTCTGTAAACCTCTTCCACGCTGGCTTCAAGAGTAAAAATACCAACCGCGCTTGAGAGTGCATCTTTTATTTTGTCCATACGCGAAAGATGTTGTTTGACTTTCAGTAATTCTTCTTCCTCACCTACCTGTGGGCTAATGGAAACTATTTTTTCTACTTCATAGTTGGCATACTCTATCAGTTCTGCCAGCTTCGCTTCGTCTTCTTTTATCTTTGAAAGCTGAAGGACTTTATGTTTATAATTCTTATAACGTTTTTTATACTCTTTCAATAACAGTTTAAATGTTTTGTCCTTTGAAAGAAGTTGCGTATCAATCATCTCCAAAAGTGTTTCAGACTCAAAACCACCCCTGTCGCGTACAGATAAATACTTTACATAAGGCATGAACATTTCAGCCAAAACTTTTTTAGAAATGTTTTGGCCATCTATAAAATAACGGAGCTTATCTTTTTTGAGTGTTTTTATAGTGAGTTCATTCTCTAATTCATAAGCTTCATTTTCAAGTGTAACAGGTTTCAACAAAGTCACTTCGCACAGAGTTGCTGCACCCTGTGTTGTGTGACCAAAAGCAGACAATATAGCAGATATCAGTACAGACTTTCCTGCGCCGCTGGGTCCAGTTAACACTACTAATCCGCTATCGAACTCCAACTCTACTTCATCAAAGGCAACAAGTTCACGCAAATACAAACGCTCTATCAATTTGCATCACCCCATGAGAGTTTTTCCCTCAATACTGAAAAATAATTACGATCTTTTCTATGGAGTAATTCTGCTCCTTCTGCTGCGCCTCTGATGCTAAGTATATCACCTTCATGCATGTCATAATAATCTTGCCCGTCTATGACTGCTATGACTTTTTCTTCTGGCGAAGAAAGCTCTATGGTAAAATCCGCAGGTACAACAAGTGGACGCTGATTGCTTAACGAATGTGCCAAAATAGGTGTCAAAATAAAAGCTTGTGTCAGCGGATACATCATGGGACCTCCAGCCGAAAGGCTATAGGCTGTTGAACCAGTAGGCGTTGAAATAATAAGCCCGTCCCCCTTGTAGGTATTGAACCATTCTCCGTCAATAGATGCGTTTATTTTTGCCATTTTAGAAACAACAGGGCGGGTAATCACTACATCATTAAAGGCAAAAAACTTTTGTTCTTTTCCTTCTTTTGTTTTCAGGCATCCTTCTATCATCATTCTGTTGTCTATACGATACTCGCCAGCAAAAAGCTGTTCCAGGAAATTATCAACATCTTCTATGGTAATGTCTGCTAAAAAACCCAGGTTGCCTGCATTAATACCCACTACAGGTTTGTGATAGCCGTAACTGCGACGTACCAAAGAGAGTAATGTGCCATCACCGCCAAGAGAAACTAAAAAATCGGCCTCTTCACACATCTTATCAAAATCTAATCCCTCAAGACCTATCATTTTAGCCGAACGTTCCGCAATAAGCACGCGCAAACCTTTTGCCTCAAACTGTGCTTTTATTTTTTCATAAATGGGTTTGATCTCTAATGTGTCAGGCTTCAGCACAAAGCCTGCTGTTTTAATCTGCGCTAATTTTTTCAAGAGCATCCTCTCCCTTTATTTAATTAATTAATGTTAGCGTAGCATAATGTTGCTTTGTAGTTCAGAACGATGTCAAATTGTAATACTTTTAACCCTTAAACTACTTTTAGCTATAATCGCGCCAAACTTAATGATAGAGGATTGCTCGTGAGAACACATTATTGTGCTGAGATTAACGAAAAACATATCGGTGAAGAAGTCACTGTAGCAGGCTGGGTTTCTAGCCGCAGAGATCATGGTGGACTTATATTCATTGACCTTAGAGACAAAGATGAAGTCATACAGCTTGTTTGTGACCCAGCAGATAACGCTGATGCACACAAAATAGCTGAAGACATAAGAGATCAGTTTGTCATTGTTGCTACCGGGACTATGCGAGCACGTGGCGAAGGGCTTGAAAACCCTAAACTCAAAACAGGCAAAGTCGAAATGGTAGTAGACAAACTTGTCATAGAAAACCGCTCGAAACCTATGCCTTTTGAGCTTAACGATGAAAAAGTAAATGAAGAGATCAAGCTTAAGTACCGCTATCTGGAACTTAGAACCCAGAAGTCTTATGACATTTTCAAACTTCGTTCCAAAGCAACCATAGCGGCACGTAATGCACTTGATGAGCTTGACTTTCTGGAAGTTGAGACACCTATCCTCACCAAATCTACACCAGAAGGAGCTAGAGATTACCTTGTGCCGTCTCGTGTACATGGCGGTGAATTCTATGCACTTCCACAGTCTCCACAACTTTTTAAACAACTTCTTATGGTAGGTGGTTTTGACCGTTACTTCCAAATAGCAAAATGTTTCAGAGACGAAGACTTGAGAGCGGACAGACAACCTGAGTTTACCCAGATAGATGTCGAGATGTCTTTCTGTGATCAGGAAGATGTCATCACCGTAGCAGAGAAACTCATTCATAACATCTTTAGCAAATGTGGCTTTGACATCCCTACTACATTTAAACGTATGCCTTACTCTGAAGCAATGGAAAACTACGGTTCAGACAAACCAGATATGCGGTATGATCTAAAAATGGTAGACGTCATAGACATTTTTGAGAGATGTGATAATGAGATTTTCTCAAGCATTGCAAAAACACCTAAAAAGAACCGTATCAAAGCACTCAAAGTGACAAAAGGTGATGAGATCTTCTCAAAACGCCAAATGAAAGGTTTTGAAGACTACGTTCGCAAATTTGGAGCATCTGGGCTTGGCTACTTCCAAATGAAAGAAGACGGTCTCAAAGGTCCTCTTGCTAAATTCTTTACCGAAGATGATCTACAGGCCATTATAGACAGATGTGAACTTGAACTTGGTGATGCAGTATTCTTTGGTGCAGGTGAGAAAAAACTGGTGCTTGATTATATGGGTCGCTTCCGTATCTACCTTGCAGAGATCATGGAAATCATCCCTAAAGATACTTTCGAGTTTTTATGGGTGATGGACTTCCCTATGTTTGAAGTAGAAAACGGTAGAGTCAAAGCGCTTCATCATCCTTTTACACAGCCAAAATCACTAGACTATGAAGATATTGAAGATATAGAGTCTATCGCTTATGACATCGTACTTAACGGTACAGAGCTTGGCGGTGGGTCTATCCGTATTCATAAAGAAGAAATGCAGGCAGAGATATTTAAACTTCTTGGTATCGCCGAAGAAGAAGCACGGGAAAAATTTGGCTTCTTGCTTGATGCGCTCAAGTTTGGTGCCCCGCCACATGGTGGTTTTGCACTGGGTCTTGACAGACTCATTATGCTTATGACAGGAAGCTCAAGCATACGTGAAGTTATAGCATTCCCTAAAACACAAAAAGCACAGTGTCTTCTTACTCAGGCACCAAGCCCGGTAGATGACGAACAACTTAAAGAATTAAGCCTAAGAATCAGACAAACTTCAGCATCTTAGATTTTTTTATTGTATTTTTTGTACATAATAAGTACAATAAAAAAAAGGAAAATTATGTCCACAATAAATATGTCAATATTAGGTACATCAATATTGCTTGCCAGAGGTACTAATATTCATAACCAACTAACATTGATTATCAATTCTGTACATGATAATGAATATTTCAAAGCACTAAAATTACAATTAAATATGATTTATAATAGTGATAACACTAAAGAGAATAGAGATAAATTACAAGACTTTATTCTAAAACATAGTGAAGAAATTTATTTAAAATATTCTGAACTGGGAGATAATAACTTTAGCTACGGTTTAAAATAGCTGAGAGAAGATAGTAAAATATTTTGGGTTGAGGGGCTAGTCAATTTAGGGAGCTTGCTTTTTGTTATTCAAAAAATTAAATAAAAAAGGACACAAATGAAAAAATTATTCTTAATCATCGGAGCGCCAGGTTCTGGAAAAACAACCGACGCAAGTATCATTGCTCAAAAAAATGACAACATTGTACACTACTCCACAGGCGACATGCTTAGAGAAGAAGTAGGAAGCGGATCTAAACTTGGCAAAGAGATAGAAAGCTATATTTCCAAAGGTGCACTTGTGCCGCTTAAGATCATCGTAGACACTATCGTATCTGCTATCAAAAATGCTCCTGTAGACAATGTGCTTATAGACGGATACCCAAGAAGTACAGAGCAAATGACAGCTTTTGATGCACTCGTATCCAAGGAAGATGGCATCGAACTTGCATCAGTGATCGAAGTAAGAGTAAGTGAACAAGTAGCCAAAGACAGAATCCTTGGGCGTGCAGCAGATGCTAAGCCGGGGGAAGAGCGTTCAGATGACTCCGTAGAAGTATTCTTTGACAGAATGAAAATTTATACAGATCCTCTAGCTGAGATACAAGCATTCTATACAAACAAAGGGCTCTTGACGGTCATTAGCGGCGAAAGAACACTTGAAGAGGTTGTTAAAGACATGGAAACATTTGTAAAGAGTAAGATCTAATACAAATTACCCGCTGACATAGCGGGTAATTTGTATTTCTATATTTTTAAATTCATTCATTTTTTATTAGCTCCCCTTTAAATTATCACTCTGCTTGACTTTCCTTTTATATTATAAAAACTAATATTACTCAATTAATAAAAAAATAAATACAAAATAGCTAAATATACTTTAATGTTAAATAGAATTTAGATAGCATGAGGTACATTAATTATTAAGGACAAGAAAATGAACGTAAAAACAACAAGAACATTAGGTAAACTCATTACACTTTCACTCATAGCTTCAACAATGATTCATGCAACCAATGGAGATAATCTTATCGCTTTGGGCACAAAAGCAAGAGGTATGGGTGGAACTGGTATCGCCATAAGTCATGGTGCAGAATCAGGTTTAAGCAACCCGGCTCTTATAACAAGTGTGGAAAGCACTGAGATTACATTCGGCGGTACTCTTTTTATGCCAGATATTAAAACTGGTTTTGGAAACTCAACTTTTGGTCAGCCAGCTACATTAACAACAAGTGATGCAGATCTTAATATGATACCAGAAGTTTCTATCGCACACAAGATCAATGACAATTGGTACATTGGTGTAGGTATGTGGGGAACTGCGGGCATGGGAACAGACTACTCAAATGCTGGTCAAGATGCATTTGGGCAAAATATAAATATGGGTATGGTTACCAACCTGCAACTTATGCAATTCGGTGTGCCTATTGCTTATAAAACAGGGGGCTTAAGTCTTGCCGTGACACCAATTGTGCAGTATGGTAACTTAGATATTGATTATGATGGTAATTTATTAGCAGGTGTTAATGCTCCTAATCAACCTATGCCATATAATTTTGTACCAGTTAATGCTGGTGCAGGAATAGCACAAGACTTTGGTTTTGGCTACAACTTGGGTATTGCTTATGATTTTGCCGCACAGGGAATGGCTGGTCTTACTTTAGGTGCTACTTATAAATCTTCAATCGAAATGGATTATGATAATCAACTCACTTCAGCTACACAACCTTTTGTGAATATGGGCATATTCCCTGCTGGAGCCATCACTGATACACTTGAGCAGCCTTCTGAGTATGGTGCAGGTATCGCGTATGTAACGGGTCAACACACTTTTGCTTTTGACTATAAAAAAATACAATGGTCAGATACTAAAGGCTATGGTGACTTTGGATGGGAAGATCAGGATGTTTATGCATTTGGTTACCAATATGCTCAAGACAACTGGGCTTTAAGAGCTGGTTATAACTATGCTGACTCTGCGGTAGTTGAACAAAATGGTGCAACTCCAAGTGGAGCTGCGCTCAACTTCTTTAATCTTCTTGGCTTCCCCGCAACAGCCGAAAGTCATTATACAGTAGGTGGTAGTTATGTATTTAGTGAACAGTTTTCGGTTGACTTGGCATATGTTTACGCTCCAAAAACTACTGAAACATTTGGCTTGAGTGCATTCCAGAGTTACAGCAACTATAATCCTGATTCAATTACTACAAGCCACAGAGAAGACAGTATTTCTTTTCAGTTAGTGTATAAGTTTTAATCATACTTTTTAGTCATAGATGCTTTTTGGCATCTATGACTAATTCATATTTAAATACTTCCCTTGTTTTCCTAACTTCTATATTTTTAAAATAATATATTTATCTTTTTAGCATCTCTTCTAACGTCAATTTCACATTCTCCCCCAAAGCATTGACGTCATAACCGCCCTCCAAAAAGAAGACAAAAGGAACATCTGCACTGTCCAATATAAGCCTAACCATGCTTCTTATACCATCAAATGTAATGTTCAATTGCGCCAAAGGATCACTCTCATGCAAATCATATCCTGCTGAGACTAAAATAATATCTGGGTTAAAAGTCTTGACACGAGGAAGCAGGTCATTTTCATAAATATCAAGCAACTCTGCATCCGTACTTTCTGGCATCATTAAAAAATTTGCGGTATAGCCCTCCCCTGATCCTTTTCCTCTATCTGCTTCTGCACCCGTACCGGGATAAGCATAAGCTTGATGTGACGAGAAATAAAATACAGAGTCATCATCGTAAAATGTATCTTGCGTACCATTGCCATGATGCACATCAAAGTCAATAATCATCACTTTTTTATATCCTATACTCTGGGCATAACGTGCGGCTATTGCTATATTGTTAAAAAGACAAAAACCCATAGACCTGCCAGGTGTGGCATGGTGACCAGGGGGTCTAACCGCACAAAAAACCCGTTCAAACTCTTTTGATTCTATACCGTCTAAAGCAACTATTCCTGCTCCAACGGCCATAACTGCTGCATTATAAGAGTCTCTACTGCAAATGGTATCTGAATCGATATTTCCACCGCTCATGCTTGTATTTTTTATCGTTTCTATATGTTCTGGTGAATGCACCAGTTCGAGTATGGCTTTAGATACTTTTATAGGAGATTTAAATATAAGTGATGTACTTAATGGTTTAATGACTTTATTGATGGCCATAAGCCTCTTGGCAGACTCCGGATGCATTGGCCCAGTATCATGCTTTAGATAGATGTCATCTGTTATATAAGCTACTTTCATAATATTATTATACTTTGTTTTTTAGCGTAGCAATCTCAAGTTTTAATTTTTCTATCTCTTTTTTCAGTAGTGTATTCTCTTTTCGCAGACCATAGGGCTCCCTCTTCTCTTCCGGGACAACAGTCTTGATAATCTTATCTTCAATATCTTTATCTATGACTACATAAACTACATCTTTGCCTTTTTCTAGTACATTTTCTGTTGGTATTTGACCTGATTTGATCATTTTCACCACATTGAACATACTCAATTTGTGTTTGATTGCATAGGTCTTAATTGTTATTCTTTCCATGAGTATCCTGATTTATTTTAGATAGGGTATAATAGGATAATTACCATAAAGGATTTCACATGTATATTAAAAAAAATAACCCTCTAGCTATATTGCTTTTCATCTCACTGCTTTTTACCCAAATTTCATTAGCAAAATCTGCCAGCAACATCAATGCAGATGTAGATGCGGCTATAGAAAAATTTGAAAGAGAAGTTCCAGGTGGAGCGAACTTTCTTCCTAAAGTTAAAGGGTACCTTGTCTTTCCTGCCGTTATCAAAGGGGGGTTTATTTTCGGTGCCGAATATGGAGAAGGTGCTCTGCGCATTAATGGTACTACAAAACATTTTTACAGTATGACATCTGGTTCTATAGGGTACCAAATAGGAGGGCAAGTGTACTCCGTTATAATTGCCTTTGTCTCACAGAATGCTTTAGATAATTTTATCAGAAGTAATGGATGGGAAGCCGGTGTAGATGGTTCAATCGCTGTGGCAGAATGGGGAAAAGGTAAAGATCTTACAAGTATTAGCTATGAAAAACCGATTGTTGCATTTATCTATGGCCAAAAAGGTTTAATGGCAAGTGCAAGTATAAAAGGGACTAAATTTCAGAGAATCATACCCCACTAATTATTAAATCTTTCTTTGTAAGAGCACTTCTGGCAAAGCTCCTCAACGGCTTTGCCAACCTTAAATCCCTCCAACATATTTACACTACGCTTGGCAGTTAAAATATCATCAAGACTCTGATGGTGCAAATCTCCAAGTTCTATAACCCCATCACAGTCTAAACAGCATGGCACAACTTTTCCATTAGCCAAAATAGCCACATGGGATTGAAGTCCCTGGCATGTACCGTCTCCGTAATTCTCATTTTTTAATGAGGGCCATTCAAAGTAATTATCAAAATGTACAAGCACCTTAGATGCCAAACGTATACTCTTTGGTCTCTCTTTATAGATGGTTTCCACATTAAGTGTAGCATCAAAAGAAGAGGAGAGTTTATCAAAAAGTGTTTCATTAAAGGTACGCTCACTCATGAGCTCATCCAAATTCCATACACGTAAGTTTATAAACAACTCTTCTTCTCTTTCTAATTTAGCTTTACAGAGCGAAAGTACCGGAGTAACATATTGATCAAATGTTAAAGAGGTATCATTTTTATTAAAACTGTTCAGTGAAATATTAATCTGTTTTACGCAGGGATGAAAAAGTGTATCATAAGAATGCTTCTTTAAAAAGTATCCGCTGGTTGTCAGCATAGCCTTGAGACCATGTGTATGCAAAATGTCCAGATAGGCGCTAAGGTTTGATTGCGTAAGCGGATCTCCTACAACATGGCAGGCTATTTCTTTGGTGTATCTTTTGGCTTGAATGACAATAGATTCAAAGAATTCCAAATCCATCTCTTTAGAAGGCAAAGACTTTGTAGGGCAGAAACTGCATGACAGTCCGCATACATTTGTGATCTCAATATATATACGGTAAAATTTCATCAATAGTTACTTCATGCAAGCCGAAAGATCGGTAATATTTTTTGCACGATTTACACATGGCATACGTGACTCCAATTCTATGAGTTCGTCTTCTATTTTATCAAGCAAAATACTTTTTCTTTTATCATCCCAAAGCAAAATATACCCCTCTTCATCCATCCCCGAGTGTGACTTCATGCGGCTAAAATTTTCCATACATTGATTCGCCATAATAGGATCTTCTCCTGTTTGCAGACATTCTCGTGTTTCTTTTATAGCGACTAATAGTGCAGGCAAAAGCTCTTTTTGTCTATTATAAATATCTTGACCCAAATAATTAATAAATTTTATTCTCTCTTCGTCTGTTATATTATTATCACCATAACTTGTGTTATTCTCATTGATATCATAGGCTATATCTTTTAATGCAACAGAAAACTTCTGTGCTTTAAATTCGTTTCTTGTTACTATGGTATCTTGAATAAGTGCAAATTCCTGTAACGGATAATCTGGTGTCTTGCACTTCCCATCAGAGGCATTAATATCAAAGGTGATACTGGTGGCTTCTTTTAGATACGAAGCGCCTAAAACCTTAGATTCTGTCTTCAATACAATATTCTTGTATATACATTTTTTTACACCTGTTCCCTCCCAGACATCACAAAGAACTCCTGCAACTTTTTCCTGGCCATTTCTGACCAAAAAAAGTGTTTGATCTCCATTATCATCACTTATGGATTTTTTACGCTCCAAAAGTTGTTCATTTTCATAATCAACAGTAATGACTGTATCTTTTGTATATTTTCTAAATCTTTTTACATTTTGTTTGTGTTTAATAGCGCCCGTAGTCAATACCATACTATCCTCTTCTTCCAGTCGGACATCACCCCAGTCTCTAAAACGCAGCTTTCCTTTACCTTTAATAGTTAAGTTGGTCTCAGGCGTGAGTATGGCTTCACCCCTTATGTCATAAATGACCATACCTGTCTCTATCTCAAAAGGATGCACCAGGTCTTCTGCCTGAAGAAACGAAAAGCCTCCAATACAAGCAGCCAATAAAATAATTTTAATGTGATTTCGAATAGACATATACTTCCTTCTTTATATACAATAATTAAGGCGTTATTGTATCATAATTAAAAACTATAAGATATATCTGTAAATATCATATCAAAGTAGGAGGAGTCAAAGTTCATGAGGCTTGAACTTTTATCTGAATCAGGAATAAGTTTTACATTAAAAAGATATAGCTACTTTCATGTTCAACATGGAAAACCAAAAGATTACCTTATCCAGCCACGCTTGGCAATAATGATCATCAATGCGGGTGTAAGTAAAAGATTTGTCAGCAATACCAGTACTGTGATACTGCCCGCAAGCAAACCAAAGTTTTGCACTGAGATTTCATTTGCCATCATGTAGGCATAAAAACCAAAGGACAATACAGTAGTTGCAATCACCATGGCTTTACCTGTGGTATGGAAGGTCTGCTCTATAGCCTTAGTGCTGTCCCTATCCTCAACATAGTATCTCTTAAAATTATGCATAAAATGTATTGTGTTGTCTGCTGCAAGGGCTATGGCAATGGATCCAATGAGTAATGTAAATATATCTAGCGGGATATTTGCCACATACATGATTAGCAGTCCTAGTACAATAGACGCAAGACCAGGAATCATACTGATCAGTCCAAGGCGGAAAGTACCCAAAACGAACATCATCATAAAAGTAATACCGATAAATGCCTTAAAATAGCTTGATACAGTTGAATCTACAGTATGCGTAAATATATTGATAAGCAATGGTGCCATACCTGTAATAACTACCGTATCTTCAGGAAATGTTTTGCTGACTTCTTCTTTTACATAGGTAAGTACTTTCATAGCCTTAAGCACATCTGTCCAGTGCAACATGATACTGATACGTGTCTGTGAGAACCGGCTATCTACCACATCTTCAAGATCATCAGATCCTGAGCTTTCAAGCAAAAACAACTCCTGGGAGACGAGATCTGCATTTTTAGGGATGGTGTAATGTGTTTCTTTATTTTCATGTAAGGCCCTATTTGTCTCTTTCACTATTGTAGCAAGTGATACGACCTTACCTATATGTGTATATTTATCTACGTACTTTTCCATATCTTCAGAGAGTTTGTTAAGCTTTTCCAATCTCACAGAATCGTTCCACCCATTCTCTTTTTTGCTATCTACTACAAGTTCTATGGTGACCAAACCATTAAGCTTTTCATCTATGGCCTCTGCGGAGATGTGTTCATGAGTATTGGGGGTAAACCATGAGACGGGATTGTGCGAAAGCACTATCTTCATCGCTGATGTCAACGCAAGGGCTAAAAGTATAGTACTTATGATAATAATGCTTTTATAGTGCCTGATAGGAATAGCAGAAAGTTTTTTCATTATTTTGTCGAGCTTATCTGCTCCAAATGACATTTTAGGTTTTAACTTTGTAATACTCAAGAGTGCAGGTAAAAGAGTAAGTGTCAAAAACAATGAAACTATTACACCCAAAGAAGCATAGATACCAAGATCAGAGATAGGGACTACTTCAGATCCGGCAAATGAGCCTACACCAATAACTATGGCTACAGATGCCATAACAATGGCCAGACCTGAATGCACAAATGTATCCCGTATGGCTTCTTTTTTGTTACCCGTAGCATTAAGCCTGTCAAAGAAAATGGAAAGCGTATGCACCGTGGCCCCGACACTCACCACCATAAGCAGTGAGGGCACAATCTGAGTTGGGAGTTTAAATGCAACACCTGCCCACGCCATAGCGCCTACCGTGACAAGTAAAGAAAGTATTATGACAATTGCCGGATATACCACAGCCGATACACGCCTAAACATCACAAACAAGAAAATAATGATGATAAAAAAAGTAATAGGCATAAACTTCTGCATATCTCTTTGTATTTGCGGCTTTAATGCATTATTCATAGAAGGAGATCCTGCTATGTATATATCAATACCCTCTTGTTTATACTTGTTGGTAATCTCTAAAACTGTCTCGATAAACTCAGTATTTTCCTTATCGGTTAAAAATGCTCTCTCTTTGCTTTCGTCTGTTACTTCCTCCAAAGAGCCTTCATTAAAGGCATCTGCCTCTATGACTATTGCAGTCATTTTTCCATCACTGCTTATAAACAAATCTTTATAAAAATGTGATGCCAATGCCTCTTTTTTAATAGCCTCTACTTGCTCCTCTGTCTGGGGGAAATCCTCAAGCAAATTATCAGTGACAAGTTTATCACCCTCACCTCTGGTATTTCTTACATTATAGAGTGAAGTAATGTCATCTAAAAAAGGTAGGTTGGTTTCCAGATCTTCATATATAGTCCTGAGTATTTCAAGAAATTTGAGTGTAAAGATATCATCACTTTTAAGTGCTACTATGACCCGCTCATCACTTCCAAACTCTTCTCTGAACGCATTATATTCGAGTAAGGCAGGATCATCATTATGCAGGAATCCAATCGCGGAGGTATCCATCTTTATCTGCGGCACATAAGAAAGAGGAAAAGCCGAAAACATTAAAATAACTACTATAACTTTAAAAGGATGATCGGCTATAAAAGCTCCCATTCTTCCCATAATGATTTCTAATTTATGACGCATATTTTTCCTTATTTCTCTTCTCTTCAAAGCGCATGATTTTATCGTAAGTTGATTAATCCCATATAAACCAACATGTTTTTGCACAATACTATCAAAGTCACCCAAAAAAGCCCCAGACCTAAACCTGCAATGACATCGCTTACCCAATGCACATCCAAATAAATACGAGAAAAGGCGATCGCAAGCGCCCACGCAACACAAGCAAACAGTAACAATATGCGCAAACCTGTTAAATGCACTCTTTTTGAAAAGATAATATACACTGATAATGCCACTGTTGTTGCCATCGTAGCATGCCCAGAAGGAAAAGAATACCCTGTTACGTTAATGATGTCTGAGATAGGTCTCGTACGCTGTACCATGACCTTAATCAAAGAAAAGGCGATCGCAGCACCGCCAACACAAAGAAAATAGAACCAAAGATCAAGAAAATATTTTTTATAGGCCAACCAAAGCATAAGTACAAAACTGATAATCAACGTTCCCTGTGCACCATTTACACTGGTCAAGGAAACCATAAACTGGCTCACCAAAGGTGTTTGTAATGCATTAATGTGAATACTAATCCAACGATCGATTATAAGAATATACTCTTCCTGGATAACATCTTCCGCCATTTTTACCAAAAGATAGAGACCCAAAAGGTTAAATCCAATGAGCCATTTATTTTCTTGGAAAAACCCAAGTACTTTAGTTTTCACGTCTCAATCTTAAAAGTATAAAAATTACTGCCAATCCTAGCGTACCGAAAAATGAAAACGCTAAAGCAAAATGCATACCAAAGTGCTCCCAAATGACACCACTTATGTATGCGCCAAATGCACCAAAGAGTGCTATACCTGCATAAAATATACCATAGACTGAACCTTTATTGTCCGCACTTTGTGCGATAATGGTACGATTTGCATTGAGTGAAGTAACAGTAAAAAGTCCCAAAAATACATAGGCGACCCATGTAAAGATTGGGCTTTCAAGATATAGAAATCCTTGTGCAGCTACACCGCAAATATAGGAAAATGCCAGAATACGTTTCACGCCAAATTGATCTATCCAGACACCAAAAATATAACTGCTCACCGTCTGCACTCCTGTTGAAACAACAAAAAGAAGAGGGATCATCGCTATAGAGATTCCCACACCTTTGGCTTGCATCGTAAAAAAAGAATCGCTAAAAATAAAAAGCACAAATAAAAAATAAAAAAACAATGAGCCTATCGTTTTTTTATCATTCTGCGTCAATGCAAACGATTGTTTTAAGATAGCCTTTGGCTTAGGTACATCACTAACAAAAAAGACAACAATAACGAGCCCTATGATACCGGGAATCAATGTAGCATAGAAAATATTACGTATCACTGCTTCACTTTGGCCAAAAAATAAAAGTAGTCCAAAAAGAATCAATGCACCACTAAGTTCACCAGCGATATCCATCATCTTATGAAAACCGAACGTTTTTCCCGAAGCGTTTTCTTTGCTATACTGAACGATCATTAGATCTTTAGGAGCAGAACGAAGACCTTTACCCAATCTTTCAAGTGCCTGCAGTCCGGCAATACCTTGATATCCATGTGTCAATCCTATCAAGGGCTTACTTAGAGCAGAAAATGCATACCCTCCGACCACAAGGGGCTTTACAATGCCATATCGGTCAGAAATATAACCCGATAGCAAACGTAAAGCATAAGAAACAAAAGTAGAGACCGCTACGATAACACCAAGTTTATCTACCCCTTCATGCAAAACCGCAACAACAAAAATAGGTAGGATGGGATGGATCATTGCAGAAGCCATATCGGTAAAGAAACTTACCCACCCTAACATAATTACATTTTTATCAATAGTTTTCATAGTACCGTATGCTCATTCTGGGAAATACCTTCATATTGCTGTGTATTTTTCAACATCCAAACGGTAATATTTGTCATCAAAATACCTCCCTCAAAACCCACAACAAAAGAAGTCATAAAGAAGAAGTAGACATGGCTATTCATATCGAAGAGCATCTATAGGGTTCATATTGGCTGCTTTTCGCGCAGGTATTATGCCAAAAAGTACCCCAATAAACACAGAAAAGAACAAAGAAAGTATCGCAATTGAGGTATCAAGTACCAACACAAGGCCTAAACCTTTGACAACAGCCAAAGTAATTGCTATGCCAAGCAAGATACCAACTATACCGCCCAATACAGAAAGTACCACAGATTCAATGAGAAACTGAATCAAAATATCTTTTCCCATCGCTCCCACGGCCATACGTATACCAATCTCCCGTGTACGTTCCGTCACAGAAACAAGCATAATATTCATAATGCCAATACCCCCTACAATCAAAGAAATAGCTGCGACTGCCCCGAGCATAATAGTAAGAACATCAGTAATCTGAGTGATAGTATCGAGTAAAGATGTCATGCTGCGGACAGTAAAATTAACCTCTTGGTCAACTTTAATATGTCGTGATTCTTTAAGTACCTGCTCTATTTGTAATTTTGCCTCTTCTAGAAGTTTATTTTTTTTAATAGAAGCCATCATAAAATGAATGCTCGTGTCGCCGCTGATACGTCGTTGAAACATTTTAATGGGCACAAGTACAAGATCATCTTGATCTCTTCCGAAGGTATCTGCTCCTTTTTCTTCTAAGGTACCAATAACTTCGCAAGAGAAATTTTTAAGTCTTATCTTTTCCCCCACAGGGTTTTCCTCTGAAGCAAAGAGTTTATCGATGACTGTTTTTCCAACAATGCAAACATTGTGACCTGCCCTTAGTTCACTTTTTTCAAACATTCGGCCTGTTTTGATATGCAAGTTTTGCACAGTAAAATAATCTGTATGGACCCCTCTGATGCTTGTTATATAGTTTTGGTCTTTGTAAACAATGGTCATAGAAGTATTTTCTACAGGTGATATTGCTTCAAGCGTGATGACCGAAGATTTCAGAACATCCAAATCTTTTTGCGCAAAAGGCTTAGAAGTAGCGCTTCGTCCCCCAGGTCCGCTCTGCTGTCCCGGCATGATATAAAGAGTATTACTTCCTAATTGGCTCATACTCTGTGCAATAGAGGCACTTGCACCTTTACCAATATTGACCATCGCTATAACAGAAGCAATTCCAATAACAATTCCAATTGCTGTAAGCAAAGACCGCATGAGATTGCGTCTTATCTCACGGATTGCCTGCAAGAATACATTATACAGCACGGATCTCATCCTTTTCTATCATCCCATCCCGCAGATGAATGATTCTCTGAGCATATGCTGCCATATCTTCTTCATGAGTCACCATAATAACCGTAATGCCTTGTTGATTAAATCCACTGATTAGCTGCATGATTTCATGTGAACGCTTAGTATCAAGATTTCCTGTAGGCTCATCTGCAATCAATACTTTGGGCTGAGTCACCATGGCTCTGGCAATAGCGACACGTTGCTGCTCTCCTCCTGAAAGCTGACCAGGATCGTAGCCAATTCGTGCTTCAAGTCCTACGATTTTGAGTGCTTTCATTGCTCTTTCATGGCGTTCTTTAGCGGAAACTTTCTGATAAATTAGAGGCATTTCCACATTATCAAGTGCGGAGGTTTTTTTGAGTAAGTTATACCCCTGAAAAATAAATCCAAGAATATTTCTGCGAAAAAGTGCCAACTGGTCCTTGCCAAGTTCCCTTATATTGGTCTCAAGAAAATAATAATTTCCCCCGCTAGGTATATCAAGTGCTCCAATAATATTGAGCAGTGTTGATTTCCCACTACCACTTGGTCCCATAATTGATACAAACTCGCCACTTCGTATCTGCAGATCAATTCCTTTGAGTACCTGAGTGATAGCATCTCCTTCTCCATAGGATTTGGTGATATTTTCAAGTTTTATCACGACTGTTTTTCCTGAGAGATAATGATGGCATCATTAGGTTTAAGCTCATTAGACTTTACTGCGCTTACAGGTCCATTATGACCCAGTACCTCTACATAAACTTTCTGAGGTTTAGTATCATGTAAAATCCAAATATGTAGCTTGGAATCAATCACTATATCTTTTTTTCCTTTTTCAGAAAAAAATGTTTCCTTTTTAGGCTGTACGGGGATATATAATAGCGCAGACCGTGGAATGATGTAGGCATCTTTTACCGTTTGAATCACAATGCTTGCATGGGCACTCATGCCGGGTCTTAGTAGTAGTCCCGAATTGTCCACATTGATAATAGCCAAATAGGTCACAACACCTTCTATAATTTCCGAATTAATATACACTTGATGGACAGAGGCTTCAAATACTTTTTCAGGATATGCATCGACTCCAAATGTTACTTTTTGTCCAGCTTTAATCTGAGCAACATCTGCTTCATCAATACTTGCCTGCAACTCCATTTTAGTCAAATCTTTGGCAATTTTAAAAAATACGGGCGTCTGAAAAGAGGAAGCGACCGTTTGACCTGCATCAATACTGCGTACTAAAATAACACCATCAACAGGCGAATAGATAGAGGTTCTTTCAAGGTCATACCCTGCAGAGTCTACACTATTTTTGGCCTGCATCGAAAGTGCTGCGGCATTGGCAACCTGCGCTTTTGAGGAAAGATAGCTTGACAAGTATTGATCATAGTCATTGGCTGAAGGCAAAGCTCCTTTGGTTGAAACCCGCACCTTGTTCCGCTTAAATACTTTATCTGCTTGAAAAAATAGTGCTTTGGCACTCTCTACGGAAGCATCAGCTGCATCAAGAGAAGCCTTGGCTTTATTGAAAGCACTTTGGTATTTGGTTTTATCCAGTATGGCAAGCAGTTGACCTTTTTTGACAATATCATTGTAGTCTACATAGACATTTGCAACCGTACCGGAAACTTCGGTACCAACATCAATACTTTCCTCAGGTTGAATATATCCTGTCGTAGAGACCGAAAGGGTAAGCTTACCCTTTGTAGCCGCCTCTGTGATATAATGATAGTTATCTTCTTTTTTCTTATCAAAAAAGAAAAAATATCCGCCCGCCCCCAACAAAAGTAGTACAAAACCAAAAGTAATACTTTTTTTAAAGGTATCACTTTTATACTTAACTATTTCTTGCATCTCTTCCATATCAACACCTTTAAGTTTATATCAAAATAGAGTGATATCTTTTCTATCATACTGTTATAATTCTGTATCTTTTTTCAAACCGTTCACTTTAAGATCTGAAATCTGTGCTTTGGCAGCAAGAATTATATACTGGTGCCGATACAGAGAATCATTTTATCATTTTTCCTCAGTCTTTTTCTCATAAAATTTTCTTAGCCATCTATCTGCAGGATTAATCATTCTATACATCACCGGCACCACAAGTAAAGTCAAAACCATAGAGCTCAAAAGTCCGCCTATGACGGCTATGGACATAGGGGCATTGGTTTCACTTCCTAGACCTGTACCCATCGCGAGTGGCAACATGGCAAAAATCATAGCAATTGTGGTCATCAAAATAGGTCGTAGTCTTTTCTCGCCTGCTTCAATCAGGGCTTCATCGGCACTTTTTCCTTTAGCCATCGCTGAATTGGCAAAATCAACCAACAAGACAGCATTTTTCCCTACCATTCCCATGAGGAGCATAAAGCCGATCATAACAAAGAGGCTAAACTGTTGTCCGCTAAAAAACAAAGCCAACATTACTCCTATGACACTCAGAGGAAGTGCTATCATAATAATAATAGGTTGAATAAGAGACTCATACAAGATAGCCAAAATGATAAACATTAAAATGACAGAAAGTCCAAGTGCAGCACCAAAAGCCTGACCTGTTTTTACCATCTCTTCTGCAAATCCTGTAAATCTATAGGTCACCGTTGGAGGCAAAAGTTTATCTATAGCTTCTTTTGTATAGGCCACCGAACTACCCAAATCAAGACCAAACAAATCAGCATAGACAATGACTTGTCTTTGTCTATCAAAGTGGTTAATAGTCGCTAAGGCTGCACTGTTTGAAAAAGTAACCAAGCCATCAAGATAAACCAACTCTCCACTCTTTGTTCTAAGCTGTATCTTTTTAATATCTTCGATTGTAACTCTGTTCTCATCATCAAATCTTAATGTAATATTATACTGTTTTCCTTTCTCTTCAAAATAAGAAATCTCCAAATCACTTGAAAATGCTGTTGAAACAGCAAAAGCTATATCTGAGGCAGAAATACCCAATCTGTTGGCATTTGTTCTTAAGATATTGATATCTATTTGAGGCTTACCATCATCCAAATTGGTATCCACATCCACAAACCCTTTTTTCTTTTTGAGGTGATCAGTCAAATTTTTTGTAGCCACTTTTAAATCATCAAATGAATCCGATTTCAAAACGATCTGGTATGGTACCGATACGCCCGTACCTTTGATGTTTGGAATAGCAGCCACTGCAATAAACAGACCTTTCTTGTAAGGTTCCAACTCATTTCTAAAGTTTTGTACAATCTGCTCTTGCTTGATAGTTCTGTCTTTTCTGTCACTCAGCTTTACATAGATCACAGACTTATGCTTCTCTTGTGCGGTGTTATATCCTACGCTTAACGTTGTATACAATACATTTTCATTTTTACGCACCACAGCTTCTATCGCTTTTGATTTCTTCACCATCTCCTCAAGTGACACACTAGGATCTGCTTTTATATGTATTTCAAATTCTGCCTTGTCCTCTTTTGGTATGAAGTCCATACCTATCTTGGGAAAAAGACTCAATGAAACAAAAAACCCTACAAAAACCACAATCAGCGTAATAATCTTAAATCGTAATACAAATTTCAAAATGACTTCATAAAACTTTTCCAAGCCTTTAAAAAACGGTTCGGTCATATTGTAAAATTTACTCTCACCTTTGTGCAAGGTTCTTGCACTTAAACTAGGGATAAAGCTCAAAGCAACAGCGTAAGAGATAATGACGGCAAACCCCACCGTCATCGCAAAGCTTTCGAAAAATTTACCTACAATACCGCTCATGAATGATACAGGGATGAATACGGCTAAAAGCATCGCAGAGATGGCCAAGATGGTAAATGCCATCTCTTTGGTTCCTTCTACTGCTGCTTCAAACCTGTCCATGCCTGCTTCCATCTTTTTATAAATGTTTTCAATAACAACGATGGCATCATCAATAATAATACCTATCGCCAAAGTAAGCCCAATCAAAGTCATCTTGTTGAGCTCAAACCCCATATAGTTCATTAAAGCAAATGTACCGTAAATCGATGCAGGAATAGACAGGGCCGACACCAAGGTAATAGTTATGTTCCGTAAAAAGAAAAATATAATGATAATAGCCAAGAATGAGCCATAAATAAGATCAAACTGCACATGCTCCAACGAAGAAATGATAAAAGGAGAGGTATCATTGAGTATTTTTACTTCATATTTATCACCTGCCAATGCCACAAGCTCAGGAAGTGAATCTTTTACTTTTTGGACAATATCTATCGTATTGGTACCTGAAATTTTCTGTACTTCGAGCATAACACCTTCAACGCCATCATAAGAAGCATAACTTTTTGCATCACTTAAACCATCTTCTATTCTAGCTATATCTTTAAGTCTAATGTTATCTTTAATCTTGATACTTTGAAGCTCCTCAATGCTTAGTGCATCGGCTTTTGTTTTCAACGTAAACTCTTTGGTTGATGAGATAAGTCTACCTCCACCAATTTTCACATTTTCGCTTGCAACAATTTTATTGAGCTCTTCTACCGTAATGCCAAATTTATTGAGTAAGTCCGGATCGGGATAAATTTTTATCTCTCTTTCTTTATACCCAATAATATTGATAGCTCCCACGCCATTAATTTTTTCTATTTTTGGTTTCACTTTTTCATCTGCAAACAACATAAGATTTTTGATGCTGTCATTCTTGGCGGTTAGAAAGATATTGATTACCGAAGCCCCACCGATATCGAGCTTACTGACCAGTGGCATTTTCGCATCTTTGGGCAAGATGACTGCTGATACTTTATCTCTTACATCATTCGTTGCTTCACTGATATCCCGTTCCAAAAAGAACTTTACCATTACAACACTCACGCCCTCACTGCTGGTTGAAGTGATAGAATCCACACCTCCAATCCGTGAAATCGCCTCTTCAATCTTATCTGTCACCTGCGATTCAATGGTACTGGCCTCCGCTCCCGGATAAACAGTCTGAACTGTAACCATAGGAAAATCAATATTGGGAAATAGTGCCGAAGGCATGGATTTAAAACTCATGAGTCCAAATATAAATAATGTCACTACGAACATTAGTGTCGTAATGGGTCTGTTTATTGCTGTTTTATACATAGGTACCTACTTCGCATCAGGAGTACTGATATACCCCTCTCCAAATAATCCAACAACAAAATCTTTTGCTTCAACTTCAGCTTTGATCTTTCTATTGGTGCTGTTCGCAAATGGATATACCTTTGAAATTTTTCCTTTATAAAGGGTTTTATCGCCATCTACCGTATAAGTGAACACCTGTCCTGCCTTGATACCTTTCCAATACTTTTGATCAAATTCTAAAACCAATTTTCTTTCGTGTAAACTCTCAATTTTAAAAATCGTGCGTAACATTGCCCCACTTACGGCATCTCCAACCTCAACACTCTTCTCATAAATAATGCCATCAAAAGGTGCCTTCAGAATCGTTTTGTCCAATTGTGCTTGCTGATAATACACTTGGGCCTTTGCATTTTCAAGTTTGAACGCATAGTCATCTAGTTTAGATGCATCTATGAGCTGTCTCACCTTCATCTGTCTTTCATATTCTTTTTTGCTATATTTCAAAGAAATGTTAGCAATATTCAAAGATGCTTTGAGATCATCGTTTTGCAACTGTGCAAGTATGTCATCTTCTTTAACCACTGTTGTAACATCAACCAAAACATCATTCACTATACCGCTGCCGGTAAATGCCAAGTTGGCATTCTGCTTTGCCTCAACACTAAAAGTAGCATACACTTCAGTAGCCTGTATGTTCAATGTCAGCAACATCAAGCCTAAAATCATTTTTTTCATCGTATAAACTCCTTAGGGTTTTTCCCTGCATAATAATAATAAATCGATTTACTAATTTCGTAATCATAAAGTGTCTCTTGGTATCGTGCTTGTGTGAGCGTTCTTTCTGCGAGCGCATCAAGGTAAGCAATGTTATCAGACAAACCTGCTTCAAATTTTTGCAGCATAACCCCATACGTACTTTTTACAGCCTTTAATGCGCTATTTGCACTTTTGAGTTTAGTGCGCATCGTTTGCAAACTTTTCTGAGCGAGTTTGAAATTCATTATTTGTTCTTTTTTGGAATGCTCACTCTGAGAGAGTAATGCCATTTTTTGATACCTCACTGCCTCACTCTCCTTGCTCATCTTCCCGTTATCGAAGAGACGCATATTCACAGAAAACATCAATTTATTTTGATGGTCAAGTAAAAAATTACCCTGATCAAATCCCGGGCTAGAAACAGTATCATCGAAATGCGATTTGGTATAGGTATCCGATACACTTACATGAGGCTCATATCCTGCGCTGATAGCATTGGCGTTCTCACCTACAGCATTAGCATTGGCCTGAAGTATTTTTGTGTTTTCAAAAACTTCAAATTGTATATTTTTAGGTTCTTTAAAATAATTATTTTTCAAATTTTTTGCAGATAAACCGCTAAGAAGCTCCAGGTTCTCTTCGCTTGTTGCCAACGCTAGTTTGGTATTGGCTATCGTATAATCATTATTATCATAGACTGCCCGAAGTTTATCGACCTCTTCGCTAGTAGAAAGTCCTGCTTCATTAAACTTTCCCACACGCCCTATTTGTGCATGAAGCTCATTGGACCGCTCCCCCAAAGCCTGAAGGATTGCTTTGAGTTTTTTTACATCATAATAACGACGCACTATCTCAAGAATAACACTTTTCTCAAAAGCACTCTTTTCAAAAAGAGATGCTTCATGCTCAAAGTATTTTCCACGAAGCACTGCACTTTTCCTGCCCCCATCATAAAGTTCCATACCCAATGTTGCAAAAGCAGAAGAGACTTGCCCTGGGCTTACTATAGTAGCGGGAGATACATAGCTATGATTTGCCCCCATATCCACCGTTGGCCAATAGGCACTCTCCGCTGCATTTACCTCTTGTTGCTTTGCTTTGATATTCAGTTCTTTTGCTTTAATCAAACCATTGTGTGTATTGGCATGATTTATCAGCGTCTTCAAATCATAACTTTGTGCAAAAACGAACAAAGGCAAAGCCAAGTACAGTAAAATTTTCATCTATCTTCCTTTTTCATTTTTTGGTAATAACATGTCTAAAAACATGTCTATCTCTTTTTTTACGCTAAAGTTACTTAAACGTGAATCTACTACTAGTCCTGTAGTAAACAACACTAAGGAACTTGCAGAAATCAGGATCTCTTTATCTACTTCACCTGATTTCCTGCCCTCTTCCAAAATTTGATTTAAAATTATTATGAATTTATCTCTACACTGTTCACTAAATACCAACATCTTCTCTGTTTCATTTACCAAAGAAATAGCCAGAAACTCTTTATAAATCATAAGATGTTTTCTATTTGATTCATCTTCGAAGAGAAGATAAAAAAAATGGAACAGTTTTTCTTTTGTAGTGCTGGTTACATCCAGCAACGCCAATAACTTCTTTTCGTGTTCTGCGATAAAAGTTGTAATAATTTCAAAAACAATATCTTCTTTGTTATCAAAATACTCATATATCGTCCCTTTTCCTATACCTGCTGTTTTTGCTATTTGGGAGATGGTTAATTTGTTTATCCCATGTTCCAATAGCAGTTCCCTGCAAGAAAGAGCAATATTTCTGCGTTTTTCTTCTTTGTTTATAATAATTGCCATACCTATCCTTCATTATGACTGACCGTCAGTCAATGAAGTAATTATAATATGTTTTTATTGAAACAAAGATGAATATATTTATAAACCCAAAATTTAAATCTGAAATGCAATTTTTTAAGGTCAAAAGAAAAAAGTTGTAATTTTTGGATTTGAAGAGGTTAAATGCTAAAGTTTCTTCTTTATCCTACCAAAGAAAGGAAGCGTATGTTTAAGATGCCTTAACCACCAAGGGTTACATCTTGTTCATTATACCAATTTAGGGCATTTGATAAATGCTCAGGTTTAAAGTCAGGCCAATAGTCATCTATAATATAAAAGTCAGAATAGACGGTTTGTAGCGGCAAAAATCCA
>JAGXFO010000005.1 GCA_024637255.1 Sulfurovum sp.
CAGCTATTGGATACAAAACTCCTCATGAGGCTTATTGCAAAGTAGTTAATAATTTAGATGAATCAATGCTACTAAAGGTAGCTTAGGTGCTGGGAATAAAAAAACTTTTTTTATGGTCTTGACAAAGGGGTGCAGTATAAAGCCTTTTAAGCCTGATTTAGAAATACTGACTTTGGAACTTACGCAAGCCCTAAATAAGAAGAAGCTCTTTATTCCTGATGCTGATCCGATTTTGAAAAAACAAAAGTCTCATTACCAGTTGACATGGAGTGATTTAAAGTATTCTGTTACTGCTGTAGCTACGGAACAAAGTAAAGTACTGGAAATAATCTATCGTCAACGCAGTTTTTTAACCCAACTCATGCGTATACATCGTGGAGATGCGGGTAGTGTGTTTAAAGTACTCTCTCTAATATTAGTTATAGGATTGATACTTATCTTTGCTTCTGGCGCATATCTGGCCCTGACAGTTTCACAGTACAAGAGGTCCAGTTTGGTGGCAATGTTTTTAGGTCTCGTGACTTTTATTCTACTTTTATTATGATTTTTTGAGAACTAGAAAAATAAAGAGTATCAATTAAAGGCTACTTTTTCTCGCTACACTTCTAAAGGGGTAAGGTGAGGAAACAATATCAATAAAAGTGCTACGACACCTCCTACTAAAGCAAAATGGATACATTATGACAAACGAAGTTCAAGAAAAAATAGCACTTTGTAAAGAAAAACAGCTTCCGCACCTAGACCTTAGCCATCTTGGACTCATGAAGATCCCCCATGAAGTTGGTACACTGGTTTGGCTTGAACGTCTTTCACTTTCCCACAATCATATCTGCGACATTGGCCCGCTTGCCAATCTGAAAAAGATATACAAACTCTCACTCTCCCACAATCAGATCTCTGATCTTACAGCGCTGTGTGCAAATGAAAGACTAAAGTTCCTCTTTATACAGCACAATGTCATTTGCGATATCATTCCACTAAGTCAGCTCTCCACACTAAAAAAGATCGTAATGCACGATAATAAGATACAAAACAGTGAAAGTCTTGCTTTACTGCCTCATCTTGTGTATCTGGATGTAAGAAACAACCCTATAACAAATGCGCAAACACTCAAAAAGATGACCACGCTCAAGGTCTTGAAAGTATAAATTTTTTAGTATGCTCACGACGAGATATTAAGCAACATAAAGAGATTGGGCTACAAGTTTGGCAGAAGCTATAGCACCATCCAAATACCCACCTTCACTCAAAGCACTCTCTGTGCCTGAGAATATCACTTTGCCGTTAAAATGTGTCGCATCAAACCCATAGGCGGGATGCTCTCGTAAAGGCATGGCGTCAAGAGGTGTTGACGTATAGCGTTCTTTTTTCCAGTCTACAAGATAGATCCCAGAAGGGCTCCGGGCTTTTCCCCCATACAGCCGTGTGAGTTGTCTGATGATATCTTCTTCTAAACTCTCAAACTTCGCATGGCTGTGCACAAAACCAAAAAGTGCCGCTTTATCTGCAGTACATGCATCATGTATCTCACCCAACGGTCCCAGATGGGAAACAGCAAAACCGCTCAAGCCCTCTTCTCTCCAAAATGCCTCCGGATATTCTATGACACACTTGGCTGAGTATCCCATCCAGGTAGGTATGTTCTGCAACTGCGTATAAAGTACTGAGGGTAATGCCGGAAAGTACTCAATGCTTTGCGTTGCCAAACGTGGAGGCAGTGTTGAGATAACCCTATCCACTTCATACCTGTCGGCAAGTGTTTTTACTATTACCTTTTCATCTAACTCTGTTAGAGCAATGACTGTTTCATTGAGATTGACAGGCTTGTCAAGTCGTTTTTCCAATGCCACGACTATTTGACCAATTCCCCCTTTTACACGGTAGGAAGGTGCTCCAACAGATGGGTTAAATCGCTGCACTCCCTCCGGAGCATCATACAAAGCAAGTCCCCTGATATATTGAGGAAAGAGTTCCAGGCTTAAAGTCTCTATAAGTTCTAAAATATTTTTTTGATGCGCCCAGACCCATGATGGACCCATATCGTGCCCACCCATTGACATGATACGTCCGCCTGTACGTTCACGTGCCTCTATGGCCGTCACGTCATAGCTCTCCTGAAGGAGTACTGCACTGCAAAGTCCACTAAGCCCTGCACCGATAATAAGTAATTTCTTTTTTTTCATACCCCCATTGTAGCGAATGCTCATACAAGAAAGATAAACTAACCGTATTTTACAGTACCAAAAAGCTTCATGTGAAATGTATATCTGTCTGCTTATCAATCATTTTTCACCTAAATACAATGAATGGTGTGACATAATAGTTTATACAATTTTGAAGGACAAAACGATGAAAAATGTACTTATTATTAACGGACACCAAAGGTACGACCAAATCGCAGAGGGAAAATTGACCAAAATGTTTATAGATACGGCTAGTGATTTTTTTTCTGAACATGGATTCAATGTCAAACACAGTGTCGTTGAAAGCGAATACATTGTCCAAGACGAGCTTGATAAACTTGCCTGGGCGGATTATATTATATTTCAATATCCCGTTTACTGGATGGGCGTTCCCTGGATCACTAAAAAATATATCGATGAAGTCTTCTCTGCGGGTATGAATACTGTAACATATGCAAGTGACGGCAGGAGCAGAGAAGATCCTTCAAAAAAGTATGGCAGTGGTGGACTGATGCAAGGGAAAAAATATATGTTAAGTTTAACCTACAACTGCCCCGACACTGAATTCAACAACAAAGAAGGTTTCTTTGACGGACTAACCTTGGATGAGGCAAATGTTGCCACACATAAACTGTTTCAGTTCTGTGGAGCAGAGCCACTAGAAACATACGCGATACATGATATATTTAAATCTGATTTAGAGATAGAGAGCGAATTGAGCCATTTTAGAGATAGGCTAGAAAAAAATTTCATAGCAAACAAATAGAAGTGCTTTTGCGGTTATGTCTGCTTTACGTAGTACCCATACTTCAATAGAACATCTTTAAAAAATATTATTCTTTTGCCATCTCAACCATATGCAGCCAACCATGCTCGGTTGCATAGAGGGTATCAAAAGGAAAAGGTTGATGCAGTGATAATTTACACCAAGGGTATGGCCCATTTCTTATAGTATGCAACCATCCTAAGGATGATACCCGATACAAAAACTATACTCATTACATAAAAAGATATCAAATCATAAAGACTTAACACATATAAGACTAAACCTATTAAAAGTGCAATGGTCCCATAAAATCCTGTCTTCAAAACAAAAGGAACCTCATTGATGATTACGTCTCTAATGATACCTCCACCTACTGCTGTTACGAAGGCTAAAGCCAATACTCCCGTAAGATTAAGTTTGGCTTCGATGGCAATAAGTGCACCGGTGATACTAAAAGAGATAAGCCCTATGGAGTCACTGAATATAAACAACGGTTTGTTCTCTATGCTGTCTTTTTTGTGAAATTCAAAAAGTATCAGTAGCACCATCACAATGAGGATAGTCAATGCAGGTATATTGTGGGTAAAAGTATAAGGTGTCTTATCTACGGCTATATCCCTAATAATACCTCCACCAAGTGCTGTAAGGAATACCGAAATTAGCGTACCCAAAAAATCAAGCTTGTTCCGTACTGCCACAAAAAAGCCGGAAATCGCAAAAGCGATTATGCCGATATACTCTGCAATTTCAAACATATTTATTCTCTTTTATATTCATCTGACACACAATGATTACCGCGTGAGCCCCACTTGACTATAGTGCCCTTTTGATTTGTCTCAAGGTAAAGTTTGCATGTCTGCTGCACCACATCGTTGCCATAGCCAAACATACTATACCCACCATAATAATAACTGCCATATCCATAACCCATCATAGGCATAGAAGGAACACTATGCACTCTTGACCTTGCATAAACATACACCGTATGCTTATTTGGCAAGACATAGGTGCTGTCAGGATACCCTGCTTTCCCTATAAACTCATTAATATCTTTTTCCACCCAAGTATCATACTTTTTGACAAAGTTTTCATGCGTTGCACACCCTTGTAAAAAGAGTGCTGCTAAAAAAATGAAACTCATTTTTAATACTTTTTTCATACTCTAATCCTTTTACCTATTGTCTAATTATATTTGAAGTATACAATACTCATTAAGGAAATACAAAGCAATAAAGTTTCAATTCTATTAACTGCCAAAAAAACTCTACGAAAATCACTTGAATGATGCAAAAATACCACATTAAATTATTGGAGAACCAATGGAAGATCAAACATTTATTTTACCTTTTATAAGAAAAATCATTCACTCTTTTGCTCTTAATTTTGCAAAGATCCTTTGTATATTGCTTCTACTGATGGCTAAACTTTATAAGTCAATGCAAACTGCATGAAAGAGTATGCAATCATAGGTGGTGGCATAGGAGGCTGTAGCGCTGCTGCACTTTTGAATTCAGAGGGCTACGATGTGGCACTGTGTGAAAAAGAACCCACTATTGGCGGATGCGCTTCTACCTTTAAACATAATGGCTACTTGTACAATGCAGGGGCAACCACGCTGTGCGGATATCAAGAAGGGGGTATCGTTCGTGAACTTTTTGACAAGGTTAATGTCGCCCCCAATCTTCTGGTTTCTGACCCCTCTATCGTGATTATTCAAGAGGGTAAAACAATACCACGCTATAACAATAAAGAGGATTTTGTCCGCACACTACAAGAAGCTCACCCGCACTCTAAACACGATGAATTTTGGGACCTGGTCCATCATATCGGCAAACTATTTTATAGTATAGACGGATACTACTACTCCAATGCTTCCTTAAGCAAAAAACTATTTTCGCTTATGAGCCTCTCGCCTGTGCTGAAAACATTTTATCCATACTTTTGGGGAAATGCGGACCGTTTTATTGATAAATTTTATGGAGGTATTACCCAAAAGTATCGTGATTTTTTGGAAGCACAGATTTTAATTGTTACGCAAGAAACAGGCAAGAACGTTAATTTTTTTACTGCTGCTTTGGCACTGAGCTACACATTCAATGAAACACATTATGCGGTTGGAGGAATGGGAAAAGTGTGCGAAACACTTGTTTCTCGCGTGAACGATATTCGTACCTCTTGTGAAGTCGTACACATTGAACACCGTAAAGACAGATTTATCCTAAGTACTCCACAAGGGATTATTGAAAGCCAAAATATCATCATGGGAACTACACACTACGACAGCAAACGCTACTTTGAGGATCAAAAAATTATCAAATACTATGAAAAATACGAAAAACTCAACAATCATCAAAGTGCTTATGTTCTGTATCTTACTCTCAAAACCAACAAAAGATTTCACCATCATTATCAACTCATTGCAGCAGAAAATCTGCCACATATGCTTTCTAAAGCGCTCTTTGTTTCGTTTAGCGATACACGCGATTGCACCATGGCACCAGAAGGCTATATCAGTGTCACCGCTTCCATTCACACTGATTCCAGAGAATGGATTCATTTGGAGCCCTCACGCTATCGCGCCCAAAAAAAACTCCTTGCACAGTTACTTCAGAAGTACGTTTGTGATATACTTTGCATAGATTCTGAAGAGATTATTGAGAGTTTTGCGGCAACCCCAAAAACATTCGCTCGGTATCTTAACCGAACACAACTAGGAGGAAATGCCGTGAGTTTTAAAAATTTTCTTCCATTTATGCCGTCAAACGATACACCAATTAAGGGATTTTACCAAGTGGGCGACAGCTCCTATGCGGCACAAGGGTGGCCTGGAGTTGCTATGGGTGCATTTAATCTAATGCGGTTATTATCATGAATGAACTTCAAATCACTCGCAAGGATTGGCTAGGTGTTTTACTGATTGGCGTTGTTTTTTCTGCTTTTTTATCACTTTTAGCCTACCATCTTTTGAAAATTTCTCCTTTTTTTGGTGCAACTTTTGGAGTAATTTTAGGATTTTTCATCACTTTTTTCTCCTTTATTTTTGTCAGCACAATGAACAGCTATCTTTTGCCACGCATCTCCAAGCCATGGTGGAACAGTATTGCGGCTATTTTTTCATTATTATCGGGATTTTTTGGGACGATTAGCACCTACGCCCTTGTTCATATAACTTCTATTCCTATGGTGCCTCTTTTTCAAACGCATCCTTATCAAAGTGCCTCTATGGTGGGAATTCTCACCTATCTCATCGGGGCATTGATTTATCGTTTTGTCAAAACACGTAATGAAAAGGATCACATTGATGCACTTTTTGTCCACAGTCGCGTCAGCTCACTGGAAACACAACTCAATCCTCATTTTCTTTTTAACGCTCTTAATTCTTTGGCAGAGCTCATTCATCAAAATCCCGATAAAGCCGAAGCCGCAGTATTGAAAATCTCAGCCTTTTTACGCAACACCATGAGTGAAAAAGCGCTCATACCGCTCAGCGAAGAACTTCAAAATGTGTATGACTACATTGATTTGGAAAATATCCGTTTCAATGGATCCATTGCATTGGAAGTTGAAACTGACGAAAGCGTTTTGAAACATCCTATTCCAAAATTTTCCATTCAACTGTTATGCGAAAATGCCATTAAGCACGGAATGAAAAAATCGATCGAACCTTTTACTATTACCATTTGTATCACTCTCGAAAAAATGCTCCGTATCCGTGTCTCCAACAATGGCACTAAGATTACCTCTGCAGCTTTTGGCATTGGATTATCAAACCTACAGGAGCGATTATCTCACCTCTGCCGTGGTAATCTTGAAATTGTCTCGTTCGGTCCACCCTCATATCTCATCACATTAAAGGATTGTCATGAATATTCTCATCGTTGACGACGAACCTCTCGCTCTCTCTCGCTTACAAAGGTTATTAACCTCTTTGGGTCATACCTCGATCACGCAAGCCTTAAGCGCAAGTGAGGCACTTGAGCATTCTCATGCTCAATCATTTGATTTAGCCATACTAGATATTTCAATGAGTGATATGGATGGCATTGAGCTAGGATATGCACTTCGCTATATACACGAAGAAATGGCGATTATCTACCAAACAGCCTATGAAAATTATGCCCTAAAAGCGTTCGATGTAGGCGCAGTAAACTACCTGCTCAAACCCTACACTTCCCAAATGCTCGAGCGTTCACTTCAACGTGTTAATGTCAAAAATTCCATGCCTGAATTACGCCTCATCAGCAAAGCAGGTGATACACACTACCTCTTGCGTCCAGAAGATATATTTTACGTTAAAGCGGATTTAGCCGAAGTCATGCTACGATCCAAAGAGGGGTTCTCTTATTATCCAAAAAAAATATCGGATGTTAAAATCTTGCTTGAATCCCATGGATTTTTGCAAATTCACCGCTCGTATATTATTAATCTTAATGCCATCAATGAGATGGAAACCATTGACCAAAGCCGCATTTGTTTTAGCTTTGATGGCATCAAAGAGACAGTAGAAAGCTCCAAAGACGGGGCCAAACATTTTCGACATTTATTTAAAGGAGTCAAATCATGAAAATCGCCGTATCCGCTTGCCTGTTGGGTGAAAAAATTCGCTTTGATGCGGGACATAAACACGACCATTTCATCACTGATGAACTGGGGAAATTTGCAACGTTCATTTCATTTTGCCCTGAGCATCTAGCGTTTGGAACACCGCGCCCTACCGTACGACTCGTATATATTGACAACAGCATACGGGTGCACTCCAGTAAAACAGGGGAAGATCTCACCGATGCCCTAATGCAAACAAGTCATGCTGAACTCTCAAAACTTGAAGAAGAACATCTGTCTGGTATTATTTTAAAATCAAAATCTCCCAGTTGTGGTATAAAAAACAGTCTAGTTTATCGTGAAAATGGAATGAGTTATGGCAAAGAAGATGGAGTTTTTGCAGCACTGTGTCGCGAACGTTACCCACTCCTTCCTATCGAAGACGAAGGCAGACTTCATGATGCATGGCTACGTGAGAATTTTGTGATGCAACTCTTTGCCTATGATGCCTTTGAGCAATTCAAGGCAAACACACCTACACTGGGCAAACTTGTACATTTTCATACAATACATAAATTTATGCTTCAATCCAAAGATGAGGTTCTCTATCGAGAACTAGGCAACATTGTTTCCAATCGTAAAAACCTATCTTTTGAAATACTGATGAATACATATGAGTTTGGATTCAAAACTGCTATCGGTCGCAAAAGTAGCATTAAACGCACCAGAAATGTCCTTGAGCATCTCACAGGTTTTTTTAAAAAAGAGCTTACTGCGAGTGAAAAAGAGACACTCCATACCCAAATAGATGACTATTCCAACAAGATAATTCCTCTCATTGTTCCCTTGTCAACCATCTCGCTCTACGCAAAAAAATACAATATTCATTATCTGCTGGACCAAACCTTTATGAACCCCTACCCCAAAACATTGGCGCTACGTTCCGACATCAAAGGTGGTAAATAATTGCATAACATTTTATGCTTCTGGGGGAGATTTAGCTAAAATATTGGTTACTTATTCAAGTGGGAATTGTATTAGTGATTAGAATTGGCGATTAGAATATCTAGATGGAGACATATTTTACTGTCCCTACCAGAAACAAGTACTTCATATAAACTCTTTTCAAACTCTCGTAAAGAACTAAAATACTTTTCATTTTCAAATAGTCTTTTTAGGTTGGCAGAGTCACGTTATTTGATTAACAATATGGACATTTTTTACAGCCATCTGTAGATAATCCCTTTAAAACTACGATGATAACGGGATTTTATTAACTTTTCAACCTGAATTTTTTTATTTAAGCCTCAGTTGTGTAAAAATAATGATATTATTCCTCATAAAAGGAGATTTATGGTTAATTTAAAATTATTTGTATTAATTTTTATTTCTTTTTTATTGATTCAAGGCTGTTCTTCCAAGACTACGCAATCTAATATGAATCATACTAATACTAATATGAATAATATTGTTAAAAAAATAGTTGAAGTTGAAACACCTAATGGAAACTATACAGCAGTTAATAAAAAAACTGGAGCATATGGTAAATATCAAATCACGCCAGCTACGGCAACATACTATTCAAAAAAACTTGATCTCAATCATTATTCTTGGAAAGAGCCAAATAACCAAGATAAAATTTTTAAAGCCTTATTATTAGACAATGTTAGATGTCTTCGAACAAAAGGTCATAAAATTGATGCTTTTACAGTTTATGGAGCTCATCAACAGGGAGCTACGGGTTTTGATAATATAATAAAAAACAGAAACTTGAATAATGATATGTATGTAAAATTAAGAAGAAATATTCCTGCAGAATATAGAAATTGTAAAGATGAAGAACTTTGTGAAGTTTGGGTAAGTTATTGGAAAAAGAAACTTAGTTGATTTAAGTTCCATCGATTGAATTACAATCACTAATTGAGTGGAACTGTTCAAAATTCTATTTCAGATGCTATATTTATAAAGACTCTCTTGCTAAACCGAAGCAAAAAAATCACTTTTTCAAAAGCTTATCATTCTCTTCATCACATGTTCTAGCGATCGTGCAAGATGTAAATATAAAAGAAATTTAGTGATGGTTTGTTGATTGAATTGGTGAATAAATAGGAACGGAGTGCGAATTGAAGTCCCAACTGAAATCCAAAATAAAACTTAAACTAAATTTAATTTTCATGATTGTCTTAAAACAGTCGATATAGTGGGGATTGTATAGTGGTGGGTCGGGAGAGACTCGAACTCTCGACCACTCGGTTATGAGCCGAGTGCTCTAACCAACTGAGCTACCGACCCTTAATTTAATGCTGGTTTATCTTTCGAAATCATAACTATTTTCGAGTCGGTATTATATCGGTTGTAGTCTTTAAATGCAATTAAATTTTGTAAAATTCCAAAAATTACTGCAAATATAATAAATGAGGTCCCGCCATGGCTAAACATAGGCAAAGGAAGCCCCACTACAGGGGCTAAACCTATGACCATATAGACATTCACGCCCATATAGACAAAAAATAAAAAGGCCAATCCGGAGGCAAATACTTTAATAAGATAGTCATTGGCATATTTGGCTGAAATATAAAGCAAATTAAAAATAAGCAGCATATAAAGTACAACTACAGTGATCATCCCTTTAAATCCAAATCGTTCACCCAAATAAGCAAAGATAAAATCTGTAGAAGATACGGGTAGAAATTTAAGTTGTGTTTGTGTGGAATCTTCTTTACTTTTTCCTTCAAGTCCACCTGAACCTATGGCGATAAGTGCCTGCCTCACATGGTAACTTGGCTTTCCTATAAAATCAACTACACGTTGCTTTTGATAAGGCTTTAGTTGCCCGTAAAGTAATGGCGCAGAAAGCCCAAGTATGATAAAAATAGTAGTCCATACTTTCCAGTTTATACCCACTACAAACAAAATACCGTACCCGGTGATAAGCAACACCAATGCCGTCCCAAGGTCTGGCTCTTTAGCAATAAGTAAGAAAGGAATAATAATCACTATAGAGAGTTTAATAAACTGGAAAACACCATACCCTTGTTCTTTGGGAGGATTTCTGCTTATGAGGTATCCAAGCAACATAAAAACACTTACTTTCATAAATTCTGAAGGCTGAATAGTTACGCCCAATCCGGGGATTTCTATCCATCTTTGTGCCCCAAGTATGGATTTACCTACAAACTCTACAGCTATGAGCAAAACTAAGTTGCTTATATAGAGAAGTGGTACAAACCACCACATAATCTGTCGCCATGGTACAAAAACAGAAACAGAAAATATAATAAATGCGAGAAAATAATATATCATCTGTTTTGTAAAAAGATATGGGTTTATTTCACTAATAAGGCAAGATGATATTACAAAAAGAGGAATGAGTTGCAGCATGAGAACATAAGAAAAATGCTTAAAGATACGTCTGTCAAAGTCAAACCAAGATTCCATACTACATCCTATTTTTTAGGGTATTATATCAAAAAGGATATAAGGAGTGTCATGCTTGATTTTTTTACCTTTCAGCACTTTAAGAAATACCCTTCCCTATTACATGCTGTGACTACAAAATCAAATGATTTACCCTACGCTTTCAGTCTTGCTTTACATACAGGTGAAGATATCGAACATATAGTGGGCAATAGGCATAGACTCTCAAACCTCCTAAATAGTGATGAACCGCTGCATTACATTGTTGCAAATCAAACCCATAGTGACCGAATAAAGATCATTACCCAAAAAAAGACCAAAGGCTGGGAGAGTCTTGAGGATGCCATAGAGAATTGTGATGCTCTCATAACAGACGTTAAAGGTGTCATCCTCAACATACTCACTGCAGACTGTGTACCCATACTTCTCTATGACAAAGAAAAAGAAGTTATAGCTGCCATTCATGCGGGATGGAGGGGTACAAACATGCATATAGTCTCTAAAACTGTACATAAAATGATAGACGTGTATGGTTGCAATCCGCAAGACATCATAGCTGGTATCGCACCATCTATAGGTCGTTGTTGTTATGAAGTAGGCAAAGATGTTGCAGAACACTTCTTTGACACACTTAAGGGCTTTACAAAAAGAGGTGAAAAATACATGCTAGACTTACCCTTCATCAATAAACAACAACTCTTAGCCACCGGACTCAAAGAAGAAAATATTGAAATGAGCCATACTTGCACTTCTTGCCATACAGAGCGATTTTTCTCTTACCGAAAAGAGCAAGGATGCTCTGGTAGATTTATGAGTATGATAGGTATGAAAAGTGCAAATAAAAAGAGTGTCTAAATTATTCATATTTTAAATGCATCAAATACACATCAGACATCTGTATTGCCACAATGTCCACATTTTTTAGCCGCAAGAGGGATACTTTCAGCACATTCACTGCATGTTTTTATATTAACTACAACTTCAGGTTCAGGTTCTTTTAGTTTATTGTATGCCTTGATAAACATAAATACAACAAGACCTAAAATAATAAATGAGATTATATCATTGATAAACAACCCATACTTTACAGCAGGAGCACCGGCCTTATCCAATGCTTCTATCGTCGCGTATTCATTGCCATCCAATGCAATAAAAAGCTGTGAAAAATCAACTTTCCCCATCAGCATACCTACCGGTGGCATCACCACGTTGGTCACCATTGATTTCACTACTGTTGCAAAAGCACCGCCAAAAATAAAGCCAACTGCCATATCTACCATATTTCCCTGAACTAAAAACTTTTTAAACTCTTCTAGCATTCTTTCTCCTTCATTAAAAAATATAAATAATTATAATATAAATTGAGGGGAAAAAGCTTGGAGTTGTGAAAGTTATCCTCATGGTTAACACGAGGATAAGAAAATGAGATTATGCCAGTTTTCTGTTTCTAGAAGCAAGCAGTGTCAAAACAAACAAACCTGCTGTTGCATAATAGACCCACATAGGGATAGGCACAGGGTCACCCGCAGCATAAGAATGCAGTCCTGAGAGATAGTAGTTTACCCCAAAGTATGTCATCAGTACCGTGGAGTATGCCCATGTTGATGCAACATTATAGATGAAGTTTGACTTTAGCGCAGGTATAAATCTCAAGTGAAGCACCATCGCATAAATCAATATAGTAACGGCGGCCCAAGTCTCTTTAGCATCCCAGCCCCAGTAGCGTCCCCATGACTCATTTGCCCAGACACCGCCAAGGAAATTTCCTATCGTAAGTAAAAAAAGACCTATAATGAGTCCCATTTCAGAAAGATTGCTTAGCTCTTTGATGGAGCGGTCTATGTTTTCGTTGCCATTTTTTCCTCTTAAGATATATAAGATAAGGACCAAAAGAGACAAGATAGAACCCAATCCAAAAAAGCCGTCACCCGAAATAATCGTTGCCACGTGTATCATAAGCCAGTAAGATTTAAGTACAGGCACTAGATTGGTAATCTCCGGGTTAATGAAGCTCATATGCGCCACACCCATCGTAACACCTGCCAAAATTGCAGTCCCTGCCAAAGCAAAAGGCGAACGTCTAGCCAAAATAACCCCAGCAAGTACCGTAGAGGCTGCGATGAACACTATAGACTCATAAGCATTTGACCATGGTGCATGTCCGGCAATATACCAACGGATACCCAATCCAATGATATGCATGCCAAACCCGATAATCAAAAGAGTTAATGCTCCACGCATAATCCACTTCATAGAAAAGGTTGGTTTGAGTACATGAATAAATGCAAAGATAAGTAGCACAAGTCCCAGCAAAAGGTAAAGAGGAACGAGTTTTCCAAAGAGTCCAAATTGGTTATATTTGATTTCCATATCAATGTGACTTGGGCTTGGAATCACTGCCGAACCATATTTTTCCTGATACTGACGGATACCTTTAAGTGCTAAATCAGCATTGCTCCAATCACCTTTTTGAAGCCCATCTGCTACCATCCTAAAATAAGCTGCAATACTCATTTTTACTTCATCGGACTGCTCTTTTGGATACTCTTTTATGGCGTCCATAGGTGCCATCCATTTATTATTGACATCCTCAGGTTTTGGATAAATGCGCAAAAGTGAGCCTTGATACGCCATAAATGCAACATTAACTCTTTCATCTATCTTGATGAGTTCTTTGTCGTATTGTGTCTGCTCCAATGGTTTCTTTTGACTAGCCTGAGTTACTGCATCAAAAATCTTATAACTGTTGTCTGCCTCTAAAAAGAAGTCTGTAAATTTTGCATACTGTGTCTCCTCAGGAAGTCCCAGTGTCAGAGCTATCTTTTTGTGTCCTATTTTGATCATCGGAACATTTTGGTAAAGTCCGGGCTGCATGATCATACCCAGCAACATTTGCGTCGGCTCAAGATCAAAAAGCACCGATCTTCCCGTAATCTTAGCGATAACATCATGTGCGACCGTATCCATAGGTTTCATACGTCCCTGATGATCCTGCACAGCAAGTTTTCCAAAGTTTTTCGCATGTGATACATCATAGGACTGCATCGTTTTTAGCATCTCCTCATCAATTAATGGCGATGCTGCATGAAGATTTTGCGGACTAAATGCTAAAAGTACTACCGCTGCTGCTGCCACAGCAGATGCTTGCAATTTTCTTGCTCCTTTAAGCAATTTCTGAAATCTTCCCGTGGGTGCAAACAAAGACCAGATCATTCCAAGTCCAAGTAAAATATATCCTATGTAAGTAGGCCATGTCCCCGGATCATGATTGACTGAAAGTACTGTACCTTTTTCATCCTGATCATACGAAGATTGGAAAAAACGGTAGTTTCTGTGGTCCAGTATATGGTTCATATAAATTTTATACGCCATATTGATATTTTGCTCTTTATCTATAAGTACCACATCGCTCGAGTATGATGCAGGCGTCATTGAGCCAGGGTAACGCTCCAACTCAAAGTTTTCAAGTTTTATGCTAAATGGTATATCTATCATTTTTGCGCCCACACGCATGTCTATATGAACACCGTTTAAATCCATTTTCTCTATTTTGCCTACTTTTCCTTTATAGGGGCGTGTTGTAATCATTTGGCTTTTGTCACCTACGGAGACTTTCCACTGCATATATTCAGCCTGTCCGCTCTGTGTTTTAATGTCATGAGAGTCTAGCTTCACAATAGCTTTTTCATGCACATCTTTCAATACAATGGCATTGGTACCAAAACGGTATAGCATTCTATTTTTAAAATCATTTTTACCAGCCTGAAGTTCGCCAGATATTTGGTCATTCATATTGAGTGTCTGCAAGACGAAAGGGAAATTTACCTTATAGCCTTTGGCTGCATCCTCAATTAGAAATGTGGGCTTATCGGTTGTTGCTTCAACGTTATACCCTATATAAAACGAGCCAAGGTCTTTTCTCTCCCCTTTAGCCAAGTAATAAATTTCACCTTGCTGTCCTGTTGAAATTTTCAACTCAAGAAGTTTTTTTCCCTCCTCTGATGCTACGGCGATTTCTTGTGCTGTTGGCATATATTTGACAAGTTCAATATTCACCTTTTTATCACCTACGCTAAGACTTTCTCTTAAACTGTTGGATGTCATAGTTGAAAGATAAAGCTCTTTCTCATACGAAGCATTTTCATCACCTTGCATTGCATGAATCTGTAGCACATTAGCTTCAGAAACCATCACCTTGCTAGCTTCGCCTTCACGAATGTGCATAACTCCCTCATATCCGGCATACCGCGTAACCAGTGCCCCTAAAGCAATAACAATAAATGAAAAGTGAAAGAGAAAAACAGCAGGCTTGGTCTTGTAGGATTTGACTTTGATCATATTGTAAATCAATATGGCTATAAAATAAGCCAAAAATACCTCAAACCATTGTGCTTTATAAATAAGCGCCCTGGCTGTTTGTGTTCCATAGTCGTTTTCTATAAACGTCGCAACACCTATCAATACCCCAAATAAAAACAGCATTAAGACTGCCATCTTCATAGAAAAAATATATTTCATCTCTAGTATCCTTCCAGATTGACCCTTGGGCCATGATTAAAAAGATTATAACGGATGTTTACTAACCAACTGTTAATTCGGATAGTTTGACTCTTGTTATTACATTTAGACACTATAAATGTTACATTAAAGCTCTACAAGCACCCGAAAACCTATAAAGTAATTCTTTCCTCCTGAACCAAGGTTTATCCTTGATGTACATGAGCATTTATCTGCATTTGCATTATAAGAGCCACCGCGCAGCACCCTTCCTTTTTCACTCGCCTCTTTACATGCTGATCCATCAAAAGGCGCATTGCTATACGTCTGCGCATAATGATCAGAACACCATTCCCACACATTTCCATGCATATCATACAGTCCCCATGCATTTGGTTTTTTTGTGCCTACATCATGCGTCAAGCCTTCTGAGTTTCCGATATACCAGGCATACTCACCCAACAATGTATTGTCGTTTCCAAAACAGTACTTGTCTGTACTGCCTGCGCGACAGGCATACTCCCACTCTGCTTCAGTGGGTAAACGGTAGGTCATACCTTCTCTTTGTGTTTTCCATGTGCAGTATGCTTTTGCATCTGTCCAACGCACACGACGCACAGGTACATAAAAACCTAAATGCTCATGTCTTTCTTCAGGCACTTCTGCTCCTGTAGCTTGGGCAAAAAGCATATAATCTTCCACTGTTACAAGATATTTACTCATTGCTACATCATAATTTATATGTACCTCGTGCGCTGGTTTTTCATTTTCTTTGGCAAGCGCATCTTTAGACCCCATAAGGAAAGAACCTCGTGGCAACTGTACAAAGTTATCGTTTATTTTTTTTGGATTCATCTATTTTTCTCTTTCCATTTCAATACGCCTCATCATGTGTTCCAATACTCACAGGAACAATTCTTTCATCTTGGATACAAAACTCTATCGTTATTCTATACTGTATATCTAATGAAACTGAATGTAATGCTTCAAGTTTTCCTGTCAGTTTATGTAAACGTAATGAAGGATGAAAAGGATTAGCCTCAAGCAGTAAAATCGTTTTTTTATATTTTGGCACAATGTCTTTATGCCTTTTCAAAAACTTGATTAACTTTTTCTCAAAGCTATCGGTATAATCAATCCTGTAAGGCATTGTCTAAGACTTTAAAATGTTCCTTTGAGCTCAACGTCTTGTAGTTGCCGCCTGCTATGTCTTCCTGTGCTTCTCGTAGCGCATGTTCAAGTTCACACTCCCGCAGATACGTATAACGCTCCATATCAACGATGACATATTTATTTTTTCCTCTTACCGAGATAAGCACTTCATCAAGCGTCTTGAACATACCATCCAACAAAGAGATACCTTTTACTTTTAACTCATTTGCAGATATTACCATATCGTATCCTTAATCGTACTATTTGGAGTATTATAGTTAATATTATTTGATTTGTCAATTTTGCACAAAATCACCCAAATACTCCTCATACAACGCAAACAAAAATTCTATGCGTTCTTTGTCGTTTTTGAAGCTTTTGTTTGTGTAACATTTGTCTACTGCTTTGTCTAACTCTTGGTGGGCTTTTTTTAGGGTTGGGGGCATGGCTAATGGGTCATAGAGATCGGCTAGTGAGCTCTCTTTAAAACTCTCTCTGATTTCTAAAACTTTTTGTGCTTTTTCTTCTACTTGCTCTTTGTTTTTTTGGCTTACATTTTTTGGGAATGGGTAGTTGTTATAAACTAAATCTTTTGAATATCTGTAATCACTTTTGAGTCTTCCGCATGTATATTTCACCCATGCCATATGCATTAATGATGTTAAATTTCCAAAAAGGAATAAATCACCGTTTGGGATAGCTTGACAAGTATCACCTACAATAAAAATTTTAGTAAAAAATCCCATAGGTATATATTCTCTATTTTCTGATGTAGTTCTTGGAACTAAAATAAAACTACTTTCAGGTTGAGTCACTTGTCTAAATAAAGTATGATAAATATAATCTCTTGTTGATTGAGCTTTACTGTTTAAACGAAATTGCTTAACCTGTTCAACTCTTTTTAAAATTTCAGGAGATTGTTTTAAATCACTTGGATTTGCACCAACTAACCAAATAACCCACCTATTGATATTTCGAAGAAACTCTCGTCCACTTAAAAATGGTTTTATAAATTTTTCTGCATTCGCATCTTTGAAAATAATTTCATTTTTTTCTTCATCTGTTAAAAGGAAAAACCCACCATCTGTTGGCTTACTTCCATACTTCATTGCTGATACATTTGCTAAAGGCTTACTTCGATTTGTCACAACAATATCATGAGCTTCTACTAAGTAAGGATTAATGTTTTTCACACTCTTTTCAAGTGCTTCACCTTTTATATTTTCATACTCATAAATCTTTTTATTTTCACTATCAAAATTTGCAAATCCAACAATCACAACATGAACAGCAGCGTTTGACTTTGCTTCGTTACTCCAGTTGAAAGTTTGATGTGCAAAGTGAATTTTTATCTTATATTTATTTAAAAGAACACTCCATAAAATTCCAACTTGTTCTCCTTGTACAATTGAATTAGTCGAAACAAAAGCTACTTTAATTTTAGTATTTTGAATATATTCTGATGCTTTGTAAAACCATGCAGAAACATAATCCATTACCCCAGAAGCTTTAATATCATGCAAGACAGAAGTTAGTTCTTTTTTTTGCTGAACAGACTGTAAATGATGTCCTATAAACGGCGGATTCCCAAGAATAAAAGAGAGTTTATCTTTAGAAACGACCTCTTCCCAATCAATCGTAAGCGAATTTCCATGCACTATATTTGCCGTTTTTTTGAGTGGAAGCCTTGCAAAGTATTGCCCGAAATACTCACTTATCATCATGTTCATCTGATGGTCAATCAGCCACATGGCAACTCTTGCAATCTGCGCGGCAAACTCTTCGACCTCTATGCCGTGAAACTGGTCAACATCACACCAAACTATGGCATCAATGTCGAGTACATTTTCTTTGTGAAGTAGCTTGAGTATCTCAAACTCTAGTTTGCGTAACTCTCGGTAGGAGAGAATGAGAAAGTTTCCACTTCCACATGCCGGGTCAAAAAAGTTGAGTGTTGAGAGTTCTTTGTGAAACTCTTGGAGCTTCTTTTTATTTGTCTTTATTTTCTCAAATCGCTCATAAAGTTCATCCAAAAACAGAGGCTTTATGAGTTTTAAAATATTGCCCTCACTTGTGTAGTGCGCCCCTAAATTTCGTCTGTGAGCTTTGTCCATGATGGACTGAAAAAGTGAGCCGAATATTGCAGGGCTTATCAACGCCCAATCAAGATAACAGCACTCCAAAAGTGCCTCTCGCATCTTGGCATCAAATGAAACTATCGGCAAAAACTCTTCAAACAATCTTCCATTTACATAAGGAAAAACACTTAAACTCTCATCTATATTTTTGAGTCTTTTGTTCGTCGGAGTGTTGAGAACCTGATAAAGTTCTGCCAGCTTACTTCCTATATCGCTTCCATCTTCATGCGTTTTATCTTCTATAAACTCTGTAAAAATTCTTTTTTCAAAAATCGCTGTATCTTCTGCAAAAAGCAAAAACAGAAGCCTTACCAAAAAATGCTCTAGCGGATGCCCATCGTAACCTATGTTTTTGAGTTCGTCGTGAAGTTTTCCCATAAGCAGGGCAGCTTTTATGTTTACGGGGTCTTCTGCGACAACTTTATGTTTTGTGTATCCTGCAATAAAACCAAAAAGATTTACATTTTTGTAGAGTTCATTTATGTTAAATTCGTGTGTGGTGTTCTCTTCTAAGTCATAAAGTCGAAAGATTTCAAAGTCGGAAATGAGAATGTACTTCGGAAGTTCTGCTTCTTTTAATCCTGGGAAATAGTCAAGTGCTTGCGTGTAGGCTTTGTCTAAATCTTTGCCTTTTGATTTATGCTCAACTAGCAAAACACCTTTCCAAAAAAGGTCAATCCGCCCTCTTTTTTCGCCGAGCTTTTTAACAGGCTCTTCAAAAGAGGCAACTCTCTTTCTGCTGATGCCAAAAATATTGAAAAACTCATTCCAAAAACTTTGTGACTCCGCATGTTCTCTCTCTTCACTTTCCCACTCTTTGGAAAAGTTTATCGCTCTGTTTTTTATCTCGTTCCAACTTAATGCCATTTTATTTAAGACCTTTTATTCACCATTTTAAATGCAGTTATTTTACATAAATCTTTATTTCAACTCTCCCCAGCTGTCACCGACACTTACAGAACATTCAAGTGGCACGTCTAATTGCAGAACATTTTTCATCGTATGCACAAAACGTTTGCTTATCTCTTCCACTTTTTCTTCTTTAATCTCAAAGATAAGTTCATCATGGATTTGCAAAAGCATAAAGGCATCGAGGTTTTCTTCTTGTATCATACTGTCTATATGATTCATGGATAGCTTTATTAGGTCAGCAGCACTTCCTTGAAAAACGGTATTGACCGATTCACGCATAAATGAAGCTTTCATCATGGCATTAGCACTCTCATAGTCAAACAGACGTCTACGTTTCAGTATGGTTTCTACGTAGCCGTCTATTTTTACACGTTCCTGAATCCCTACTAAAAAGTTTTTTACCGTAGGAAATGAAGCAAAATAATTGCTAATAATTTCTTTAGCTTCACTGGTGCTGATACCAATCTCATCAGAGAGTTTTTTGGGCCCCATGCCGTAGAGTAAACCAAAGTTCACAGACTTTGCATAATTACGTTTTGCCGGTGCTTCCTCTTCACCGAAAAGTTTAACAGCCGTAGCCAAGTGAATGTCCACACCTTTGTTGAACGCATCAAGCAAGGCAGCGTCTTGAGAGAAATGTGCCAGTAATCGTAGTTCTATCTGAGAATAATCTATACTGACAAGTTTATAGCCCTCTTTAGCAACAAATGCCTCTCTAACAGAGCGGCCAAGTGCCGAGCGTACAGGAATGTTTTGTAAGTTTGGATCACGTGAACTTAAACGCCCTGTAGCAGTACCCGTTTGCCCAAAAGAAGTATAGATACGACTATGTGCATCCGCATTTGCCAATTTAAGTAAAGGCTCAACATAGGTAGAGAGCATCTTCTGGTATTCACGGTATTCTAGTATTTTTTCTATCACGGGATGTTCTCCCACAAGTGAGCTTAGTACGGCTTCATTGGTACTGTAGCCTGTTTTGGTTTTTTTGCCGCCTTTGAGTCCTAACTGCTGAAACAACACCACTCCCAACTGCTGCGTAGATCTAATGTTAAACTCTGCCCCACTCAATACATAAATCTCTTCTGTGAGTCTTGCCAGATCTTCACTTAAAGTTTTTTGCAAGGCTTCAAATTTTCTTGGGTCTATCTTTATCCCTAAACGCTCCATACGCATGAGCACATTAATAAACGGATATTCTACCTCTTTTGCTTCTTTTAAAAGATGTGTTAAAGAACCCAATTCCATTTTCTTTTTAATAGCTCCATAAAGAAGATAGGTCATCCATGCATCTTCAGCAGCATAAAAAGTTGCATCTTCTATGGCAACGGCTGAAAAATCTTCTCCTTTTTTGATCATCTCTTTAAAAGGCTTCATTTCATACTTGAAAAATGTTTTAGCAAGGGTATCGAGCCCTACTTTACTCCCAGGGTTCAAAAGCCATGCCATAATCATGGTATCGGCATGTGGCGTAAGTTCTTCAAAAGCATACTGGTTACAAAGCAAAGAAAAATCAAATTTTAGGTTTTGTCCTATGATGTTTCTTGTCATAAGTTTTTTTAATGCAGCCACCGCATCTTCAATGTCTACCTGTTCTTCTACGCCCAAGTAACTATGTCCGATGGGTACATAGTAGGCTTTTTGCACATCAACACAAAAACTGAATCCTACCATTTTGTCCACTTTGGTATCCAGCCCTGTTGTCTCTGTATCAAAAGCCACTAGCGCATCAGCGGGTATGCTGTCTATAGCCGCATGTAACTTCTCTTTTGTATCTAAGGTTATAGCTTCAAAAGTCAAGGTCGGACTCACAGATTTAACGGTATCAGATTCCGGTTTGGGCACAGCAGTTGCTACCCTCTCTTCCTGACCAACCTGTGCCTTTTTGATGGCTTGCTTCATCTCAAACATTTCAAACTCTTCCATAAGACAGGTCAGATAGTTTTTATCTTCAAATACAAAACTCTCAATATCTACATCTTTAAAAACTTCTTCACTCATGGTTACCAGATCCCGTGACAAAAAAGCTTTTTCCTTACCCTCAAGCAAGAGTTTTTGAATACGAGGCGTACCACAGTTTTCCATATCTTCATAGATGGCTTCAAGCGTATGGTACTCATTGATAAGCTTGCTTGCACCTTTTTGTCCTATTCCCTTAACGCCAGGTACATTGTCTGAACTGTCCCCAAGCAAGGCTTGAAAATTGATAAAATCTTTAGGGTTTACTCCAAACTTTTCGACACAAGCCTCTTCATCAACCTCTTTTCTCTTCACTGAGTCATACATCACCACTACACCATCATCTATAAGCTGATAAAGGTCCTTATCGTGTGAAACTATGCGCACCTTGATGTCTTTTTGTTTCGCAAATTTTGTCACGGTTGCAATAACATCATCCGCTTCAAATCCTTCACGCGAAAGATTTGCAAAACCCATCTGTTCTATCCACTCTATGGCAATAGGAAGCTGTTTGATCAAATCTTCCGGTGGAGCTTCACGATGAGCCTTATACTCAGCATAAAGGTCATTACGAAATGTTCTTCCTTTGGCATCAAGTGCAAATACCAAATAGTCTGTACTGTGGTCACGGTGAAGAGAATCAACAAGGTTAATAAACCCTGTAAGCAGTCCTGTTGGAAAACCGTCGCTATTGCGCAAAGGAGGAAGTGCAAAATAAGAACGAAAGAAGAAGCCGAATGTATCTATAATAGTGATGGTTTTCAAAAGACAAGCCTAGTTTTTTCTGTATTCTAGCCTATTAAGTGTTAGAGGTTCCAAAATTTAATTTTTAGGATACATGAAACAATAGCAGCTATCATTCCTTTTTTGATGGCAAGCATGGCTTTTGGCTTTGTAGTTGATAGGCGAAAATTGGACGTCAAAAAGTTTCGCTGACCCTAAGAACTACATAGTCAGATTTAATTCTTTAGCCAAATACTCCCCTGTGTATGAGCCGGTATCTTTATATTCATGGGCCAATTTTTCAGGAGACCCTTCTGCGATAATAAGTCCTCCTTTATTGCCGCCTTCAGGTCCCATGTCTATGATGTAGTCTGCATTTTTAACCATGTCAAGGTTATGCTCAATCACCACAAGAGAGTTACCAAGTTCAACCAAATGGTGAAGCACTCCCGTAAGTCTGTCTACATCTGCAAAATGCAGTCCTGTTGTGGGCTCATCCAAAATGTAAAGTGTCTGACCTGTATCTTTTCGGCTTAACTCTTTGCTTAACTTAATGCGCTGTGCTTCACCACCTGAAAGGGTGGTAGCATTCTGCCCAAGCGTAATATAGCCCAGTCCTACATCTGTCAGTGTTTTAAGCTTGACAGCAATAGCAGGAATGGCTTTAAAAAACTCCAATGCCTCGCCTACACTCATTCCAAGCACATCTGAGATTGATTTACCTTTATACAAGATTTCACGTGTCTGTGCATTGTAACGTGTCCCGCCACAGGCATCACAGCTTACCAGTACATCAGGCAAGAAATGCATCTCTATCTTTATCTGTCCGTCACCTTGGCATTTCTCACAGCGTCCACCTTTAACATTAAACGAAAAACGTCCTATTTTGTAACCCCGAAGTTCCGCTTCTTTTGTCATGGCAAACAGTTTACGTATTTCATCCATCATGCCTGTATAAGTAGCAGGATTCGAACGTGGTGTTCGTCCTATGGGGCTCTGGTCAAGATAGATGACCTTATCAAGTTTTTCAAGTCCTGTAATCTCTACACCATCAATTTTATTGACTTTTCTGGCACGATTAAGCAGTTCTCTTGCCACAGGAAGAAGTGTTTGAAGTATGAGTGAAGATTTACCTGAACCGCTCACTCCTGTCACGCAAACGAAGTTTTGCAAAGGAATTCTGGCATCAAGATTTTGAATATTATTGAGCGTGACATTTTTGATCTCTATCCATTCTTTTTGAGGCTTATCATGAGAATACGCTATCTTTTTTTTACCATAGAGATAATCTGCTGTCAACGTTTTTGCTTTAACCAATTTTTTCGCGTCTCCTGCAAATACCACCTCACCACCAAAGGCACCTGCTCCAGGTCCAATGTCTATAATGTAGTCAGCAGCCAAAATCGTCTCTTTGTCGTGCTCAACCACGATGACTGAATTTCCTTTTTCACGTAGAGAATTCAGTGTGCGTATCAGCTTCATAGTATCTCGCTCGTGAAGTCCTATACTTGGCTCATCCAGTACATACATGACTCCCGTAAGTCCTGAGCCTATCTGAGAGGCGATACGTATACGCTGCGCTTCGCCACCCGAGATACTTCTCGCATCACGACCCAAGGTGATATACCCCAGTCCCACATCATATAAAAAATAAAGTCTCTCATCCAGCTCTTTTAGTATAGACTCAGCTATCATCTTTTGCTGTTCACTAAGATGAGAAAAATTGTTCTTATCTGAAAAATACGCATAGGATTTTTCTATGGGCATATCAATAATGTTGGCTATATTCAAGCCTTCGATCTTCACTGCCAGAGATTGTGGCTTAAGCCTATGTCCATCACACTTATCACAAACCTTTTCGGTCATATATTCAGAGAGATCTTTTTCTTCCTTGAACATATCATGTGCAAATTTGACGACACCGGGCCACTCACGAGAAAGCTTATGACGTTTCCACAAAAAGTCTACCGTACCGCCGTTACCGTAAAGTATGGCTTTTTGCTGATGTGTTTCAAGTTCACCATAGGGAGTATTGATATTTATATCGTTTTGCTCACAAAAAGCATTAAGAAACTTCGTATAGTAGCCCTTGTTGAAACCATACATAATCTTCACCGCACCCTTGTCGATGGAAAGTTCGGAATCTATCACTTTTTTAAGGTCTATAGCGTAACGGATCCCCAATCCGTCACAGGTAGGACAAGCGCCTTTTGGTGAGTTAAAAGAGAAACTCACCGGTTCTAAAGGTTCAAAACTTATTTTACAATCAAAACATGCCAAATGCTCAGAGTAATGGATATGCTGGGCATCCAGCTCAAACTCTTCATGATTAAGCACTTCTATCTCCAATTCGCCATAACTCTCTTTGAGTGCCTTCTCAATATCCTGCCCAATGCGGTCACGACTCTCTTCTTTAACTACCACTCTATCGACTACGACTTTAATAGTATGTTTTTTGGTCTTAGAAAGCTCTATCTCATCATCAAGACGTACCATCACTCCATCTATCATTGCGCGTACATACCCTTTATGGCGCAAGGACTCCAACATATCGCTGAAGCTCCCTTTCTTCTCATTGACCAATGGTGCCATGATGACAAGCTTCGCACCATCAGGCAGCCTGAGTACCTCTTCAATGATGTCAGAAGCAGACATAGAAGAAATAGGCTTTCCGCATTCATGGCAATACTGTTCTCCTACACGAGAAAAAAGTAATCTAAGATAATCATATATTTCTGTGATCGTTCCTACTGTAGAACGCGGATTTTTTGACGTGGTTTTTTGGTCTATAGCGATGGCAGGTGTCAATCCCTCTATTTTATCTACATCAGGTTTACCCACACGCCCCAGAAACTGTCTAGCATAGCTCGATAAAGACTCAATGTAGCGTCTTTGTCCTTCTGCATAAAGCGTAGAAAATGCCAATGTTGATTTCCCAGAACCTGAAATACCCGTAACAACTACCAGTTTATTTTTAGGGATGCTTATATTGATATTTTTTAAATTATTTTCTCTTGCACCATAAACGTGTATCATGTCTTTTTTGGTATCCATCATTTTTTAATCTCTTTAGTTTCAAATTTATTTTTTATCATTTTGTACTCTTAAAACCATATTTTTTTGATTAGCATCATCAAAATGATGACATAAAGTATTAGCAATGCTACCTTATGGTTGCTCGATGTCACATACTCTTTAAGCCATATGCCAAACCATACCCCAAACAGTGATGTGACGGCTATTAAAAAACCGCTTTCAAAGTCTATGGTTCCAGTTATGAGTCTACTGAGCATACCCGCAACGGAGGAAAATACTACAAAAAAGAGTCCTGCACTCACTGCTTTTTTGATGGGATAATGCAATAATCCCACCAAAAGAGGCGTTAAAACAATCGAGCCGCCCACACCTAATGTGATGGCAAAAACACCTATCACCAAACCAATCAGAAATAATAATCCTTTATGAAGCGACTTGGTGACACTTCCCTCTTCATGCTGTTTCGAAATAAGCAGTCTAAACAATGCAAAAACAACCAGACTTACAAAAAGTATCTGCAGTACAATATCTGCAATATATTGCGTAACATATCCGCCGACAAATCCGCCGACAAATCCGCCCAAACCAACAAAAATACCTTCTCCTACAATTAGAGAACCTTTTTTGTGATTCAGATATGAGCCATATATAGAAGAAAATACCATTTGTACAATAGAGATGCCGATGGCATCTTTTGTAGCAAAGCCCAAAACTAAGAGTATAGGCACAAGTATTGTTCCCCCGCCTATGCCAAAAAATCCGGACATTGCGCCTACAAATATACCGACAAGACTTACTTCTATCATCATATTTAAGCTCCAAAAATCAAGTGGGGATTATAGCATTTTTCTTAGATGTTTGCAGTAATTTTAATCTACACAGCATGGAAGAACTATAAAAACTAAAATCATAAAAATAAAACAATGCAGGTAGACATCATGGCTACTTTATATTTATAAGGTATCTGGATTCTTTCCAGAACAAAATATGACAATTCGACATATTATTGCTTCTTCTTCACAATTCTAACTATAATACGCACATGACACATTACACAACATTGCAGATACAGTCTATTGCATTATTGATACTTTTCTTTTTAATCTTTCTTTATAAAGCAAAAGTGCTATTTAAGCGTTTTAAACACAAAAGTTTACTCAAGCGCAACAAAACATTAAAAAAACTTAAACGTCTCTCCTGGGATGATTTTGAACTTTTAACAATGGAACTTTTTTCCAACATGGGATGGAAAGTACTTGGCAATGAAAAAAAAGGTGCAGATGGTGGAGTAGACATATGGATGCAAAAAACCTCTTTTACCGCAAAAAATATTTCTGCTATAGTGCAGTGTAAACGCTATGATGATGCACTGGTTACCATCAAAGTAATAAGGGAAATGTATGGACTCATGTATGAATATGAGGTAAATGAAGTTTATGTCGTTACCACAAGCCGCTTCACCAAAGACTGTTACTCCTTTACAGAGGAGAAAAAGATAACACTTATTGACGGTGAAATTTTAGTTAAATTGATTAAAAAATATGGGTAATTTAATCCATTTTATATAAAAATAATTTAATTATTATCAAGTCTAAACCATGAGAGACTGGGAGAAAAATGCCTCTATAGTCTCTCTCATCTCTTTTGGGTCTTCTATGCGGTTAACATCATTTCTGAAGACAGAGGCGCCTTGATAACCGGCCTTGGAGTAGGAATGAAGGTTTTTTCTAAAGATGATTGCTCCATACTTGTCATAATGTTCTATCATCTGGTCAAAATGTTCCAAAACGACTTCCTTGATAAGTTCAGGGCTTGGCTCATCCATATCCTCTTTTATCTGCTTAAATATCCACGGCTTGCCTATGGCTGCACGTCCTATCATGATTCCATCAGCACCTGTGTGTTCCAGTACCCATTTTGCTTTAGCAGGAGAGTCTATATCACCGTTGGCAAGCACAGGTATAGATACAGATTGCTTTATCTGGGCTATGGCATCATAATCCACTGCTGCTTTATATCTGCCCGCTCTTGTTCTTCCATGCACAGCAATGTAATCTGCACCACTTCCTTCGCATATGCGCGCAATCTCTTCATGGTTTTTTTCATTAAATCCCAAGCGAAATTTTACTGAAGTATATTCTTTATTGGAGTATTTTTTAATTGTCTCAATTACCTTAGCCATTTGGGGCAAATCGGTAAGTAAAGATGAGCCATGAAGATTATTGACCACCTTTGGCGCAGGACAGCCACAGTTCAAATCAATAGTAGTCACATCATCTCTTTCATTGATGATTTCCACTGCGCGTTTAATGACGTCCAGATCAGACCCTGCAATTTGTATGGAGTATGGATTTTCAACAGGGCTCTTTTCTAACATACGGTATGTTTTTTGAGAGTGATGCACTAATGCGTTTGAGCTTATCATTTCTGAAACGGTAAGGTCCACGCCGAATTTTTTTACCACACAACGAAAAGGAAGATCCGTAAATCCAGCAAGCGGAGCTAGAGCATAAAAGGGTTTGGAAAAATCAAGCGTAGCCATACTTAACCCTTATAACATAGCTCTATATAGCTATGTTTGCATATAGCAAAAAAATTTCTAGACATACACACTAATTTAATTACAAATAGAACGTATGTCAATAATATCTTCCAACCTATACTTATGATGTTCTTTTTTAAGCTCATACAGTACTCTAAACTTCATAAATTCATCTTCGCCCTGCTCTTCAAGAAAAATGGCAACCTGGTCTAAAAGTTCATATTCAAATAACAGATAAAGATAGGCATGCTGTGCATTATCATTGTTTGACTGGTACTTTCCAAAGAGTGTTAAATTTTCTTCAGGTTTAAAGTATTTTTTAGTCACTATAGCAATTTTAACAAAGTCTTCACAGTTCAGATTGAGTGCATCTGCAAATTCACTAAGTATTTCAGGACTTAATTCCAGTGTATTTTCCGGACCTACCCTCTCAAGCATCACTAAAAAATTCTTCACATCAAAAATTTTCACATATTTGCGTGCTTTTTCGAACGTCTGCTTATTTGCAAATATCTCAAGTGCTTTTGCCCGCACCTCATCTGAGTACTCAGAGGTAGATTTCATTACATCTTCAACGAACTTGTCATCAGTATTGAGGAGGTTCAATCTGTTTTGAATCAAAATTGGGTTTCCCGCATGAAAGACCTTCGACATTTTTTCTTCCTTAAGGTCAACATATTCACCATTTTTAATTTTCTGTATCATGTTAGCCACACGAGTAAGTCTTGGGGCCAAACCTTCTACATTGCCCGAAACACTCAATGATGCTTTTGTCAATAATGACGCAGAGTTTCCCAAGATATCTATAGCATACTTTTGCTCTTTTGGCTCATTGACCAAAGACCAGTAGAGTGCATCTTCCAAAGTATTGGCATCTTTTTGCCATTTTTTAAGCATAAAATAATTTTTTAAGCCGTAAATGAGCATATGAACCAATGTGGAAATAAATAAAATAAACATAGGCAGAACTATCCACCCGGCTACCGGAAAATTAAAATTAACCCCCATTATTTCTATTACATAACGGTTGGGATTGATAGTATACGTAATCACAGCAACGATACCCATCAGTGCCAAAGTGGCAAAACTATATAGTCCGAGTCTCATTTTATCTCCTTACTTTTGTTTTTTTTCGCTGATCTCCCGACATGTAATACAAAAACGTGCAAAGTTTTTAACTCTAAGGCGCGCTAAACCGATAGGCTCCTCACACATTTCACATATACCAAAAGTTCCTTTTTTTATTTTATCCAAAGCAAGTTCAATTTCGTTTAATTCTTTGCGCTGTTGCATTAAAATAGCACTATCCACAATGGTTTCTGCAGATGCTGCAGCATAGTCACCCTCATCATTCAATTCAAGCTCTCTCATTTCCTCCAACTCAAGCGTAGTGCCTCTAAGGTTTTTTTCTATCTGCACTCTTCTGTCTAGTAATTTGTTTTGAAAGTCATTCAACTCTATTTTTGTCAACATCGGTTTCTTCCTATTTATGATATGGGTGATTATTGTTGATGGTAAGTCCCCTAAAGACCTGCTCCATTAAAACAACTTTCACAAGTTTATGTGAAAGCGTAATTCTACCAAATGATATAGCATTATTACATTTGTCTATAAAACCTCTCTCAAAGCCGTATGCACCGCCTATAAAAAGATTTACCTGAAGACTATCCTTAAGCAGATTTGCAAATTCGTGACTATCCACTTCTTTAGAAGAAGGATCTAGTGCTATATTAATCCCAGAGTCTAGATATTTTTCCAACGCTTTTGTATATGCTTTTTGGGCTGCCTGAGGAGAGACATCCTGTGCTTTTGCTATCTCCTTATCAAACACTTCAATGACTTCTACTTTTGCAAAAGGCTTTGATATCTTTTTATAATGTTCTATCAATCCGGAATAAAGATTATCTTTCCCTTTTTTGTCAATAATAAATACGTTTATTTTCATACTGCTGCTCTTTCATCGTCATCCTAAATTAGTAAGAATAGGAACTTCCAACAAATGCTATAGTTCTTTTCACCAATTCTTTTCATCAACTTGTCCTAAATTTTTTGCCATTGTAGCCAAATAGTTTATAGCAAGGATGGAAAATGTCACAAATATTATTCGTATGTCTAGGCAATATTTGTCGCAGTTCCGTAGCACAATGAAGCATGAAAACCTCCGAGCAGGTGCATATGCACTCTGTCTTCAGTAGATAACAAAGGTGACACTGAACATTTAATTTCTTTGATAATAAGAGATTACTGATGCTTTTTGGATACTGTGTTTATTTATCATAAAGCCTACCAACGCACTGTTGCTTTCCGCCTTGACGGGTAAGCTCTCAACATCCAATGCATGTATGGTAAATACATAACGATGAGCCTTGTCTCCCTGAGGAGGACAAGCACCCCCAAATCCTGAAAAACCATAGTCAGTCATCGTCTCCAATGCACCCTTTGGCAGAGCGTGCTTATCTGAAGCATCTGCTATTATCTTATTTGTATCAGCAGGAATATTGATGATTAGCCAGTGCCACCATCCACTCCCCGTTGGTGCATCGGGGTCATATACGGTCAGCGCGAAACTTTTTGTACCTTTGGGTGGATTTGACCAATGAAGTTCCGGAGAAATATTTTTTCCCTCACATCCAAAACCATTAAACTCCTGTTCCGTACTTAGCTGTCCCCTGAGTGTATCACTCTCCAATGTAAAACTCTCTGCCTGTAGTAATGCCGCCATCATAAAGACTGCAAATAGATATTTCATATTTTTCTCCATATTTTTTATTATAATAAGATAAATTACATTAGAAGTATATTCACTCAGCCTTGACATCACCATCATATATTCGATAATCTACAGCATTAAACCAAAAGGACAAACAATGCAAAACGATTTTAGCAAAGCTATGGATTTTAGACACGCGTGTAAAATATTTGATGAAAATAAAAAGATCAATGATGAAGAGATTGGCTACATCTTGGAGGCAGGAAGAAAATCTCCCTCCTCTTTTGGGATGGAAGCATGGAAATTTCTTGTCATCACCAATGAAGACTTAAAAGTCAAACTTAGACCTTTTTGCTGGAATCAGGTTCAGGTAACTTCCTGTTCTCACCTGGTCATCATACTTGCTGGCATAGAATCTGCCAAAGTAGAAAGTGGTCAGGTTGAAAAACGTTTCAGACGACGTGAAATGCCGCAGGAAAGCCTCGACTTTTACATGGATATCTACGCCAAACACTTAGAACAAATCCTAAGTAGTGACGATAACATTTATGCATGGACAGCCAAACAAAGCTACATTGCATTAGGAAATATGATGACAGCAGCAGCTTTTATAGGGATAGACTCCTGTCCAATAGAAGGATTTGAAAAAGAAAATGTAGAAAATGTTTTAGCTTTGGACACAAGTAAGTATCAAGTAGCTGTCATTGTACCGTTTGGCTACAGGGTAAATGAACAACCAACACAACTAAGACTACCTTTTGAAGAAGTGGTTGAGTTTATAAAATAAGATTAGGTGGTCGCATGAGGCCATAACACAATTATCGCACAGTATCGTGGTATAAATTTAATTAACACTAATAAAAGGAGTTCAAATGATTCGAAGAAAACTTAAACAGATAGGTTTTATAGCTACACTCTCATCAGCATTACTTTTTACCAATAGTGCTGCTGGCCAACAGGATTTTATAGCCGGTATAGCTACTGGTGCTATGTTGGGGACAACGTTGGGAGTATATGATTCTCCTCGCTATTATGATCGACCTTATTATTATCATGGTGGCAGATATTATTATGGTGGGGATTATCGTGACGGATATTATGTTTACCGTGGTCAAAGATTTAGAAATGGACATTATTATGACCGTGGATACAGATACTATAAGGGACATCGTTATTCGCCAAGAGTAGGAAATCATGGCTATTACCGGAACAATAATGAATACAAACATCATCATAGAGCCAAGCCTCGTAATAATATACGACACAAAGAGTTAAGAAGAGACAGGAAACAAGAAAGATACAACAACCATAGAAAACAAGAAAGATATAACAACCAGAGAAAACAAGAAAAGCATAACAACCATAGATAAAATCGCCAATTCTGGTCACCTTAAAAAAGTTATTATTATGAAAAGAATGACAGAGCAGGCTAATTAAAAAAATATACTGGGATACTATATCCGAAGCTATCTAGGCACAAGATATTTGGTATCTTAAAATAATGATAACAGTATCTTTTGACATTAATATTACAAAAAGCAAGAGTTTGGATGGAATAAATTTTGGATTTAATATGGATTCTTAACAGATGAAAAATATTTTATTTTTCTTACTTATTGGCATACTTCATGCACAAACAGATAAAACATTGTTGGATTGCATCATGCATATTGATGTTGCCAAAGATGATCTTGTACAGTTTACTCTGTCACTTGGTCGCAATGAACCATGTGAAATTATACCAGATCATAATGTGAGTCAAATCATCCTCATACTTAGAGAGTCTAATGATGATTTGCCTTATCAGGACGGAGCGAGTAATACAACACGTATTATAAGTAAAGCTGACAAACTAATCTTTCTTGCGACAAGCAAGTTGGGTGCTGGTTACATGCCTACAGAATCAGGACCAGATCATTTTGACTGCTCAGGATTTGTGTACTACATCTTTATGGCCAATAACATTTCCATTCCCCGTTCATCACTTGGCCAATCTAAAAGCGGTAAAAAGCTTATTCGAGAGGAGTTGAAAAAGGGAGATATACTTTTTTTTGACACCTATCAGAGAAATCATATCAACCATAGTGGAATTTATCTTGGGGATGGAAAATTTATCCACTCCAGTTCCGGAAAAGCCTATGGAGTTACAATCTCCAATTTAGATAAAGGTTTTTACTTAGATAAATTTCGCTGGGGTATACGAAAAATTGAGGGTGAATTAAAGTAATTTTTCCATGCTACCTGAGGCTATCAGTAAAGTTCCACTATCCCTCAAGGTCACAGGTGTGACCTTGACACTTTGTTTTTATCTGTCGTATCCATCATATTCCCTATAACTTTCTTCCCTATCGTATGCTCTGTCATTTTCTTCCCTGTCATATGCCCTTTCTGCCTCTTCTCTGTCGTATGCTCTTTCTGCTTCTTCTCTTCGTGACTCTCTTTCTTGTACATAATAACGATTGCCATACTGTTCCTGGTTTTCATAATAACCATAAGCTCCTACTCGCACAGGATAACGGCGCCCATCGTAATATCTGTATCCATGATTATAATAGTGTCCACTTCTAAATCTTTGGCCACGGTAAACATAATATCCGTCACGGTAATCCCCACCATAATAATATCTATTGTTGTAATAATAATATGGTCTATTATCATAATAATGAGGGGAATTATATGATGATAATACTACTCCTCCTGCTATGGCACCCAAAACTGCTCCAGCCACAAAATCTTGATCTCCTGCAGTACAGTTAGTGAATAATAATGCTGACGAGAGCGTAGCTATGGCACCTATTTGTCTAAGTTTTTTTCTAATCATTTTAATTCCTTATGTGATTCAGAATTATAGCCATATACTGTATAATTTACTCACAAAAAGAACCAATAAATAATATTTTATAGTACTCTTATTTCAAGACAAAAATAGCCAAATTTCTATATATTTTATATTCACAATATTCCATTATATTTGTTTGAGTTTTTCAACCTTTACTTTAAACGTGGGTAGATTATTTTTTTAAAAGAGTTAGATAAAATTATTTGACGCAGAAAGCAAGATAGAGATCATATCATTGATCTCTATCTCCTCCAGACACATACCTTGTATGCTATCTGGAATATATATATTTAGTTCGAAGTATCGATATTAACCACTGTTGGCTCTGTATTAAGAAGGACCTCGACATTATATTCAATATCAACAAATTTATCAAACACATTATCTATATAGAGTGCAGTTACAAGGCTGTAGCTTCCTTCTCCTAAGAAAGACAACATAAAATGACCGTCAGTCCTATTGACATCGCTACTACTGATGGAATTTGCAAAAATAATCTCGCCTTCTGCTTCTGTATCAACGTAAGTACCCTGTTCATACGTGTAAACAACCAAAGATTCAGAACTATTATAACCTGCTACATCAACCACAGTTCCATTAATACTGCCCGAAAGTTCATTGACAACCAATCGGATGACAGGCTTCAAGATATATTTATCTTTTCCCGTGACAACAATTGATTTATGCACATCAAAATCTGCTGTTACTTCTATTCTAGCATCTGCTGTTATGTCAAATTCGCCTTTGCCTTTATAGCCACTTTGCGCTCCGCTTGGTACAAATAAAGGTTCAGATCTACCATCTGCAAATGTTATATTGCAGTCTGGATTACTTTTGACATCTCCATCGTTTTGCGGAGCAGCCAAGATAAAGCGGATCCCATCATTGTAATGTCCCGCTGGCAATACCATGTCACCCAGGTGAAGTGATTTACCATTTTGGAGATCAAGAAGATTGAATGTCTGAGGCACAAAATCATCGGCAGCAGTCCAGCTACCATTATGATTGTATTCAATTCCAATAACAGCAATATTAACTTCTGTGACATCATCACCTAGCTTTGGTGGTGCATCAGTAACACTCAAAGAAAGCTTACCTGTTGACTTTGCAGCAACAGTGTCACCACCTCCACCACATCCACTAATAAGTGTAGCTATTGTTAATGATAGTGCAATGCCTATCAGTTTGTGAAATCTTTTCATAAATATCCTTTATGTAATTGTATGTTGGTCAAAATAATGAAAATTCATTTTGGCAGCCTGGCGATCTTGAATTTTAAGACCCATGACTTTCCGTCCTTGCTTCGCAACAAGTTTGGCACAACGAAATAAGTTTGAATTAAATAAGATCTATTGAGCAAAAAGTAGAAAACAGGGAGAAACATCCATGATGCGATAATATTGACATTTGGCAGCCTGGCGATCTTTTTAGTTTAAGACCCATAGATTTCCGTCCTTGCTTCACAACAAGTTTGGCACAATAAATAATATTTAAAAACATCTCTTGATAACATTAATATTATACCACTTTCCACCTTTTTCTTCTAATTTTAAAATATTATTTTGGCTGTTTAAATTTAGGGTTTATAACTCGAATGACACTCAGGTTTATAAATATTTTCTTGTGTTATAATAAAATATTCAGTCATATTATTAGAAGCTGAATTAAGAAAAACCGCAATTAGGTGCTACACTGCTCTTCATAGATAGTCGGCGGTACGCTTTTATAGGAGGCGGAAATTTATCATTAGATTTAAGATTCGCCGAATAATAACAAAAGGAAATAAAATGCTTGAAACTATTGCAATTATCTTAATAATCCTCTGGATTCTAGGGCTCGTAAGCTCATATACAATGGGCGGATTCATCCATATACTTCTGGTTATCGCGATCGTGGTGATTGTGATTCGTCTCATTCAGGGTCGGCGAATACTGTAAAGAGTCAAAATAGCTCTGTACAAGACCTGGTTTCTATTTTTAGCTAACTTGTGTCTGGCAGGCAAACAAATCAAAAAGGAAATAAAATGAATGCAATCAAAATTATGGCTATCTTACTAATCGTAGGTGGCGTATTGGGCTTAACATACAGCAGTTTCAGCTACACCAAGAATACAGAGCAAGTCAAATTGGGACCAATCGAAATGTCAGTAAATGAAAAACAGACTGTTAACGTTCCGGTTTGGGCTGGTGCTGGTGCCATAGTATTGGGTGGCTTACTCTTACTTTTAGGGAACAGACGAAGCTAATCTTCTTGTACAAAACTGTACCGATTAGACTCTTTTAAAGAAAATGAAAAACAATGAAATATGTTGAAGTAATGGTAGAGACAGAAAATGCAGGTATGATTTCAAAAATCGCAAAAAACATGAGACCTTAGACTTACGGTTAGATGTGGTGGGAGAAGGGGCTATCTCGAATTTGGTATTTATAATTTAATACCAAATTTACCAAGAATAAAGATGACGCTGTAATAAGCAAAGATAGTCATTAAGATTGAAAGAAGCATGCTCGGATAAAAGCTTAAGCCTTTTTTTATTAAAACCGGGAAAGCTATAAATAATGTCATTGATGGGGCAATTAACCAAATAATTCTATTTGAAAATTCCACTGCACTTTTACTGTCATGTGTATCTATATACATCCATGTCATAGCCAATATTGATACCAAAGGAATGGCTGCCAATAGTGCGCCCATCAAACTACTTCTTTTGGTTACTTCAGAAATGAGCACAATCAAAAGTGCCGTTATAACTAATTTTGCTATATAATAAGCCAATTTCTATTCCTTAAGAAGGGTGCATAGGCTGCGCAATCTTCTGTCACCTATATTTTGTTATAAAACTATTATAACTTTATTTTTACTTCTTTTCCTGAAGAAGAGAAGCGAGTTTAGCGCGCTGTACTGGTGTCAATATATTCATCTTCTGTTCAAGCATATTTGCTTTCATTTCTATTCTATCTTTACTTTTCTGCGTCGCCATGTCTATAAAACCCTGCTTATCAAAACCTTCTGCGCTTACAAATTGGCCCATGGCAGACATACCACATTGAGATTGCATATTTTTTCTTTGTGCATTTCTTTGCTCACGCATTGATTCACGAAGTGTTTTCATGGCACTTTGCTGATCAGTTGTCAGGTCAAGCTGTTTATAGAGCTCTTCCATTTCACCTTTATTGTAGTGCTTGCTTGGCTTGTCACACTTTGTTTGCTTTGGGCACATTGCGTCTGCATTTTGAGGGCAGGCATTTACGGCGGTGATACCAACAAGACCTGTGATGGCTACTATAGTTAATACTTTTAATGTTTTCATGTTTATACCTTCATTTTTAAAATTTGTCTTTCAACATTGCTATTATGCAGTATGAAGTTAAACAAAGTATTAGCGATATCTTGGCAGATCTCAACGAGAAGGTGCAAAATGGGGGAAACACAAGGTTCTAGAATCCTGTGTTTTTGAAAGTAGTTAGTTGTGTAAAACCCATTGGTGCGATTAATGTTAATTTTATCATAAATAAAATATATAAATTACTTAGCTTTCGCACCTAAATCCAAGCAATTCTTGAGTTGTGCTTCGTAGAGTGGCTATTATACTCATGAAATCCTCATTTCTATTTACAATGGTTTCGATTTTGGCTATTTTGTCCATGATTTCAATAAATGCCTGCA
>JAGXFO010000006.1 GCA_024637255.1 Sulfurovum sp.
CAGCTATTGGATACAAAACTCCTCATGAGGCTTATTGCAAAGTAGTTAATAATTTAGATGAATCAATGCTACTAAAGGTAGCTTAGGTGCTGGGAATAAAAAAACTTTTTTTATGGTCTTGACAAAGGGGTGCAGTATAAAATTGCACTTGGGATTAGAATTGGCGTTTGATATTTATTTTCTCGGAGAAAATAGCCAAACTTTGTGTTTTAGGGGTTTTTCTTGTTTGTGGTTGGTTGCGGGAACCGGATTTGAACCGATGACCTTCGGGTTATGAGCCATGACTTTTATTTAATTTTGCTATTATACTTACATAACTCACTTTAAAAATACTCCCTTTCATATTTGATAGAACACACCTTATGTTAACCAAATCGTGCTGCCAAACTTTACGCTTTTTCAAGGACGATTTTCCGCTCTTGGAAAATGTTCACACAAAGGATTACTGCGTGAGGGCTCCCATAATTTGTAGATCGCATGATAATGTTTTTGCGGATAAAAAAGTGTAGGGCGGACGCGCGCCGACGAGCACAAACGTGCGCGCAGGAGTAGCGCGTAAAGCCCGTCTTGTCTATTTAACAATAGTTGTTCAAGGATTTAATTCTTCATTTGTTTTAACAAATTTTCTTTTGCTGATTGATGTTCATTTTCATATGGTTTTTTTTCTTTAACTACTGTATTATTTAAAAATTCTTCCTTATTAACAACTTTTCCACCAATTGAATATTTTATATCTGATTTTTTATCTTTTAATATTTTTATCATTGTTTTTTCATCTTCTTTTTTTATTATTGGTTTTAAATTTTTATTTTCATATTTTTCTATAAATCTTTGACTATTGTTTAATCCCTCATAACCAATAAATGCTGTTATTGATATTGTGATTATTCCAATTATTTCTATTATTGAATTTTTTATATATCCTGATTTTTTTGGCTTTTGATTAAATATTTTACATGTTTTTAAATATTCTTTGTAATCTATTTTATTTTTTATTATTATTGCTATTATTGCTAATAAAATTATTGGTATGAAGTATTTATTAGAAAATGCTTCTTTTATAATTTCAAATATTTGTTCAATCATATTTAATCCTGCTTATTTTAATTTAAATTTACCATTATTTGCTTCTTCTCTAATTTTTTTTAATTCATTTAAATGTCTTTCAGTCGCTTCAATGCTGTCATCTAGTGCCAATCCTTGATTTAATAATCTTACCATTTCAGGTTTATTTTTTTCCCAATTGCTTAACGTTTTAATATCAACGTCTAATATTTTTGCCAGCTCTGTTCTTGTCATTGGTATTAATTCCTTTATATTTTATTGTTTTTGGTAATTATTACTATTGTTTTATTTTCCCTTAAGGTAATAAATACTAATATTGTTCTTATAAATGGTAATTATTACCATAAGGAGCGAAATCCATGACAATCGACAATATTTTCCAACAATACGTTGAACTAAAAAAAGTTAAGTGGTCACAACACACCTTACACTCAAATCTATCTTCATACAATAATCATATCTATCCGATTATTGGTGAGAAAAACATAGACACACTTAATTACATAGATTACCAAAAATTGGCTAATAAACTGCTAGACCGTGGATTAGCACCAAAGACGGTCAAAAATGTATTTATTATCATTTCTGGCATTGTTACTTTTGCATTAAAAACAGATTTATACACTGGCACAAATTATGTCCAATATGTAGAATTTCCAGATTTTGACAATAAAAGATATTTCACGCTTTCCGCCACACTTCAGAAAAAATACATTCAAGCTATTTTAAATTTTAATGAGCCGATCTATAAAGATATTTTTCTTTTCTTGCTTCATGGCAGAAGATTAAATGAAGTACTTGATTTAAAGTGGGAATTCTTAGACATGAATGAGGGTATTTTTTATCTTCCGTCTGCTCGTAACAAATCAAGAAAAAATCTTTCTTTCAATATGACAGATAAGCAAATGAAAGTATTACGTTCTTATCAAGACCAGGAACAAGATTTTAAAAATGTTGCTTACTTAAAGGGTCACGTTTTCTTAAACTCTTACACAGGTAAACGTTTTAATGATATTCGTAAGCCCTGGGCTAGATTATTAACTCGTGCCGATTTGCCTAAGATAAGAATACACGACATACGTCACTTAATCGGTACTTATCTTATTAATGAGCTTAATACACCTATGGAGGTCGTTTCTCACCTCTTGGGGCATTCTGATATCAAAGTAACTCAACGTTACGTTAATCCGAAACCTATGAACGCTAAAACGGCTATGGATAATCTTTTTAATAGCGTTCAAACTGAATTGCAAAAATCTGTTGAAAAACTCAATCATGCAATAAATATTGGTGAGTGCATCCAAACGATTTTGTTTGATGAGAAAACTTTAAAAGTGAGGAATGTTTAAGATGATCTATGAATATTTACTAGGTTTTTTCTTTGGTGCTTTAGTTGTTCATTTACCAATTTTAATATTAATTACTTTTGAAAAAAGACAAATGCAAAAATATTTTAATGAGAAATTTAAAGATTTTCAAAAATAGAAATTTTGGCTATGCCGTTAAAGGCTTGCAGGTGGTTCGCTTCGCTTGTAGGTTGGTATAGCCATTCATAGAAGCGAATAACAAAATTAAAAAGCTATTAGGAGCGAAAAATGTCAAGTCAAATAGGATTTAAAATTCAATATGTAGTTAATGCGGTTTCATCAATCAAGCCAACACCTTCAGGGATTGCAAACGGTAATGCATACGAGGCTAGTGTTAAATTACGTTCTACGAATATCGTTGAAGTAATGGACGAAAAACTCGGTCAAGTTGAAGTTGAGACAAATATTGAGTTCACGATTTATTGTGAAGATAATAATCTTAAAAATTTTAACGAATGGTTGCGTAAAAAACAAAAAGAAAACACACCACTTTTAATAAGTGCAGGGCTTCCATACAAAGGTGAGGGTAAAGCGATCATGCAGGTTAAAGCCTTTGATACTGCGGAACAAATGATGTCTTTAGACAAACCTAAATAAATCCCTTTTCGGGGTTTTAACTTTCTTCTAATTTTCTAAGAATAGAGATGTAGAAGAGGGTTCATCTCTCAATTTGTTAAGGCACGTTAGCAAATAAAATTTAAATTCGTGCGTAAAGGTTTTATTATGAAAAAGTTTCTTGGTTTAGTTGGTTTAGCTTCTGTTGGTCTTGTGACTTCTGCGTCTGCTGTTCCTATCGCTGCTCCTGATACCTCAGATATAACTGGCACTATTATAGCCTTTGGTGGTGCTGCCATAGCTGTTTGGTTGGCTTATATTATCTTCCCTATCGCTATTAAAGTTCTTAAGGGTCTTTTTAGATAATCCTCACAACTCCCTCAGGGGAGTAATCTTTCTTTTTTCAAATTATTTTAAAGGCTTTGCATGATTAATATTCTTCAAGACGGTTACTTACAATTTACGGGAAATGTTGCTTTCGATTTCTTCTTTTCTTGGGTAGGTTTTTTTACTGTTTCAAGCTATACAATCGGCATGATAATTAAAATAATTTCAAAAATGAAATAAGGGCATATTATGGATTATGGAATCTTCCCCTCACCTGAAATATTGAATTTGGCACCAAATGACTATTGGTTTTTATGCGGATTACTCGGCATGGTTTGCGGTTATATTTTTTGGCAGAAGTTGTTTAGATAATGAAAATATTATTAGTATTAGCCTTTTTTATTACATCAACTTTTGCTTTTATAAGCGAAACATCTTATAATGCGCTGACTTGCTCTGCTCCAAAAGTTTGGACTCACATTGCCGCGGAAAGTTCTGTCACAAATTGGACGGATAATGTATCGAGTATCGCTCCTAAATATGATGGTTTTACAGAAGTAAGAAAACAAAAATATACTTATGTACCCCGCACACAAGTCGGTTCTACTTATTACTTTGATTTACATTATGTTAAATTTAGCTGCCTATCTTGTTCTACTCCCGACACGCCTTTTCCTCTTGATGATGATAACTCGACTTATCCGTCTTATTGGGCTCAAAGTGATATAGACGCTTCCAATAAATCATCTCAATGTACAAATGATTTAGGCGGAATTATAGAAACTGCAACTATTAGCTGTTCCGTACAAAAACGCTGTAAAGTTAAAAATGCTCCTCCTCCTTGTGATGCTAACCAAACTCAAGAATCAGATGGTACTTGTAAAAATAATCCTTGTACTGATGATATTGATTGTGATGGTATCCCTGATAATGCAGATGATGACATTGACGGTGATGGTATACCAAATGCAAGTGATGATGACATTGACGGTGATGGTATACCAAATGCAAGTGATAATAATTCGGGTGATGGATGCGGCATTGGAAGAACTTATAATAATGCAACGGAAACTTGTAGCTGCTCAAACGGTTATCCTGAAACATATAATTATAGTACTAATAACTGGGAGTGTCAAGTTCCAAAGTGTTCTCCATATGATGGAATACTGCCTTTGTATGTTCAAAATGTAAGCCGTACTTATTGTGCTAGTTTGTCCAATTCTGTATTAGGTTTCTCAAGTTCTTATCATACTACTGACGGTTTATCGTGTTGCTATTCTGATACTGTAAAAGCACAAGATGACGATTGTCCAACAAATTCTATAAGAGATAAAAATGGAATTTGTCAATCTATTGGAGTAAATGAGCCAAATACAGATTTAAATAATAGCGATTCAACTAATCCTTATAATCCTCCTCCTTCAGATTCTACTCCTACAACACAAAATCCTGATGGTACATATACAGAATCAGGAAGCGGAGAAACTACTGATCCAACTGGTAATTGTTTACCAAATTATATTTGGGATAATCAAAAACAAAAATGCTTATTATTTTTACCTAGTACTAATGAGGGTAACTTTACGGGCGTACTTGATGGAAATGGAACTGTTACAGATACTAACGATACTAATTTTACTAATCAAGCAACTTCTGACGGTGGTCAAGTTGAATCATATAAGCCTGGTGAATTTGATGGAGTTATTGACAATATGTTTAAAGCTGGAAATAAAGAACAAAAAGATTTTATTGAGTCACAAGCCGATACTGTAAAGGGTTTATTCGGTCAATATTTTGCGGTAGATTTGCCATTGCCTACGGGTGGACCTTGCGCTTGTGAAGATTATACTATGAATGTAGCTATAGCAGGAAAAAGTTATATCAAAAAATTTACTATTTGTGAGTACTTGGATGTAATTTTGGAAGCTTTTAAATATGTACTTAGATTTTTTGTTATGTATTTAATTGTATTAAGAATAAGGGAGATTGTCTAATGTTAGCTTTAATTAATGGTGCGCTTGGTTATTTGGCTGCTATGTTTGCAGATTATCTAAAAAAAGGTGTCGAAGTTGTTTTAAAATCAAAGATGGCTATGTTGCTTTTAATGGCTGCTGTCTTCCCTTTAATCAAAGATTTTTTAGTAGGTGAAGTTAATCGTATTATCTCACAAGTTCGTGCAGAATTTGGCGACCTTGCGTTGCCTGAGGGTATATGCTATGTTTTTAATTCTGTTGAATTATTCCACTTAATGATAATTTATGCCTCTTTTTCTATTACTTTAATGTTTGTGAAACTTGGGATTATAGTTTATGTCAAGTTAGCTTTAAAATGATAACTTTAATCACGGGAAAAACGGGCTCAGGAAAAAGTTATAAAATCATTTCAGACATTCTAAAAATTTTAGATACTAGAAAAGTTATTACTAATTTAAAAATGAATATTGAGCATGAAAACTATGTGTATCTTGATGAAGAGGGTCTTAGAAAATATATTGATTATATAGCTAGTCAATTCGCAAAAGTTACTAATTTACCTGAATTAATAGAGTTTATGAAAACTAAAGATTTCTTTGGTGCTTTTTTTGTGATTGATGAGTGTCACCTTGTCGGCTTTAGGGATAAAAATAACGCGATTATAAATTGGCTTTCTGTTCATAGGCATTTAAGTCAAGATGTTTATTTGGTTACCCAAACTTTAAAAAAAATATATCCCTCTTACTATCCTGACATACATCAACATGTAACCATGATAGATTCAGATAAACGCGTAAATAAAGATTTAATTGGTTGGTACATTTATGACGAAGTTGGTGGCGATAAAATTAAAACGAAATATGTTAAACCAAATTCACAAGTTTTTGAAATTTATCAAACGGGAAAAGAAGAAAAAACTTCTAATGTTTTCGTTATAAAACTTCTTTTGCTTGTTTCTTTACTTGTTGCTGTTTTGGTCGGCTTTTATTTTCTATTTTATCGCGGCATGGGTTATGTGGATGAAAATAAAAAACTAAAAGAAACAAATACTACACAAGATATTAAAATCAATAAAGATACTAATTTAACCGAAAACAATAACACGGTTGTAAATTGTAATTACTATTTGACTAAGCCTCCCGAGTTTACATTGGCAGTTAGAAAAGAAAAAGGTTGGTATGTTTGCTTAGTGGAAAAGGCTCTCTAATGGCTTCCTCTCCCTCTCCTGAAACATTAGAGACAAGAAGACTTCTAGCTCTTGCTCTTCGCCCTAAATATACTAAAAAAATAATCAACCAAAAAAGGAAAAAATAATATGTCTAAAAATTATGGATTATCTTTTGGTGATTTACAAAACGTCAGAAAAAAAATTAAGAAACAAGAAGACTTTCTAACTTCAAACACTTTTTTAACTGAAAACGGAGAGTTCAAAAGTCTTTTGGATGTTTCATACTCTGCAAACCTTTCTAAACGTTATTATCCGCGTATATTAAACAAGGTTAATACTTTTGTATCTCTTGGACTAAATCAAGGCCTAGTACCTATTTTCTTGACTGTTACCCTAGACGGTTTTTTTCGTGATTTGATCAAAGGTGATTATTCAAGATTTACACCAGGTGTAAGAGAAAAATATATAAAACATATTCCTAATAATGAGCGTTCTGGATTCTACCTGGACTACATGGATAAGAAATCAGTTCTTACTCCTAAAGATTTATACAAGATATTAGGCCATCAGATGCACCGCTTCACAAAATCTACTACGTTACAGAATATTAGAAAACAAGGATTAGACTACTCTATGATAAGAGTTACAGAGCCCCATGAAGATGGAGTACCGCATTTTCATATTTTAATGTACGTCCCAGGTGAATACATACCAAATATTTTTAAAGAATTTGTAAGATACTTTCCTGCACCGCAAAATCATAAAACGCTTACATTAAAAAATACAAGTGGCCACAATAAAAGAAACGGTGCAAAGATTGACGATGGTATCTTTGAAACAAAAGGTTTTCAGACTCAAGTCAGAAGTGCAGCTGGATACATATTAAAATATATTTTAAAATCTTTTACTAATTTGATAGAAGAAAAAGAGATAGATTATCTTCAGGCTTGGTATGTTCATAATCGCATACCACGCCTTATCACGACTCGAACACTTATAGGTCAAGACGTTTATCACAAGATAGGTGTTTTAGAGGGTGATTGGTATTATCTTTCTAATATTAAGATAGACGGTGGCTATGTTAAAGATTCTGATAATAATTATTTTAAATTTGTTGATGGAGTAGGTCGACAGATCATTGGTGACAATGGTTTATATATGATTTCGTATAATGGTAAAATTGTAGCTCGTTATGGTACTAAAGATAACATGGCTTTGCCTGTTTATCGTCTGCGTTCTTTAAAGTTTTCCGCTACACCTCCAGACAATTTTAACGTTTTATACCGTTATATTATTTGGCTGCCACCTAGGCAGTATTCATATTACATAACAAAGTCATTTAAAGATGATCATAGTTGCGCATGGATAGGAAATAAAGATGATGCTTTTTTCATTTTTGATACTAGTCTGGAATATGAATATTTTTTTAAACCCCAAAAAGAAGTACCAATTAAAAAGCTTCCTGATTATCAACTGTATGAACAGTATGCTAATTTTGATTTTGAGAAAAATGTTTCTACAAGATATGCGAAACTTCATAATGAATTAATAGACAGAGGGCTCCTTAGATTAGAGCCTCTTAATTTGAATGACTATAATAGTTTTTTCTATGACGAATTACATTATAAATATCTTCGTAAAACAATGTCTTCACGATATAAATCTATCAAAGAAAGGATGCTTGGTTATGAATGATGCTTTAATTTTTGATATCGTACTTAGTAAGTCATTAAATGTACAAACAGCCTGGCTGAAAGAGAGAAATAAAAAGTTAAAAATACGTAGAACTGTAAATTTTGTTAAAAAGATGATAATAGTCTATAAAATGATAAAAAATAGGGGTCAAAAAACGTTTGATTTTTCTTAATTTTAGGGGTTGGTTGCGGGAACCGGATTTGAACCGATGACCTTCGGGTTATGAGCCCGACGAGCTACCAAACTGCTCTATCCCGCGACAGGATTTTTATAAATCTTTCGATTTAATTGGAATGGGATTATATCTTGATTTAATTAAACCAAGATTAAATCTTGTGGATGGGGTAGAGGGATTCGAACCCCCGAATACCAGTACCAAAAACTAGTGCCTTACCGCTTGGCGATACCCCAATTTTCACAAGCTTGCTGCTTATGTGGACGGCATTATAGCACCAAACGTTGCATATGTCAAGGCCTTTAATAAATAAAGTGAAAAAAAGTTTCTTAGGTGAAGTACGAATAGGTATAATACTTTTAAATAATATACATATATACTAAAACCATTTGGGAGATTTCAATGTCTAGTGAGTCGATAAAAAGAGTAGAAAATGCTATAGATGAAGTAAAAAGGGGTCGTATGGTTATTATGATGGATGATGAGGATCGTGAGAACGAGGGAGACCTTGTCTATGCAGCGACTTTTTCTACCCCTGAGATGGTAAATTTCATGGCAAAAGAAGCTAGAGGGCTTATATGTACCCCTGTAGCCAAAGAGATAGCTACAAAGCTTGATCTCATACCAATGGTTACAAATAATATATCTAACTATGAAACAGCGTTTACAGTATCTATAGACTCGACCATTGCAACCACAGGTATCTCAGCTGCAGAAAGAGATGATTGTATCTCAAAACTTGCAAGTCCCCAAACTGTTGCTTCTGACTTTGTCCGTCCTGGACACATTTTTCCACTTATCGCTAGAGATGGAGGTGTTTTGGTTCGCACAGGACACACAGAAGGATCAGTAGACCTTTGCAAGCTTGCTGGTCTTGCCCCTGCTGCAGTGATTTGTGAAATCATCAAAGATGACGGGACTATGGCACGCATGGATGACCTTGAAATTTTTTCACGCAAACATGGTATGGCGATCGTATATATTTCTGATATTGTTGAGTATCGTTTGGCGCATGAAAAGCTTGTAAGACGAACAAAAGAAGAAGAAAGTGAACTTCGTGATGTTAAAGTAGAAAAAATCACTTATGTCGATCATCTTGACAGGACACACACCGTGATTCAATTTTACAAAACACATGAAACTGCCAATGTAAAATTTCATAATATAGGAACAGATATTGGACTTGTGCTTGATGATAAGCGTTTTAATGCACTCAATAATTCAATTGACTACCTAAAGCAAAATGGAGGCACACTCATTTTCCTTGATACAAAAGTAATCTCGCATGAACAGGCAAGAGAGTTTGGTGTAGGAGCTCAAATACTCAAAGACCTTGGTATTAAAAATATCAATCTACTTACCACCAACAAAGACACGGAGTTTGTCGGTCTTGGCGGTTTTGGTCTTATTGTGGTTGAAAAAATAGAGATTATTTAAATAAGCTATTATAGGATGTAACAAATAGGAGTAAATACTCTTGTTTAAAACTTCTTTCCTTTTCTCTTTTAGTTCCTCCCTCTATTTATGTTAAAATATTTATCTTATATATGCAAAGGAACTTTAAATGTCAAAACAAATTTTTAACCCCAATCAGGAATTCGCTGCAAATGCTGCAATTAACAGCATGGACGCATACTGGAAATTACAAAATAAAGCTATTGAAGACTATGAAGGCTTTTGGAAAGAGTTTGCTGATGAGAAAATAGATTGGCTGGCTCCGTATGATAAAGTACTCGATGAGAGTAATGCACCATTTTATGGGTGGTTTACTGGGGGTAAACTTAATGTCTCCAATCAGTGCATAGACAGACACCTTGCGGACAAAGCACATAAAACAGCTATTTTGTTTGAGGGTGACAGAGGAGATGTGGAGCATATTAGCTACGCACAACTCTCATTACATGTCAACAGGATGGCTAATTTACTAAGACACGAGTTTGGTGTAAACAAAGGTGATAGAGTTGTACTCTATATGCCGATGATTCCTGAAGCAGCGTATGCTATGCTTGCTTGTGCGCGTATTGGCGCCATTCACTCTATTGTGTTTGGAGGATTCTCTGCTGAAGCACTTAAAGACCGCATAGAAGATGCGGAAGCAAAGATTGTGATTACGGCGGATGGTGCTTACAGAAAAGGAAAGCCCTATATGCTCAAGCATGTGGTTGATGAAGCACTCTTGGAGGGTGGAAAGAGTGTTGAGGCAGTACTTGTTGTAAAAAGAAACCATGAAGAAATAGAGTGGGTAGAGGGTAGGGACCATAACTATAATGAGCTCATTACTTCCCAGCATGCAGAGTGTCCTTTTGAGCTTATGGACAGTGAAGACCCGCTCTTTTTGCTCTATACCAGTGGCAGTACAGGAAAACCAAAAGGGGTACAGCATGCAAGTGCAGGGTACATACTTTGGGCACAAATGACTATGGAATGGGTATTTGATGTAAAAGACAGTGATGTTTACTGGTGTACGGCAGATATCGGTTGGATCACAGGACATACGTATATTGTTTATGGGCCGCTTGCAGCAGGAACTACCACACTTATGTTTGAAGGTGTTCCGACCTATCCTGATGCGGGACGTGCATGGAAAATGGTACAAGACCATAAAATTACTCAGTTTTATACAGCACCAACAGCCATCCGCGTACTGCACAAAATGGGTGACCATGAGCCTGAAAAATATGACCTTTCTTCTCTCAAAGTGCTAGGGACCGTGGGAGAGCCTATAGACCCACCGGCATGGAAATGGTACTATGAAACAGTTGGAAATTCTAAATGTGCCATAGTCGATACATGGTGGCAGACAGAAACAGGAGGACATATGATCTCCCCACTTCCCGGAGCTACGCCTATCAAACCTGGATGTGCAACATTCCCACTTCCGGGTATCATCGCAGAGATTATTGATACTGAGGGTAAACCAAAGGAAGTAGGAGAGGCGGGCTTGCTTTGCATTACTAAGCCTTGGCCGAGTATGATTCGAAACATTTGGGGAGATTCTGAGCGTTATGTTAAAGCATATTTCAGTGATGCTGTAAAAGATGGCAAACCTGTCTATTTCTCCGGTGATGGCGCCATACTTGATGAAGATGGCTACATTACGATCACCGGTCGTGTGGATGATGTTATCAATGTTTCTGGTCACCGTATGGGAACAGCTGAGATTGAAGCAGCAGTCAATAAAGATGACTCTGTAGCTGAAGTAGCGGTAGTAGGGCGGCCACATGATATTAAAGGTGAGTCTATTTTTATCTATATCGTACTCAAAGAGGGACACATAAACAAAGATATTAAAAATCATATTAATGACTTATTGGCACAGGAGATTGGGAATATCGCCAAGGCCGATCATATCATTGAGGTACCCGGATTGCCTAAAACACGCTCAGGCAAGATCATGAGAAGAATTCTACGTTCTATTGCCAGGGGTGAAGAGATCACTCAAGATATATCTACGCTCGAAGACCCTTCTATCGTTAAGGAAATCATCGAAAAAGCAAGAGAAGCATAAACACTTCTCTACTTTCTTCTTTCACTGATTTTCTCGGGGAAATAAATAATTATTTTGCCATCAACTCTTTTACTTTCAGCAGATCATCAAATACTTCTTTTTTGGCACTTGGATTTCTCAGTAAATAACTTGGATGATAGGTAGGTATGATTGTATAATCATTTTGTTTATGTATGGTACCTCTGACTTTACTTAACTCTGTATCATCTCCTGTAAGATAATGATAGGCAGTTACGCCCAATGTCACAATAAGTTTTGGTCGAATAAGTTCTATCTGCTTTAGTAAATAGGGCTGACAAGTATGCGCCTGGCTAGGAGTAGGGGTTTCATTATTGGAAGGGCGACACTTGACGATATTGGTAATGTAGACATCATTTCTGGAAATATGCAATACATTTTCTATCATCTTTGTGAGCAACTCACCTGCACGACCTACAAAGGGTTTACCGGTACTGTCTTCTGTTGCCCCAGGAGCTTCACCAATAAAAAGTATATCAGCATCCTGATTTCCTTCACCAAACACTACTTTATGGCGACTTTTACTAAGCTCACACAGATAACACTCTATTGCCTGCTTTTCTAAAGATTTAAGTGTATTGGGAAGTGTAAAATCCTGTTCTTCATCTTTATATGCTGTCACAGATGTATACTTATAGCCTAATTGCTTAAGCTGATAGAGCTGTTTCAAAAGAAGTGCATTTTTGAGGTTTTTCATAGACGTATTATATCTCATAACAGATAAGGAGATGCCTCTATAGACATACGCCTGTAGCCATATAATTAAGTGCGGTCTTAAACATGGTTTCATTCTCATCGCCCAACATATGGGTAAGGTCATCTTCAGCCGAACAGGTAACGGGTATACCATCAAAACTTGTAGTTTCATTCTCATTGTTTCTTACATAAAAATTTATAAGAAAATAATAGTTTAGACCATAGCTGCGACCGCTCATGCCTACTGGTTTGCCATGGGTATCATCTCCCACAGTTATGACATTGCTCGTCGTGAAGTAAGGCACAAGAGCATTGATAACCGCTTCACTTGCCGAGGCTGAACTTTTGCTTGTAAGAAAAAAGACACGTTTCATCGTAAGTTCATTACCGTCTTGCATATCAACATCTTCAAAAGTATAGGACGAATTATTCTGTTTATAATTCTCATTCCAGTCCAGATACATCTGTCTTTGACCGGCATAGGCATTGCTAATGTTATCAAGCAAGGCACTCGCTGTTACGATTGAGCCGCCTCCGTTATAACGTATATCTATGACAAGTTCGTCTATATCTTCATCATTGAATGTTGTAAAAATACGCTCAAATTCAGCTACGGAACTCTCAGTAAAAGAGTCATAGCGTAAGTATCCTACCTTTTGAGTGCCTTGTGTAATTATTTTTCCGAGTGAAACGTTAAAACTGTATTCAATAGGTGTTACGGTTACATCAATTTGTGTACCGTCCCTTAACAGAGTAAAAGTAGCTGGAACATTCAAATTTTGACTTGCTGCACTTATGAGTGTCTGCGACACTGCTTCGCCATTGATCTGTAAAATCTGATCTCCTCTGAATAACTTGCCATAAGCAGGGGCATTGATACGCACAAGATAAATCAAAAAATCGTTTATATAGTCAAATCCAAACCCTGTAGTTTTTTGATTACTATAATCTTCATACGCTTGCTCTGTCATAGCGAAACTCCATTGGTCAGGAGGGTCAATACGTAATGCATTGATCATTTCTTGCGGCCGCATAAAGAGATTATAATCAACATTTTCCTCTACCTGATCGAACCAAAGATATTCACTTAAAAAGAGTGTATGCAAAAACTCTTTTTCATCCAGAGAGAATACTTGAACTTCATCATCTGAAGAAGCGCCGGAACCACATGAATTTAACAGGAGTACGATAGAAAGAATGAAGAGAAAGAGAAGTTTATGTGTCATAAAGGAAAACCTTTCGTAACTACTTTTTGTATAGTGTAAATAATTATATCTAAAAAAATTTATACCACTGTCATCAAAAAAGCATTGATTGGCAGAGGAGGCTAGTGAAATTCATCTGGCCTCCCAGAGCTGCACATATTGTGTTATTTATTATTCTCTTGTATGCGTTAATTTTTTTGAAAACTTCAGATAAAGTATAGGAAGTATGATCAAAGTAAGCAAGGTCGAGCTAATAAGCCCATTGATGACAACGATAGCCAAAGGTCTTTGTATCTCTGAACCAGGTCCAGTGGCAAAGAGCAGCGGTACCATACCAAGGGCTGCGATAGTTGCAGTCATAAGTACTGGACGAAATCGCTTTAGTGTTCCCTCCATCACAGCATCTTTCAGCGCATATCCTTGATTTATAAGATAGTTAAAGTAATTGACCAATACAACACCATTTAATACTGCAATTCCAAGTAGTGCTATAAATCCTACCGAAGCAGGGACAGAGAGATATTCTCCACTTAAATAGAGACCGATAAATCCTCCGATCAATGCTAGCGGAATATTAACCAGTACCAAAACCGCTTGTGTCAATGAACCAAATGAGACAAAGAGTAGAACAAATATCATAAAGAGCGCTATAGGAATGATAAGCATAAGCCTTGAAGCGGCTCTTTGTTGATTTTCAAACTCTCCACCGTAAGTAAGGTAGTATCCTACTGGCATCTCTACTTCCTCGGCAATTTTTGTCTGCACTTCTTCGACAAACCCTACCAGGTCACGACCTTTGATATTGCTCTGTACTACGGTTTTTCGATAGCCATTTTCATGCTCTATTTGCATTGGTCCTTCGCTAGCATTTAATTTTACCAGGGTTTGAAGCGGTATGCTTCTACCATCAGAAAGCGTATAATAGAGGTTTTTGATTGATGAAAGGGAGTTCTGAAAGGATTTTTCTCCCTTGACCATCAGACTAATTCTACGCATTTCCTCCCCTATAATACCTACCTGTACCCCTGTAACAAGGGTTTTAAGATAGGTGTTAATCTCATGTTCGCTCACGCCATAATATCCCATCTCTTGATGGTTAAAGCTCAATTCATAATACTCAATACCCTCGTTTGCCTTTTTGTAAACATCACTGCTACCCTCAACACTTTCAAGGATATTCTTGATTTTTACAGCGATTCTCTCAAGTTCATCATGGTCACTACCAAAAATATCAATTGCCAAATCTCCTCGTACTCCCGTAAGCATTTCAGAGACGCGCATTTCGATAGGCTGTGTAAAAACAAATCCAATACCAGGAAAACTTTCTAAGGATGTTCTTATCTGGTTCGTTAACCACTCTTTGGATGGTTTTCTCCATTCGCTAATAGGCTTTAGTTGAAAAAATGTATCAGTATCGTTAAGACTCATAGGGTCTAGCCCTATCTCATCTGTTCCTGTTCTTGCTATGATTGAAGCTATCTCTGGAATATCAGCCATAAGCTTTTGTTGAATTTTCCTATTGAGTACAATACTCTCTTCTAAACTAATAGAGGGAAGTGACTCAATCATAACCAAAGGATATCCCTCATCCATGGTAGGCATGAAGGACTTTCCTGTCTTGTAGGCAAAAAAGAGCGAAGTTGCAAATAAAAATGCGACAGCGATAAATACTATTTTCGTATGTTTAATTGCAAGATAAAGAGAGGGCTTAAAAACTTTTAGCATTTGTTTCATCGCCCACGATTCATGATCTGGTCGAATTTTCAGTATAAATGAACTAAGTACTGGAATAAGTGTCAGTGACAAGATAAGTGAGCTAAAAAGCGCAAATATAATACTAAGCGCTACGGGTATAAAGAGTTTTCCCTCCAATCCTTCGAGTGTCAGTAGAGGCATAAATACGATAATTATAATGAGAACACCAGTGATGATAGGTGGTGCCATATCGACAGCAGCAACATGGATGATATGTAGTTTCTTTTGGGTTTTATGTTTTGCATTTCCAAGCTCTGCTGTGATATGCTCAACCATGACCACCGCGGAATCCACCAGTATACCTATCGCAATAGCAAGTCCACCCAGGCTCATGAGGTTCGCACTTAGTCCAAAGTATTGCATTGCAATAAAACTCATCAAAAGTGCAAACGGTAAAATTAAAGCGACACTAATCGCTGATGCAACATTGCCAAGCAATACCAGCAATATTACCATGATTAGGATTACTGCTTCAAATAAGGCCATTTTTATAGTGCCCGTAGCATGATTTATAAGGGTTGAACGGTCATAGAAAATATTGATTGATGTACCTGCAGGAAGAAGCGATTCAATTTCTTTTAGTTGATTTTTTGCCGCTGTGAGCACCTCTGGTGTATTAATCCCTTTCATCCCTAGCACAATACCTTGTACTGCTTCACCTTTCCCGTCCTTGGTTGAAAAGCCCGCACGGGAAAGATGCCCAAAATGAACATTGGCAACGTCTGCTATCATGATGACTTTATTTGCTCTTTTTCCTACAGGCAATGTTTCAATGTCTTGTAAATTTTTAAATCGTCCTACACTACGCACCAAGATACTCTCTACACCTTGAGAGACACGTCCTGCTCCATCATTGACATTATTCTCTTGTAGTGTCTTGAAGATATCTTCAATGGAGAGACCATAGGCTCTTAGTTTTGTCAAGTCTGGTGTTACTTCGTAAGTTTTGACCTTTCCACCTAATGCATTTATATCAGCAACACCACTTATGGAGCGAAGTTTGGGTGCGATAACCCAGTCTAAAAGTGAACGTTTCTCAGTTATATCCATGGTATTTGACTCAATGGTAAACATGAGGATCTCACTTAAAGGAGTAGAAATAGGAGCGAGACCTCCTTCTATGTTAGAAGGGAGTTCGCTTTTTATATCAGAGAGTCTTTCACTTACTTGCTGTCTTGCCCAATAAAGATCCGTACCATCTTCAAAATCTATGGTAATGTCACACAGCCCGTATTTAGAAGTAGAACGCATCATCGTCTTATGGGGTATACCAACCATCTTCATCTCTACAGGAACTGCTATGCGTGACTCTATCTCAGCAGGAGTCATCCCGCTTGATTTAATGATGATCTTCACTTGAGTAGGGGAGATATCAGGAAATGCATCAATGGGCAACTCCTTATAGGCTTTGATACCAAAACCAAGAATTACCACAGCCAGTAAAGAGATAAAAAGCCTTTGGGTAAGGGCAAAACCTATAAGCTTATTCATCTTCGCCACCTAACATATTTTTGAGTGCGGCCAAAGAGCTGACTGCTATTTTATTTTGTAAATCTTGAGACGGTTTTACAAAATAGTATGTATCGTCTTCTGCAAGTATTTCTACCGGTACAGAGGAATACCCTTCTTTATTTTTTACAAATACGATTTGATCATCACCATCTTTGATAACAGAGGTTTTACTGATTTTAAGACTCACTTGCGCGAGGGTGATCCTTGCATTAGCGCGTAGTCCTGAAAATATATTTATATCCGAAGGCACCAAAAAACGTATTTGTCTGGTTTGATTCTCAGGATTAATGACTGGAGAGAGTTGGAGTATACTGGTATCAAAAGTGCTGTTATCCAGAGAAATCTGTACTTTTTGTCCTTCTTCAAGTCCCTGTGTTCTTTTTGCTTCTATAGCACTTTCAAGCCACAGTGAACCTTTTTCCTGGATAATAAAGAGTGCGTCAGCAGAACTGGTACTTTTTCCTGGAGTTGCATGAAGTTCTACGATGCGACCTTCTACACTACTTCTTAATTGTATCGTTTGTGATAATTTTAAATCTTTAAATAGATTAAAGATCATTTCATCACTTGCACCATAACTTTTAAGAAGCGCTTTGGAAGCAGAGACTTTTATCTTGTCTGCTTCAAGCTCTGCATTGGCTTCAGCACACTCTTTTTGAGGGATAATCTCCTCTTTACAGAGCATATTTTTACGTTCTGCCAAATGTTCATGGTGTTTAAACTCTATAGCATCTGCGATCGCCTTTTGTTGTGTGGCAATCCATTCTGTTCCTGTGACTTCAGCAAGCACCTGGCCTTGAGTCACATGTTGATAGTTCGCCACGTGCAATTTTTTTACATTAGCTTCAAAAGGTAGGGAAATGGTATGCAAGAGTGCAGGCGGTGTCACCACTTCGGCAACAAACTCACCCAAGGGAAGTCTTTGTGTACTTTGTGGCACTTCTGATTTTATCTGCCAATTTGCTTCTTGTTCAGCTGTGAGTACAATGTTTTGTGCATGGAGCCCAAATGTAAATAGTGTTAAGAGTAATAGTTGTTTTTTCATTTTTTATCCTTCATTTCGCTGAGTGTATAGAGTGTGAACAGTGTATGGTAATATGCTTTTTGTGTCGCAAGAAGTTCTTGTTTAAGCTGATTGTATACCTGTCTGTTTAATAGGTATTCTATAACGGAACTCTCGCCGAGATCATAACTCTTTTTAATAAGAGGCAAGAGGTTTTCCTGGTAGTTGCTAATGTTGTCTTTTAGTGCTCTTATAGTTATAACATTACTTTTAATTGTTGATTTCAATTCCATAAAAATACTTCTTTTCTCAAGCATAGTTTGTTCATACCGGTAAGAGATAGCAGAGTTTTTATACATAGCTGCTGCACGTTCCTGTTCTGATCTTTTACTTGTAAAAGCAAGAGGGATGGACACGCCGATGCTATATCTCTCTACATCTATCTCATTATCATATTGGGCAGAAAGATTGATTGAGTCCACTGCTTTTGAATATCTCTTAAGTGATGTTTGTGTACTTTGTATACGTTTTTCGTATGCTTCTTTGGAGAGCCCAAACATATTTTCGCTAAATGTAACATTTTCTCTAATAGGGTACATGTCGCTACAGGATAAAGCAGTTTTATCCGAATGGCTGACACGTCCCAAAATAAACAATTTTTGCTTTGATATTTTTGAGATCATATGAATTTCTTGAAGCTTGGCATAAAGTTTGTTCTTTTCAATTTCAAGCTGCATAAGTTCTGTTTTGGATATCTCCTGGTATTTATGGGCTTTTTCCTTCTTTTTATAAAGCTGAGCAAAGTCCTGATAGTTTTGGTTAAAACTTTGATAATTACGGTAATCCAAACAATGTTGATGATAAAGGTTTTTCAATCCATTTTTATAATTTAAGACCTTTTGATCTTCTTCTAAAAGCGTTGCATCATTATTGAGACGCGTGATCTTTTGATCTTGCTCCTGGGTATTTCCCAAATAAAGTTTTTTAGAAAGACCAGCGGAGTATTCATAGCCATCATTGAGACCGTCTTTAGGATACGCTCTTGTTCCTGTACCAAAAAGTCCCACAGGATCAGAAGCGGTATCTGCCTGATTTCTGGCTTCCAGATGTAAACGCTTCTGGTCTATTGCCTGAGTAAGTGCATTGTTGTTATTTGCTGAGGCCAATACTTTTTTTAAAGTCAGAGTTGATGCCTGACTTAGCTGTATTAACATTACAAATAGAATTATCTGTTTCATAAATTTATTTCTCTTTCTATTGCATATATGGTGTTCGTAAATAGGCCGTGATTTTAACTCTTTTTTTGGAAATAACCATCATCAGCGTATTAATGCCTGGTATTAAACGGTAATGTTCTATCTAAAAGTTTTATAGGGTAGGAGGTTTGTAGGAAGATTTTTGAAGCGGAGGACTGTATGCAATTAAAAGATGTGGGATCATTTCTCTTTTGGCAAATTGCATCTGGGTATTTTTAGAAAACGTTACAATAGCCATAAAGTGCAACATGCTGTGTATTTCATTGAAATCAGCACACTTTTGCGTAGAGGTAGCATCACTCAAACAGTGCACTGTACTTTTGTGTTCATTTTTTTCAAAAAAAGGCATCAGCGAATCATGAAAAACACTAAAAGAAAGCATAAACAACATGACAAATATAATCTTGATCCGTAGCATACACTTCCTTTCGCTTTTTTTGTTACATTCTATCTTTCTAATGCAAACTCAATGTGAATAAATTATTTTTCAGAGTTTACAGAAATTTAGATTAAAATAGAGATAATAAAAATTATTCTTTAATGTAAGATTTAATGAGCAATATTGTAGGATAATACCAAGAGTTGGTATATTCATGATTGGAGGAGAAAAACAATGAGTACTTTCATCATGCAAAACTCCAATTGGATGTATAAACAACGATACAATATATTAATCAGATAAGGCCAAATAGATGAAATATATATTTATAAATATTATATTATTTTCCACTCTACTTCAAGGTCAACCAAGAGAACTCATACCCCTCTCAAAAACAGAGTTTTCCTATATAAATGCACAAGGTACGGAACAAAAAATAGACCTCACGGGTAAAAACTTTATTCTTGTTTCCGTAAGAGAAGAAGACAGTGATGGTAGATTCTATGCTGTCGATGTTGACGGTACAGTCTGGTTAAGTGGAGGCATATCCTCAGGCGAAGAAGTGAAATTTACACCTTCAGGAAAATGGAAGGTACTCAGAAAAAAACGTTACCACACTTCCAGTCGATACCCAGAAGAAGACGGCAGTAGCAACATGAATTATAGCCTTTTCTTTACACAATGGGGACATGCCCTACATAAAGGAAGTATAGACAATACCTCTCATGGATGCATCCATGTAGGCCAAGCTGATATCCAAATGCTATACAAATGGGCAAACGTAGGAATACCCGTACTCATAACACGCCATCAATATATGCAATATGCACGACCTGATCTAAGACGCATATACAGTGCTGTTAAAAAATATACGAGAAAATAGAAGAGTATAACCTTCACTGGATTATAGAGTAGTTGAAATACAGTTTTTTGGGAAAGCAGAAAATGTTACTAATGCCCAAAGCAGGGCATTAGAGAGGATTAGTTTACTGTTACTTCTACTTCAGTACCTTCCCAGATACCATGTTTAGTACAGTAGCCATGAGCGACAAGTTTAAGTTTTTTACCTGTTGGAATGATTGTAAATGTAGTGGTGTTATGCGCTTTGATGTTACCAAGTGTACCTGGAACATAAGAAGCCTGAGCTAATTTAGTTTCACCGTTAAAAAGTGTGATTGATTCGATATAGTGATCAAAATCATCTGGATGAGTGTATTCATTACCCATTTTTACTGTTACTTCAAATGGCTCTCCAGCCTTTGCTGTGTCTGCACATGTGATAAATGGTGAGTGTCTGTCGATAAGGTCTTTTTTTGCTTCTCTATCTATTTCAGAGATGTCTACGTATTTGTTAATTGTTGGCATATTGTTTCCTTTGATTTTTTGTGCCGTTATTATAACACAAGTAAAATTAAATGAGATAAAATTTGTCTCATTTAATTTAATTTTACTCCCGTAAGCACATCATATGTACTAAAATAAATTATAAAAAAACTAAAATATCATTTTTTGACATCTTTATTTTAATCTTATAAATATAAGTATATAAAGTTTGTTTGGCTATATTAAAACAATTAAAACATCTGCATAAAACATATAACAGGAATTACAATGAGCAATAGAACAAAACAAGAAGCGATAAAAGGTGCATTTTTTGGTGCACTTGTCGGGGATGCACTGTGTCTGGGGAGTCATTATGAGTATGATGCACAGAAAATACTTAAAGCTTATGGAAACAAACCCATAGAAAAGTTCATGAGTCCAGGAGAGATGATGGGTGGGCAGACGCACGGGATAGGATGGGGCGAACGTAACTATCATCCCGGAAAGAAGGCGGGGGGCACGACTGATTATGGTGATTATAACATCTTGGTTCTGGAACATTTAGCTACCACTGCCAATCCTCCGGGAGAGTTTGATGTTGCTGCACTCATCCCTCATTGGATGAATAGATTGACAAACAACTGGGGTTCTTGGATTTGCACGATGACACGCGAAACATTCGCACAGGTTCAAGCAGGAAAAAGCATAGAAGAACTCGGAGGTATTTCAAATGCTATGGCCATTCGACATGCGGCAGCCCATGGATATTATGATGATGAAGAGACTCTGGCAAATGTAGCCAGAAAAGCAATGTTTACGCATACCAGCGAAGAAGCACTCAGTGGAGGAGAATTCTTTTCCCGTGTGACACACAGGGTAATACACGGCGTTCATCCACGTGATGCTATGGAAATGGTTGCAGTACAAATGAGCCCTTTTATCTCTTCGAAGGTTTCTCAGGCTATCGCAAAATATCAAGAAGCAACAGATCCCCATAGTACGCTTTCACAAGAACCCTTTGTAGATGATCTTGCACTGACATCTATGGCAAGACTTTGGGACATAGGACGAAGCGAGCCTATAAGAGTAGGAAAGGCGAGTCCAACAGAAGGCACTTTACCCGGAGCTGTTTATTTTATACTCAAATATGCCGATGAGGAAGATGGGTTAAAAAAAGCCTTGCAGGCCAATGCCATGGTGGGAGGAGACAACGCCTCCAGGGCTATTGCCATTGGTATGGTATTGGGCGCCTATAAAGGTGTACGTGCTATCCCACAGGCATGGAAAGAGACTTTGGACGACTATGTCTACTGTGATAATTTACTCAATAAATTACCACTTTTACATTCTTAAAGGTATAATATAGGCCAAATCTTCAATACAGAAAGAAAGGAAACAGCCATGACTCAAGTACTTATGATGCTTCTTCTTCCTATAGGTTTATATACCTATTTCTTTGTTGAAAGAAAAAATAAACGTCTATATCAGCATACTTTTGATGATTTTGCCCAAAAAATATCAACCAATAAAAATTTAAGCGACGAAGAAAAAATGCAGCGCTATAAGGCTATGCTCATCACCAATGGCTACACTATAGTTGAAGACACAAAAAAGAGCATCGTGGGCGAAAGAAAAATCTTAAGTTTAGGGCTAATGATGATAGGTGCAGGACTTTATCTCGTAGGTCTTTTGGTATATATTCTTTATTATTATACGATGCAGAAGCCTCATATTGTAAAATATCAAATAGATAATGATTCGTAAGTACCCACGGTATAGCCGTAGGTACAGAGAGTGTGTATAAAAATTACGCAGTATAAAGTTGTGTAGCTTTCTGAACGTGGAACTTAAGTCCTATTTCTTTTTCTGTGCATCCAAGAGCAAGAGCAACCATTTGTGGCATATGCAAAACAGGTAGCTCTACATCACGGCCCATTACCTTGCTGATGCTGTCTTGATACGTGTCCATTTTTAAGTGACACAGAGGGCATGGGGTTACCATCATGTCAGCATTGTTGTCCATAGCATCGAGCAGGGCGTTACCTGCGAGTACTTCAGACGTGTGATTTGCCTGAAGCTCCACATGGAAGCCACAACACTTGTTTTTACTCTCATAGTTTACCGGGTTACCCTCAAGTGCGCTTATGAGACGGTCAAGTGAGTTAGGGTTATATGGGTTTTCGTGGCCATTTGCATCTTTATGTAGCTCAGAAGGTCTAATGTTATGACAACCATAGAATGGAGCAATGTTTAAGTGGCTAAGCGGCACAGTCACTTTATCTTTTACATTTTCCAAACCATATTCATCTATGATGGCATAGAGGAAGTGTTTGATTTCTGAAGTACCTTTGTACTCTAATCCTACTTCTTTAAGCTTTTCGTTTACTCTGGCTTTAAGTTCTGGGTCTTTGTCTAATGCATGTTTAGTCATAGCAGAATTAAGCTGACAAGTATTACAGATAGTAATCATCGTCAGACCCAGTTTTTCCGCATAGCAAATATTTCTGGCATTAAGCACATGCGCCAGAAACTCGTCGAAGTCTTGCAGGTGACTCGCGCCACAACAAGAAGCTTCTTCCAAAATGGTGATTTTAATACCTAATTTTTCAGCTACTGCAAGTGTAGATGAAAGTAGCTCGGGTGTAGACTGCTTTGCAGTACATCCTGTAAATAATGCATAATGTAATTGGCTCATCTTTTCTCCTTATAGTCTATTTGTTTGTGAAATTTCAATGAGTTTTTGTACTTCATCCAAATTTTTAATTTTAGGGATACTGTTTATAAATGGTATCCCTGAATGCCAGTGAATTTTACCGGTTTTCATCATCTTCATTGCGGTACCCAAGTGTTTATGCATACCTAGGTAGCCCTCAGAATACGTAACAATATCGGCTTCATCCAGGTAACCTGTTTTCTTCATACCTCTTAAAAAACCTTCTGCGTGACGTGTTGCCACATTGCTCTTGGCAACCCCACGTACAAATTGCAAGTTATGAAGTTTTCCGATTTTTCCAATAGGGTCAATGTCTTTTGGACATGCTTCCGCACACTCAAAACACTTCACACAGTCCCAAACACCTGAACCCATCTCTGCTGTGATTGCAAGTCTCTCGTCACCAGCATTGTCTCTTGTGTCTACGGTAAATCTGTATGCAGCGTTAAGTGCAGCAGGTCCCAAGAATGCATCATTTACTTCCAATGCAGGACAAGAGTAGTGACAGGCACCGCACTGTATACAAAGATCCGAGTCCAAGAAGTTATTAAACTCCGCAATGCTTTGTTTACTCTCATGTGTAGGACGAGGGTCTACATCTGCCACCACATATGGTTTAATAGCAGCGTGTTTTGCCCAAAAGTCAGATTTGTCAATGATCATATCTTTTACGGCACGCTTCTTAGAACTTGGCTCCAAAGTGATATCATCATCAAAAAGGTCAAGAAGTTCAATGGCATTTTGTTTACAGGCTAAAACCGCTTTCCCATTTACTTTAATCGCACAAGCCCCGCAGATGCCATGACGACATGAACGTCTGTAAGAAAAACTTCCATCGTGCTCCCATTTAATTCTATTCATAAGGTCAAGAATAAGTTCATCTTTTCCTACTTCCATTTCATACTGTTTTGTGTATGGAAGATAATCTGTTTCGGCATTAAATCTAAATGCCTTTATCGTTACTTTGCGTGTATCACTTTTGGCTACACTGGCTTCAATTTTACTCATCATAACCTCCTTAATATGTTCTTTCCATAGGTGCAAACTTGCCTTGCACCACATCACCCCATTCGGTACGGATATTAAATTCTTTGTCCATATAGGCGTAAGTGTGTTTCATGAATTTTTCATCATTTCTTGTCGGGAAGTCTTCACGGAAGTGGCCACCGCGGCTCTCTTCACGCGCCAAAGCACCCACAACTACAAACTTGGCAGACTCTAACATGTGCCCAAGTTCAATGGCTTCCTGCAAGTCTGTATTAAAAGTATTTGACTTATCATCTATGCGAATATGATTAAATCTTTCCAAGAGTTCATCGATGAGTTTCAGCTGTCTATTCAATGTCTCTTTTGTTCTGAATACACCTGCGTCCGCTGTCATGCCATCTTGAAGTTCAGTTCTAATGCGCGGTACAGTCTCATTCCCGCCAGAGGTTTTTATCTTATGCATTTCATTTACAAAGGTATCTGCATCACCAAGGGATGCTTTACGCAATGTCATACCTTCATCAAGTGCCTTTATCATGTTTTCACCTGCATGTCGACCAAAAAACATCGCTTCAAGCAATGAGTTGGCTCCTAAACGGTTAGCTCCATGTACAGAAACACAAGCACACTCACCCGCAGCGTAAAAACCTTCTACGATTTCAGTAGGAGATTTACGTACCTGACAGTTAATGTTTGTAGGTATTCCTCCCATAGAGTAGTGAGCAGTGGCAGAAATATGTATAGGTTCTTTGAGCATATCTTGTCCCTGAAAAGCAATGGCAAGTTCACGAAGCTCAGGAAGTCTAGTAAGGATAATCTCGGGGTCCAAATGTGTAAGGTCAATGTTCACCGACTGCCCACCTTTACCCACGCCTCTACCTTGACGCACTTCTTCCATGATGGCACGACTTACCACATCTCGCGATGCAAGCTCCATGGCATTTGGTGCATACTTCGACATGAAACGTTCGCCCAAAGAGTTAAAGAGACGACCACCTTCACCGCGCGCAGCCTCAGAGATAAGTACACCAGAACCGCCAAGGCCGCTTGGATGGAACTGAACAAATTCCATATCCTCAAGAGGAAGACCATGACGTGCTACAATGGAAAGTGAATCGCCCGTATTTGCATGAGCATTTGAATTGAATCTAAAAAGTCTTCCATTTCCACCTGTGGCCAACATGGTGACTTTTGAATTAAAAATGGCTACTTCAGAGTTTCTAATATTATACGCAACCACACCCGATACTTTCCCCTCTTCGTAGATCAAATCGCCAGCATACCACTCGTCAAATACTTCGATGCCTGCACGGTCTGCTTGTTCATAAATCGTCTGAAGAAGTGTAAGTCCTGTTCTGTCTTTTGCATAACATGCACGAGGTTGTGACTGTCCACCAAAAGGTCTGATAGCAATGTCTCCTTCTGCATCTCTTGAAAAAACAGCTCCCATTCTCTCTGCCCATCTAATGGTTTCAGGTGCTTTTGAACACATAAGCTCAACACAGTCCTGGTCTGCCAGGTAGTCAGAGCCTTTCACGGTGTCAAACTCATGAAGTTCTGTAGAATCATTTTTACCAAGTGCGGCGTTAATACCACCTTGGGCAGCACCTGAGTGTGAACGTAGAGGGTGAAGTTTCGTGATGACTGCTGTCTTTTTTCCAGCTTCAGTGAGCTCTTTTGCGGCTGTGAGTCCAGCCAATCCGGAACCAACGATTACGGCGTCATATTCGTAGATTTTAATATCTGAGTTTTTGCTCATAGTATTTATATCCTTTGTTTACAATTTGCCCCGATTATATCTTTTAAAGGATTAATTTTTGTTATGAAATGGAAGAATTATGGGTGCAGTACTAGAGGATGTACTATTTTGTAGCGCAGCAAGAATATCCACGCTGCGGTACATATTAGGCTTTGACAGCAGCAACCTGTGACACAAAGTCCTCAGCCAAAATAAGTTCAAAGCCTATCATTTTTCTGCCAATCGTTTTTTCTATGGCAGAAAAGTGTTTTTTAAACATATCCAGCGCAGCAATATCTTCAACTATGAGCACTTCCGCAGCACGGTCAAAGGCATCTAAAAGAATGGCGCCCGCTTTCTTGAAAGCTAACTCCTTGTTGTCTTCCAAGACAGCAAGACCACAAAGTTTGTTGGCTCTTGGGAAATGAATACTTTTCATGCCCCTTTGTCTGATGAGCTCATGCATAGCAACATGAGATGCTTCAGCAAAATAATGTGCTACCTGTTTCTCTTCCAGGTTATCAATGGTTTCTGCAACTCTTTTTACAGGCATGCTTTTTTTCTTTTTTTGAGAAAAACGCGCCATAAGTTTTGCACATAAAGAAGGTTCAGGATCCTGCTTCACCATAGCTTTGAGTTCATCGATCATTGCAGTATGATCCTGTGCATTAAAAAGGTTATTCTCGTATTCGCAGTCAAGCAAACCAGAGTGCGCAGAAGTGATGGCTTCGAGTATGGCTTCTTTGTGTTCTGAGCCTTCGGTGATCATCTTGTGTGCCAGTACAAGTATGGCATCGCCAATGTAATCACGATCAAAACTTTCTGTCTCTGATGCATAGTGAAGTGCATACAGCGTTTGATAAAATATCAAATCTTCTGGCGTTGTATAAGGCTCTAAAAGCGCAAAACTTTGCATAAAGTCATCGTCGTTAATCTTCAATCCATTGTTTGATCGGTAACTACTAACTGGATCAATCTGCCAAGAAGTTCCAAGTCTTTCTAGCAATGAGGAAATAGATTGTTTACCCTCAACAACCAAGCCATTAATCTTCATCAAAAGTTTTTGTTCTGGGTAGCTGAAGTTTTCATTTGCTTCCTGAAGCTGTGCCAGCAAATCTTTTATGGTGGCATCAGTATCAACTGTGAGATTGAAGTTTTTATAATAAGGAAGGTAGTCTGTTTTGGCATTAAAAAAGAATGCTCTGATTTCAAGTTTTTGTAACATTAAGTAGCTCCATATAGCATATAAGTAAGATGAGTATAGCTTGATTGTATTATGATAAGACCATACAAGAGAAACTACTGATGAAACACTCTAGGCATGTTACTATTTCACCAAACGTTTAACGTTAAGATCTTCTTTTTCAAGCTTCTTTGCAACCAGCAAAAACACTATCCCGACAAATACGATAAACGATGTGACATAAAGTGTAATATTATAATTTCCAAAATAATTTACAAGCGCAACGCTGTAAAGTGGCGCACCCACCTGGCCTATGCCATAAGCAGCAGTCATCGCTCCCATGAGCACCACCGGATTTTTCCCGGCGAGTTGACCACCATAATTTAGAAAGAGTGCTACGAGCCCTATAAAAGTGCTGCCATATAAGGCACCGCTTAGTAAATTTAAGATGATATTTGTACTCAAGGTAGGTATGAGTATACCTACTATCTGCAAAGCCATAGCGATAATGATAATATTTACGCTGCCATAGTTATGGGCAAGTCTCATCCATAGTATAGAGGAGGGGATACCTGCTATACCTACGATTAGCCATCCCAGATTTCCAGCCCCCTTTAGGCCCTCAAGCGAGTTGATGATGTCCGGCAAAAAAGTGCCCTGAACGACAAAACCTACACCCTCTGTAAAATACGCCAAGATAAGAAGCATAACATAGGGTGAAAATATGGACCTTGAGAAAGGATGCCTAGGTGCATCTTGTTTAAGGACCTTATCAAAAGACAAAATATACATAACATAAAAAGATGCCACAGAGGCAAAAAGTGCCAAAGCAAGCCAAGCATCAGGCCATGTGCCGTTACTTAGAACATATTGGCTTATAAGTTCGCTTATAACGATGGCAAAGCCGATGCCGCTGAAGTGTATGCCCATAGCTTTGGTTTTATCTTTAAGATTTAGTTTAACCATAACCAGAGAAGCGCCCACAATGAGTACCATGGCAGACCCAAATCCGGCTATCATTCTCGAGAAAAGCCAAACTATTTCGCTGCTTGTTGTGGCCAATACAAGTGTGGTCAGTATGCTTAAAATTATGCCGACTCTAAAGTACTTTACTTTCGTGTTGATGTCTTTAATAAAAACCGAAAAGAGCGCCCCTGCAAGATACCCCACAAAGTTAAAGGATGCCAATATTCCAGCATAGGTTAGAGACAAAAAATCTTCAAGCATAAAAGGAAGAAGCGAAGTAAATGCAAACCTTGCTACACCCACACCCACCACTATGGCTAAAATACCGGCAAGAAGTATGGCAGCGTTAGCGTTTCTGTCTAAAAGGGTTTTTATCATCATGGTCTTTTGTTGTAAATTATTAATGTAGGAGTATAGCTAAAATCTCTTGGGTCTTATGATATATTTTTTGCTTGTGTATAGACTATGGACTTATTGAATGGGGTGTGATATCATTTAATTGGTTTGAGTCAATTAAAGATAAAAGAAGCATTTTATGGATTTGTTTTTGTACCGTTGATATATTAATCTACACAAGCTGCAAGATATCTATGCAGCTGTGTGGGTTTTTATAGTGTAACTGTTGTAGTCCAAATACCATGTAGATTGCAGCCAGCTTTTGATGTAAGGGTTTTTACGTTATCCAGTTTCACAGCAAAAGAAGTTGCACCTCTTGAAATGTCAGCTTCTAATATATTTTTTCCTACAAGCTTGTCATCTGCATACAAAGCAATGAAATCAATCCAATGGTCAGGCGTGCTTGGGTGGATAATCCCTGCTTGACCAATATTAATTTCCACCATAGTGTATCCGCTGGCATCTTTATCTTTTATGGTAATTAGAGGTAAATGTTTAAGTTCAGAATCATTCGGTTTTGCAGCATCTTGAGGTTTCATTTCTATACGGTTCATAATTTGGTTTACTTCTGTTGCCTGGGCACCTACAGCTATGGTTGCTACAGCCAATCCAGCAACTTTTAATACGTCTCTTCTTTTCATGAATTTTCCTTATTTAACTATTATTTTGATTGAGTATAGCTATCAAATCCTAATAGTTTTCTTAAGTTTGCCGTTATATAGTAGGTTCATCAGAGAATGCCTGTATGCTCAAGAAGTATCTTAAGCCCTAGCCCAATAAGCATTAAGCCCCCAAGTATTTCAGCCTTAGATTCTAAAAAAGAACCTAGTTTTTTGCCAACGTACACTGCTGCCAAACACAATACAAAGGTCACCAGACCAATAATCACTGATGCGATCATGATATCTGTTTGCAAAAACACAAAGGTTACACCAATCGCCATAGCATCAATGCTGGTTGCAATGGCCAGAGTAATAAGGGTTTTGTTCGAAAGGTCGGTTACCTCTTCGTCAAATTCATTTTTGTATGCCTCATAAAGCATCTTTACTCCCAGTCCAACAAGAAGCACAAATGCAATCCAGTGGTCATAGGCTTGAACATATTGGGCAAAACTTATTCCAATAAGGTATCCAGCCAATGGCATAATACCCTGAAAAAATCCAAAAATAGATGCAATAAATACAATCCTAGGCAAATGAAGTTTTTTGTATTTTGAGCCTATGGCGATTGAGACAGCCACGGAGTCCATTGCCAGCGCAACAGCAAGAATAAGAAGCATTTCCATAAAAGTGTCCTGTAAAAAAGTGTGGAATTATAGCATGTATATAAATGAGCTTCGGCACACTACCAGAATATTACCAGCTATCAATGCTATAATATTTTTATATGTTACTTTTTTATTTCCTATAAAATACGGGTGACCAGATGGATTACTTTTGAAGGAGCTTAAAATGCGTTGCTATAGTTGCTCACAATTAAGTCTTAATATCATATGCAAACGATGCCAAGAGAACTTGTTTGTCCCCACCATAGGCACACGTAAAGTTGGGACACTTGATGTCATCAGTTTTTACAAATATGCCAGTCTTGAGGCGCTTCTGCACACCAAGCACAAGCCAGAAGGGTACCGAATTTACAAAGCCTTGGCAAAGATAACTATGAGACCTTTCATAGAAGAGTTTGTTGAGTCTGACGACAGAGCAGTGAATATCATAGGTATAGACGAGGTTGTCACAAGCGGTTATGCTCATGTGGCAGTACTTACGCGTGCGATGAAAACAAAACATTCCATTCCTCTGCATGGTGCACTTATGGCTCAGAACAGAGTGAATTACTCGGGCAAGAGTTTACAGTTTCGTTTGGAAAATCCAAGAAATTTTAGGTATAAAGGAAAGTCGGACATAGATGTCGTACTTGTGGATGACATCATCACTACGGGCATCACCTTACAAGAAGCACAGAATGTCTTACTGTCACATGGTGTCAATGTGCTTTTTGCATTGACTTTGGCAGATGTTCAGGAATGATGAAAAATGATAAAAAGGTATAGTTATGAAAGAGTTACCCGATGCAAAAAATATCGAACAGGAAAGCTGGATGCAGAGACTCTGGGATTGGGCAAATATCAATCTTATAGATGAAAGAAAATTGCCCAGAAACGCATACGACCTTACTGCCCTTACAGAACTCGTGCTTATCGGGTACAATTTGAATGAACTACCGCAAGAAATTTGGAAACTCAAGAACTTAATATACCTTCATATTGAAGATAAAAATCTTAAAGAACTACCAAAACAAATAGGACAACTGAGCAATCTTACCACACTCATACTTGAGGACAACAGCCTAAAAGAACTCCCAAAAGAGATAGGGCAGTTAAGTGAACTAAGAGAGCTGAACCTTGGAGACAACTCGCTGACATCGTTACCAAATGAGATAGGGCAGCTATGTAAACTCAGAGAGCTTGATCTGCGTGGTAATCAACTCACGGTTTTACCAGTGGAAATAGGGCAGCTGAGTGAATTAACAGGGCTTGATCTAAATGGCAACAACCTAAGGGTATTGCCAAAAGAAATCGGGCAGCTGAGCAACCTTAAAGAGCTTGATCTGCGTGGCAATCAACTCGCTTTATTACCAAAAGAAATAGGGCAGCTGAGTGCCCTTAGTTATCTCATTTGCCGTCAAAATGAACTTGAATCATTGCCAAAAGAGATAGAAAAACTAAGCAATCTAAGTGTCCTAGATTTGGGAAATAATCGTTTCTCAACCCTTCCAAAAGAGATTGGACAACTAAGTAATCTAAATATACTGGTGATACGGGACAACAGTCTGGTAGAGCTTCCAAAAGAGATTGGGCTGCTAAGCAATCTTGTTGATCTCGATCTTCGTGCCAACCAAATAAAAGAGTTGCCAGAAGAGGTCTGGCTATTGAGAAATCTTACGAAACTTCGCCTTGACAAGGCTGTATCTCGAGAAACTAATCTACATTAAGGAAATACCATGGAATACATAAATCTATTTTTAGATGCACTCGCAGGACTTAGTAATGCTATGGCTCCCTATATACTTTTTGGTTTGTTTTTTGCAGGTATTTTGCATGAATTTGTCCCCGATGCACTGGTAACAAAACACTTAGGCAAAGAGAGTGTGTCTTCTGTCATCAAAGCAACCCTTTTTGGCATACCTTTGCCTGTGTGTTCCTGTGGAGTCATTCCTTTGGCTACAAGTATGAAAAAAAGTGGTGCCAGTAAAGGGGCAACCCTTTCATTTCTCATCTCTACACCGATCACTGGCGTAGATTCTATTTTGGCAACGTATGGAGTATTTGGATGGATATTTACCTTGTATCGTGTCATGACTTCCATGATAATTGCTATGATAGCAGGTATTTTGACGAATATTTTTGACAAAGATGAGCCAGTGACAAAAACAGGCTTTTCAGCCATAAAGGTTTCAGATTCTTTTTTAACAGTTCTTCCCATGCAAAACAACGAAGAGGTAAGTTGTTGCAGCACCCCTTCTTCGTGTTGTACTACAGAGAAAAAAAACTTTTGGCTCACTAGTGCTCTACGCTATGCCTTTGTGACACTTTTGGGTGACATTGCCAAGCCTCTTTTGTGGGGTTTGGTATTGGGAGCATTAATCACAGTGGCAATCCCTCAAAGCATCAGTGATATCCTCATTGAGTACTCATGGTTTTCCTATCTTATCGTCATAGCCATTGCAGTCCCCATGTATGTATGTGCCACAGCATCTTTGCCCATCGCAGCAGGATTGATGCTTTCAGGCGTGAGTGCCGGAGCGGCCTTTGTTTTTCTTAGTGCAGGACCAGCAACCAACACTGTGACCATAGGGGTTGTTAAAAAGATGCTTGGAACACGCTCTCTTGGTATTTATCTGGGAAGTATTATTGTAGGAAGTGTGCTATTTGGTTTGGGCTTGGATTATCTTTTTTCTGCCTCAGACATTGATCCTGCAACTTTAGTGCATATGCATGAAAAGGCAGGGGTGTTATCTATGTTAAGTTCTGTCATCTTATGGAGTCTTGTGGTGCACCTACTTGTTAAAAGAAAGCCAGAGAACATATGACTACTTTGACCTGTATGCAAGCAGAAATAAACCCAAAGAAAGCGCCGACACCATTATGATAGATGCGCCTGATGTAAGGTTATACGTGTAGGATAACCATAAACCTGCTAGCGTAAAAAATGTAGCAATGGCTCCTGAGAGAAACATCATAGAAAAAAGAGATTTTGAAAGTTTTTCTGCAATGTACACAGGGATAGTAAGCATGGCTATCACCAAAATAAGTCCCACCACTTTAATGGCAATCACAACAGTGAGTGCAGAAAGTATAAGTATAAGGGTGTAGAAAAACTTTACATTCACGCCCCGGAGGGTAGCGTACTCGGAGTCATAAGAGACAGCCAATATATCTCTATACCAAAATGTTACCACCACAAGAATGAGTGCCAGCAAGGCTCCCATAAACCAAAGATCCTCAGAACTTACGGCCAAAATGGAACCAAAAAGGTAGCTCATGAGATCCACATTGTACCCGGGTGTAAGATCAACAAATATGACTCCTATGGCCATACCAACAGCCCATATGAGCCCTATAAAAGTGTCCATACGATGGCGTTTTTTTAGGGTAAGTGCGGCTATAAGCAAAGCAGATCCTACAGCAAACACAGATGCTCCCAAAAAGATGGGTAATCCAAAATACACTGCAAGCCCAATGCCTCCATAGGAAGTATGTGCAATACCTCCTGCCAAAAATACCATACGGTTTACTACAATAAGTGAACCAATGATGCCTGCAGCGAAAGAGACAAGAAAACCCGCAAGCAGCGCATGCTGCATAAACTCAAACTGTAAGGCTTCAATCATGGCTGTGGCCTCCAAGTAGGTTTGGTTTCTGGCTCACAGGTATCACAGTTATCAGCACCTAGCATTTGAAGCAGTTCTATTTCACAAAAATGCTCTTGATTTCCGTGCGTATGGAAGGTATGCTGTTTGTCTGAAATATCATGATAGGAAAGTGTTTTGTTCACATGGGCTGCTTTATTAGCGTATTCCAGTATTACTGAAATGTCATGGCTCACCACAATAACAGTAACACTTTTGTTGAGCATTCTTAACAATTCATAAATACTTCTTTGTCCTGTGATATCTATACTGGAGGTTGGCTCATCAAGTATGAGAATACGAGGCTGACCACAAAGAGCCCGAGCTATCATCACACGTTGGCGCTGCCCTCCTGAGAGTGAACCTATCTTAGTTTGGGCAAATTCTTGCATACCTACTTGCGCAAGGGCGCCCATGGCACAGAGTATTTCATCCTTTCCATAGCCAAAGAGAGGCCTGTTGCCTTCTATATGTCCCATCATCACTACCTCAATGACCTTTATGGGGAAATCTGTATTGATATTGGTGTTTTGAGGGACATAGCCTATCTCCTTGAGACTTACTGATGGCTCTTTACCCAGTATGGCAATAGAACCTTTTTTAATCGGGTTGATGCCAAGTATGAGTTTAAGCAATGTAGACTTACCACCACCATTGGGACCAATGATGGCTAAAAAATCTTTCTCTTCTACGCTTAGATTAATATCTTCTAAAATCATCTGCTTGTCATAAGCAAAAGAGAGATCTTTTATATTTATGATAGACATATTAGTTTTTATTGGCGATGTTATTGGCGATATTTATGAGGTTTTCAGACCAATTTGGAGACAGTGGACTTATTTTTATCACAGGTATCTGTAACTCTTTGGCGATAATAGTCGCTACAGCATCTGAAAACTCCGGCTGTGTAAATATGGCTTTCACACGCTCTTCTTTTGCCTCTTTCAGTAGGTGCATGAGCTCTTTAGGTTTAGGTTCTTTACCTTCTACTTCTACGGCAATCTGTTCCAAGTTATAGGCTTTGGAAAAATAACCCCATGAAGGGTGAAATACCATAAACTTTCGTTCATTGCCTATGCCTAAAAGAATTTCTTTTATTTTTGCATCTGTTTCTTCTACGGTAAGCAAAAATGCATCAAGGTTGGCCTTGTAGTATCCTGTATGTTCAGGATCTTTCTTTGCCAGCGCTGCATAGATGTTTTTAGCGATGATTTTTACATTGGAAGGAGCAGTCCAAATGTGCGGATCATCGCCCTTATGTGCATGCTCACTATGATGAGTATCATGTCCGTCTTCTTCGTGCGCTTCAGGCATCCGAATTTTTGTAACATTATCTGCAAGATCTATAACCTGCATTTTAGGATTTAGGTTTTTAAATTTAGGAAGCCACGCATGCTCAAACTCTACACCTATAGCAAAGTAGAGATCTGCTTTAGAGATATCAACCATTTGTGAGGGTTTAGGCTCATAGTTGTGCGGCGAATTGCCCGGCTTTACCATGAGTGCAACATTTACTTTGTCTCCACCGATAGCTTTCACAAAAGTTTGTTCAGGAAGAATACTAACTACAGTGTTGATATTTGAAAATATATAAGTAGTTGCGGCGAATAAGATAAGAGTAATTTTTTTCATAAGACATTATAGCCAAAGTGCGATTATGTACCACTGTTTTTAGTAAATATTTTAGTACGATTGTTATATATGAAGTAAAAAGTAATCTTATTGTGTTTATGAAAGTTTTTTATAATAACAGTCAAGAAGTAATGATCTCTGGCTTAACATGCATTTACAGATTTTATTAGATAACTTGGGTTGAAATTTATTAGAAGAAGCCACAAACAAGGAAAATGAAAAAATTGCTTCTTCTAAAAAAGTTGGGAGAAACGATACCGGGAACAAACAAGGAATTTTACAATTTTGGACAAGGAGTAAAAAGTTCCCAATATCGTTTGAAAGATTTACTCTTTCTTAAGTTTATTATAACCGCTTAGTATAAATCATTAGAAAACGTACAATTAACAAATGAATAACATGTAGATAAATAAGCTAACTTGATTAAAAAGATACACCCAATCCTGCTTCTTCAGAAAGTATTATTTCACTCTCATTAAAGATGACAGATGTGTCTACAGGGTGCGAGGCAAGTAAACTCACTGCATCCAGATCAATCATCGTGATAACATCTGCTTTAGCCGACGCCACATGAACACCGGCGACAACACTTATAGGTCCCTCCAGCATACAGCCCATCATGCATTTGACACCGAACTCTCTTGAGAGATCGGCTAGCTCTAGGGCCTGCGTGATTCCTGCTGTTTTAGCTAACTTTATATTCACATAATCTATGGCTTGCATTTCCAGCAGTCTTTTTGCATCTTTTAGGGTAAAAATACTTTCATCCGCCAACAGAGGAGTTTGCACCCTTTGTTTGATATATTTTAATCCCTCTATATCATCTGCCCTAACAGGCTGCTCTATAAACTCAGCGATAATACCTTTGTTTTCCAAAGCATGAAGAAGCGTGACAGACTCTTTAGCGGTCCAGCCCTGGTTTGCATCAAGTCTAAGTCTTATGTTCTTGTCTAGGGCATCGTGTATAGCTACGACACGCGCTATATCTTTTTTCGGGTTGTCGCCTATTTTTATTTTAAGAGCATCATAACCTAAATGTACGGCATTAAGACTATCTGTTATCATTTTATCTATGCTGGCCATACTGATGGTTATGTCGGTATGGAAAGTAGTTTTAGATCCTCCCAGCATACGAAACAGTGGAAGCTTGAGTGATTTTGCCCTTAAGTCATACATGGCTATCTCTAAGGCAGACTTTGCAGTAGTGTTTTTAACTATAAATCGATGTATTGCATCTAAAATGGTATGGAAGTCGTCTATTTCTCTGCCTATAAGATGGGGCTTAATATATTCAATCGTAGCGACCATGGAGCCCATAGTCTCACCCGTTATCACAGGAGTAGGCGCACCTTCACCAAACCCACGTGAACCGTCATCACACTCAATAATGACTACGAGGTCTTCCAAGGCATCTACACGACGCAGTGAAGTAATGAAAGGGTTTTTAAGTGGAGCTTTTAGGATGTGGGTTGTGATGTTTGTTATTTTCATAAGATATTATATCAAAGTAGGATTTGTTTATCTAGATAGGGCAATGAAAAGATGATATTCAGCACTTCAACAAAAAGGACACTGATGGCATATATCAAAGCTACAGACGGTACAGTTTTTTTGTAAAACCCTCTGAGAGTTTCATCGATGTAGTTCCCACAACCTCTAAAATAATTGCAAATAACAGATAGAGCCAGCCTTGTATTTTTGTCTCTTTGTTTTATTATCTACGCTTTAAACTCGTTCTTGTTGTCCCAGAAATTTCTAAATAATTAAGGGAATTTTGTACCATCAAACCCCAGCGATCACCTTCAGAACCTTCCCAACCATCAAGCCCCCAAAGGTACCAATGATGTACCCCATCATCGCCATGAGTACGCCTATGGGGATGAGAGCTTTGGAGTAGGCTGAGGCCAGAATGGGAGCGGAGGATACGCCGCCTATGTTTGCCAGTGAAGCTACGCTTATGCTGAAGAGGTCAAGTTTAAAGAGTTTAGCGAAAAATACCATGATGAGAGCATGTATAGTGATGACTGCAAAGCCAGCCAGTATGTAAAGTGGTGCTTGGGTGAGTTCTGTGAAATTGGCGCGGCTTGCTATGAGTGCTACTATGAGGTAAAGCATAATGTTTGCCAGTTCAGAACTGCCAGAGACTTTTGCCAGTGGTGTCATGGCAAAGAGTATACCTGCAAGTGTTGCGATGATGACTACCCATGTGCTATCTGTGAGAAAGGACGTTGTAGGCAAAAAAGCCGATAGGTACTGTGCCAATGCAGAGACGAAGAGAGCAATGCCTAGCAGAAAAAAGAGAGAAGTGAAGTCCATAGGTTTCTTATTCTCTTCTTTTAGGGAAAGTTTTACTCCTACTTCATCTATGACAGAGATGTCTGCTTTGCTCCAGAGGTTGAACTTTTTGGCAAAGGGAACTAAGGCCAAGAGTATCATAACCCAGATGGCGTAGTCTACAGAGTCTATGAGTAGGGTGTAGCCCATGGCAGCATCAGGTAAATTGAGTGCACCTTGTATGGCCACCATGTTGCCTGCACCTCCCATCCATGAGCCTGAAAGTGCGGCAAAAGGTTTCCATGACTCTGGACCAAAGGCAGAGTGAAAGAGTGCGAACATGCCTATGAACCCAAGGGCAATGCTCACAGAAGCCAAAAAGAAAGTAAGAAGCATCTTTTTACCCAGTTTGACAATTTCTCTCATATCTGCCAAGAGCAACATGAGAAATATCATGGCAGGGAGCAGGTTTGACTTTAGTGCTTGATAGGTCACAGTAACTGACTCTGTCTTTTGCCAAAAACCAAAAGTGGACAAGAGCATCACAAGAAAATAAATAATAACGATGGCAGGAAGATACTCAAATACTTTGGCTTGTGTTTTTCTCTCAATAAAGACAATAGATGCCGATAGCATCGTAAGTACCGCCAAATATGTAAATCCGTTCTCTATCATCTTATTCCTTATATTATAAAATATTTATAAAACCGCTACCAATATTATAGCAAATACACACGATAATAGATATGATATTTAAAAATGATTAACCTAACTTTTTGATAATTTTTTATCAATCCAACAAATAAGGAATACACCATGTTTAAGAAAAAAATTTCGGTTTTCATTTTGCCTTTTATCGCAATAGGTATATTGCAAGCAAAAAGGCAGAACAGCCCCCTATGCAAACACAGCAACATTACTTTGGCATGATGTAACGTAGCCAAACCTTGCCAGGTAATATCGTAAGTCATTATGTGAATTTAATACAATATTTCCTAGATGCACGGTTCTGTATTTTTCAAATTTTTAGTTTGAGTGGCTCGTACTATGTTATAATCAACCAACAAGAGTGATAAACATACAGGAGTTTCCCATCGACTTTACGCCTTTACAAATTTTGCTTACCTATTTCTTAGTATTGGTTGCAGGAATTCTTGTTTTTTCCGCTGTGGGTCATATACTTTATCAGAAACGTTCACCGACCAGTATGATATCATGGATGCTGTCTATTTTCTTTTTACCCTACATCGTCGCGCCTTTATATTTTCTCATCGGCATACGTAAGCGTGAACCAAAACATAAAAAAGATTATGTAACTTTTGATGATATCTGTGAAACTACTTCTTATGAATTAGAAGATCCTCATCATGTTCTGCAAAGCCTCCTCCAAAAAAATGGTATACCGCCCGCAACAAAAGGCAATACGTTTGAACTTATCACTGATGCTACAGAAGCCTACAATCGAATGCTTAAGGAAATCAACAATGCAAAGTACAGTATAGATATCTGCACCTATATTTTCAAATTTGACAAAATGACCAAAGTGCTTGTAGAGGCATTGGCCAGAAGAGCAGAAGAGGGCATTAAAGTGCGGCTTCTTATGGATTTAGTGGGCTCTCTTGGCGCCAGCTTTAATCAAAAAGGGTTTAAAGCTCTAAAGAATGCGGGCGGAGAAGTCGCATTTTTCACACCTATACTCAAAAGACCATTTCAAAACTATGTCAATCTCAGAAATCATCGTAAAATCTATCTCTTCGATCAAAATACACTACTAAGCGGTGGTATGAACCTTAGTGATGAATACATGGGAGAGGCGGACGGAAGCAAGCGATGGGGAGACCTTCTTTATTGTCTAAAGGGGCCCTCGGTTTATCATTTTTATCATATTTTCCATAATGACTGGATTTATGCCACAAAAGAAGAAGAGAAGGTTGTACTCAAATGTGTAAAAGAATATAAGGGTGAGAGTACTGTGCAGGTTGTACCTTCAGGCCCTGATATTTTAAGGGATGCACTGTATGAATCACTTTTGAATGCTATATATAATGCAAAAGAGCGCATCTGGATTGTAACTCCTTATTTTATTCCAGATGAAAATATGGTGCAGGCATTGGTGATTGCCCATCATAAAGGGGTTGATGTAAAGCTGATTACTCCTAAAAAATCTGACCATTTTCTCGCAGACATGGGAAGAAGTTCTTATATGCGAGAACTTGACGAGATAGGAGCCGATGTTATCTTGTATGAAGGTGAAATGCTTCATGCCAAAGCTATATTGTTTGATAATTTGGGGGGGTATGGTGGGGTCGGTAAATTTTGACAACCGTAGTCTTTTTCTTAACTATGAAGTGGTGACTTTTGTCTACTCTGAAGAGTTTATACAAAGTATAGAAACATGGATGAAAGGATTAATGCTGCACTCAAACAGAGGGATGACAAAACCCTCCAAACTTCGTGAAGCAGTTGAAAATATAATGAAAGTGTTTGCTCCGTTACTCTAAGCTTCTACTTTTTTTTAACTTCTTCTTGTTTTTTCTTTTTGTGCGCGGCGTAAGTGTATTTTCTTATTTTATCGTAATCTATTTTACCTTTTTTCTCACTCAACTTCTTTTTTATCTGCCGTTTTTGTCTAGGCTGTTTGTCGGTGAGTTCAAAACCCTCATAGGAGTCTCTTTTAATGTTAAGCTTTAAATGTTTTTCCATTTTTGTAAAAAAATCATAATCATGTATGGTCAAAAGTGAAATAACAGAGCCTTTATGGTTTGCCCGTCCTGTTCTTCCTACTCTGTGCGTAAATTCATCGGTTCCCTCAGGCATGTCATAGTTTATGACCATATCAAGTTCTTTGATATCTATACCTCGTGCAGCGATATCGGTTGCTACCAAGACTTGTGTTTTTCCACTCTTTAATAATGCCAAAGATTTTGCTCTAGCGCCCCTGTTGATATCTCCGTGTATAATGGAAGTACGAATGTGTTGTGATTTAAGATACTCATATATTTTGTTTGCAGATTCTTTGGTGCTGGCAAATAAAAGTACTTGTTCTATGCCCAACTCTTCTATGAGTTTGACAACAAGTTCATTTTTTCTTTTTTTATCTACTTTGTAGGCACGATGTGCAATAAAGTCTACCACGTCACGTCGGTTACTCACTTCAACAATGGCTGCATCATGCATAAATTCTTTAGCCAATCTTTTGATGTTCTGTGAAATGGTGGCAGAAAACATCATCATTTGTCTAGGCTGTTTACAATGTTTCAGTATGGCTTTTATTTCATTCAAAAAACCCAGCTCCAACATAGTATCTGCCTCATCCAGTATGACCGTATTGATGTGTTCAAGGTTTATTTTTTTTTCATCTATGAAATTTTGCAGACGTCCAGGTGTTGCTACCACAATGTCAGCACCCTGAGACAGTCTTGCCAGTTGTGTACTTTTTGGTATACCGCCTTGTATCTTGACATTCTTAATATCAAGATATTTACTGAGCTCAGAGATGGTACGCGAAACTTGATCAACCAGTTCAATGGTGGGCACGATGATAAGTGCTCTTAAAACCTTTTCGTCTTTTTTTACTATTTTTTGCAGTTTATTAAGCAGGGGAAGCACATAGGCAACGGTTTTTCCCGTACCAGATTTTGATGCACCCAGCACATCCAATCCTTTCATAGCAACAGGTATAACTTTATTTTGTATAGCAGTAGTCTGTTCATACTTCATATGCTCTATGGCTTTTAAGATATCGGGATGTAAATTTAATTTTTCAAATGCTTTGATGGTGTTTCCTTGGTGACTATTGACAACGTAGTTTTTTGGGCAAAGCCAAAAAAAACTACGTTGTTGCTACGATTACTTCAATAGTAGACATATATGACTAGCCATATTTTATGTGTATTATAGCGTATTAGTCCATAAGCGCATAAAAGTCTCGCGGGGCATCCACTTCGAAAGTTAAAGTTTTTTTGCTTACAGGGTGAATAATACTTAATTTTTTTGCATGAAGCCCCATTTTTTCACCTTTAGTGCCATAACGCTCATCACCGATGATACTGTGTCCAAGCCATGCCATATGTGCACGTATCTGATGCTGTCTTCCTGTTTCAATGCTTACTTCGAGCAATGATATGGTTGTACCGTTCTGTTTAACCGTATAGTGCGTGATGGTGCTTTTGGCTTCAGGATGTTTTCCTACATGCATGCGGTATTCTCTGTCATCAAGTCTTAAAGGCTGGCTGATGGTTCCTGTCTTCTCCTTGGGAGAACCTTCCACTATAGCAAGGTAGATCTTTTGTGATACTCCCCATTTGTCCATAATCGCTTCTCTCATCTCTTTTGAAGTGGCAAAAAGTAAAATGCCAGATGTGTCCCTATCGAGTCTATGCACAGGCCAAAGTTTTATTTGGTTTTTCCCGCGCGAAAGCTGATTTCTCAATATAGCAAGGGCATGCTGTTTATTTTCAGCCGCGTTTCCTACGGATAAAAGACCCGCAGGTTTATTGATAGCAATGATCTCTTTATCCTGATAGATGATCTCTAATTTTTCCAATAACAGTTCCTGTGTCGAAGCCCTTTTGGTCACACCCACCTCTACCACATCACCCGCATATAAAACAAAATCATGCTTTGTAGCTATTTCACCGTTTACTGCAATGCTTGAGCCCTGCAAACGCTGCTTTATGGTTTTTTTAGACCAGCCGGGCAGCGCAGCAAAAAGAAACTCTAAGAGCTTGGCACTTTGCTGTATATTAAACTTTTCTGACATATATTATTGTCCTTTCGCGTCTGAACACACTTTATTTTCTTTTGCGCCCTCTATAGCTACTTGAACCCGAAGAACCAATACCTCGCTTATTTTCCCCATGGCATGCATCGCAGATGGAAAACCTGTAAGAAAAATCCAGAACCTTACCACATCTTCTGCATTGCTTAGTAAACAGTCCCTGTCTTAAAGAGTTTTCAATGAAGTTGTTAAGTCTTACTCTGGCAGCTATGGCTTGCTTGGTATCTTGGAAAATATCCGGAAATTTAAAACTCAACCATAAATAAAGTGAGATTTCCCTTACTCTGTCTTCGGCATTAAGCAGCATATCATTGGTTTGAGCAAATGCCGGCAGATCACGTGGCGGAATGTAAAGTACTTTTCCTCCGGCTTCTATTTGACGGATGTAGCGGTGGAAGACTGACTCTATGTAGGGAGACGAGATACTCGCAGGCGCACAAGAGAGGAAAAAACGTGTTTTTAAGTCTAAGGTATATTCGCTCACTATGGCAGCCACTTCAAGCATAGAATCTATATTTGCTGCTACGAAAGGTCCATCAAATTCCATGTTATCTGCAAAAAAAGCTAAGATATCCAGAATGTTGTCGGTTTCGAGTATTTCTCCTATAAGCATGACATGTTCCAAGCTTGCCATGACAGAGACAGGCAATTCAATGTCGGGAAGAGGGGAGTGAAAGGCGGAAGTAATGGTAGTGAGTGCATTTTCATCCAAAGCGCCCACATATCCTTTTTCTTCAAAGCCGTAACGTCCGGCACGTCCTGAGATCTGTTGTACCTCTGTGGGTAAAAGCTCACGTCTTCGCAAGCCGTCAAACTTGTTGTCTTTTGAAAAAAGCAGAGTTTTAATGGGAAGATTCAGTCCCATCGCTATGGCATCAGTGGAAACAAGTATTTGACTTTCGCCTTCCCTAAAACGTCTGGCTTCTTCACGTCTTACTTCAGGTGAGAGATTACCATATACAACTGAAACAGAATACGTTTCACTAAGTTGCTGTTTAAGCGAGAGCACATCTCTTCTGGAAAAAGCTACAATAGCTGTTTGAGGCTCTATCTGTTTTATAGAAGTAGGACCAGGCAGCATAACCAGTTCATTTTTACGTTCAAAATGGATGACTTCCAACTCTTCGCCCAGGTAGTCACAGAGTTCCTCTACGGCCCTAAGTGCGTTAGGGGACCCCGTAAGTATCACTTTTTTCGCGGGTACGCCCATGAGCGCATTTGCCCATGCCCAGCCTCTGTCACGGTCACTTATCATCTGTATTTCATCTATGACACAAACATCAACATCGACTGAAGCATTCATCATCTCTATGGTAGAAGAGATGTGTGTGGATTCTTCGTCTATGATCTCTTCTTCTCCCGTGATGAGAGAAACAGCCACACCTTCTTTTTTAAGGTTTTCATACCCCTCAAGCGCCAGTAGACGTAGTGGGGCAAGGTAGTAACCTGTTGTTGCTTCTTCCAAAGCTTTAAGCGCTGTGTACGTTTTTCCGGAGTTGGTAGGTCCAACATGAAAGACTATTTTCCGCCCCAGTTCACGTGCAAGAGGGAAGAGATTTTTAAAGTCACGAATGGTCTTCGCCAACAACTCTTCACGCTTTTGTTTTTCAAGCAGGGGTTTAATATAATCTGCAAAGTGAAAGAGTATGCGTCGTTTACTTTTTTCTTTGAATTTCAAGACGCCGGAAGAACGTATCTGTGGCTCTACGAAGCGCACAATGAACTCATGCAGCTTTTCTTCCTCTATATCGAGCTTATTGCTCTCTTCTCTCATGTCATCAAGTATATCATCTATAGCTACCCTAAAGTGAGCAAGCAGATCGTCATTTACTCTGTTTATATCTTCTTTTACGGGAGGCTTTTCGCCTCTCCAAACGAGGTTGTAAAAGAAAGGTTTTTCGTAGGAAACAGAAGTAATATAGAAGAGTGTCGTACCAAATAGGTCATGGCTTTTTTCTTTCTCTATGATGATATGATCTGTGCTTTCATACACTTCATATTTATCACTAATATTAGTTAATATTTTTTCAATCTTTCCAAACGGGATGGGCGCATGGTAGAGCGATGCCTCAGGCGGCATCGCTCTAAGAGCAGTATTTACTTCATCTTCCGTCAAATAGGCATACTGATCTTCTTTTAGGTGATTAAGAAAGTGCTCTATCTCCACAGTTTTTTTGGCTATGGCGCCTTCTTTTATGGCTTGAAGCTTGGTGATGGTCTCTTTATCATTTAAACTCCACAGCTCATCCATAGGTAAGGTAGCCGTAGTGCATAAAAGAAGCTTGTTGAAGTCAAAGCTTTGTAAGGCAAAAGTGAAGCTGTGATAAAACTCCATTTCATTGAGAGAATTAAATACTACTTCTAAAGATTTTTCAAGTGCATGCAGTCTTGATCTCATACGTAAGTAAGCGAGTTTATTGAGGACTTTTTCTTCTGTAATCTTTGTGCTATTCACATCTATAAACGCTTCAAGAAGCAGGTTCTCTTCATGTTTGGTATATTGGACATCTCCAAGAAGTTGAAGAATCTTTTCTACTTTATCCAAAGGACGCTTGTTGAAGTTACCTGCATAAGGAACAGCTTTGTAACTCTGCGTAAGATATGAAACTATCATTTCACGAGATCTTGCCTCACCTTCACTCCATACACGCCTAAGAGCGCGTATCATCTCATCTTTGGTATGTGAGGGAAGGGTAATCTCAAGCAACATTATAAGCTCTATGAGTTTATCTTCATCTAATGCAGCAACACCTTCTTCAAAAGGAAGTCCGTTAAAATAGTTTCGTATTTTGTTGTTTAGCTTTATAAAATATTTTTTCTTTTTCTTTGCCATTTGCTTTATTGTTCTTTATATTTTTGTTAAGTATAGCATGAAAAAGTGGCCCTTGCATTTAGTCCATGGTTAAAATATCGACCAATTCCACTCCATCACACTCTTTTTTTAAATGTTTATGCTTGCGTGCATCTTCTTCAGCAAGCTCTAGCAAGTCTGCAAAGTCATTTTTACTGGCAGTAAACTCAAACAATTCTTTTTGCGTTTTTATAAATATACTGGTGTCTTCTTTTTGTAAAAGTACCAGATTTCTAAGCCCTGTGGCAAATTCACTTTTAATAACTTTCATTACTTTTTCATCAGCAAGTATCTCTGATAAGCGTACTTCTTTGTTCACATCATTTTTGCACATCACCGTGTAACTAACTTTTATCATACCTTCCACCATAAACTCCTTATTCATATAGACCCAATTATAGTCTACTGTTTATTAAGGTGGTAAAAATATGTCATATTGTCATATTTGTTAAAGAATGGGGTAGAGTGGTGTCCCCACGAGGACTCGAACCTCGAGCTAGGCCTTAGGAGGGCCCTGCTTTATCCAGTTAAGCGATAAGGACAGGTGGGTTGTTATAAATGGAATTCTAACATGAAATAGATAAACATAAGGAGTGATACATAGAGTAAGAGATAAGCATGAAAGACTTATCTCTTATTTCACTTACTGAAGAGCCTTTGATTTTATAACCATCAGCTTGTCTTTACTCATCTCTTCCATGGAGTAAGAGATGCCTCCCAAACCAAGACCAGATGCTTTGGCACCACCAAATGGCATCCAATCCACCCTAAAAGCAGTATGGTCGTTCACCATCACAGCAGTGCCGTTTAGCCGTCTTACGGCATGAAGTGCCATATCTATATTTTTTGTAAATACTGAAGCCTGAAATGAGAATTCCAAACTGTTTGCTGCATCAAATGCATTCTCAACATTTTCATAGCTGTAAATACAGGCAACAGGTCCAAAGACTTCTTTGGTGCTTACTTTGGCATCTTTTGGAGGATTAAGTAAAATAGTCGCAGCATAACAACTCTTTCCTATTTTTTTACCCCCGCACATTAAGGTAGCGCCACCTTCTATGGCTTCTTTCACCCAAGAATCAATACGATCTACTTCTTTATGGCTAATAATCGGCCCTATTTCCGTCCTTGGATCTAAAGGATCGCCAACAATCATGTTTTGAGCCGCTACACTAAGGCGCTCGGAAACTTCTTTAACGATACTTTGATGCACATAAATGCGTTGCACTGAAACACATACTTGTCCTGCATGGTAAAAGGCGCCTTTTGCCAAAGCAGGGATCAGCTCTTCTATATCTGCGTCAGCCTCAACAATGACAGGAGCAACCCCGCCATGCTCAAGACCAACACGTGTTCCGGGAGAAACTTTCGAGTTTAAGTACCAGCCCACAGCTGCAGAACCAATAAAAGTTAAGTAATCTATTTTACTATGGGTTGCCAAATACTGACTCTCTTCATTGCCGCTTATAAGCACTTGGCACCATGCCTTAGGTAAACCTGCTTCATATAAGATCTCTACAAAGTTCAGTGTCGATAATGGCGTCAATAAAGATGGCTTGATGATGACCGGTGAACCTACCGCAATGGCAGGCACCGTCTGATGCACGCAGAGGTTCAAGGGATGGTTAAAAGCAGAAATAGCCGCCACCACACCAATAGGCTCTTTCATTGTGTATGCTATACGATTTGAAGAACTTTTAGTATGTCCCATGGCTATCTCTTTACCTTCAAAAACACCCATATGTTCAATAGCAAGCTTTACCCCATTAATAGCACGTTCCACTTCAACTTTTGAATCCATATACGGTTTTCCGCCTTCATTGGCAGCAATGAGGGTTAATTCTTCAATGCGAGATGACATGATTTCAACAGTTCTTTCCAAAATAGCAATACGTTCATATTTGGGAAGCCACTTACCTTGGTCCTCATAAACATCTCGTGCAAGGTCCAGTGCAGCATCAACATCTTGCATGGTTGCAAGCCTCAGGTCTTTTAAATGGTGTTCATCATAAGGTGATGTCACAGCAATAGTATTCATAATGTTTCTCCAATTTTAAATTAAACAGGTTTTGTTTCTCAGCAGTTCATTCAGTATGGTATGGTTGAGTGAATAATCAACCGCCAAGTCAATAAGGTGAACCCCTTTGGTATTCAATGCTTTGTCTAAAATCTCCACAAAGTCTTCAGTAGATGTCGGACGATAGCCCATCGCTCCGTAGGATTGGGCGTATTTCACAAAGTCCGGATTAGTATAATCTAAACCAAAGTTTTCAAATCCCATACCTTCTTGCTTCCATTTAATCATACCAAAAGCACTGTCGTTTAAAATGATAACAACAAGGTCTAACTGCAAACGTCGTGCTGTTTCAAGCTCTTGAGAGTTCATCATAAACCCACCATCACCGCACACGCTAAGCACTTTTTTTTCAGGATACAGGATTTTTGCAGCGATGGCAGAAGGAAGTCCGGCACCCATCGTTGCCAGTGCGTTATCCAAAAGTAGAGTGTTAGATTCATAACATTTATAGTTGCGCGCAAACCAAATCTTATAGATGCCATTATCTAAAGTGACAATGCCGTCTTTAGGCATAATGTCACGAATATCTTTTATGGCACGTTGTGGTAAGATGGGGAAACGATCATCTTTAAAATACTTGGTAATATGCAATTGCGCTTCATCGATGACACGCTTATAGTACCCAAAGTCCCAGCTAACTGGCACTATAAGGTTTTCGTTAAGTGCAACGATAGTACTGGCAATATCGCCGACCAGATCCATCTGAGGGAAATAGGTTGCATCAACCTGAGAACTGCTAAAGTTGATATGTATAACCTTTGTGCCGCCTTTTTGCATAAAAAATGGCGGTTTTTCGACTACATCATGACCAATGTTAATAATAAGATCCGCTCTGTCAATGGCACAATGCAGGTAGTCATTTTCTGACAGAGCGGCAGTTCCAAGACATAAGGGGTGAAACTCACTGACTACACCTTTACCCATTTGCGTAGAGAAAAATGGAATACCCGATTTGTCTATAAACTCATATAACGAATACCCGATGCGTGTTCGGTTGGCACTGGCACCTATAAGAATCAATGGATGTTTAGCGCCTTGAATCATCTCTAGAGCCATAGCTATAGTCTCTTTGGAGGCTACGGGATAACGTACCTTCTGTACTTCAAAAACATCGGAATCACAGTCTTCTCTGGCAATATCTTCAGGAAGCTCAATATGAACTGCACCGGGACGCTCTTCTTGCGCACACTTAAAACTTTCACGCACCATGGAAGCAATATTATTCGCATTAACAGCAGTTTTAGTGTACTTGGTAAGAGGTTTCATCATCTGAACCACATTAATGATTTGAAAACGGCCCTGCTTACTTTTTTTAATAGGCTTTTGTCCTGTTATCATGAGCATAGGCATCCCACCCAGGTTTGCATACGCAGCAGGCGTCACAAGATTGGTCGCTCCCGGTCCGAGTGTTGACATGCACACGCCAACCTTACCTGTAAGACGCCCATAGGTGGCGGCCATAAAACCCGCACCCTGTTCATGGCGAGTTAAGATGAGTTGGATGCTGGATTTTTTTAAAGAATCCAGCATATCCAGGTTTTCCTCTCCAGGAATACCGAAGATATACTCAACGCCTTCATTTTCCAATGCTTTAACAAAAAGATCTGATGCCTTCATAGGATACCCTTTGGTTTTAAGTATTTTAATTATAGCGTAGGCTTGATTTGTACTATCTGATGAACCATCAGAGTGTATTTTTTACATTAAAAACTACATTCATCACGATCTAATGTACATGCGTAATCACTATCTTTCTTCTCAATTTGAATAGTAGTATGCCCAATGCTAAAATGATGATGAAGATACTCTTGTACTTCTTGCAGAAAACTATTGTCTATCACATTATTTGAAGTCACGAGATGTACTGTTAAAGCTATTTCTGTTGTACTCAGTGCCCAAATGTGTAAGTCATGTATGTCTAAAACATCTTTCAGATTGTTGAGATAATCTTGGATTTGGAGGATATCTATATCCTGTGGTACTGCATCGATGGAAAGATCTATAGAACTTCTAAGTAGCTTCCATGTAGCAATTAAAATAACAACTACGATAAAAAGACTTATAATAGGATCAAGCCAGAGCCAACCGGTTATCATAATGGCTAACCCTGCAAAAACAACACCCAATGAAATCGCTGCATCAGCTGCCATATGCACGTAGGCTGCCCTGATATTAAGATCATATTTTTGACCTTTTACGAAAAGTAAGGCTGTCGCAGCATTGATAATCACGCCAATGGCAGCTACAATAATGACAACAACTCCATCTACGGGTTTTGGAGAGGAGAACCGTTCTATTGATTCCCATGCGATCCCGCCTAGTGCTACAAGAAGCAAAACGGATGAGACCAAAGAAGCCATGATGGTTACTTTTCGTAGTCCATAAGTTCTTTTAAGGGTAGGGTGTCTTGTCGCTAGATAGCTTGCACCCCATGCAAGCATAAGGCTCATGACATCACTCAGGTTGTGTCCGGCATCTGCTATAAGCGCCAGAGAATCAGCAACCAGCCCATAACTCACTTCAATGATAACAAAAATAACATTGAGTGCAATTCCTAAGGCAAAGGAGCGGTTATAGTTGCTTATAGTATGATGATGGTTATGTGAGTCGGGCATCTTATTTTCCTGATCTAAACTAGTTCCTATACTATTATAATATCCTGATATATTTAAGATAACGTATTATGCGTATTATTATGCTATAATAACACATAATTTAAGCGTACATCGGTCAACGACTTCTATTACTTCATAAAATAAAACAACTAACTTAGCCTAAGACCGACCTCAAATTTTAGATGGTAGGCTCGTTCAATAAGGTATAAATACATGTCATTTACAAACTTGGGGCTATCTGCGCCTCTTTTAAAAGCTATCAAAGCACAAGGGTACGATACTCCTACGCCCATACAAGAAAAAGCTATTCCTGTTATTATAGAAGGTAGAGATGTTTTGGCTGCTGCTCAAACAGGTACAGGTAAAACAGCAGGTTTTACGCTTCCTTTACTTGAAAGGCTCTCTCAAAAACAACCACATATGCATGCAAAGCAAATACGTGCACTTGTACTTACGCCTACACGTGAACTCGCAGCACAAGTCGCGCAGAGTATTGTAAATTATGGTAAATATACGCCTTACCGTTCTACAGTTATATTTGGTGGCGTGGGAATCAACCCTCAACTGGCTACCATCCGTAAGGGTGTGGATATTGTTATCGCAACACCGGGTAGGCTGCTTGATATTGCAGGACAAAAAGGTATAGACTTTTCAAAATTAGAATGTCTTATACTCGATGAGGCGGATCGTATGCTGGACATGGGTTTCATTCATGATATTAAAAAGCTTATGAAACTTATGCCACAAAAAAGACAAACACTGCTCTTTTCTGCAACATTTTCACCAGAGATCAAAACGCTAGCATCAGGACTTCTCAACAATCCTGTACTTGTAGAAGTAGCACGTCAAAATAAAACGGCTGATCAGATATCTCAAGTGGTACACTATGTAGATAAAGGGCGGAAGAGAGAGCTGCTTTCTCAGCTCATCAAGACCAAAGACTGGAAACAGGTTTTAGTCTTTACGCGAACAAAACATGGTGCCAATAAACTAACACAACAGCTTGAAGAGTATGGCATCTCAGCAGCTGCAATACATGGAAACAAAAGCCAGGGAGCCAGAACTAAAGCACTGGCTTCTTTCAAAGCAAATGAGATTCGTGTACTTGTAGCTACTGACATCGCAGCAAGAGGGATAGACATAGACCAACTTCCACATGTGGTAAATTATGAACTTCCAAATGTACCTGAAGATTATGTTCATCGTATAGGTAGAACAGGTCGTGCAGGGCAGAGTGGTGAGGCAGTTTCGCTGGTATGCGTAGATGAACATAAATTACTTTTTGATATAGAAAAGTTCATCAAGTCTGAGATTCCAAAAGTGGAGATAGAAGCATTTAAACCAGACCCCAACATAAAAGCTGAGCCTATCGAAAATGGTAGAGGTGGAGGAAAGGGCCGTGGAAATAGTGGTGGAAATTCACATAATAAACCTCGAAGCAACAGTTCTCATGCAAACAACGGTGGCAGCCGTGATGGTGCCCGAAGCAGTACGCGATCTAGAAATAGCAACAGAAATAAACAGGAAGGATAATTCGTATGAAAAAAACATACAAACTCACAGATGAAAAGAAACATGAAGACCGTGTACTTGACTCTGTAAAAAATGATATTCGTAAATATGTAAAACGTGAAAAGAAAAAGAAACTCCCAGATGCAAAGATGATGTACTGGGATTTTGACTGTAAAATAGGCGCCACCGAAAAAGATGCCAAGGTGGTAGACTTCGATGTTCTTATTAAAGAACTTGATGCAGTAAAAGGTACGGGTGCCACAGAGTGTTATATTGAAATATTGGCAAAAATGGTAGATAAGCCTATCAAAGAAGTAGCTGAATCCAGTGAAACTGAAACAGAATAATTAAGTATTAATGTAAATCTTGTACTATATGAGAAAAAGGATTGTAGTATGCGAAAAATAGGTATAGCAGTAGTGCTTATGGGTTTGAGTATGATAATATCAGGATGTACAAAAACATGGAGTGGTGTTAAACAAGATTCTTCCAAAGCATGGTATAAATCTAAAAAAGCAGTGCACAACGCAACACAATAGCGTATGTGTTTCATGACAGACAGTAGCAGATACTGAGAAAGTGACGACTAATGGCAAAAACAAATTACTCTTATGAAAAACGAGGCCGCGAACTCGAAAAACAGAAGAAGCAAGACGAAAAGCGTCAGAAGAAGATATTTAAGAAAAGTGATGATGTCCAAGAGACAGGAGCCGAATCTTCATCAATAGAGGATCCTTCAAAAAAGTAAAAACATAGAATGTAAGAGGTGGGGTTTAGGTTATGAAGAAGTTGTGATACTTTTCATAATTCACGAAGCCATAAGCTTCGTTTGGAATATTCTTTGTAATGTAAATCAGACTTCTTCTATTATTTTAAGGTTTAGCCAAGATGGGGGATTGTAAAAACTGAGTTCACTTTGGTTCCAGTCACTTCTTTCACTATGGCGAGTGTGTAATATATTATTTATCAGAGTATATTGTAACCCCGTGATACTACTAATAAGATTCTTACCCTCTTTTAACGCTTCCAAAACAGCTTCTCTACTTTTCATGCGTTTTCCTTATAATTAAACAGTTCTAAAAAAAGACCTAATAGTCTCTTTCTTGAACCGTTTAAATTATGGACAGATTTCTCTGCCCATAGATAGTCTTAGAGACCAGTAACGTTTTCAGCTTGTAAGCCTTTTTCGCCTTTTCCAATTTCGAAGCTCACTTTTTGACCTTCGTTAAGGGAAACACGGTCATAACCATTGCTATTAATTTGACGATAGTGTACAAATACATCATCCCCGCCATTTTCTTGTTCGATAAAACCGAAACCTTTTTCACTGTTGAACCATTTTACTGTTCCGTTTACTAATGTTGCCATTGTTATTCCTTTTGTTGTGTGTACACATCATTGCTGAAGTGTTTAAAATATAAATTGGAGTGTTCTTTCGGGAGGATAATACTGGAAACTAAAGGTTATCAATACAAGTCAAGCCAAAGATGAAACTCTAAATCATCTTTTAATAGAATAATTATAGCTGAATATTTAAATAATAGCAATAGTAGAGTACGATAAGGAAAGGAATTGACATTCCTTTCCCTTTTTTAACTATTCTCCCTTAAGTAAGGGAGTTTCATTCATGGTGTCTGAATGAAATTTCTCTTCATACTCATTACTCATTGTGAACATCAGTTTAAGATCAGCAGGACTACTTGCGTACTGATAGGCTTGTTCTTCAGTAATTTTTTCTGCCAATGTGAGATTAAAAAGAGCCCGGTTAAAGTTAATCGAATCAAAACTGATACCTTCTTTTTCGATGGCATCAGGAATTTCATTATCGCGTTTGGCACGGATGAGTTCTTGTATTTGGGGGCTTTTGAACATCATTTCAACAGCGGCCACCATATTGCCAGATATACCTTTAATTAAGCGCTGAGAAATAACAGCTTCAAGAGTGGCTGAAAGTGTTGTACGTATACGGTTTTGCTCATCAGTAGGAAACATGCCGATGAGTCTGTCAACCGTTTCTTTTGCATCGAGGGTATGCACTGTTGAAAAAACAAGATGCCCGGTATTGACTGCTTGTAAAATACTTTCAGCGGTTGCATAGTCACGTATTTCACCTACAACTATAATATCAGGATCTTCACGCATAGCTGCCCGTAGAGCCCTAGAGAAACTTTGCGTATGTAAACCCAGCTCTCGTTGTTCTACAATAGATTCCGCATCATGGTGTACATATTCTACAGGATCTTCAATGGTAATAATGTGATGATTATACGTTTTATTAATCTCTTCAATAATGCTCGCAAGCGTTGTAGACTTTCCACTTCCTGTAGTACCTGTGACAAGAACAAGTCCACGCCTGAGATGGGTGAGTTTATGCAAAGCTTTTGGGAGGTTCAACTCTTCAATGGACTTAATACAAAAAGGGATGAGACGAAAGGCTATGGCATAACCGCCAAGATGCATAAAAATATTCACCCTAAAACGGTATTTTTCGTTTAGTCCATAAGCACCGTCAAACTCTTTGTTTTCCATGAAGTTTTCATAGTGACTTCCTGTTAAGAGTTTAACAAGTGATTCCATAGTCTTTGTGTCTATCTTTTCTTTCGATAAAAGAACAATTTCACTTTTAAGGCGTGCGCGAATTTGACCATTGCTTTTAATATGTAGGTCTGCTCCCCCTACATCAATCAACATGTTTAGCCAAGAATCCAACTTCTGTTCTATATTTTGCACCAAAGACATATTCCCTCCCTTTGCTTTTATATGTTTATATTATACTACATATTATTAGCTTATAGAGCCACTTGCAAATTCAACCCAAAAAAACCAGCTAATTCTCCATATCCGCTAACTGGTCATTAAAAAAGTGTCTCTTGCATCAATTTTACAACTAAAAATCTAAAAAGTACTAAAAAACCTATTTTTTGTGCGTACTTTA
>JAGXFO010000007.1 GCA_024637255.1 Sulfurovum sp.
ATTCTAGAAATTTCATTGGTTTTTATGCAACTAAGTATATTAGTTCTTTTACTACTTTTATTTTGAGAAAGATTGCTTAAATCCCATTCCCAACCATAGTTTACGAGAAAATTTAGCTTTATACCACCCTTGCCGAAGGTTTTTCGTGTGGTGTATGGAAGTAGTTCTTTAGGAAACATGGGTGAGTCAGTATTTCCTACTACTAATAATTCAGCATCTTGTGTACTTAGAAGTATTGCAGCATCTACACAAGCTTTAACGAAAGCTTCTCTTTGTAATGATGGCCTTTTGGTATTATCGGTAGTAAAACCATAATAGGTTATTTCTTTTACACCCATTTCTTTACAAAGTTTATACAATGACAAACCAGGATCTAAACCAAAGGTGTATCCTTTATCTTTTGATAAACCATTATCTACAGCCCATCTTCTATTTCCATCGGGAATTATTCCAATATGGTTTGGTATTCTCATATTATCATCCTTTAATTATGACACTAATTCAAATCTTAAGTGCAACGCTTCATACTGATTGGTCTTGTCATTCAATTTTAGCATAAAAGTACTTCATAGCCGAGTATTTTTCCTAGTCTATGATTAAGTTTATTCTGAACACTCATGACCTGCTCCACACTGATATTCTCAAGTGAACTACCTTTTGGAAAGTATTGTCGAATCAACCCATTGGTGTGCTCATTCAGCCCTCTCTCCCACGAGTGATACGAAAGTTAAATAGCAATATGAATATTTTTAAATGAGAAAAAGGTTTTACGGCAGAGGATTCGATTGTATCTTTTATGAAATCTAAGAGATACAATCTATGCTTTTAAAAACGATATAGCCCTTTGGCAATATCTTCTTCAAGCTCTCCAAATGCCCTATGCATGGCATCTACAATACTAGAAGCATCACTGTTCGTCACTACACTGGTACTAAACAGCTTTGCTATACGCTTTTGCGTTCTCATGTTTTCCACTTCCCAATTGGCATCAAGATAAACCCTGTCTCCCTGCGCAATAAAACGCGTGACTTGTACTTTTACTTTTACGTCGGGCTGTTTGTCTGTATCCCAAGGGTAGGCATACACTTCTGGTTGGCGAAATTTCTTTTGCAAAAATCCTATGAGTCTGCTGGTTAAACCTGCATTCATATCTTCCGCCCAAACAGCACTTTCAATAAAACTAATCTGACTGCTCGACTTCACTACAGCCAATTGACGCTTTGAAAAGTAATTTGGCACAGATACCTTCTCTACACCAATCCTCATGTCTGAATGCATATAAGTCTTGGTAGGTTGTTTTGGCATTGAGAGCATATAGTAATTGTTACTCGCCGTACAGCCATGTATAAGCAAGGCCGCAACTAACATATATACCGTTTTTTTAAATATCATTGTCTTTATTTTAGTCATTATTGATCTCCAAAAATAAGTGAATCAGGTTTACGGTTAAGCATTTCCAAGAATTCTTGCATGGATTTGGATGTCTCAGTCACCACCTTAAGTGTCTCTGCGATCTGACGGGCCAGAAGAGACTGATTGTCGTATCCTTTTATTGTCTTCTGAGCTGTAGCCAATGTCTTAGCTAATTCTTTAAGGGTTCTGTCTATCTCGTTTGGCATCGTCTGGAATGACTTTTTACCTGTAAGGGCATTAACATCCTTTACGCTCTTTTGAAGATCTGTCAAGACCGTATTTATAGGCTCAGCACTGTCATCAACAATTTTATTAATGGAAGCAAGCAATTTTTCCAGTGGAAGATTATTGAGTTTTTTCAATAACTTATCGGCCTCATCCATCATGCCACCTTCATCACTTTTCACAGATGGCAGAACAGCATACTTTTTACCTTGTGTAAGACTTTGCGTTGTAGCATTCTGGTCAAATAACAAATCGACAAAAAGGGCACCTGTGAATGGATCTAAAGGTGTTATCTTTGCCCTTAAGCCCTCCTCCACCATTTCCTTAAAATTGCTATAGGTCTTTATAATATTTTCATCTTTTTGGGCAAAAACCGATGTATCTATATCTACTAATATTTTACCTTGCATTGCATGCGTATCTTTAACATAGTGCAAAGAAATATCTTTCACTTGCCCTACTTCATAACCTTTATACTCCACAAATGCCCCTATTTTTAGTTTAGATATAGGCTCCTGTGTCATTATTTCAAATGTTTTGACAAATTCTCCACCCTTTCCTACTTTCATGCCCTGCGAAGCATTGCTGTTTTTATACAAGCGAAATACAAAATTGTTGGGTACGGGATTATTGGGATCTTCGTGGGTGGATGAAAACTCAATACCTCCTCGTACCAAGTTAGACAGAGGTGCCACATTGACATCCAGTCTACCGTTTGCAAAACTAACATCTACCGTACTTGTTACCCAAAACTTCGAATCTCTGTGCACATAAGGCACATACTGCTCCTGAATAAGGACTACAAAATCAATATTTTGACTGTCAAGCGAAATGTTTACATATTCTACCTGGCCCACGGTCAGGTTTTTAAAGTAGACAGGTGTGCCTCTGCTGACGTTAAATCCCGAAGGTGCAGTCAATTGATAATAAACTCCTTCTTTACTTAAATGAAATGCATCTTTTAGTCCATAAAAAGTCTCTTTGGACTGCCCTCCTTTTTCGGAGAACATATTAATATAGGTTCCCGAAAGCAAGGTTTCCAAACCTGAGACACCTGAGACACCCACCTCGGGCTTGACTATCCAAAACTTTGCTTTGTCATTCAAATAGGGTGTTGCCCGTTTATCCATGCGGGCAATCACGACTACACCGTCTCCGTCTTTTTGTAAAACAATTCTCTGAACGGTCCCTATAGGCACATCTCTGTATTTAATCTGGCTTTGACCGGCATTCAATCCTTCATTCTTGGGAAAAATAATCCTGATTTCTTCTCCAAGCTCTGCATAATACTGATATGCCAGCCATCCTGCAATCATCATGGCGATGAAAGGTACTATCCATATGGATGTGATAATATTAAACTTCGAAGACTCTTCTATGAGAGGGGATTGTTCTGACATTTACTTATTCTCCTTGATTAATCGTTCGTCAAATGCATGTGCAGCCAAAAGGGTAAAAAAGACAGAAAGAGCAAATGACGTAGCTGCAGTTCCTGCAATAATCTGCACATTGGCAAGATGTATGAGTGCCGCGAGTATAGCTACGACAAACACATCTATCATAGACCATGGTCCTACAAACTCTGTCAGATAATAAAGTTTAAATTTATTGAGTTTTTTATCTTTTCCCAAAGGGTATTTTACACTAATTAAAAGATAAATCATAATGAGAAACTTAAAAACAGGAATGATAATAGAAGCAAAAAAAATCACTAAAGCAATAGGATAAGAACCATGCTCCCATAACATGATCACTCCACCAAAAATGGTACTTTCTTCCTGTGAAGCAAATTGCTTTGTGATAAGCATAGGATATAAGTTGGCAGGGATATAAGCGATGATTGCCGTGATAAGATAAGCCCAGCTTTTTTCGGTCTGAAATGCTCTGTGCTTGTAGATTCCAGAACCGCAACGACGACAGACATTTTCTTTGCCCTTGTTGATATTCACTGCTTCACACACAGGACACCTGATGAGATCCTCTTCATTTACATGCATTTACGCCTCTTTTCTTTCTAAAAAAATGCGTTTTCTAAGCATCCACATCTGGGAAACATGTATGGTTTTTGTAAGATACAGATCAAGCAGTACAAAAAGTATTAAAGCCCAAAAAGAGATTCCCATATGTATCTGCGCGTATCCTATAAGTTTAACCAGTGCCACCAAAATACTAATAAGAAAGATATCGCCCATACTCCAAGGCTTAATGTGCGAAAGCAAGATCAATAATTCTTTACTTATCTTCTCACCCTTTTCTATTTTAAAAAGTGTAAAAAGCAGTATATTGATAGAAAAGATCATAAACGGAAAAACAAAGATAAGCAAAGCGCAGATCAGGCCCACAATGTAAAAACCACTTTCAAAAAGAGTCATAAATGTTTTAGGAATCGTAATAAACTGTTCGAGTCCGAGTATCTCTATCCGTACAAGCGGAAAAGCATTGGCAAGCACAAAAAAAACAAATCCTGTAATACTCAATGCCAAACCATGCTCAACAAGCTTACTGTCTGAACGATACAATACAGCACCACACTTAATACAGTGCGCTTTTGCCCCATCATTCATAGGCACTTCTTTATGTAATGCATGGCATCTGTGGCATATGATATAGTGATCTAAGGCATCTTCATTTTCTATTTCCATGGCTGGTATTATATCTGACTATCCTATAATCAATAGTAGTGTATGATTGTCAAAATGCATCCTGCATAAACCACGATAAAGACGAAAGAGGGTAGAAAATGAGGCTTCTGTGCATTGGTAAAGATTTGCAGCATCAAGGACTAGATATTACTCACACAGAAGAAGTAAAACTCTCTGCCCAGCCGGATATGGAAGTCTTTGATTATATTATCATCTCAGGAGGTGATGGCACCATCAGACGTGTTGTTAAAACTCTGCAGCACATTGAACACTCAGCTACTTTTATACTAAATCCTATTGGTTCTTTCAATGTGGTTGCCAAGCTTCATAAAGTGCCTCAAATTAAACAAGTACTCAAGGCCTTGGAAAATGGGGAAACACCGCCAAGCCAAAAACACCAGTTCTACACACTCAATGAGGAAGTATTTCTCTTTTCTGCAGGAAATATGGGAGATTTGCAACACATACTTCTTGCTGAAACCTTACGCTTTGGTCTTCTCAAGCATGGAATACTCAAGTATATGCTTGCTCTGGTTTTTCTCCTGCCCTTACACATGATTCTCACACCTTTTATGTTGTTGAGCAAAAGCAGATTTTTCATCTTTACTCCTATGCCTTTAATTAAAAAGTTTGGTAGTTTTTATGCAAAAGTGGAAACGATGACTATAGATCTTCAAAGCCATTACAACCACATAGAGCTTGATGGAGACATTGTAACCATTGAAGAGAGTATTTTGCATATAAGACCTGCAGGAAGTATAGAGATTGTTACCGCATAAGCAACACTTTCTACGGTCCTCTCTCTCAAAAATTATCTCATAAAATTGAATCTAACCCAACATAATACTCCACAACCCGCTTATCTACATTGATCACTCTTTGCAAATACTGCGTTAAATCGCCTTTATTAAAATCCAACTTAAGATTTTTTGGATTTATCGCACGTGATATGGCCACGTAAAATTGGCTTGGTGCAAAAATGTTATCTACATTACAGACAAGGTTATCTATACTCATCCCTTGGCTTTTGTGTATCGTCACAGCGTAGGCTAGCTTTAGTGGGAATTGTGAAAGCGTGGCAAGTGACATAGTCTCAACGGTACCATCTTCCTTGACCAGCATATCAACCAAATCAAACTCATGTCTTTCAACACGAACAAATTCCTCCTCTTTTTCCACAATGAGATGATTTTCTTCTATTTTCCTGAGTATGCCTCTTTCGCCATTGACAAATTTGCCCCATTTATTGACTGTAAACAAAATGGGGACGCCTTCTTTCAGGGTAAGGTACTCAGAAATAGGCAGCATATTTTTCCATCCCGCAAGTTTTTTTTCATGGACAGAGCCGAACATTTCCACATTGGCAAAAAGTATGGTCTCCTCTGTATCAAGTTCATTGATTTTAGCACGGTTAGTTTGTTCCACTTCCAGGTTACGTCCATACAGGTATGTCGGGTCTTTTTCCATATCTTCTGTATTCCACAGTCTTGTCATATAGGCTACGACTTCTTCGTCACAGACTCCCTTGCGTACCTTGGAGAGTATATGTGTAAACTCTGCATCCGTGGTACGTTTCATTATCGTCAACTCTATAACCATAAGATCAAAACGTTCCCATGCCATACTTTCAAAGGCATAGAGTTTGGTTCCAAAGATGTCATTTTTACTTTGCTGTTGTTGCACAGGCGGCAACTGAAAAAAATCTCCCACAAAAAGTACTTTTCCCAAATATTCATAATTATTCAGTCTATAAGCTATCATATCCATCAAGTCTGTACTCACCATAGAAATCTCATCAATAATGATAAGGTCCGTGGCCTTAAGTACTTTTCTTAAATCTACCAAACGCTTTTTGGCACGTTTATCACTCTGGTTAAGCTCATCAAAATTTCCCGAAATTCCAAACACAAAAAAGCTGTGTACCGTAAATCCGCCTATATTCACCGCAGACACGCCGGTTGAACCCAAGGAAACCACCTGCTTTCCTCTACTGCGATAATCCGCTATTACCTCATTGGTAATATAACTCTTTCCTACTCCTGCACCACCCGTTAAAAAAACATTTGAATGCTTTAGTGCTTCCAGCACCTCTACTTTATCACTCAAAATTCAACCTTGTCTATAAAATTATTGTTAAATATAGAGCATTCTTGATCAGAAAATACTTTTTGTTTTGCAAAAAAAACAAAAGCTAAGAGTATAAGTGTTGTGAGGAATGTATTCATGCAGTGGTGCCTTGATATTTTTTGTGCATTATACAGTAACAATCTTTTGGAGGTCAAAAAGCTTTTATTTTGCCTTTCTTACGGAGTGCAAAAGGAAAGGACAGGTATGTTTTCATTCCCACTGAGACTGCAGGAATGAAATAAGAATATTTTCTAGTTTACATTACTTAGAGTACTAAAAATGTTCTATCAATTCACTTTTATTGATTTTTACCAAATCTTTTTTAACACTTTTCTCTAATTTTTCTTTGGCGCTGGCCGGAATTTTATCAAAAACTCGACCATAAATGCTTTGAGGAAGAGCCATGTACCATTTAGGTGGATTATACTCCCCTATCGCCTCAGAAATATTTTTAGCCAACATTTCTATAGCCTCTTCTTCTCTATGTATCTCGAGATTGTTTGCTTCACCCAAACTTGTACTCCCGCCCACAAAAACTCCACCCCTATTTTGACTGCCGCCACCTTTAAATTGTCCCGCACTATCCGTAACAACATCACCAATCTTCAAATGAGAATCAAGATAGTCAAAATTATTGACCAAGTCAAGCTTCACATTATTAGGCTTCAATCCTGCCTCTGCTTCTAAATCACGAGAGTTGGCTTTGTAGACTTTCATCTCACCCAGATTTGCTACGATCACTATATCATTTATTGTCATTTTCACTCCAATTTCTATTATATTGATATCTGCATGATTCCATGCATAACTACAGTTTAACATAAAAAAAGAAACAAATAAACTATTTTAGGAAAAACCAATATTCAAAAAGTGTAATTTTTTCATTCAAAATCCAGCCTTATCTACAAATCCTCCTTAGCAATGGCTTCTTATTTATTTTCCTGCTTAGGTGTGCCATGTTTCATAAAAAGTATTGTGCCAGGAGACTAGAAAAAGATTTTGTTTTGAGAGTTTTTTGTTTTGAGAGTTTTTGCATTTATATTTTCATATTTCAAGATAAGTAAATCCCTCCTGATGCAATCCAACAGAAGGAAAAAACCTTTTATTTAAAGTTGTACATAACGCCCGCAAACAGAGCATCCCCGCGTGGACCTTCTATAGTTGATTTTTCATATTCTGCAACAAAAGCATACTGTTTATTCATGGACCATTCAATACCTACTCCATAGTTAAATCCATGGTCATTCTGGTCTATTTCGAAGGCATCTATCTCCTCTATTTCATACTCGTAACCGCCTTTGGCAAAAAGTCCTACAGTATTTGACAAGCGGTGTGTATAAACCAAATCTAATGCATGCGAATAGTAAATTGCATCACCCTCTTCTTTGTAGCCAAATTCATTTGTTTCTGTTATCTTGTTTGTAGCATAAGTAAAATCATACTCTAACGCAAAACCATGACCCAATCTATACCCAAAGTCGATACCAAAACCATATCCCCTGTCTCCATCAAGGATACTTTCCTCATGCGAAACCGTATCTCCCGATACGGTCAAACCCTTGGCTACAATATAGAAAGCACTCTCTTCTGCCTCCTCTGTCTCACAATATGCAGTATTATTCTGCACAACTACATCCTGAGGTACAATATCACCCCCCGCAAAAAGTCCGCCTGTCAGTACGTATGCCGAGAAACCGACAATAACCATTTTTTTCATATTTCTTCCCTATTTATTTTTTAAAATACGTCTTAGTAAATATACATTCCACTTACTTATTATAATTATAATCTATATTCACTTAAAAAAAATAAACTGTTCAAATAAGCCAAATGGAAGTCGGTTATTCTTTCATTTTATGCCAGAAAAATAAAAATGTGTTAAAGAAATAAAATTACACTTCGTATGCTATTAAATATATAACTCCCCAAATACATCCCGATAAATCAAATATAGACGCAAATCAAACTCAAGCTGGTAGTAGGCAGGCTCAATATGCGTACACAATTTATAGAATGCTTTATTGTGTTCTTTTTCTTTAAGGTGTGCGAGTTCATGGGTGACTATCATACGCAGGAATGCTTCGGGAACTTTTTTAAAAGTATGAGAGATGCGTATCTCATTTTTTGCCTTGAGCTTTCCACCCTGGACGCGTGATACAAAAGTATGGGTCCCAAGTGCTGCGTTAACATCGCGTATCTTTGTGTCATAAAGTACTTTGGCGATGGGTGAAGCACTTCTGAGATGAGTATTTTTCAGTTCTTGCACATAAGCATACAGACTCTTATCGGTTGTGTAGGTATGTCTGTCACTATAGCGCGCAAGAAGATACTCTCCGAGCTTATTTTGATCTATAAGGGTTTGCACTTTTGATTTTAGCTGGGCATCGTAGCCATTTAAGTATTTTAACATGAGAAAATTATATCTTTTTTGAGTTAACTTTAGCTACTATTAGACTATGATATTCGACTTACTAGAAACTCTTCCGGCACACTTTGGGAATAAAAGAAAAGCTCCAATACTCAAACGGTTTTACCGTTCAAGCATGATGCTAAACCCTCTGAATCTAAAACACCTTAACCACATGGATGAGAGTGATGCCGACATGATTACTCTCAACCTGGAGGATGCCATCGCACCCTCTCGTAAAAAAGAGGCTCTCCATAACATCGCACTTTTTCTCTCTCATATGAAGCAGTCCAAAAGCTTCATCATCGTACGTACCAATCCTTTAGGAGAAGGCGGGGAAGAAGAGATTGCCTTTTTGAATGATTTTGCCTTTGATGCTGTGCGTGTGGCCAAAATAAAGAACCAAACAGAGATAGCACAGGCCCTTACACTTCTGAGTGCCGATAAAGAACTGCACATCTCGCTGGAAACCAAAGAAGCTTTTGAGCACTTAAGCACCTTTGGCATAGACAAACGTCTTACTACGGCAAATCTGGGTATTTTAGATTTACTCACCTCTCTCAACTTGCCCCAGTCTTTGGTCACACTTGAAAATCCTACCATAGATTACATACTCTCTAAATTTTTGATAGATGCAAAAATAGCAGGTATTCACCCTGTCTCTTTTATGTTTCAATCATATCATGACACAGAAACTTTTCGCGCATGGTGCGAACGAGAGAAAATGATGGGTTTTGAAAGCAAAGCCTGCATGGGCCCAAAACAAGTACAAATCGCAAATGAAGTTTTTAGTAAGAATACATATGATTTACAAAGAGCAAAGCATATTAAAGATGCCTTTGAATTCCATTCAGCCAAAGGTATAAACGGTTTTATGGATGAGCGTTATGGATTTATAGATGAGCCCATTTATCGGGACAGTCTATTGATACTAAATAATATAAAAGGAAAGTAATTGAAATTTTTAAAACCATTATTGCTCGCTATGTTCCTGCCATTTTTACTGACTGCCAACGATGATAGACCTCCTGTTCCCTACAACTTCTTAGCTAAGCAAGAGGTCAAAAACTTCATATCAATGATGGTTAAAAAGCATCATTTTACGCAAAGCTATATGACTTCCGTACTGGAAGATGCAAAACTTGACCGTGATACACTGGACCGATATACTGGACGCTATAAAGTAGGCACAACCAACGGTTCATGGGAGCGCTATAAGGCACATGTACTCGACCCCATCAGCCTTGCTAAAGCCAAAAAATTTAAGAAACAATACTACAAAACACTCTTGCGTGCAAGTAAAGAGTATCAGGTAGATGTCGATTATATGGTCGGTTTTATCGGGGTAGAGAGTAAATTTGGAGAATATAGTGGTGACTATAGCGTACTAGATGCCTTAGCTACCCTCGCCTTTCATCCAAACCGTATGAAAAAGTTTTTCAAAGCTGAGTTTGAACACCTTTTTTTAATGGCAAGAGACCAAGGCTACGACGTCACTAAACTAAAGGGCTCTTTTGCGGGAGCCATGGGCATGGTTCAACAAGTGCCTTCCATATTCAGAAAGTACGGTATGGATTATAACCATGATGGTAAAAAAGACCCTTGGGATTTGGAAGATGCCATAGGCATCATTGCTAAATTTATGCATCAAAATCACTGGAAAAAAGGAGCATTGGTTGCTGTGCCTACAAGATTTAAAGGTAAACGCTATCATGGGCTCAAAACCAGCCACAGACAAACTATACCCTTAAATACCATTTTAAAATACGGCATTACACCTTTAAAATCATTTAGTGAGCCCAAAGCATACCTGCTTAAAAACGCCAACCTTAGTCATGATGACATCTGGCTGGGCGCAAAAAACTTTCAGGTACTCACTCGCTACAATAACTCCACATCTTATGGCATGGCCATACATCTTATAGCACAGTCAGTTAAATAAAAAGATACTTCTCTTCAAACCCGTCTTTTCGGCTATGGGTATAAACTCTTGGGGGCCAAGCACACCCAACTCGCTATCACTCCATCTGGCCAAGGATTCGCAGCCTACCAGTTTTTCATGTTTATCAAATTGTGGCTGGTAATATACTTTTATTTTATTTTCTTTCATTGCATGATGAAGTTTCTGCTCTATAGAAAGAAGTCTGTCAACTCTACCCTCGAGTTCCTTATTAAAGACTATAATACCATCTCGTCCTTGTGTCTTTGCCTCATACATGGCTATGTCTACTTCTCTAATGAAATCTGCGCTAAAGGAAGACACAGGATTAAGCTTGTGTACACCAATACTTGCAGATATCTGTAGATGATGGTTGTCAATCACATAAGGCTCTCGAATTGCGCCAAGCATACCTTCTGCAAAGAGATGCCCTGAAACTTTAACGGACTCCTCTTTGTTTAATACCCTGCTTACAATCATAAACTCATCCCCACCCAGTCGCGCTGCCACATGGGTCCCCTTTGTATACGCCTCAATACGTTTTGCAACTTCAATCAATAACTTATCGCCCATATCATGGCCCAAAGAATCATTGATCGTTTTAAAATAATCTAAGTCAACGAGAAAAATATATGCTATTTTATTATTCTTCTCCAATCCTTCGTTCAAAGATTCCATATACTCCATAAAATATCTTCTATTATAGAGACCTGTCAACACATCATGCTGTGCCTGATAATAATTCTTTTCAAGCAGTATATAGGTATTGTGCGCTGCATAGGGTAAAACCGCTAAAAGTATAAGAGAAAATATGGACAATATATATCCATACCATGCATCAATAAAAAGAAAATAAATTATCAAAGGAAGCATCAACATGAGTAAAATATGGACAAATAATTTTTTATCAGATACAAGTAATGCAGATGCGACTACAGATGCGCCCACCTGAGTAAAAATAGCGATATAGTTTAAATCATACTCACTATAACCCACATACATTACAAATATCGCCGACCAGGAAGAAAAAATAGTATACATAAACCATGTCAGTTTCTTATACCAATTTTTTAACTTCTCATCATTCATTCTATGCGTAGAGAATTCTTTATAGACAGACCATCCGTACAGAGAAATGGCCAAAAGAAAGATATACCATAACAGTGCAGGAAGTAAAATACCAAATACCTAACCCAGAATCACATAAACCAGCCCAGGTAAAAGGGAAAAGTCCTATCATGAGAAGTATTTGTTTTTGTAGAAAAGTATAATATTTTTGCTGTTTCATACGTTTATTATATAATAAATTCTAATATTATAATATACCTAATTTTCAAAAATGACAATATCATAAAAACTTTTTGTAACCAGTGCCTTGCTTGAGTGCACAGAGCCGTTACGGTTTGTTTTGCTTAGTTCTTCACGTAATTGGTTAATCTCTTCTTCCATTTGATCTATCTGTTCTTTTAGTTGAAGCACAATGTCTACTCCAGCAAGATTCACTCCCATCTGACGGGTTAAACGCAAAATAAGTTTCATACGTTCGATGTCACGTTGAGAATAAAGACGCATACGCCCTTGTGTACGTGAAGGCTCAACCAACCCTTCACGTTCATACTGTCTAAGTGTTTGTGGATGTATCTCTAGCATGGTAGCCACTACTGAGATCAGATACACCGGTTCATCATAACTATGCATAAATAATCCTTTAGAGTTTGGCTTCCATCATTGCTTTAAGATCGTCATCCAGAGTATCCACATCTGGCAAAACCACATTTGCCACCAGATACAAGTCTCCTCTCAATGCTGTCTTTCTGTCAGTAACACCCTTGCCTTTAAGTCTAAACTTTTGACCATTTTTAGTATTTTGCGGTACTTTGAGAGAAACTTCTTTTTCAGGTGTATCTACTGCTATCTTTCCGCCAAACAGCGCTTCTTTCAAAGGAACATCAAATGTTTTATAGAGGTTGTCGCCCTTTCTTTCATACTCATCCGAAGCTGCTACCTCTACTTGTAGAAGCAAATCTCCTACCTGACCCTGATATTGTTTACCCTTACCTCGTACACGCATCGTCTCGCCACTTTTAATCCCCGCAGGAATTTTAATGTCAAAACTTTGTCCATTCACAGATATATTGTGTTTTCCGCCATTGACTGAAACCATAAAAGGCACAGTGATACGTGCCTGAGTATCAAGATCTGGGCCGCCAAAACCGCCAAAACCGCCTCTTGCTCCACCAAAGCCACCGCCTCCACTGCCAAACATTTGTCTAAGTATCTCATCGAGGTCCACACCCCCACCCTGTCCGCGTGCAAAATCATGAAAATTCTGTCCACCAAACATTTGATCACCATACTGGTCATACTGTGCTTTTTTCTCTTTATCTGAGAGTACTTCGTATGCAGCATTTATCTCTTTAAACTTTTCCACTGCGCTCTCATCTTTATTGATATCCGGATGGTATTTTCTTGCGAGTTTTCTATAAGATTTCTTTATTTCATCAGCAGAGGCATTTTCGCTTACACCAAGTGTTTCATATAAACTTTTCGACATAGTATTCCTAAAATAATGTATTTCTTTAATTTAGAAAATTATATCAGAAAAGTTTAGTCAATGTCAATCAAGTTTGGTTATTTATTGTTGATACGGTACCGTTTTATACCCCTCGTGTATCATTTTCATAATACCGCCTTTGAGGTCGATGACCTTATATCCTAGCTCTTGAGACAAAAACTCAGAAACCATACTTGTACGACTCCCTACTCTACATATGAGTGCGAATGGCTCATCTTTTTTTACAACCATGTTTAGTTGCTTCAAAAAGGTATCCATATCAAAATTACCCTTTTCATCAAAAAACATAATAGTAGAAGAACCTTTTATGATGCCCGTTTCAATCCACTCAGAAGGTGTGCGTATATCTATAATTTTTATATTTTTATTGGGAAACTCAGGAGTTGCCCATACCTGTTGTAACTCTGCCATCAAAGCAGTCATTGTGATTAATAACCCTAATAGTATTTTTTTCAAGCAATCTCCTTATAATTATTATAATAATTATTATATTATAACCAAAAGAACGTAGAGTAATCGTGAATTTCGCCCTCTTTGAGTATAATGCATTATGAATTACATACACATAAACGATATCAACGCAAAAGAACTGGAAATCTATCATCAATTTCGCGAACATGCTTTTAAAGCGGATGGAAGTTTTGTCGCAGACAGTCCAAAAGTAGTTAACCTTCTGCTTGAAGAAAACATAGAGATAAAAAGCATACTCGCCACACAAGAGTATTATAATACACATCAATCACTTCTTGTGTCTAAACACACTGCCATCTTTTATGTTGCCACCAAAGAGCAAATGCAAAATATCGTGGGCCATAAAATACACCACAATGTGATGATGCATGGCATACGCCCAGAAGAAAGTCTGCTTGATGATCTTGGAGATCATATTATCATGCTGGATGAGATAAGTTCCACCCAAAACATAGGCTCCATAGCACGTTCTGCTGCTGCCATGGGCATAGGCTCCTACCTGGTACCAAAACATGGTCCACACCCTTACTCAAGGCGAGCATTACGTGTTTCCATGGGACATGTAAGTATGCTTAAAACCCATCTTTATACAGACATCTACTCTACATTAAACAGGCTCAAAGAAAACGGTTATCATATCTATGCAGCAGAAGTCACCTCTGATTCCACCCCTCTTTCTAAAGTGCAAGTAGCCCATAAATGGGTCCTGCTCATGGGACATGAAGGATCAGGTCTCTGCGAAAAAGTATTAAAACTATGTGATGAAGTTGTGACCATAGAAATGGCACAAGGCGTAAAAAGTTTTAACGTAGGTGTCGCGGCCTCTATTATAATGTACCAATTAACGCACAAGGGGCAAGAACTCTAGAGCCAGCCATGGTTTTACTTTTCAAAAAGTAATCATTTTCCAATCTTCTTTTAATGCAGAAGTCAAAAATTTTAAAGAAGATTAAAGAAGAAGAGGTAGACAGTCACAATAACATGCTGCCCCATCTATTAATGCAAAAAGTGTCTAACAGTAGTAAAGTAAAGTGAAATACCGTGCTCATTGGCAGCTTCTATCACTTCATCATCACGGATGCTTCCACCAGGTTCAATGATTGCTTTTACACCTGCAGCTGCTGCGGCATCTATACTGTCACGAAACGGAAAAAATGCTTCAGATGCCATAGCTGCGCCAGAGACATCGATGCCCATCTCTTTTGCTTTCTTAAGTGCACACTGTGCGGCATCTACACGGCTTGTCATGCCCATACCCACGGCAACCATTGCTGAGTCTTTCACATACACCACACAGTTTGACTTGGTGAGGCCGGCTACTTTCCATGCTATCTCTAAGTCTTTCATCTCTTGCTCTGTCGCTGTAAGTTCTGACTGTTTTTTTGCATTGTGTACTTCATTGTCACAGATACAGTCAGAGTTTTGATACACAAAGCCACCGTCTACATGTTTAAAGTCATGGCTGTCTTTTGCCATAACCAGTTTTTTGCCACCTTGTGAGAAAAGCTTAAGACGATTTTTCTTTTCAAATACTTCCAGCGCTTCATGTTCAAAGTCTGCCGCCATTACTACTTCTAAGAAAATTTCATTCATTTTTTCTGCAAGTTCTTTAGTAACAATGCCATTGACTGCTACTACACCGCCAAAAGCAGAAACGGGGTCACATTTAAGTGCTTCAGTGTATGATTCCAAAAGTGTATCTTTAATAGCAAATCCACAAGGGTTACCATGCTTTACAATGCACACTGCATTTTCATCACCAAAACTTGAAGCAATCTTCAGTGCACCGTTTACATCGTTAATGTTGTTAAAACTTGCTTCGCCCTTGACTTGTTTAAAATGCTTACTAAAATGGTCATCAAACTCGTATAGCGCGCCCTTTTGGTGTGGGTTTTCTCCATAACGTGTCTGAAATAATTTTTTACCCGTAATAAACTGATACTCACCAAAACCGTCATTGAAACGCCCATTCATATAATTTGCGATCATCGAGTCATAGGCTGCTGTATGTTCAAATGCTTTGATCATCAAGCCTCTTCTGAACTCTAGAGTATTCGTATCATTTTCCAATGCGCCCAGTACATTTTCATAATCTTTAACATCCGTAACAATAAGAACATCATTAAAGTTTTTAGCAGCACTTCTTACCATTGTTGGTCCGCCAATGTCGATGTTTTCGATGATTTCATCAAAATCTTCCGTTCTTTCAATCGTTTCTTTAAATGGGTAAAGATTTACACACACAAGGTCTATGCCTTCCACACCAAGCTCTTTGGCCTGTACTACATGTGCCTCATCCCCTCTTTTATGAAGGATTCCGCCATGTACATACGGGTTCAGTGTTTTTACACGTCCCTCGAAACACTCTGGAAATTTTGTTACCTCATCTATCTCTGTGACCGTAATACCTGCTGCAGATAATGTTTTATAGGTACCGCCCGTTGAGATAATCTCCCAACCCAGTTTCTCTAAACCTCTGGCAAACTCTACAATATCTTTTTTGTCACTTACACTTAGCAATGCTCTCATATAATATAGCCCTTTGAATTGTATGGATAATTAAGACGCGAGTATAGCCTAAAGTGGCTAAAAAGGAGAAAAAAGCCTCCTTTTTCTCTGGCTATTTTAAGCTTTCTCTCACCTCATTGACAGCTTTGACCATGTGTATTAAACTTGGTTTTACCTCTTCCCATTTACGTGTTTTGAGTCCGCAATCAGGATTGATCCAGAGTTGTTTTTGAGGCAAAACTTCTATCAGTAATCGTATCTGTTTCACCATCTCAGCTACACTTGGTATACGAGGAGAATGTATATCATAGATGCCTGGCCCAACCTCTTGCTTGTACCCTACTTCTTTAAAAATTTTCAACAGTCTATTGCCTGATCTTGCCGTTTCAATAGAAATAACATCGGCATCCATTGCTTCTATAGTTTGTATAATGTCATTAAACTCAGAGTAACACATGTGCGTATGTATTTGCGTTTCTTTTTTTGCTGTACTTACAGAGAGCCTAAAGTGCTCAACAGCCCATTTCTCATACAAGGCTATGTTCTCATTTCGAAGGGGGTAGCCTTCTTTAAATGCTGCCTCATCCACTTGAATCATTTTGATGCCTGCATTTTGCAAATCACTTATCTCGTCAGAGATGGCTATAGCAATCTGTTCTGTCACTTCATCTCTTGGCTTATCGTCTCTTACAAATGACCAGTTTAGTATAGTCACGGGACCTGTCAACATCCCTTTCATAATCTTACGTGTTTTGCTTTGTGCATAGGTTGTCCATTCCACTGTCATCGGTTTAGGTCGGCTAATGTCACCATAGATGAAAGGTGGCTTCACGCACCTGCTACCATAACTCTGTACCCAGCCGTTTTCACTAAATCCATAACCATTTAACTGTTCACCAAAGTACTCCACCATGTCATTACGTTCAGGCTCGCCATGTACCAGTACTTCCAAACCTACTTCTTCTTGAAACGCTACACATTCATCAATATATTTTTTTATCTCTGATTCATAGGTATCTTTTGTGATAAGAGATTTTTTATAGTCAGATCTAACTTGTCGTAATTCGGGTGTTTGCGGAAACGAACCAATCGTTGTAGTTGCCAAGTCATTATATGCCAAAAGAGATTTTTGAATCTTGATTCTCTCTTCATAGACACCTTCTCTTTGACGTTTTGATATACTTTTTACTCTTTCAAGTACTTCAAAGTTGTGGATACGTGTGGAATTTTTCCTTGATGCATTTGCACAGATGTTGGCATCATAGTATTGTTTGTCTGATGGGTTCATTTTTTCTTCATTCTTAAAAAAAAGTTTACTCAGCAGCGACACTTCATCCAGTTTTTCAACTGCATAGGAGAGCCAGTTTTTTATCTCCACATCCATGCTTTCTTCATACTTAAGTGTAAAAGGTGTATGAAGCAGTGAACACGATGTGCCAATGATGAGTTTTTCTTTAGGTACAACAGTTGCAACATTTTTTAAAAGTTCTAATGTTTTTTCTATATCATTTTTCCATATATTACGTCCATCCACTACACCTGCGATGAGGATTTTATTACTCTTTGCTATAAGTTCTAAACTTTCCAGATTTTTCTCTCCATACAAGAAATCAAGCCCAATGGCCCATATAGGTGTATGTACCAATACTCTAGTTGCTTCATTTGAATGTTCAAAATAACTTGTCACTACAATCTTAATGCCATCTGATACTTTTGCCAAGGCATCGTAACAAGGCTTTAGTAGACTAAGTACTTTTGGTTCTAAATCTTTTACAAAAATAGGCTCATCTATCTGCACAATAATGTCATCATCCAGTAATGCAATTTCATTTAAAAGTGCTTCATAAAGAGGAAGTATTTTCCCAAACAACTCATAGGTATCTCCCCCATCTACTCTTTTCGAAAGCCCTAAAAATGTGAGTGGTCCGATGATGTTAATCTTGGTTCTGATGCCTAGGGCTTTTGCCTCTTTGTATTCAGCTAATACTTTTTTAGCATTGAGCGCATAGGTATCACTCAATGAAAGTTCTGGAACTATATAATGATAATTGGTATTGAACCATTTTGTCATTTCCATAGCTATAGCATCTTTGTTCCCTCTTGCCATGGAAAAATAGAGTGATTCATCCTTGAGCGTTTTAAATCTTGAAGGTATTGCTCCTAAAAGTACTGCTGTATCAAGCATATTGTCGTACAATGAAAAATCATTGGATGAAATGAACTCTATTCCGGCATCTTTTTGATAGTTCCAGTGCCTTTGCTTGAGTGTTGAAGCAACTTTTTCTACTTCAGAAAATGCATCCTTTCCAGCCCAAAATGATTCCAATACTTTTTTTAATTCTCTTTGTTCTCCAATACGTGGAAATCCTACTACATAATTTTTTGACATGCGTCATCCTTTGATATGATTAAATGATTTATAGAGTAATGTTAATAGTTAAGGTTTTAAAAAATGTATCCAGGAGGATGCACGCCCGTACGTCGGAATGCAAAATATGTACAATAAAAAGGACAACGCGGAATGTAGTGATTGAGTAAAAGTACTAATCTCGTTTTATGCTCAAAATAGCAATTGCAATGGCAAGGCTTTGGAGACCGAACAACCACAACCTTAAGCAGTGCATCGGGAGGATCGTTTTCATCACATTCTGATTTGCTACCACCAAAGGAGCATAAAAGAGTTTGAACGGCAGAGGTCTGGCTTTGCAGCTTGTGCACAACATTGTACGCAAGCATCGCTGAAAAGGTAAAATAATTCTTAGCAAAGCCTCTAAGTAATTTCATTCTACATTCTTACTTAAAGATCTTGTTCGATCGTCTTGGCAAATGTCGTAAAGTATATCTCTTTGACTTTTTCAAGTGGAAGCGCCACATCATTTACTGTAACCACATCACCACCTACGGCACCAATAACACAAATCTCTAACCCTAACTCTTTAGCCATGGAAACGACTGCTACCATATGTGTATGGCTTACTTCAAGGAGTGCACGACTTTGAGACTCGTCAAAAATATCTCTACTCTCTTTAACATCTATAACGGTCGTGACACCCATACCAGATACGGCTGCCATTTTAGAGAGTGCTATAGCAATACCGCCCACATTTACATCTTTAGCAGCGTTAAGGAATCCTTTTTTATTTGCCTCTATCACAAGTTCCCAAAGTGCAAGTTCTACTTTATAATCAAATGTCGGCAAAGTTCCTGCTGTTTCGCCATGAAGTGCTTTGATGTACAGCGAGCCGCCAAATTCGCCTCTGGTCTCACCAACTAGAAGTATCAAACTTCCTTCTTCCTGAAAAGATGAAGGAAGTATTTTATTTTCATCCTCATTCAATCCCACCATCGCTATGGCAGGTGTAGGAAATACAGAGATACCATTTGTTTCATTGTAAAGTGATACGTTACCAGATACAACGGGGGTATTGAGGGCTATACAAGCTTCTTTGATACCTTCGCAACCTTCTGCAAACTGCCACATCACTTCGGGGTTTTCTGGGTTACCGTAGTTGAGACAATCCGTGATAGAAAGTGGTCTAGCACCAGACATCGCAACGTTACGTCCAGACTCCACCACTGCTAACGCTGCACCTTTTTTAGGATCGATGTAACAGTAACGTGGGTTGCAGTCAGAACTCATTGCTAAAGCTTTACCATTTTCTTTTATACGGATACAGGAAGCATCCAAGCTTCCTGGCCCTTTGGTTGTGTTTGTCTGCACCATGGAATCATATTGATTGTATACCCATGCTTTATCTGAAACTTCTATATGCGAAAGTAGTCTTTCATAGGCCTCTTGATTTCCAACACTTTCATAACTATCTACATTTTTAGCATTCACAGCATCCAGGTACTTAGGTCTTGAAACAGGTCTGTCAAGTATCGGTGCTTCTTCACTCACCGGAGCAATAGGCATATCGGCACATTTTTCACCGTGCCACATAAGTTCCATACGTGCAGTATCTGTCACTTCACCGATCACCGCAACGTCGAGTTCCCACTTTTCAAAAATGTCGATAATAGCCTGCTCAGAACCCTTCTTTGCACAAATAAGCATACGTTCCTGAGATTCAGAGAGCATAAAATCATAAGGCATCATGCCCTCTTCACGTGCGGGTACCTTGTCAAGATGCATAATCATACCTGCGCCCGTTTTTCCTGCCATTTCAAAAGCTGAAGAAGTCAATCCCGCTGCACCCATATCTTGGATACCCACAATAAGGTCTGTTTTAAATAACTCTAAACAAGCTTCAAGAAGAAGCTTTTCCGTAAACGGATCGCCAACTTGAACGGTAGGACGAAGTGATTTTGACTCTTCTGTAAAAGAGTCCGAACTCATCACGGCGCCGCCAAGACCATCACGTCCTGTTTTTGAGCCTACATACATTACAGGATTGCCTATACCCGATGCAACCCCCAGAAAAATTTCATCTGTTCTCACAAGTCCCAAAGCAAATGCATTTACAAGAATATTTCCATTGTAGGACTCATCAAAACTCACCTCACCACCAATGGTTGGTACCCCCATACAGTTACCGTAAGAGCCTATACCATCTACTACACCACGCACCAAATGTCTTTGATATCTTGCGGTCTCAGAGTCACCGCTTACTGTACCAAAACGCAAGGCATTCATATTGGCTACAGGACGTGCACCCATCGTAAAAATGTCACGAAGTATACCGCCTACTCCAGTTGCCGCACCCTGAAAAGGCTCAATGAACGAAGGGTGGTTATGACTCTCCATCTTAAACACGGCAGCCATACCATCACCAATGTCAATGACCCCCGCATTTTCACCAGGCCCCTGTATGACCCATGGTGCTTTTGTCGGGAAGCCGTTAAGGTACTTTTTACTTGACTTATAAGAACAGTGCTCTGACCACATAGCAGAGAAGATACCTATCTCAACAATATTTGGATGACGACCGTCAAGAATACGCAAGATATCTTCATACTCTGTTTTGCTTAGTTTGTGGGTCTTTAAAACTTCATCTAGATTTTCAATCTGTGCCATATTTTTCTGTCCTTTTTAGGCGGTAAATAAGGCTTATATTATAGTAAAAAAGTGCTAAATAAGTGATGAGAGATATTCAGAAAACGACAATAATTTATCGTTTTAGGGCCATAATCAAAATGCTTCCATCATGCAAAGAGCATGTGGCAATGAAGGCAAGGCAATTTTTGATACAATCACAAACAAGAACCAAATACACAGCAAGGCAATTTACTATGGATAAAATTTTACAAATGCTACTTTTACAACAACAACTCAATGATGCAACAAATGGTCTTGATTGGGAAAAAGGAATCACCAAAAACGGTAAGCTCATCGACTGGAAACGTGCCACTTATCTGGAGTGTGCAGAGCTCATAGAGTCCTATCCATGGAAACATTGGAAGAATATTGATGCCAAACCGGACTATGAAAACATAAAAATAGAAGCCGTGGATATTTGGCACTTTATCATGTCACAAGGACTCGAAGACTACAAAACTAGAAACGTGGGAAATATCAATAAGCTGGCTGAAAACATCAATCAATTAACCAATTTTCAAGCTTTTTCTGCCGATATCACGCTCACTACAAAAAACTATTATGAGCAGATTGAAGTTGTAGAGATTTTGATGAAAACACTTTTTTGTGATGAATCTACAGAAAAACTGATAGAGGCATTTATCAATGTGGCTGTCCAGTCCGGACTAAACCTGGATGCACTGTATACACTCTATGTAGGAAAAAATATATTAAATCAATTTAGACAGGATCACGGTTACAAAGAAGGCAATTATATTAAAATATGGGAAGGAAAGGAAGATAACGTTGTCATGCAGCATTTACTTGATGAAAATGCTAATGTGACACCTAAAGAACTCTATCGGGCCCTGAAGAGCGCTTACCCAAAAGGGTAAGCTCTATTCTACCATTCTGGTCAAATCTGTTTCTACGATTTGGTTACCCCGTACACTCACCTTTGTTGCTATACGTATGTTTTTCATACTGTCATAACCGCATTCTTGCCCGCATTTTACTGTACCTATAAGATAATAACTTCCTGATGGCACGCCGTAAAATCCAAATACACCGCTCGAATCTGAGGCTGTAAATTTTAAATAGTTAAAGAGTCTGGTATCTGCTTTTTTCATTTTATTTCCACCCAGATAACTCTCCTCATACCACTGCTTGGAGTAAGAGGTAATTGGATTTAAGTATAGTCTTGTACCTGAGCCTGCGATGCGTTTACCATAAGTATCTTTGAGATAAATGGAGCCTTTTATTGTCCCCTTCCCCATTCGTTGCAACCCATAGTACTCCGACAGAGGAAAGGCGATGCGTTGCATTTCATTTCCAGAACCCTGTTCTTCCATCATCATCTCAGACTCTGCAAGTGTTTCATCCAAATCAGAGATATCAACATCATCTGCACTACGCTGATTAGCCCAATCATTACTACTATTTTTAGAATGCTGAAGAGGTACTTCTTTTTGAGCACATCCTGTAAATAAAGATATGGCCATAAGTGACATTAGCATTATTATTACTGTCTTAAACATTTTCTACCCTTTAATTAAAATCTTGACATTATACACAAATAAACCCTTTATTGGAACGCTTATTTTTAACACTTATTTTTGTTCTTATATTGCTTGAAAAACCTTTCCAAGTGACCTTTTGCATCCTCATCTCCCGAAAAAGCTGCCTTCTGATACCAAAAAGCTGCCTTATGGCAACTCTGTTTTACCATCTCCCCTTTTTGGTACCGGCGTGCAAGGTGATATTGCGCCTCAGATTCACCCTCTTTTGCAAAACGATGCAAATGCTTTACTTTTCTTTTTTCGCCCTTATAGTACGACATAGTATTGAAAATGAGGCAGACAATAAGGATAGCCAGAGCCGCAATGACATAAAGCTCAAATCCTTCAAAACCTTTTAAATCTTCTGTAATTGCCATACTATTTCCCCAAACAAAATTCACCGAACATTTTGTCCAGGATCTCTTCACTGTCGTAAGGTTTAGAAATAGAAGAGATAGCCTTGACAGCCTCCTGCAAATGATAAGAAAAAAACTCCAACTCGCCCTCCATAAGCGGTATTTTTGCTTCAAGTATGGATTCTCTTGCCCGGCTTACCGCTTCAATCTGCCGAGCCGAAATAAGCATAAGTTCCTCGCCTTCGCCAATACTGTCAAATAGCTGTTCAAGTTTTTGGGTTAATTTGACAAACGCTTTTTTAGCGCTTACTTCCACTGTATCGTAAGCATGAAATGTACTTGTGTCCAACACCATGTCAAGATCTGATTTATTGAATGCTACTATCACATATTTATCTTCCAGTGCCCCAATAAGAGAAAGTATCTTTTCATCTTCTTTGTCCAAAGCCTTCGAGCCGTCAAAAAGTGCAACGATTACATCTGCATCTTCAACTGAGGCAATCGAACGTTCTATCCCTATCTTCTCTATGGTATCACTAGACTCACGTATACCTGCTGTATCAATTAACCTGATAATATGCGAACCTATACGCACCTGCTCTTCAATAGTGTCTCTTGTGGTACCTGCTATATCACTCACAATTGCTCTATCATAAGAAAGTAAAGCATTTAACAAAGAGCTTTTACCCACATTGGGCTTCCCTATGATTGCAACTCTAAACCCCTCTATAAGCCCTCTTCGTCTATAGCTTGCATCTACTATCTGTTCGATTTTAAGCGTAAGTCCATCAAGCTGTGCAGAGATACTCTGCATAATATCATCAGGAATATCTTCTTCAGCATAGTCAATCATGACTTCAGAATAAGCTAAAGATCTCAACAGGGCATCTCGGCTTTCATCGACAAAGGTTTTAAGTTCGCCCCTCATCTGTTTGGCCAGTATTTTTGCAGCATCTACACTTTTAGCTTCTATCAGTTTGGAAATGGCTTCAGCTTCTGTAAGATCTATTTTACCATTAAGAAATGCTCTTTTGGAAAATTCCCCCGGCTGTGCAAGTCGCACCCCATACGAAGTGATGGTATCGAGTATCTCCTGTGCAACGATCATTCCGCCATGACACTGAAACTCGACTATCTCCTCACCGGTAAAACTGTGCGGTGCAGCAAAATAAATCATGATGGCATGATCTATGAGCTCATTTTTAAAATTATAAAGAGAGCTAAGGTGCGCATGCCTGGGGATGATTTTGTCTAAATGGGAAATTTTGTGTGCAATCTGCAGTGCAGCGTCTCCACTCACCCTTATGATAGAGATGGAGGAGACACCATGTGCCGTAGCAATGGCTGCGATTGAGTTATACATGTGTCTTGGTGTTATTGTTAAATTCGTTTATAACAACAAATTTTTTACCTTCCCTGGCTGTTTTAACTGCCACATATTTATCGGGGAATCTTTCACGCAATTGTTCAAGTGCTATTTGTACTAAAATACCGTCAAGAAAACGTGTTTTACCTTTTCCCTGCTTTTCAACATTTTCAATCACCGGCTTAATATAATTACGGATCATCTCTTGTTGTGTGGTTAAGAATTCAGCAATTTCCAGTTTAATAAAAAGTTCGTATTTGGCATGCAGCCAATTAAAAAGCATATATGAAAGGGCATTGTACCGGTACCCTTCTTTCCCAATCATCAACGCAGCGTCATTGCCGTCTATGAAAATAAGTGCTGTATTACCCCTCACATCCACTTCAACTACATCTATATCAAAACAAGAGTGTGAAAGAAGCTCTTTCAGCTGATTTTCTATCATCTCTGCCAATTCAGGATACGAAACACTCTCTTCTTTAAAGTCTTCAGCCTTTTCGCCTTCTTCATGGATAGTATCCACTTCAAAAAAACTGTCGACTATGGCATTTCTTGCAAGCTTTCTTTCCACAGAGACAGGCGCTGCAATATTCTCAGTGTTCTGTTTATCTTCTTTTACCGTCTCAATAATTTCAGAAGCCACACTCTCTTCTGTACTGGGTACATAGACTGTTTTTTCTTTTTCTCGCTGCGGTATTTTTGGCACAATGCTTTTACAGCTTGCTACGATAATGGCATTTTTTTTCAAAAAACCAAAGATGCCGCTAGAGGGATGCTGTAACACTTCATATTGAAGTTCAGAAATAGAACATTCTAACATTTGGGAAGCTTTTTGGTAAGCCTCCTCCAGTGTCAGCGCTTCTACCTTTTTCATAAACTAGTCCTTTGCTTTTTTATGTGCCACAACAGCTACCGCTTTCTGTTTTGCATACATGTGGTTAATGAAGTACTGCTGCCCAATAGTAAACAGGTTATTTACCAACCAGTATAATACCAGTCCTGAAGGGAAATACACAAAGAAAACTGTCATAATGACAGGGAACCATTTAAAGATCTTCTCTTGTAGGGGGTCTGTAAAGTTACTTGGTGTAATTCTTTGCTGAAACCACATAGAGGCACCCATCAAAACAGGGAGTACAAAATACGGATCCATTGCTGCGAGATTATCTATCCACAGTATCCATGGAGCACCCTGCAACTCATCGGCATTTAAAAGCACGCGGTAAAGTGCAAAGAAGACAGGAATCTGGAGAATAAGAGGGAGACATCCGCCCATAGGGTTTGCGCCGTGTTTCTTATACATTTCCATCATCTGTGCATTCATTTTTGCAGGATCGCCTTTGTACTTTTCTTTAAGTTCTTTCATTTTAGGTGCAAGATCTTTAAGCTTTTGCATAGACATCATACCTTTGTATGAGAGCGGAAAGAGAATAAGTTTTACCAGTAAAGTAAAGAGGATAATCGCCCATCCCCAGTTTCCAACATAATCATTTATCCAAAGCAGTACTTTAAAGAATGGTTTTGCAAGAAATGAAAACCATCCAAATTCAATCGCATCTGTAAGTTCAGGATGAATCGCTTTTAATATTTTCTCTTCTTTTGGTCCAATGTAGGCGCCCAACTGCAGGGTACCTGTACTCTCTATAAAAATAAGAGGATCATCGTTTGTCTCTTTGAGGATAGAAATATTCAACCCTTTGTCGAAATCAAAAAACATTGACGCCACATATCTGTCAAAAGCAGAAGCTATTTTTGCATTTTGGAACTTTTCATACCCCTCAGCATTACCATCTTCAACAATATTTATGATGTCATCAGCACCCTTCACCAATGCACCTCTTACAAGCATATATATAGACTTGTCAGCCACAGGTCTGTGCCCCGGTGTGATAAAGTATGGCGTAGGTACCGAGGTTTCAAGCGCAACATCATATTCTCCGGTAGGCTTGAACGTAATTTTTTTAGTGATTGTCACAGAAGAAAGGGTTTGTGTTAGTACAACAGTTTGAGGACCTTTGCTTAAGTCTACAGTTTGGCTTCCGGCATTCACGTAAGGTGTTTTAAATGCTTCTTCATTTAGTTTTACATCTGAAAATCTTACTTCCAACGGCTTCACTTCATTGGCGCCTAAAATTTTTAGATTTTCTCCCTCAACATCATGATATTTTACTTCCAAAAGTTCAACTTGAGCTATACGGGCAAATTCGTCTATTGTCATAATGAAATTATCGGCCTTAACCGTAAGCAAGGCCGCTGATGCCATTTCTACCGGTGCAGCGGATGCTGTAGCCAAACCTGTACTCGATGTAGGCACATTTGCATTAGATGCCGTAGCTACCGCAGGAGTCTGATTTGCACTATTTGATGTCTGATTTATATCTTGTGCCGATTTTGCAGGTGGGAAAAAGTAGCTATAGCCTATAAACAGAAAAAAAGAGAGAGCCAATGCTAGAAGAAGTCGTTTATTTAAATCTTGTTGTTCCAAAATTATACCTTTATAATATATCGTTGATAGTATAGTATTAACTGTGTTAAATTATGTTGCAGTACACTTATTGAGTGTGTGTAGATACGCTTTGCGAGTCACAGAATATTTTTCTTCAATAAGTGCCGGTTTTGCAACCAATACATAATACCCTGAAGATAAGAGATTTATATTTTCGATGAAATGTGCTCTTAACAAACGTTTGGCCCTGTTTCGATGAACTGCATTTCCAATCTTTTTAGAGGCCACAAAACCCACCTTGTACTCATCATTCTTTTTAAAGAAAAGTACAAAGTAGGGAGTATGCCATGTTTTTGTCGGATGTTTATATATCTGACTGAACTCTTTACTGGTCTTAACCCTAGTAAAATGCTTTATAGAACTGATGGTTTTATACCAAAAGTTCTATACAGATAGTCTTTTTCTACCCTTAGCTCTTCTTGCAGAAATTACTTTTCTACCATTTTTAGTTTTCATTCTTGTTCTAAATCCGTGTGTTCTCTTTCTTGGTGTGCTATGGGGTTGGTATGTTCTTTTCATTCCGAATCATCCTTAATATGTTTTTACCTACATTCCTGAGGTATATTTGGACGGGATTTTACACTAAACCCCCTTAAAACATACTAATTAATGCAAACTTCTAAAAATAATTTCACCAGACTTGTTCATTTGTTTACTTTTTATAAAGGTCTCTAGTAATTTTAAAATAACTTTTTTGGGTCCATAATGTGTAGCTTTTATTTCCAGCTCTGTACAATAAATTTTATTGCCTTTATCCAATAAAATATTACGGATAATCCTTTCTGCAAATCGATATCCTCCGTCAACCTTGGTGTCTTGGCAGAGGATCACATACAAAGCTTCCTCTTTGTCAATTTCAAACAAAATGTCCGTATCACGTTTCTCTCTGGCCAATAAAGCCTGCAAATCGATATCATTAGCCGTAATAAGCATAAGTACGAAAGACTCTTCATTTTCATTTTCCATAAGATAATAAACAATCTCAATAGTAGTTTGCAATGTCTCTAACATTTTTGCAGCAAGCTCAATCTCCTTACCATTAAATTTTATATTTTTTGTGCGTTTCTCGCTTTCTCTTATCTTCATAACAATCTAACCCCTCTGCATTTCAATAATTTATTTTATTATAACAAAACATTTTAGATTCTGTTGTTATAATTCTGTCATGAATAAACTATTATCTACATTACCGTCACCTTGCTGGCTGCTCGAAGAAAAAAGACTTCAAAAAAACCTTGAACTGCTCTCATCGATAAAGCAACAAACTGGCGCCAAAGTATTGCTTGCACTAAAAGGGTATGCTTTATGGAAAAGTTTTCCGCTGATTAAGCCATACCTTGACGGATGCTGTGCCTCTGGCCTTCATGAGGCAAAACTTGCAGATGAAACATTCGGCAAAGAAGTGCATACCTATTCTCCTGCATTCAAAGAAGAGGAGATTGATGAGATTGCCAGAATTTCACATCACCTGGTATTTAACTCTCCTGCACAATTTCACAGATTTTCAGCCCAGGCCAAGAAGATAAACCCAAACCTCTCTTTGGGATTGCGTGTCAATCCTGAGTATTCAGAATCGCCCAAAGAGATTTACAATCCGTGCGGACTCTACTCCAGACTTGGTACAACTCTGGAAAATATAGACGAAACGGTCTTGGCGCTTTGTGATGGGCTGCACTTTCATGCACTTTGTGAACAGGGCAGTGATGCGCTTGAAAATGTACTCAAAAACTTTGAAGAGAAATTTGGCGCATACATCCCCCAAATGAAATGGATAAACTTCGGGGGTGGACACCATATCACACGCAAAGGATATGATATTGACAAACTCATACGCCTCGTAAAAAACTTCAAGCACAGATATGGGGTAGAAGTATACCTTGAGCCGGGAGAAGCCATAGGATGGGAAACAGGTACACTTGTGGCCACAGTACTTGACATTGTGCATAATGGCATGGATATAGCCATCTTGGATACTTCAGCAGAAGCCCATATGCCAGATACTATCATCATGCCCTACCGCGCAGAGGTTCGCGGGACAGGAACCGCAGGAGAAAAAGCATACACTTACCGCTTAGCAGGAAATACTTGCCTAGCTGGAGATATCATGGGTGACTACAGTTTTGATGCTCCGTTAAATATAGGGGACAAAGTCGTCTTCGAAGATCAGATGCACTATACTATGGTAAAAGCCAGCACTTTTAATGGAGTAAAGCTTCCAAGTATTGCAATTCAAAGAATCGATGGCAGTATAGAGGTTGTACGCGAGTTTGGATATGAGGATTTTAAAGAGAGGCTATCTTAATTTAAATCTCTTTAAACTCTTTAAACTCTTTCAGATCCTTAAAGTCTCTCTTGTATATTATGTCATAAGAAGTTGACTCTTCGCTGGCTTCAATCACGCTCTCCAGTCTTTTTCCGTGTCGATACTTTAACTTTACACTCGATACTAGACCATTGACATAAACGACAGTCAATTTATCGGTTAATTTTTTACCAATTTCTACACTACTGTCAGAACCAAAAACAAGATAGTCAATCTTAACCCCCATATTTGAAAGTACTGATTTAGCCATACTACCGCCCATCATCTTCATCATATCTTCACCGCTATGACTTCCAGATACCGCTTCAGAATCAAATAAAATAAGTGAAAGTATCTGCTCTTTGGTCAGACTAGGGGTAGAAGAAAAGCTAATATTTGGTGCTTCTGGTGTGCCGGTTATCCTAACAGTAATAAGATAATTTAGCGTTTGATATTTAATACTTTGTTCCAGTCTAGGTTTATTTGGATCGCCTGTAAAATAGATATAACTTGCATTTAAGATAAATCTTTTACCTTCAAAGTAATAACTACCCCCCTCAAGTAAATTCACAGAACCAAGAAGCATCACCTCTGCATTTTCAGCTTTATACACGTTCAGATCCACATTGGCTTTCACATCAAGATCTCCCTGCTTATAGATGAGTGGCTCCTCGGTGTATACGCGTACTGACATACTGAGATTATCCATAAACGGGCTTTCACTTTTATCTTTCATCTCTTGCAGAATAATAATATCGCTGTCTGTAGCAAAGCCTTTTGCATTGATATCATAATGAATATCTCCCCCTACAAGAAGTATGGTCCCATTGATCGAAGTTTTCTCCCCATCCAGTAAGATTTTGACATCAACCTCACCATCCAAGTCTGCAATTTTATGCTCAATATGCAATTTATCAGCTTGCGCGCTCAGAGTGCCTTTTTTTGTTTTTTGATTATACTCACCCTCGACTTTGAGAGCATCATTGAGCCAAAATGACTTGACATAAATCGTATCTTTTTCTAGATTCACCAGTGAAGGTTTTGTAGAAAATAGCTTCATTTTATTATACGTAAGTTTATAATGGCTTAACACTAGATTTGAATCTTCCATACTCATTTTCACCTCAATATCATCAATAGCATGTGTTGTTCTTCTATCTGCCTGATATTTAAGTGTAGGTGACTGAAATAAAACATCTATTTTTTTCAATCCTGTTATAACTACACTCATATTAGCGCTTCCTTCTATGGAGAATGTATCAAGAGTATAGATTGATTGTAAGCTTTTAATCATAGACGCTACCGATTTCACTTTGGTATTTATGGTAATTTTTTTGTCTGCTATCCCTTCAATATCAGCATTCAACCCATCAAATGTAATCTTTCCCTCTATTTGTTTACTTTTAAGAGAATAGTTAGCATTGGCAGATAAAACCCCTGTATTTACTGTCATCTTCATGGCATCATTTACCATTTTTATCTCTACGGCAATAGGATTTAAATTATCCCATTTCACCTCTTTGTTGTATGTTCTCAAGAGAGAATCTTGAGGTAAATGGGCCACAGCATCCACCTGCAGTGTTTTACCGTACACTATATCTGCCTTTATATTTGCCAGATTTGAAGTTATTTGTGTTTTGGCTTTTATGCTTAAATTTGAATCAAACTCTATGGGTGCATCTACAACAGCATTAAATTTAGTCTTTTCCAATTCTTCAGGAAGTGAAATAAATCCACTTAAAAGCATTGCTTTTGTAGTCTCTAGATGAAAATCTCCTTTTTTAAAATCAAGTGAATTAAAATATCCTTTAAGGCTGTCTGAGAGAAAATCAGTTTGAATGCTCTGTGCATCGCCTTTATAATTAAGCTGTAAATTTTGTAATGGTTTTGCAAGTTTTGCATCTATCCCCACAAATGTCTTAGCCTTGGCTTTGCCGGTGTAGCTAATATTGCCATCTTTTACAAACCTATTGCTTACAAAGATATCTTTGGCATAAGGCGTGTCCACTATCACTTCCGAGTCCACAACCAAAACACCATCTTTTATACCATAAACAACATGGGAGAGCAGACTCTTTATATCAATATTAAACTCACCATTTTTACTTTTAAGTAACTGTGTTGCTTTTGCACTGACATCTGCAACCACACGTTCAGCAGAAGCATCAAAATCAATGACAATACCGCCAATCGCTTCCTTTCGCACCGGCAAAGCATACAGTTCGAAGAGTTTTTCATTTGGAATAAGACGCATATTCCCTACCAAGTGGTTATCTTTTACCCTTCCGCTATATACAGCATCACCATAGTCAGTGCTTCCCTCTAGCTCCACTTCTGCATCTTGAACCACAAGATTTTGGGCATCAAAAATAACATCTTTTGCGACCAAAACAAACCGATTTATGCTCAGGGGATCATATGATGCAGGCAAGAGATCCATCTGTAAATCTTCGATCACTACAATCTTTGGCATCAAAAGACGCAGTGCTGTTACTTCACTAGCATTTTCTTCATGAGAAACGGTCATTTTACTTTCATTGCCCTCGAAAGAGGCTACGAATCTAAGAATAGCATCGACATTTGCTTCTTCAATTTTCAGTGTATTGAGAACAATTTTTCTCTGAAAAAGTCCATTTGTATTCCATCTAAAAAGAATGTGTTTGGCTAATTTTTCATTCTCGTATGCCAAATCATCTATTTTTACGCCAGTCAGAATATTGCCCTCGATACTAGAATAAGAAAGATTGTAATCTGACGCAAATATTTTTGCAGCCCTCTTGATAACCACAGGAGAGTTTACTACTATATAGAGCACAAGCCCAAAAATTATAGCTGCAGCCAATACAAACAGTAGAATTCTTCTCAGCCACAAAAAGGGCCTATACAAGAATAACTTTTTCAAAATGACTGTCCCACCTGAAACTGTATGGCGTACTGGGCGGGATCATTCACATTGAATCCAACATCAAGCTTGAAAGGTCCTACAGGTGTCATATAACGCACACCTACACCAGCAGAGCTTATTATATCTCCTGAAAAATCATAACTTTCTTCAGTAAGCATAGTATTGTCTGTAAATACGGCACCATAGATTTCATTCCAGATGGGATAATTCGCTTCCAGAGAAAAGTTTGCCATCGTTGATGCTCCGTATATACTGTCTTGCGTAGAAGAAAGGATTACCCCCAGTTCCCTGAAACCATAAGCACGGTTGCTAAAGAACCCGCCGCCAAAGAAAAATTTTGATTCAGGAAGACCATTTGTAGAGCTATCATCTACTACACCCGCTTTGCCAACGGCAGCAAGAGTAAGCTTTGAAAAAGTATGAATAATTCTCCCCTCGAGTAGCGTTTTTAGATAGGGACTTGATTCTTCATCATAAGACAAGCCATACTCAGTATAAGCAGAGAGATAATACCCATATTTAGGATTAAGCTTATCATCTCTTGCATCATATATCACATCCAGATAAGGATAAAAAAGATTAAAAATCCCTTCGTTGACTGCTTGTTGCAATTCAATATCACTCTCTAAAGCACTGATTGTAATATTTTCAAAAGCAAGCCCGGCACGTAACTTTAACTTTCTATACTCATGTGTCAAATATCCCTGTGCGAAACCTTTTTCCTCTCGAAAGCCTTCAAATTCTAAATTTGAATACCCTGTTTTGACATCCAAATCAATAGCATGATCAAGAACTGTAAAAAACACTGGTTTAAAATAGCTCAATACAAGAAGTTGCTCTCTTTGCGACCATGCGGCTTTCAATCTTATGCTCTGTGCATTTCCGAAAAAATTCTTTTTTATTACCTCTCCCTGTACGCGAGCACCAACATAAGTATCATATCCTACGCCAGCTTCCACATAATATGGTTTTGATATTTCTTTAACCGTAATATCAACTGGAACTACATTATAAAACTTTTTATCCACATCAATCAAAACACTATCAAATGCATCCAGAGAATAAAGATTTATCATAGTCTCATTTATCCGACTTGTGCTAAAATCTTTCCCTTCGGTCGCTCTTAGTCGTGATTTTACAATTTCTTCATCGATGGTCTCCAGACCGTTAATGGTTAATTTTCCAAATTGACAAATCTCTCCTTTTTGAAGAGTATATTCAACCCTAACGGTATGATTATCCAAATCCACATATGCTTTTGGATCAAAGTTATAACTACAATACCCTTCTTTTAATAATTGCTGAATGATTGCAGCTTTAATCGTTATAAATATCTTGGCCTTGAAAATATCATCTGCATGAAAGGTAATAAAAGGGGAAATGTCATAGTCGCTATTGATACTAATATCAATTATTTTTACAGGTTTGTTTTCACTTATATTTACAAATACTGTTGTATTTGTTTCTCTAATTGCAAAGTTAGCATCATAAAAACCTTCAGAGTCATAAAAGCTTTTTAAAGAGGGTTGCAAAATAGGGAGTAATTTGTCATTAATGCGAGGTGTATCTTCTTTCCAAAATTCATAAAAACTTTTAGTATCGACTCCTACAGCCTCTTGAAGATCATCTTCATCAATGTGTTTTTGTCCTGAAAAATATATCTCATGTGTAGGCAGTACAATATCTTCAGAGAAAAGAAAAGAAAAAGAAAACAGTACTATCAACATTCTCAATCTATAATACATACCTCTCCCTTCAACTCAGCAAATCTTTTACACTTGCCATCGGATCTTTATTTTCTTCTATCATAGCATATACTTCTGCTGCGATAGGCAGATAAATATTTTTATCTGTGGCTATTTTATGCAAAGCTGTAGCAGTAGGAACGCCCTCTGCCACTTCGCCCAGCTCTTCGAGTATCTCATCCATACTTTTTCCCTTGGCCAATCCTAATCCTACCCTATAGTTTCTTGAAAGTGTGGAACTTGCCGTAAGAAATAGGTCACCTGCTCCACCTAAAGAAAGAAATGTTTCTGTTTTTGCACCAAAAGCTTCTCCAAAACGCGTCATCTCGACCAAACCTCTAGAAATCAGTGCTGCTCTTGCATTATTGCCAAGCCCAAGCCCTTCGCATACCCCACTAGCAATGGCGATAACATTCTTATAGGCACCCGCGACTTCTGCACCTACAACATCATCACTCACATAGCCCTTGATAAAGCTTGGTAAAGCATTCGCATAGGTTTGAGCTAATATCTGATTTGATGAACTGATTATCAGTGCTGTAGGAAGTGACTTCTGCACTTCTGCTGCAAAGGAAGGACCAGAAATAAAGGCAAGCCTGCTCTTAGAAACGAAAGAACCATAAACTTCATTAAGAAATGCTCCCGTACTTATCTCTATACCTTTGGCAGCTACTAAAATATTCTGACCATAATCAATAAAATTTTCTTCCATCCAGCCACGTACGAACTGTGCGGGTATGGCAAGTACAAGATATTGACATTTCAATGCGACTTCAAGTGATACAAAGTTTTCTATCTCTTTGGGTGTGCGAGAATAAATCACAACATCGTTGTTTTGACTAAAAGCGTGATAGAGCGCCTGTCCCCATTTACCTGCTCCTATAATGGCCAGCTTCATGTCTCCATCCTTCCTGCATTATATTCAATCATTTCAACAAACTGTGATGCACTTTCTTCATACATATCAAATATTTTATTCACACCAGCTAAGATAAATTTTCTATTGTCTTCTTTGCTATCCGAAAGTGCTATGATCTCACCACTAAACCCATTGGCGCGCAATGTAATACTATAGTAAACATTGATAGCTTCATCATCCATGGCACACACTGCAATGCCATTATTGATATCTGGTGCTTCGTTGCTATTTTTATCGATAAGTATCACATTAGTAAAACCGTCGTTCTTGGCTACTGTATAATACACAGTATCAATTTCATAAATAGTGACTTCCATTCCTGCTTCTTTGAGCTCTTTACAGATATGGGCACTCTTGTGTGTGTATCCAAAAAAGAAGATATTTTGTTTCTCATCTTTATTGAGTTTCATCAAGTAATTAAAGGCTTTTCTATCGACTGCATCATAAGGCTTGACTACTCCATCTACCTTTGTAGCTTTGTACTGTGGTCGCAACTCTACCTGATTCATACGGCTATATACCACAGACTTGGCATAAACACTTTTTGCATTGAGTATGAAGTAGATATTGTCTATATCTGAACTTTTCAAGGTAAGCATCGCGGCTATGTTTCCTCTTTCATGCAATGTTTCAATGAGCTTCGCAGATGAACCATCCTCATGTATCACTTGATGACCATCCTGTTCTGCCATGGCCGCTTTATATTCATCATTTTCTACAATCACCGGTTCATAAACTTTATGACTTTTCAATTTTTTAGCAATTGTTGTGCCCAAATGCCCATAGCCATTAATGATGATCACATTATGCATTTTATTTACATGGTTAATACTATCCTGATTACGCAGCTCATCAAATCGTTGGGAAAAAGCAGAAACCATCACAGAGGTCACAAATGAAATCATAGCAATACCAAAAATAATACCGAACATCGAGACCACTTTACCCAAGTCAGTCACCGGAGAGATATCACCATATCCCACCGTAGAAATGGTAATGAGTGCCCAGTATATAGCATCCAAATAAGAATGCAATGATTCATTAATGCCAAATTCAAGCAGATAGAAGATGGAGCCAAAGGTAAAAGTCACACCAAAAAGCATGTATCCCAAAAATATGAATTCAAAACGTTTTTTAAGCAATGCATCAAAAAGACTGGATGCACCATGCATGTAGTGATAGAGTTTAAGCAATCGTATAATTCTAAATTTCGGGAAAATGGCCACAATATCAATCAATGCAGGCAAAGAAATCATATAACGCAGTTTAAGTTTTAAGACTGTCCAGTATTGTCTAGATCTTGATTCAGAAGATGCAGAAATAATATATTTATGTATGTCATGGCTTATCCACAGTCTCAAGAGATACTCCAAAGCAAAGATACCCGTGACAAAATAAAGATCTATCTTTACAAGCCACTGGGGTACTTTTTCTGTTTTGCTCATAACAAGTATAGAAATAGAAATGATAATAAGCACTATCATGAACGCATCGAAGTATTTTTTATACGGGTAGTTTATATCTTCAAGAAGCGAACGGAAGAATGATTTTACTTTTTGATAGCGCACAGATCCATACATGATATGCGAAAGTTTCAATATAAAGTCATGCATTATAAACTCTCCTTGCAGGGCACAGTGTACTCATTACAGCATTTACAATAAAGTGTTGTGTGTTCACAACACTTTAGCATTAGCCCAATCTCTTCTTTAACAGCTCATTTACCTTGCCAGGGTTTGCCGTGCCCTTACTTGCCTTCATCGTTTCGCCTACAAAGAAGCCAAAGAGTTTGTCTTTACCCGACTTATACTGCTCTACTTTGTCTGGATTTGTAGCCAAAATGTCATCGATGATTGTCAAAATCGCTCCATCATCACTTACCTGGGCAAGACCTAGCTTTTCTATAAGTGCCTCAATATCACGGCTCTCATTTTCCATCATATAATCAAGTATCTCTTTGGCACCTGAGCCAGAAATGGTACTGTCAGAAATTTTAGACACCAGTGTACCAAGTGTTTTGGCATTCACAGGCGTACTTTCCATAGAAAGCCCCGCTTTATTGAGACGTCCAAGCAACTCTGATGTCAACCATGTCACTGCTGTTTTGGCCACAGCACCGTTTTGCATCATCTCTTCAAAATAGTATGACATCTCTTTGTCTGAAGTAATGACTTCTGCATCATCCTTTTTAATACCCAACTCTTCCGTATAACGTTTCACTTTTGCATCCGGCAGCTCAGGCATAATTTTTGCCTGCTCTATCATCTCCTGCGTTACGACAAGCGGACGCAAATCCGGGTCTGGAAAATAACGATAATCTGCAGCCTCTTCTTTGCCTCTCATAGACTTTGTGACACTTTCGGCCACATTCCAAAGACGTGTTTCCTGCTTTACTTCCTGTTCATACACACCATCTTCATAGGCTTCAGTCTGTCTTTGTACTTCATAGGCGATGGCGGCTGCCACGAATTTAAATGAATTGATATTTTTTATCTCCACTCTCGTACCAAATGCTTCTTGTCCTTTGGGACGAATGGAAACGTTCACGTCACATCTGAAAGAGCCCTCTTGCATATTTGCATCGGATATATCAAGATAACGTACAGTGGAGTGCAGTTTTTTCAAATAAGCCACTGCTTCATCTGAATTTCTCATATCTGGATCAGAGACGATTTCAAGCAGAGGCGTACCTGCCCGGTTTAAGTCTACTTTAGAATGATCACCCTCATGCATGTTCTTACCTGCATCAGCTTCAAGGTGTGCTTGAGTCATACCAATGCGTTTTTGAGACCCGTCGGGAAGATCTATAAACAACTCACCTTTTTGGACAATGGCACGAGTGAGTTGAGTGATCTGATAGGCAGAAGGACTATCTGGATAAAAATACGACTTTCTATCAAAAATAGAAGTATGATTTACATTTGCATTAATGGCGTATCCCAGCCTCATTGCTTTAATCGCAGCCTCTTTGTTTACCACCGGCAATGCACCGGGAAGTGCCAGACAAGTAGGGCAGGTATTGGTATTTTGATGCTCTGCAAAAGAAGTAGGACAGGCGCAAAAGAGTTTTGTTTTAGTATTAAGCTGAACATGAACTTCAAGACCAATGACGGTTTCAAACATAGTGAGTATCCTTCTAAATCATACGTGATATAATTAGAATTATTATATCGTTTTTGTTATTTAGGATTGATGAGACTCTTCAACAAGGTACTTATCTTTAATCTCGATACAATACAAGTTATTGTCATTTCTACTTTTAAAGGATACTGTTCATGGATGAAAACAAACGCTTAGGGATGCTTTGGGCGCCCTTCATTGCAGATGCTTATGCACTCTATGGATAGAAGAGATGACGCAGTATGCCTTGATAGAAAAAAGTATCAAAACTATCGCCCAGCACTCCAAACGCAACACTGTACTCAGTCCGCAAAATAACGTATGGATGCAAATCCGCTTGCTCCTGATTTCTCGCAGGAATCTATCTGCTCTTGTGTCAAAATACCACCCAATGCAATCACTGGTATGTCGACAGTTTGCAGCAATGCTTCCAAGGCTTTTAACCCCAACGCTTTGCCTTTATTGGGCGTTTCAAATACAGGACTGTAGGTAATCATATCCGCACCTAATGCTTTGGCCAGTTTTGCTTCGTCCGGAGTGTGGGTACTGATAACAACAAATAGCCCCAATTTCTTTGCCTTTGATATATCCCTGAACTGTGTGCTTGAGAGATGTACGCCATCTGCACCAAAGGTGTTTGCCTGAAGATATTCACGATGAAGCAGTACCTTCTCGAAGCCTTTGGCATTTTCAACAAACAACTTGGCGTTATACGCATAGTTGGCATTGTCTTTATCCCGGTAAACAATCATGGAAGCTTTTTGGGAAAATCTTTTTAAGTCATGTTCCAAGTAGTTAAAGTCTAAAGTGAGAGGGTCAGTGATAGCATAGCGTATCATTGGGGGTTGTTGTTCTCTTTTTGCATAAGAAGTTTTTCAAGCAGTGCAGTTTGTTTTTGAAGTTCAAGCTGGTTCTCTTTTCCTGTAATGATATGTTCAAGCAAAAGCACGCCTACCATACCGGGCAAAGCGCCCATAAATGCAGACACAATAGCCCAAAAAAAGTTATCATGATAAAAAATGAGAAAGGAAGTGACAGCGCCAAGCAGAGCAGATGCCCATGCTACGCCTAAAAGAAAGTTGACCACAAAACCTAAAGCTCTATTTTGCAGTCTCATATTTAATACTCTGAGCCGATCTTAATGATCGTCTTCAATAGCTACTGCACCTGCAAGGTACACATAGATAAGGATCATAAATACAAAAGTCTGAAGCAATGCAGAAAACGTAAGCAAAAGGTATGCAGGAAGCGGTGCAACAAAAGGCACTAGCATAAGAAGTACCCACAAAAACAGATCATCACCCTTGATGTTACCAAAAAGTCTGAATGAAAGTGAAATGATTCTTGAAATATGAGAAACGATCTCGATTGGGAACATTAAGGGTGCAAGGATTTTAACAGGACCTGCAAAATGCGCAAAATATTTTATCAAACCATTTTTCTTGATACCTTCGTAATTGTAGTAGAAAAACACTAAAAGCGCTAAAGGTAGAGTAATATTGATGTTTGAAGTTGGTGCTTCAAATCCTGGGATAATACCAATAACGTTTGAAACAAATACAAACAGTCCAACCGCTGCAACAAGCGGAAGATACTTTCTTGCAAGTTCTTCACCGATCACATCTTTACCCATAGCAATCGCACCGCCAAGGTACGCTTCCATAACATTTTGCGTACCTGTCGGTACAGCTCTAAGACTCTTTGTTGCCATTTTAGCAATGACAAGAATTATTATTGCCACTAAAACCAAATGTGCAACAAACATCATTTGTCCGTGACCAAAAATAGCACCCAGGTAAGTAAATACACCTTCCATAAAACATCCTCTTGTAAGTTTAATATTGCGTGATTATACCTATTTACACCTTAGTTTTACGCCAATCTTTCCTGACCTAAACGATAAAGTGCAAAATCATATTTGATGGGATCTGATTCATCAAATGTGCGTAAAGTATCTGTCAATTCTATACTTGCTTTCATGTCGTACGTTTTACGTTTGAGCAATCCTAAACGACGAGAGACTTGAAAGGTGTGTGTATCCAAAGGCATGAGCAAGTCTTTTTTGTCTATCTTTGACCATAGTCCCATATCTAAAGCATCTTTTCGTACCATCCAGCGCAGGTACATCATATAACGCTTATGCGTGCCTGATGCACTTAACTTTTTAGGTACGCAACCTGTTAAAAAATTGTATCCTCTTGTCTGTCTGGGGTATACAGACTGCAAAGTTTCCATAAATCCCCACAATCCGTCTAAAACATTTTCCTCTTTTTTATACCCTGCATAGAAGATGTTTTCAATGCTCTCCTGACATCTCAAACGTTTCAGTGCTATAAAAAGTGACGCGATATCTTCAGCGTTTTGAAAACGATAATAGTGTGAAGAGAGTGCTTTTCGTATCTTCTCATCACTTGCATCCAATAACGAAAAATCCAAACTTTGCAGAAACTTCACAATGAGTCCTGCATTTCCGTAAGCAAACAGGGCACAAATGAGGGCTACAGTTTCATCTTGATATTTTAATGCAACCATCAGCGGGTCTGGCTTTTCGTCGGAAATCTCAGAAATCGTGTTTCTGGCCTCTACTTCTTTATCCAGTAATATTTTTATTTCAGATATGTTCAAATCATTTACTCCAAAAGCGCCCAGGTAGGTGAGCATTATACTAAATAAAATTCAGCCTTAGTCTAGGAAAGTGAGCTTCGCCTATTTTCCGTCCCACCCATCTAAAGGGTAAAGTGCTCGCCAAGATAGTGTTTTTTCACATTTTCATCATTGGCTATCTCATTGCTAGTACCCGTGGCCAACATCTCACCGTTACGCATCACGTATACCCTATCACAAATACCGAGTGTTTCGCGTACATTATGGTCTGTAATGAGTATGCCCATATCAAGATCAACCAGTTGTTTAATAATACTTTGAATGTCTACCACCGCTATAGGATCCACCCCGGCAAAAGGTTCATCCAGCAGTAAAAACTTTGGTTCTCCCACTAAAGCTCTGGCTATCTCAACCCTTCTTCTTTCTCCACCGCTTAAGCGTATGCCTTGTCGTGCACGTATAGGTTCAATATTGAAAATCTCAAGCAGCTTATCAATGCGTGGCTGAATCGTCTCTTTTTTAAGATTCAATGCTTCAGCAGCTATGAGTAAATTTTCCTCCACGCTCAAATCTTTAAAAATACTCGATTCCTGAGGCAGGTATCCTATGCCCATCTGTGCACGGGCGCTTAAAGGCAGTTTGGTAATATCTGCGCCATCTAAAAACACCTGTCCCTCCGTAGCATCTGTCAATCCACACACCATATAAAATGACGTTGTCTTTCCTGCACCGTTTGGTCCCAGAAGCCCTACGATCTCTTTGCTCTTCACATACAAAGAGATATTATGTACTATCTTTGTTTTTTTAATGGTTTTAGCAAGATTTTTGGCTTCTAGTATATGCATTAATTTTCTATCCTGTAGTTTCTGGCATTTCCTGCTGGTTCTATGTCTATAGTTACAACATTATAGCCTACACCTTCCAGAAATGCTTTAAGCGCATCAGACCCCCACTCTACCATATGCCAACCCTGCTTTTCAAACTCTTCAAACAACCCCAGCTGCATAAATGCTTCATGCTCCAAGCGGTAAAGGTCATAATGATACAGACTGCTTCCATCTTTTGCAACATAACAAAGCTGAAGAGAAAAAGTAGGAGAAGTGACCTCTCCTTCAATACCTTTTACTTTTGCTATGGCCTGTGTAAGCGTGGTTTTCCCTGCTGCGAGGTCTCCTCTTAAAAATACTACACTATTTGAAGGCAACACCTCCTCCAAGTACTCCACCACTTGAAGAATGTCATCCAATGGTACTTTTATCTCCTTAACCATGCGTTCCTCTCATAAACAAATCTTATCTTTTAGTTAAAAATTATTTGAAATTTTTGATATCAATTCTAAATGTTTTTTTGCTTTTCCACTATCAATACCATCACGTGCCATTTCAAAAGCTTCCTTGATATCCCTAACTTTTCCATCCACAAAAAGTGCAAATCCTGCATTAAGTACTACAATATCCCTTTTGGCGTCATGCTCTTTTCCTGCAAATATATCTCTTGTTATCTGTGCATTGTACGTCGCATCCCCTCCGAGTATTGCTTCTTTGGGTGCCAATGTAAAACCAAATGCCTCGGGGTCAATCACACCTCTGGAGATAATTCCGCCTTCCAAATAGGCAAACTGTGTTGTGGTAGCTAGTGAAATTTCATCCATACCATCATCAGAGCTCACCACAAACGCTCTTTTTGCACCAAGTTCCAAAAGTGCTTTTGCCATAGGGTCAATATACTCAGGAGAAAATACACCCAAAAGATACTTTTTTGCTCCTGCAGGATTGGTGAGCGGCCCCAAAATGTTAAATATCGTTCTGTATTCTATTGACTTTCGAATTGGCATTAAATGCTTCATCGCAGGGTGGTGATTCATAGCAAATATGAAACAAAACCCTGTCTCTTCCAACATTTCTACCTGCTGCTGGGGCGTTAAGTTGAGATTGATTCCTAAGCTCTCCAAAACATCTGCTGAGCCAGAATTACTGGTGATACTGCGACTGCCATGTTTAGCCACTACACAACCCAAAGAAGCCAAAAGCAGTGAAACGGTTGTAGAGATGTTAAAACTTCCACTCTTGTCTCCTCCTGTGCCTACCACATCAACAGCCTTTTCTTGCAGTTCTTTGGAGATAGGCAGCTTGATGGAATGTTCGCGCATAATCGAAGCAGCGATGGCTATTTCACCAGGTGTTTCACCTTTTTGAGACAACTCTATCAGAAATGTGCGCGCTTCTTCTGTGGACATTTCATTGTTGAACAGTTTTTCAAATTGTGTTCTGATGGACACTTAAAGCTCCTTCACATATGCTTCTTTTTGAGACTTCGGAATCGTCTTAGTTGTGGGTATCTGCAGTACCTCATAAGACTTCGCCCCTTTGAGATATTCTATAGTCACCTTGTCACCTATCTTAACCTCTTTAGAAGCTTTTGCTTTGACATCATTGACCAGCACTACACCCGATTTAAGCATATCCGTAGCGACAGTACGACGCTTTACTACATTTACAGCCGATAACCATTTATCTACTCTCACCATAATCCCTTCTGTCTATACTGTCACTGCAAGCACCCTTGTAAGCGAAGCGATTTGAGAGCAGTGACGACTTTTGCCTACTTTTCTAAAAAAGTAGGGATAAGCCATTGTTTAATGCAAATCCGCATTTAATTTTACTTCTCTGGTACTTCTTTTAAGCACTATCTCACCAGTGGTTGAGTCCTGTCTGAAGTGAAGTCCGTTGAGCCCCTGGAACTCATCTGCCCTAAAGGTTGTTTTACCCTCAAGCGTTGCATTCGGGTTGGCCGCTTGTATTTTTGCCAACTCATCCGGATGTACTTTAACTTTGGTGCCTGCAAAGATAGCCACACCGCCATCGATGATACAGGCGTCACCAAGCGGTATACCGCAGGTTGAGTTTGCCCCAAGCAGAGTATTTTCACCAATACTGATGGGGTTGCCGTCCGTGCCGCTAAGCACACCAAGGATACTCGCACCCCCACCTACATCTGAACCTGCACCGACTATAGCAGAAGAAGAGATACGTCCCTCTACCATCACAGGCCCCAGTGTTCCCGCATTAAAGTTGATGTATGATGCACCCGGCATCACTGTAGTACCAGCCGCAAGCTGAGCACCCATACGCACTTTGGACGCCTCTAAGATGCGTGTATTGTCAGCAGGTATGATGTGCTGCAAATACCTTGGAAACTTATCTACTGAGTCTACTGTAGGATAAGTACCGTTTAGTTTCATCTCTATTTCATGGTCTCTGAGGTATTCAAGCTCGTAGGGCGTATTGCCTACCCATGCTACATTGGACAAAATGCCAAATGCACCGTTTAGGTTCACCTTTCTTAGCTCTGCCTTAGCAAGAGAAAGGGCATACAGTTTCAAATAGACTGCTTCTACACTCTGGGCATTGGCATCTTCAAACAAAAAGACCATTCTAAAATTCTTACCTATATCCTGCATATGTGCAAGCGCTTTGATCACCTGTACATTTTTATGTGCATCACCCGTTGCCTCTCCAAGATACGGCGCAAAGGCTGCCATGGCATTTTGTACAAAAGTATCATTAATGGTTGTTACAAATTCAGTGCCCGAAAAATCTACATCACATTTTGATTCCTGTAGTGCTTTAATGAACACAGCAGCAGAACCAAAATTCTCTTTCCAGTTGATAAGCCCGAAGTTTGCTTGAAGTATTTTCTCAGCGTTTTTCTGGCCTCTGTCTACTCTTGCGATACCAAATGCCATAGGCTCTTTGTATCCTGGTTGTGACGCAACCTCTGTTACGAACCTTTTAAATGCTTCACTTGATGCTATTGTTTCGATTGCCATCTTAAAATCTCCTGTAAATAATGAAAAAGATTATACTTGATTTTCTTTAAACGTTCGGGAATCACCCTAAGCTCTAACCGATATTACTGTACAATCCGCCCATGAAACATCTTAGAGGCCATAGAAAAAACTATTTTAAATTAGCCGTCATCGCACTATACTCCACACTTTCAAAGTTGTGTTGGATCGACAGCAATTTTCAGTACCATAAAAAAGCCTTTATCTACCACGAGTACAAAACCTCGCCTCCCTGCTTATCTGTTTTTTATTAATCATCACACGCTCACTTAACAGACAAACAAGGAAAAAACATGAACATCAAATCACTCAGCCTCGTCACGGCTACACTATTACTAACCAACACTTATGCAGACGAAACACTTGAGCCAATTATTATCGTCTCAAGCAACAAAACAACACAGTCTATCACGAATACCACTTCAAATGTTACTGTAATTACGGCTGAAGACATAGAAGAAAACGGATATCAAACCGTTTCTCAGGCCATCAGTACTGTAGCTGGCATTAGCATTTCACAAAGTGGGGGTTTGGGTCAGCTCACATCTATTTTTACGCGAGGAATGAATGGTGGACAAACATTGGTACTTCTAGACGGTATGCGCCTCAATGATCCAAGCACACCCAATGGCGCAGCACTGATAGAAACATTTTCAACGCAAAATATTGAACGAATCGAAATTATCAAAGGTGCCCAAAGCAGCATTTGGGGCTCCAATGCAAGCGCAGGTGTGATTAATATCATTACCAAAAGTCCAAAGGAAAGTGTACATGGTTCTTTGGCTTTAGGCTATGGATCTTATGCCACAAAAGATATGGAGGCGCAACTCTCATACAAAGATGAAAAATTTATGGCACAAGTGATGGCTGCCAAGCTAAGCACCGATGGCATCTCTGCTATGGCACCAAGGTCTGCTGAAGCAGATGGATACGAAAATGAAAATTATAACTTAAAAGCGGGCTATACTTTTAATGCAAACAATCAACTTTCACTCAGCTACAATGACATCAAGACAGATACACAGTTTGACGGCAGTGGTCCTGATGACACAAAGACTGCAGGAGATTCAAAACAAAAAAACTATGCATTGACATATGATTTTACACAGAACAACTATGCAGGAGTGTTTAATGCTAGCAAAAGTGATATCAAAAGACGCTACATGAGTCTTGATGATTGGGGTGGAGCATATTCAAGTTTAAATGAAGCAACCATGAATGAGTATTCTTTTATCAATAAGCTTAATTATGATGAAAATACAGCGATACTCGGACTTGAATACAAAGATATAGATGGACTTTTTGATGGCACGTACACAAGCCCTTATTACTCTTCCTACGATCCAAGAGATACCGGCTATACAAACAAGGCTGTTTTTGTCTCAAACGTCTATCATCTTAACGATGCTACCTTTTTTGAAACCAACCTGCGTTATGATACTTTCGATAAATTTGAAAATAAGGCTACTTACAAACTGGGAGCAACACATCGTCTCTCACTTCTTGAAGGCTTAAGTGCTAGTGCCAATTACTATACGGCATATGATGCGCCAAGCATATACCAACTGGCCAAACAATCTCCAGTAGTCAATGAGCTTAAACCTATGTACACCAAAGGGTACGACATTAGTGCAAGCTATAAGGATCTATTTTCCATTACTTATTTTAACAATGAAGTAGAAGACAATATTGTTGATGTCGGCTGGTATCCAGATGCCCAATACGTCAATATAGAGGGTAAGGAGAAATTTAAAGGCATTGAGCTGCAGGGCAATTATGCGCTGCCTGTTGCGGGTGTTACTCTTTCTGGAAACTATACACGATTATTAGACTACAAGAATATTGAAGACAAAAATCTTATCAGGCGTCCAAAAGAAGTACTTAACCTTTCGCTCGATAAATATACAGATAGCAATACGCATTGGGGTATCAATACTCAGTATATTGGCGACAGAGAAGACACTAGATTCAATCCAGACTGGACGACATCTCAAGTCTCAACAGGAAACTACACCCTATGGAACCTAAACTTCGGTACAAAAATTATAGATGATATCGATCTTAGCATCCATGCAAGAAACATCTTCGACAAAGACTATCAGTCTGTTTATGGATATGCAACAGAAGGTCGCTCAGCCTATGCTAAAATCAAATACAGTTTTTAGGCTATAATTTTCTATGTTAAACATACTTCCTTTATGGTTCATCAGGTACAAATTTGTCAACTCCCTCTTTTTGGGGTTGAGTGTGGGTGCTATCTTTACGCTTTATGCACCGCTTGAACCTTCCATCTACTCGTTGGGCGGTGTCATCTTGGCTGTAGCCATGCTTCTGGTAGCAAGGCTTTACAGTCATATACTTAACGCAGAGTGGTTTTTCAGGATCTCTTTTTTTGTAGAGCTGGTGATGCTTTTTGTGATGCTCTATTTTCTCTATGCCGCTTATAGCTACCAGACTGCACTGCTGCTTTACATTGGGTACCAACTTACTTTTGTTTTCGGAAGCTACCTAGTAAGGGCAGAAACCCTACTTTTGAAGACAGATGTCCTGCTGACAAAACTCGATACAGCCAAACAGTTGGGCTATCTTTTGGGCATGGGGCTTTCTTATGTTTTCTATAACACATTGACCTATTACGGCATAGACAAGAACCAGGACCAGGTCTATAATTTACATTTTTTACTTATCGCTGTTGAAGTGCTGGTGATTGTTTTGATTTGGAAAAGTTTTAAAAAAGACTAAGAAGCCAAGGATTTAGTCATGTGAATCTATCACCCCATAGTCATCTTCATACGCCCCGTAATCATCTTCATAATACTCATCTGCAGCCTCTCCGTACAGATTCGCGTCTCCTTCAACAACCACGACCGTCCCTACTCTTGCCCAGGCAAACATCCTTTGGGCGAAGCCGTTTGTAAGCCGTATGCAGCCATGAGAAGCGGCCTTGTCTGGCACATACCCAAGATGCATGGCGATGCCGCTATTGGTGAGGCGCATCATATATGGCATGACTGCTCCACCCTTTGGCTTAGGCCAGAGATTGGACTTGTGATGACGCTTTTTTTGAAGAATAGTAAATTCACCTTCTGGGGTTTCACGGCCAGGCTTACCCGAAGAGATGCGACCTTCGAACACGATGAACCCATCTTCAACTGCGTACGCTTTTTGCTCTGAGAGGTCAACAACGACATGTCTGGAAGCAAAGAGCAGAGATGATGTCATCCATAGGGCAATAAAGTATATAAAAATGTTTCTCCTCGCAGGTATCAACGCTCTCAATCTAGCTTCCCTGCAGCTTTTTCTTTAAAATAATTTTTCCAGCTTCTACTCCGGGCTGATCATAGGTATTGACATCGATGAGTTCTCCCACAAGAGAAGTGAGTAACTCATAGTAAAAGATCAAAGAACCAATGTTATCTTCTGTAACACTTTCTATGGTGATCGTGTCCAAAGGTATACTCCCCTGATCCAGTAACGCTTCAACCACAGAATCACACTGCATGTTGATCAGTTTTGAAAAAGTAAGATTGTTTAAAACGTCAAGTGCTTCCAAATGTGGCAGCGTAATGTCAGGAATAGCAATATTGTCAGCAAAATCTTCAATCTTGATAAAAGTTACCGACTTGTCTCTAGTCCCCTGCATAATAAGCTGAAGAAAAGAGTGTTGGTCTTTGGGTCCTATAAGACCAATGGGTGTGAGTCCTACATGAAAGGCACTGTGACGCTGATGTTTGCCAAGACTTTCACCCCAAAGCTGCACATACCATTGGCAGAAATAGGTGAGTGTTTCAGAGTAAGCAAAAATACAGTTGATGTTGTACTGAGCATGGTTTTTTGCATAATAGACTGCTTTTTTAAGCAGTCTCTCTTTCACATATCCATCGTTGAAAAAACTATTCTTAATCTTTTTTGCTCCCAACAACAAAGCCTCAATATCTATACCGCACAGTGCCAAAGGAACCAATCCGACTGATGAAAGTACAGAAAATCTACCTCCTACATTGTCAGGAAGAGGAAGCACTGAAGCCTTGATCTCTTTGGCATACTTTTCAAGAGGAGAGCCAGGATCAGTAATAAAAGTATAAGCAGAAGGATCACTTTGCAAAGAATAGACATATTTATAGATGGAAAAAGTCTCCACCGTACTGCCCGATTTTGAGATAACCAGGAAATGGGTTTTTTTGACATCAAACTTAGAAAGTAACTCTGTAATGTTGATAGGGTCCGTACTTTCAAAGAAATAAAGCTTTCTAGTCAGTTCTTTCACCGGCTTCATAAACTCATACACTGCTTTCGCACCCAAGGAGCTTCCTCCTATGCCAATCACAGCGATGGTTGATATATCTTGCGAAAGAGAACCACAATACTCCAATATAGAGCCTACATCCTGCTCGGGGAGTGCATAGTAGCCGATTGAACTCTGTTCTTTCCTAATGGCTTCAAAGGCTCTTTGCTCATCTTGTCTACTGTTTGAAGTGAAATAAAGTTTATTTTTCATACTGCTACTTTTTAGTTATATTATATCTATTGCCTCTTTACAAAGTCTTGTGATTTCGTAAAAATATTTCTTCTTAGTGGCTTGTGCCAGAAGCATTAACACTTCCGTTTTTGTCTTTTAATCATCGCAGCAAGGAACATGTAAAGAATTACGATATTGAAGATAAAAAGGATGAGCAACAGTCCCACATCCGCACCCTTTTCCAGCTGCAATCCTGTTAAAGAATACACTAGCTGCAGTATGCCCAGGAAAAGAACGGTTTTTCGGGTATCTTCTGCAAAGAAGTGTCTTAGTATATGGTGTACATGGCATCTGTCCGCAGAGAACATGGAACGGCCATTTATTTTACGCCGAACCATCACAATCACCGTATCAAGCACAGGAATGGCTGCAATAAACAGTATGCTTACAGCAGGAAGGTAGGCCAAAGACTTTATTGCCAGCATCGCGATGACAAAACCCAGCATCAGCGAACCGCTGTCCCCCATAAAAATAGAAGCAGGATGCCAGTTGTAAACAAGAAATGCCAAAAGTGTAGAAATAAAGGCGCCAGAAAGCACCATCATAAACATATCATGATGCTCATACCCCACCCAAAAAAAGGCACCCAGTATGACAATACTTACCGTAGCAGCCAAGCCATCCAAGCCGTCTATGAGATTGAGCGCATTGGTAAACCCGACTACTGCAAATACAGTAAAAGGAAGAGAAAGCCACCCCAAAGAGAGGGGGAAACCAAAAAAAGTACCAAGTTTATCGATAAAAATATGATCAAGATAGAGAAATACAGTAGCAAGAATGATGACAAAAAACTTGGTATTGGGAGAAGCATCACGGTGATCATCCAGCACACCAATGATAAAAATTAAAAAAATTGCTACAAAGGTCCAAGGGTAAGCGAGCAAAACATCTGTATGAAAGAAAGGGAAAACCAAAACTACGGCAAGAAAAAATCCTATGCCGGCTCCTCTTGGGGTATGTTTTACATGTGTACTCCGACCATTTGGCACATCAACCAAGCCAAATCTGAGTCCATGGGTACGCACTGCCCTTACCAATACAAATGACAGAATAAAAATAAGAACAAATTCAAAAAGCAAACTTAGCAAGACTTAGTCCGCTAAGTATTTAAGCGTTACGAATGGGGCAGCAAGCCTTGTGATCGTCTCAAGCGGAGCAGTATAGTTGTCCGATGCCACTTTAAACCGTTTCCAACTGTCTGGTTTTACATACACGATATCATTAGGTCTCAACATTAAAGAGGCATAGTTCATGGTATCAAAGTTCGTCAAATCCACTGTACGTATCTGCATGCCTTTTACCGGAGAATTTGAAAGTATCATAATCTCATTTCTTACTGCATCATCTGTCAAATCTCCGGCATTTGCCAGGGCTTCAAAAAGCGTCATCTTCTCTTTGTCTATATTGACCACGCCTGGCTTCTTCACTTCTCCTAAAACAAAAAGACGTTTATTGAGCACTTCAAGATACACCGAAGGTGTGTTTAAATATGTTCTATATCTCTCAGTAATACGATCTGCTGCCTGCGTCTGTGTAAGTCCGGCCACTTTCACCTTTCCTATAAGAGGCAGAGAGACATTTCCAGCCGTATTCACAAGGATTCCCTTGCTGTTCATACTCTCTCCCATACCGCTTGAACCTGCTTCAGAACCTTGTGTCGGATCTTTGTAAAGGGTAATTTCAAGTCTGTCTTGAGGTAAGATGCGGTACTCTATGCTTCTGTTTGTCAGACTCGTCGCGTGTTCTGTCGTACTCTTTTTGGTCTGCATGAGCATATACTCTGATTTCTTTGCACATCCGCTTAACAAGATCATTGTCCCCACCAATACCGCAGCACTCTTTTTAAATAGCATACTTTTTCCCTTTTATTTTACTTATTCTATCTTATTATTAATAAATATGAGAATCGTCACTAATCCAATTCGTCATTGCGTATCGTATTGTTGGCAAAAATAGACCCGTAAGCATCAGACTGAAACACTTGAGCCAAGGTATCTACTTGTTTTTTATGGTGCACATCAGATCCTAAAAAATCTATAAGTCCCTCTTTGCTAAGAAAGTCTGCATGCAATTTTGCGCCTTTTCCGTAATGCCCTCCAAAAGAGTTCAAATTTACCTGGAAATGTACGCCCAGGTCTTTTAGACGTTTAAACTCTTTGTCTGGATTTTTAATGTAACGGTAACGTTCGGGATGCGCAAAGAGAGGCGTATAGCCTGCTGCGGAGATTTCAAAGATCATCTCTTCAAGATGCATAGGCTTGGCAACATAAGAGGTTTCAAAAAGCAGGTAGCCGCCTTTCATGGTCAGCATCTCTCCTTTTTTGAGCAGATCATAAAAACCATCATCCAAATAATACTCAGCCGCTGCTTCTATTTCAAGACCAATGTTTTCTTTTAGCGCTTCTTGCTTTAAAAGGGCGAGCCCATGCCTAATGCTCTTGGCTGTATTTTTATAGGCATCCAACATGATGTGAGGCGTAGTGATGACCTTGGTATAGCCCAACGCTTCCATGCCCCTCAAAAGCTCCATACTCTCTTTCATATTTTGCGATCCGTCATCAATGCCGGGTATTAAATGCGAATGAAGGTCTACGCTTAACCTGGGTACACTTTTTTTCTCTTTTTTTCTCCCAAAGAGAGGGAAGATCATTTTTTCTCTTCTTCATAGTAGCCATATCCATAGCCATAGCCATATCCATATCCATAGCCATTTTTATGCATTTTGACATCATTGAGCAAGATACCCAAGCCAACGATGTCTTTAAAGGTAGAAATTTTTTCTACATTCTTTAAAAAAGTTTTTTTGGAATATCCGGCTCTTATAACATAGATGCTTGTATCTGCAAAATGCATCAAAGTCCTTGCATCGGTGACCAGACCTACAGGAGGCGTATCCAAAATGACCACATCATACATCTCTCTTAATTTCTCCAATACCTTTTCCATAAATTCGCCCTGTATCAGTTCGCTCGGATTGGGCGGTATGGGACCTGATGAAATGACATCAAGGTTTGCATACTCCGTATGCTGTATCACCTCGTCCAACTCGGCGCGTCCAGAAAGTAAAGTACTCATGCCCTTTTCATTTTTAAGCCCAAATCGTTGATGCAGTGCCGGTTTTCTCATGTCAAGGTTTAAAACAATCGTTCTCTTGTCTGCCATACTCATAATGGCTCCAAGATTGACGCAAATGGTGGTTTTCCCCTCGCCGCCAACCGTTGATGTCACTGCGATGATATGACCATCGCTGTGTTTTGTCATAAATTGCAAATTGGTACGCAAATTCCTGAAAGATTCTGCTACTGCAGATTTGGGAGAAGTATATACGCTTACTTTGGCGCTGTCTTCTTTTATATTTGGAATACTTCCAAGAATGGGCACATGAGTATGTCTGCTGACATCTTCTTCTTCTTTGATGCGGTCATCCAAAAATGACCTCAAAAACGCAAGTGCAATACCCGCTACAAGTCCTAAAATCAACCCGACCAATACAATTAACATTCGTTCAGGCTTAATGGGTGCGCCAGGAAGCAATGCAGAATCAAGAATCCTGTTTTCGCTTACCGTAGATGCTTTCAAAATGGCTGTCTCTGAACGTTTTTCCAGTAAATACGAATATATTTTTTCATTCACCACAAACTTACGTTCCAACTGCCCGTACATTCTCTCGTCCGCAGGAAGTTTATTTAAAAGTTTTTGTTTTTGCGCTATAGATTTTTCAAGTAATGTTTTTCGTTCTTTTATGTTGCTGTTCAGGCTTTTGATGGTTGAGACAATCCTTTTTTTAAGTTCTGTGATGGTCTCTTGCAGCTTGCGCACATCAGGGTACATCTCAGTGTAATCCTCACGCAGAATTTTCTTTTTGATGATGGCATCTTGAAGCTCTTTAATCATCACAGAGAGTGCTTGACCGCCCAATGAACCTACCACAGTAAGCGTCTCAAGGCTTTGTCCTGATTTTACCTGCTTGTAAAGGGTATTGAGCATCTCCTCTTCCATGATGATTTCTGCCAGTTTACTCTCATGTTCACTCATCTGAGCAATGATATTTTCTGCTTTGGCACTCAGGTTGACCGTATTGGAAGTTTTTTTAAACTCTTCTATCTTAATGGCTGAGCCTTTAAGATTTTCAGTGATGAGTTTCAACTGCTTATCGATGAACACCAGTTTACGTGTTGCTTCTTTTGTTTTCTTTTCTATATTTTGCTGTATATATGCCCTGGACAGGGCATTGGCAAACTCCTGAGCACGCAAAGCCACATTATCGGCATATGAGATTTCAAGAATAGCGGAATATTGGGAACGCTGGCTTACACTTACGCCCCCTTGCACAAAACCTGCCATATCTTTTGGGTCCAGTACTACAAAACGGTACCCTGCATCTTGCGCTTCTTTGGTTTTGACAATGTTAAGATGAAAATGCTCAGTAATTATCTCTTGATCATAAGAAAGCGTTTCATCATAATTCCAAACTGCGCCGTTACTGTCTACGGCTTCCTCCACTACTAAACGATAACTTGTTTCATCTACAGGCATGAACGTAAATGAAATGCCATACCCTTTGAGCATCCCTACTTTAAATGGACTGTCTTTATAGAGTTCAAGCTCTTTATAGTTTCGTGTTGTATAGTAACGATGAGAAAAATCTACTTCTTCTAAAGCTTTCTGCGTCAAAAACCGTGACTTAATGATCTCCATCTCTGTGTCAGAATTCATGCTTCCCGAACTCGTCGCCATAGACAAAATATCCTGGCCTCCACCGTAACTAGCGCTCTGCAACCCTACCTCAACCGTTGCAGAAGCCTGATAGACATTAGGTTTAAAATAAGCATAATAGCTGCTGGCAACACCAAAAAGCACGACCATAAAAATAATCATGTATCGGTACCGATAAACTGTTCGGAAAACTTCTTTAATGTCTATTTCATCTTCATCTATTTGCATGCGATCTGTATTCATCTTTTTCCTTGAATAATGCTTCTGTATCTAAAAAAGTTTTAGTTAAAATTCGAGAAGAGAAAATCTGTGCAGACTCTCCTGGATTCTTCCCGGAGTGAAAAGATTAAAAATGATATGTTATACCTACACTAAACATATCTACATCCAATTTAACTTCATCGCTACCGCCATAACTACCATCCATATCATTTGCAAGAAAAGTGTAGTCAGCAAAGAGAGAGAAGTTTTCCATAACTCGATAGCTCGCACCAACTCCCCATTGGAAATCAGTATCATCATAATCTACAAGATAACCGCTTACACCATCCAAAGTAACTCTGCCATACCCAACAAGTGCATAGACAGAAAAATCTTCACTTACAGGGTATTGCGGTTTCGCAAATAGGCTCCATCCACTCATTACAGTCTGGTCATCATGTGTAAAAGAATTAGTATATCTACCTTCCACAGCAAAATACTCATTGAAATCATATCCTGCGAGCAAAAAGTAGTTTCCCAGTCTGTCTTGTCTAGTGGTGCCACTCCAATCCACAGAAATATCCGCATCTCGTGTGCTTACTGCAGAGATACCAAGACCCAGGTAAAATGCACTTTTATCTTCTTCGGCCATTGGAACCACTGGCTCTACAGCAGGTTCAACATCATTAAAATCTCCCCCTGCAACTCCAAAACTACTTACACATACGAGTGCCAATACCAATAATGCTATTTTTTTCATTTTTTCCCTTTTAATGTCCAAAATTTTAAGGATGATTATATTCTAATATCACTTCAGGCTGCATTGGCGCTTAGCACTATAATTACCCCCATATTTCCTAAAATTTCAACACCATTTTTAGCCTCTCTTGCTCCTAAATGGTACTATAAATGAGCGGTTTAAAAAAGAGGAACTATGCTATACTCACCCCATGAATGAATGCAAGCTGCTACAACATAATTACCATTATCCTAGCAGTGTTGCTCTGCTCATAGAGTGTTGCCGTTCTGTGCCTGAGGCTGCGAAACCTGAAATGCTCTCTGGGCAGATCACGCAGTGGGAGAGTTTCACCCAGACCGCCTCACACCACGGCGTTCTTCCTCTCGTTCATTACTCCCTCAAAACTCTGGCTTCTGTTCCCGATGAGATCAAAGAACGTCTCAAAAGACTCAACCTCGAAATCTCCATGCGCAACATGCTCATGTCTGCCGAACTCATTCGCATTATGAAACTATTTGAAGAAAATGGCATCCGAGCCCTTGCCTTTAAAGGTCCTACTCTCTCTCGGGCAGCCTATGGGGACATTGCCCTGCGACAATTTGGCGACTTAGACATACTCATACAGCACTCAGACATCGCGCTCACGACAGACTTGTTGATGGCACAAGGCTATATTCCAGAGATTGAGCTGGGCACAGACATGAAAGAGACTTTACTTGACGCGTTAACGGTGATTGGTTTTTACAAAAGCAAGTCAAACATACTCATAGAAGTACACTGGGCATTACTCTCAAAAAACTACGCCATACAGTGGGATGAAAAGGCACTCTGGAGTCAAGCCCAAGAGAGCGTTTCCATCAACAATATAGCTATTCGGGTCTTACCCTGTGAAGAACAGCTTCTTTACTTATGCATCCATGGTGCCAAACACCTCTTTGAACGTCTTGAATGGGTGTGTGACATAGACAGATTTATCAGAGCAAATCCTAACATGGACTGGCCATACTTACTTAGTGAAGCCAAAAAACGCGGAGTGCAGCGCATGCTTTTTTTGGGACTGGCCCTCTGTCAATATTTCTTTAGACTACAACTCCCAGAACTATTCCAAACACAGATAGCACAAGATAAAGTATTGCCTAAACTCATCTCAAAGGTACTCAGAGCCAACTTCTCAGAAACTTCCCAAGAGGGCAAAAACTACGATTATTTTATGCTCATGTGGCACATGAGAGAAAATCTTTCTGACAAACTCCGCTTTACCTGGTATGCATTTTTCGCAGCACAGTTTGATGACTTTACCTTCATTCGCTTACCAAAACAGTTGGCGTTTCTTTACCCTCTTGTAAGACAGTTTAGATTGGTGACCAAGTACTTCAGTCGCTAAATCATCCATTTTTTACTTTGTAAAAAGCGCATAATTGAAAGTACCATTGCGTACATAGTGATACCCCCAGCATCGTACAGCAGATCTTCCAAAGAAAATCCTCTGGATGTGAAGAGGAACTGTATCAGTTCGATGGCTATGCCAATCAGCATCACAAAGAGCGCTATGGTGGTGACTGGCATGGTTTTAAAAGAACGGTGCATTAAAAACATAAGCACAAAAAAAGTCACTGCATGTGCTGCTTTATCGTGATTGACTATGAACGCAGGGGTGTACTGTCCAGGAGAAAATGCAAAAACACAGATGACTGCAAGACTCAGCAGAAACAGATACTTCATGAACACAGCTCTGCGATGGTCTTTTTGTACTTCTCTATGACGATCTTCTCATCAAACTCTTTCATCACTTTTTCTCTGCCTTTTTTTCCCATCCCTCTTCGTTCATCATCACTCAAAAGCATCATCTTCTTCATCTGCTCTGCCAAAGAGTTAGCATCTTTCACCTCGCACAGATACCCGTTAATGCCCTCATCCACCACTTCTTTACACCCTGGAACATTGGTCGTGATGATAGGCTTTGCCATACTCGCAGCTTCAAGCAGCACCCGTGAAAGACCCTCGCGGTAAGAAGGAAGCACCACACAATCCGCCTCAGCGATGACAGACTGCACATCATCACTCGTACCGATGTATGCTACACTGCCCTCTTCTTCCCATACTCGCATTTCACTTTCAGTAATGGCTGTAGGATTACCAGGGTAGTAGGCTCCCAAGATATGAAACTCAGGTTTTTTATACGTATTCATTGTGAATTCTAAATTCTTAATGATTCGTGCTGCCTCTACGAACTCTGCCAGCCCTTTGTCTTTCACCAAACGTGCTATAAATAAAAAACGTACTACTTCTGGATCTTTTTTTACATCCGTCAAGGGTTTAAACGTATCGGTATCTATGCCAGACCCTGGTAACAAATCTGTCTTGGCTTCTTTGACAAGCTTTGACTGCACAAAAAGTTCTCTATCATGGGCATTTTGGTAAAAGACTTTTTTTGGCACCCTCAACGCTATTTTGTAAAGCATCCGTGCTATTTTGGAAGAGAGTCCATCATTTAAAAACACCGTACCAAGCCCTGAAATGTTCGAGACGACAGGTATGCCCAGCATCCCTGCTGCCATGGAGCCGTAGATGTTTGGCTTGATGGTGTACTGCAAAATGACATCAGGGGAGAGTTTTTTGTAAAGCCTGTAAAAGTCATACACCAGCTTTGCATCTTCTACAGGATTGGTTCCTTTGTTGTTCATCTTGATCTCATGGTACTCAAAGCCCAGCGCTTCAAGCTTTTCAGAGTAATCATCTCTAGGTGCGACAGCAACTATCCTGTATCCTTCTTCCTGCAACGCCTTGAGCAATCCCAAACGAAAGTTAAAGATATTCCATGATGTGTTGATGACAATGGCTACTGTTTTCTTTTTCATCATTTCACAACATTTCAATTATAAGTGATTAGACTTCAATATTTCTATAAGTCTTTCATCACTGATATTTTCTAATTCACTTTTTGAATACATAGCCATTAAATACAAATTATTTTTATCATCAATATAATAATATATTATTCGAAAACCACCACTTTTCCCAGTTGGCACAGATGAGTTTTTTAAACGAATTTTATAACATTTATTTCCAATTTCTATACCACTCTTTGGATCTTTATGTAATTGTTCTTCGAGTATTTTAAGATCGTCTGTCACTTTCCTATATTTTTTATATAGTTTTTTAACATCTTGAGAAAAAGATTCTAAACTAACTATTTTCAAGTTCATTTATAAGTCCATCCAAGGTTTGCAGATCATCACTATTTTTATGAGCAGAGAGGGTATCCCTCAATTCTTTGCAAGAGGCATCAAAGCTATCATAAAATACGTTTGCCTTTTGTTCACTTACGTATAATTTTATTGCTTCCATGATAATATCTGTTCTGTTCACATTATATTGTTCTGTAAATGTATCTAATTCATCTACAAGATACTTAGGAAGTCTAAGTCCAACCTGCTGCTTTTCCAATTGATCTATCGTATGCATTTCAATACCTTTCTTATGTGTTTTTCAATATTATATATTATTTATATACATATGTCAATCAAAAATGCTTTGACCTCTCCACCAAAACCTAGGATACAGCCCCTACAGAAATACATTTTCATCACTATTCATATCAACTATTCACCGCTGCTACGCAGCTCCAAACCATTTTTCCTTCCACATCTCATACATCAGTATGAACCAAATGGCATTCACTTGTGTGACATCTCCATTAAAAAGTTCTTTTTTGATCTTCTCTACTTCTTTTACGTTAAATATCTCTTCATCTAACTTTGATGCATCCAAATATTTATCTACCAGCGGTTTCAGATCTGTTTGTAGCCACTCAGCCAATGGTATCTGAAAACCGGCTTTTGGTTTATCTATCAATGATGCAGGGATATGTTTGTAAAGTATCTGCCGTGCCAGGTATTTGCCCTGATTATTTTTATATTTGAGCGACGCAGGAACTCTTGCCATAAACTCTATAATGCGGTGATCCAGTAACGGTTCACGCCCTTCCAGGCTGACACTCATGCTTGCTCTGTCTACCTTGGTCAAGACATCATCCACCATAAACGTCTTGTAGTCGACCCGCATCATGTTGTCCAAAAACGACAGATTTTTATCCATCGCAAACTTCTCAAACAACTTTGGATTGGCACTCAGGGTCAAAAACTTTTGCACATCACTCTGCGCTACATAGGATGAAGCGTTGCAAAACATCTCTTCTAGCGAATCGGCATTCATCGCGCGTTTAAATTTGGAGTATTTGTCGCGTATGTTTGTTTGTTGTATCTTTTTGGGCAAGAAAGAGTTGATCTGCTCTACCTGCTTTGCGTCAAATACATTCAGCATACTTTTAAGCATCGTCTTTTGAAAACGTTTTGAAAAAACAGGTGCAAACTTATGTAGAAAGAAGTATTTGCTGTACCCACAAAATGCCTCATCTCCTCCGTCTGCTGAAAGGGCTACTGTGACCTCTTTTTTTGCAAGCTCAGAGACCATCATCGTAGGAATGGCAGAACTGTCACCAAAAGGCTCGTCATAGTAAAACGGCAAACTTTCCACTTTATCCAACAACTCTTTTTTAGAGACATAATACTCCGTATGTTCCGTACCAAAATGTTTGGCTATGGCTTTGGCATGTTGGGCTTCATTGTACTTTTTATTATCAAATCCTATGGTAAAGGTATGAAGTTTTCTCTCTTTGTTTTTTGAAAGCAAAGCAGTCACCAATGATGAATCATACCCCCCACTCAAGAAAACACCCACAGGCACATCTGCAACCATCCTCAGGTTCACTGCATCGGTGAGCAATGTTTCCAGATCACCGAGTATCTCCTGCTCACTCGCATCAAACTTCTCCTGTGCATAACACCCATCAACACCCCAATACTTATAAATGTCAAACGTTAAGCCCTGGATGTCAAATTCGAGGTAATGTCCAGCTTCGAGCTTAAAACAGTTTTTAAATATAGTATGGGGTGCAGGTATATAGCCAAACTGAAAATAGTAAGGCAACACTTCCGTGTTTTGTTCTTTACGAAAGGCTGGATGCTCATGAAACGATTTAAGCTCAGAAGCAAACATAAACACCGAACCGTCACTGTGGTAATACAGCGGCTTCACCCCTGCCCTGTCTCTGACCAGGACTATCTTGTCACGCGTCTTGTCCCAGATGGCAAAGGCAAACATCCCTATAAATTTCTCGACCGCATCTACCCCCCACGCCTTATAGGCATACAAGATCACTTCTGTATCGCTGTGAGAGACGAAGCGATACCCCAGCTTTTCCAACTCTTCGCGAATGGTTTTAAAATTGTACACTTCGCCGTTAAAGATGATGATAAATTGTCCGCAATCAGAGACAAACGGCTGATGCCCATGTGCAGAGAGGTCCTGAATGGAAAGACGGTTATGCCCCAGATGTACATATCTCTCATCTATCTGCTCTACCAATAACCCTCTGTCATCAGGCCCGCGATACGCCTGCACTTCGAGCATTTTTTTGAGGCTCTTCTCGTCTCTAGCAGGAGAGATATACCCGACTATGCCACACATGAATGATCCTTTATTGCATCTTTTTTAAGAAATTTGTTTCTAAAATATTGCAAGACAGGCTTTTCAATCAATAAATGAAAGACAATCCCCACAAAAATAGAGAGAGTTACAATCATTAGATACGTCACCTCAGGATATACCCACGCCTGCATGTTTAGTTTTTGCACGATACGATTCAATACAGATATCAACGGATTGTGAATAAGATAGATAGAATATGATGCAGCGCCCAATAAGAGCAATAACCGAAAGAAAATATTCCTATTTTGTGGATTTTGGAGTTTGACCAACCCAAAGATTATCATTGCCGAAGAGAAGCCAAACAACAATACGTTCAATAATCCATTTAGCTGAAAAAACTCATAATCGATGTTTAAACCGGCAAATAAAAAAACGATAATGCCTGAAAAAATTATCGGCATAGCTCTCTCTCTCTCTCTGATGTCCATTCGATTGTTGATGATTTTATCAAATATGCGACACCCATCCCTAATAAAAACTCCAAGTTATGCGCATTCAAATAAAAACTGCTCGGAAAATCCAACTTAACAATGTATACATTGGCCAACAGTATAAGTAATCCCCACCCCCACAATAATGAAACTCCAATTTTCTTATTTAAGATCACTACAATAAAAACCGTGTAAAAAAACATTTCATGTACCAATGTCCAACCTACCGTCAATAAAGGACGCTGACTGGAGGGCAACAACAACAACGAATCTGTTAAATACTGCATATTAATCAAGTCTCCTCTGGGCGACCATTGAGGAAATGTCAAATAAGCACCCAATAACACCAAGCTGACCAATAAAAAAGCTGGATAAATCCGGATGATTCTTTTTAAAATATACTTTTTGATAGCCGTCCATGAATTTTGATCGTCCGAATGAATATAATAAATGATAAATCCACTCAGGACAAAAAAGAAATCAACTCCAGCACTGCCAAAAAGAAAAAAATTATAAAATGGCTCCGCATTATAAAATACCGGTGCCCCCAAGGTGGCATGATGCAATACGACCAATAGAGCAGCCATTCCTCTAGCTATTTCTAAATATTGTAATTTTTGCATCTAAAATATATCCATAGAAAGTACATTTTGATACGGAAGCCAGTATTGAGAATGTGTCGCAAATGTCAGCCATACAAAAAGAACCATTGCGTACCCACTTACTATCAGTACTTTTGTCACACCTGGAGACAGCTTATTGCGCATCAGATACGGCAATCGTGCAAATACTACCAGCTGGATAGGGATAAAATACAGCGCCACACGATCTACAGCCGTGGATGCAACCCCAACCAATGCCATACTGATGATCGATCCTATCGCGATCCAAAACCAAAAGGCATAATCATCATAATGCCGCTTCCACTCTTTTCGGTATATCAGCAGCAACAGACTCGGCAGGAGGTTCATCATGACCCGTATCTTCGCCCCGTCAGACTGCATGTTTGCCTCAACATAGTTTGTCCAAAGCCTCTCCTGCTGTTCTGCCAGTAGCATATCCCATGCGCCATACGCTACGGGGACGATCATCAGGATGCGCAGTGTCATCCCACTCTGACCATAAAGAAAAACACCCAAAGGCAACAGTAGCAATGCTGTTTTATGAAACAATGCTGCGGTGATGATGAGCACTACATACGTCTTAAAAGACCCTTTTTGCAAATACGTCACTGCCAGCATAAACAGACCTATGGCCACTCCTTGACGAGAGTACCCCATGGCAACCACGGTTATGAGGTAAGGCACAGCAACGGCAAGCGAGATCCACGGGTAGGTTTGCAGCCGGCTAAACTTCACAAGCCCTATCATGAAAATAGCGCCATACACTACATTTGTCCCATACACACCCAGATCCCATCTGTATGAGAGCCAGTTCAAAAAGCTGTGTCCAGGGTCCCCATGCGCAAGTGCCTGAGTTAAACTAAGTCCACGCACATTTTCATAGTGTCTTATATAATTAAACCAGTCTCCTCCCACTTCATACCGAAAACCGATCAGCAAGGTAAAAACTACTCCTATGAGCATCCATGGCAAGAAGTTCAGTGCTCCCTTTCTGCTCCCAAACAGTGCCATACTTGCGGGAATAAAATACATTAGCCAAAAGGTGAACATGATTTTTCCTTATACATTTACTAGTGTTTTAATGAGCTGACTATAACGTTCACAGTTCATCTCGTGATTGAACTCTTTTTCTATCTTTTGAAAATTATTTTGCGACATGGTTGACCTTAACTCCTCATCCAGATAAAGTTTTTCAAAGGCATCAAACCACCCATCCAAACTACTAACCAAAAAGCCATTTTCACCCTCTTTTACCAATGAGCAGTTCATCCCCACAGGTGATGCGATAACGGGTTTTTTGCATGACATGTATTGTACCAGTTTAAAACCGCACTTTCCTCTGCTCCAAGGGTCGTCATGCAGCGGCATGATGCCTATGTCAAAATTTAAGATATGTTTTATCTCCTGCTCTTCTTTCCAAGCGATAACGTTTAGACGATGCCTAGCCAGCTCTTCACTTGAAAGTAAATTTCTATCAAACCCTACCAAGTCAAATCTTACATTGGCGTAAGTACCTATAAACTTTGCAATAGCCGGTAATATTTCTAAAATATAAATACTTGTTGTCTTAGAGCCTATCCACCCTATCACAAAATCTTTTTTTTCTTCTTCTTTGAAATTTTCCATCTCTTTTTTGTACTTGTCAAGTAGCACAACCGTAGGCAGTCTAAAAGTATGCTCGTTATACTTTTTAGCATACGACTCCAAGTATGCGTTACAGACTACTACATGCTCAGCATGCTGCATCACCTTGGCTATCTTGTTTTTTAAAAGCCCTTTAACCCATACATTCCTACTCATATCATACTTATGAAAAATCGCATCATCATAGTCCACTATGTACTTGATACCTCTTTTGTTTAAAAGATACTCAAAAACGGATGGGAAATAAGGAAATAGTTCGTATTCTATTAAAATCAGATCATACTTTTTTACCGAATAAAGCAGTCTCATCAGATACACTATCCTTTGAAAATAAGCTTTAAGACTATGAGCCATTTTGGACATTTTACTACTGGAGTGAAAATAGTCACTTGTAAACAGGGGCATTATCTCCATCTCAATACCATGCACCCTAAAGCACTCTTGATAATTGTAAAATCGATAACGGCTACTAGGTCCTTCGTAGCAGTATTTACTTAGGGTAATGATCTTTATCATTTGTCTTGCGCCAACTGATTATAGATTACCTGATACTTTTTAACTGCCATCTCTTTATCAAAATGTTCCATAAAAAGTCTCTCAAAATCATCATTTTCTAAACTTGCTAATTTGTTGTGTGCTACTATTTGAGATGCTATTATTTCCATATCTCTATCGAGACTTTCTAAATCCACAACATTTCCCACGGCATATTTTTCGAGATAAAATCCCATATCTCCTACGTTTCCATTCGTGATAGATGGCAAATGACAAGCGACATTTTCAGCAAATTTGGTCGGTGCCGATGCTTGTTTGGAATATGATGGTTTAATGAAAAAGAGAGAAGCATCTGCAATATTTAGGTACTTATGCACTTCGTCAAACGAACATGAAGCTATTTTGACACGCTCAGCTGGCATCTGATACTCATCAAATATTTTTTGTATAAAAGGCTGTTCATTTTTATTGAGTACCAAAAAATGCACAGTGGCATCCTGCCGCATGATCTCTTTCATCAGCTTTACTTCGCTCTCAAAATCATACCATCCGCTCACTGTTCCTGTATGAATGATAATCTTTTCATCGAAGCCATACCCCGAAGAGTTTCTAAATACATGCTTCTCATCCCCTGAAAGCATTTTAAATACTTCCTTATTCGCACATGTGGGTATCACTGTGATCTTCGCCTTTGAAATACCTAGATTTGCATGCACGATCTCTTTGGCGGCATGTGTCAACGTGACGATATGATCTGAAGAATGGTAAAGAGAGTTGTCTAGTTTTTTGAGTATCTTGTACAACAGTGATGTTTTATTTACTCTCCCCGTATCCACTTTTTCATCGATGGCAAATCCTCGAATATCAAAAAGAAGTTTTACACCATATCTCTTTTTTAGAAGCAATCCCATCGTTGCCGGTATCATACTGCGAGCATGCACAACAGTGATGGCATAGTCTTTGATGAGCCTGGAACCCAATCGCATTGCCTGCATTATTTGCCATACTGTAGAAACCGCACCGTAACGGTTGGAATAAATGAGATAATGCCACTCTATCGCATACCCCTTTAGCAGCTCTTTGATCTCAGCAATATTTCCCAGGTCATGCGCACGCTCAAAAGAGATGAGATAGATATTATTTTCTTTACTTAGATCTATCAGATACTCTAAAACTTGTGAACGCCCCAGAGGTTCAGTCATACCCGTAAGTGAGATGTAAAGAATATTTTTCATACCGTAAAATTCTCTTCATGCCACATTTGAAACATAAGCAGTGTCCATATTTTTCTATCATCATTTTTGCCTGCGAAGAACAATGCTTTCAATTGTTGCACATATTTTAAATCAAAAATATTCTGCTCAATAATCTTTGCATCGCTCAAGTGTTTATCGACCAAAAATTTAAGATCATCTCTCAGCCAGTCATTAATGGGAATTCCAAACCCTTGCTTCTTTCGTTCAAATAATTCTACTGGAATATATTTGGCAAGTATATTTTTTAGGATATTTTTATTCTTTTTTAAAGAGAGCGGCAGCCTTGCTGCAAACTCAAGAATTTTATGATCAAGTAACGGTTCTCTTCCCTCTAGGGATGCATGCATCGTCGCTCTATCTACTTTAACCAGTATATCATCAGCCAAATAACCTTTAAAGTCGGAGATCATCATCTGTTCCAATACATGTAGATTTTGCAAATCACGCTCTTCCTCATAATGATATGTTCCAGACAATATCTGCTTAACATCATATTTGGTAAATACAGCGTTTGAAAGTCTGAACATATCTGCAACATTATCACAGTCCATTATACTTTTTAACTTGAGATATTTAAGATAATATTTTTCATTCATCCCTTCCAGTGCCAATATCGGATCTGGAATAATTTTTAACAATGAACTGATAAAATTTCTAGCAGGTATCTTCTTGATGGAAACCAGCCGTTGTTCAAAAAGTTCATAGCTTGAGTAACCGCAAAATACTTCATCTCCTCCATCACCCGAAAGAACAACTGAAACCTTTTCTTTTGCCAACTTTGAAACCAAGGCAGTTGGTATGGCCGAACTGTCACCAAATGGCTCATCATACATTTGAGGCAATAAGGGGATAATATCTAGGGTATCCTGTTTAGTACAGTAGTGTTCAGTATGGTTTGTACCTAAATATTCTGCGATTTTTTTAGCATAATGCGCTTCATTGTATGTCTCATCTTCAAAACCTATGGTAAACGTACTTATCTTCTCATCATTATGTTTTTGAAGCAGCGCTGTTACCAAAGAGCTGTCGATGCCTCCGCTTAAAAAGGTACCGACCGGCACATCTGAAACCATTCTAAGATTAAAAGAATCAATAAGCAGCTCTTCAAGCTGTCTCTGGGCTTCCTCTTCTGAGAGTTCAAGCTTTTCCATTTTATAAAAATCAACAATATCCCAGTATTTTACAGTTTCAAATGCATCACCCAAAAGATCATATTTGATGTAATGCCCCGGAAGTAATTTATGTGTATCTTCATAGATTGTAGCGGGAGCATGTATGTATCCAAACTGAAGATACATGGAAAGTGCATCTTGATTTAACTGTATCATAAAGTCAGGATGAGCCGCTAATGCTTTTAACTCACTGCCAAAAAGAAAAAGCCCCTTTTTTCGGTAATAATACAGAGGTTTTACTCCGACACGGTCACGAAAGATATAGATGCTTTCTTTTTGACTGTCATGCATTGCAAAGGCAAACATCCCTCGAAATTTATGCACAGACTCTATACCCCATTGGCAGAATGCCTTTAAAATAACTTCTGTATCAGAATGCGATTCGAAGACATAACCTAAAATTTCAAGCTCTTTTTTGATCTCTTGGAAGTTATAAATCTCACCGTTATAGAGAACCGTTAAATGCTCATACGTCATAGGCTGATGTCCATGAGAAGAAAGATCTAAAATAGACAGTCGTCTATGTCCAAAACCTAACTGATACGCATCTTTTTCCATAAATGCATAACCTCCATCATCTGGTCCCCGATGGTGCAGTGTATTGGTCATAGTGGTGAGCAAAGCTTTAGAACTCTTTTTTTGATAATCTATGATTCCAACTATGCCGCACATTAGTTCATCTCCTCATAATAATCTTTCCATTGCTTAGCTATTATCTTTGTATCAAACTGTTTGATTTTTTCTGCTCCATTTTTGGCGAGGGTGATTCGCAGATCTTTATCTCTATACATTCTCTCCATGGCTTGAACCAAAGTATCACTATCACTAGGGTTAACAAGTAACCCTTCTTTTTTATTTTCCACCAAATCCAATATTCCATCAATTTTGGTAGCAATAATAGGCTTTTTTAAAGCCATTGCTTCACCCACAACCATACCAAAGCCCTCTGATATAGAAGGAATCGCTACAAGATCACACGCCCTGATCAGATCGAAAAGTTCTTTTTGTGGCAATCCGGGGATAAATATTACGTTTGAAAACTTTTTCTCTTCTATCACACTTTTAATCTCTTCCTCCAATGGCCCATGTCCCACAATAAAATGGCATAACCTCATATCTTTTTGGTTTAGGCTCTCCATCGCATCGAGCAAATACGTATGCCCTTTTTCTTTTACCAATCGCCCCGGCGTAATGGAAAACACTTCATAAAGACTCACATCAACATACTCTTTTAGTATCTCACTACTATCCGCAGTCAATACATTATCGATCACTTGAATCGGAAATGAGTTAAATATAAGATCAACTTTCGGAATCTTTAGATGTTTAGCGTAATGCTCTCGCACCGCATTGCTGACTGCTACTTTTTTATCTATAAATTTATTGACCACAAAAGCATCCAATTTTTTACGTATCTTTTTTACAAAAGTATTTGCAGGATAAGCGTCATATTCTAGATTATGAAAAGTCGTCACCGTTTTGATCTTAGGATGCAATAGTTTTATGAGTCCTGTATAAAAATACGCAAAAAACAGATGCGCATGAATGATGTCATAGTGCTTGTTTTGCACCAATCTATTGAGTTTTAAAACACCTTCTGCAACATTCCATTTTCTTGAGAGGTTCAAGCGGTGGACTGTTATTCCCTCACGTTCGAGTTCGTCAGCCAAGTCGTCTCTCTCAAAAAGAACTGCTACTTCGCAACCAATCCCAAGCTTTTGCAACTCCGGCAAAGTATTGACCAACACACGCTCTGCACCGCCTTTGCCAAGAGTTTCGATTGTAAAAAGTATTTTCATTATTTTAAAATCTTTTGCCATTGAGAAACAATATTATCTATATCAAACCGATGATCTTCAAGTGCATTTTCTCCAAACATATATCTTTTTCCTTCATTCTCAATCAACACTATCAACCCATCGGCTAATTTATCAATATTTTCTTTTTCTACAAGTATCCCATCGACACCGTCACGTACAATATCACTTGGGCCACAGTCACAATCAAAACTAACAATCGGTAATCCATATGATTTAGCTTCTAGCAAAACCAAAGGTAAACCTTCAAATCTTGACGACATCACATACATAGCCGCATCCATATAATTCTTTTCTACATTTTTTGTATTGGGAATAAATTCAACCATATTTGAAATAGATAAGTAGTGTACCAACTTTTTTAGCATCTCTTCATCTTTGCCTGAACCTACAATACGCAATGTCCATTCTCCGTGATCTTCTACTACTATTTTCCATGATTTCAGAAGAAGGTCAAACCCTTTTTGAGAAGTCAATCTACCAACTGCCAAAACGGTTTTTGACTGCAAATTAGCTTTTTGACTATGCTTGATTGTAGCGGGATTATTAATTGCAACTATTTCAGCTTTACTGCTTAGATTTTCTAAATATTGTTGCCTGTCCTTCTCTGTTAAAGTAATAATATAATTAGAAAATTTCGAAGCTAGTTTTTGTGCTATTGCCCGTTTGAAACGTTGCATAAAACCACCTACATTAATGAAATAATGGAAGTGTTCCCAAGAAATAACTTTTGTAGATGTTCCTATGGTGGCAGGTACGCTGTAAAAGCTCAATATAATGTCCACGTCAATAATGTAATCAATTGTATGCTCCTTCACAAAATGATGTAACTTTTTTATCGTTGCGATATTACTAAAATTGGAACTTTTCCCCTCCATGTGCAATGAAAACAGTTTGATATCGGATTGAAGTTTAAAAAAAGAACTTTGGCCATGCAATACACTTAAAATAAACACATTGTAATCTTTACTACTTAATTCATTTGCTATCACAGTGGTAACTCTTTCAGTGCCTCCAGATCGACTTATATCTCCAGAAAAAAAACAAATGTTTTTCATGCTTGTTCTTTTAGAAGTGTATGATAGAGCTTATTAATCTTTTGATTTACATGTCTCAAAAGATTTAATATTAGGTTATTTGTAAAAACTTTTTTCCAAAACAATAACCTCTTGCCATTTTTATTTAAAAATAATATGGATTCATAGTAATGTTGTTTCCATAGAGAAAAAAGTCCATTTTCAATACAATATGCTTTTTCTCTTTCGAATATTTTAGTAATATCCATTGCCAATCTTATATTCATTACCTTCATGGAGTTAGTCTCATGCCATCTGTAAAATGATACAATCTCATCAACATATTTCATTTTATATCTTTTTGATAATTTTAACCACATATTCCAATCTTCAACACTAATGTCCTCATCATACATCCCCACTTTCATAATTTTATCTATTCTAATCAATGTACCCATGGCTGGAATGTAATTACCTGCAAACAACGATTTATATGATCCAAACTCTGTAGCAATGTTAAAATCCTCTCTACTACTGGTCCTATATTTAACAAAATCATAAAACTTATTTTTGTTATTTTCCCAAAAAGTAGCTCTCCCTTCATCGTCAATAAACTTTACATTTCCACAAACTACAGCATAATCGTCCGGTAACTCTTCAAACTCTTTAACAAGTATATCAATCTTATCAAGAGTTTTTATGTCATCAGAGGCAATCAGGGAAATATATTTACCTTTTGCCATTTTTATCATTTTATTCAAAGTTGCTGGTAAGCCAATATTTTCTTGTCGTTCAAAATAAAAATCGTATTTTTGACTTAATTTTTGTAAAATTTCTGGGCTTTTATCTTTTGAGCCATCGTCAATAACTATCAATTCAATATTTTTATATGTTTGGTTGACAATGCTTTCTATGGTCTGTTCCACATACTTTTCATGGTTATAGCAAGGAACTATCACACTTACCAACGGTAAATTTTTTTCTTTTTTCACTTCATTTTCCATCCAAATACCCCCTCAAACTAAAATACAAAAACCCTAAATACATCATATAGTTCACCATAAACCCTATCGTCATACCGATGATCCCATAAAGGTTCATAAACACCACAGAAAACGCCACAAAACTAAACGCAAAGAACAGTTCGCTGTAAATGAATTTCCTAGTCATCGCTTTTGCTATCATGATGTATCCGAGTAACCAGGCCGCTATCTTAAAAACATCCCCGATGAGCTGATACAAAAACAGTTCTGCCATAGGTGCAAATTTCGGTGTAAACAGAAGTGTAATCACAACATCACGAAAAAGATAAATCCCAAAAGCCATGACTATCACAAGAGGCATAATGATCTTATAGCCATACAGCAACTCTTTTTTAAGCTCAGGTCTATCTTGGATACTCGAAAGCTTGGGGAGGTAATAGATACTTAATGTCATCGTCACCAACATCAAGTACGTTTCACTAATGCGCCATATCGCCTGCCAATACCCCGCTTCATCCCAGCCTATGTGTGTCCCTATGTAGTCTCGCAGATACATATGCGAGAGTGGGATCGAGATAGCCGACGTGAGTGCCATAGCGGAGTATTTCAAAAGTTTTTTTGTGTACTCCCTGTCCAGACTCCCAAAAAACAGTGAGAGCTTAAACCAGCTGCTTTTGAGTACAAACCCCAGAGTAACGAAAAACACTATCGACTGTGACACAATCCCCGCTATCAGAGCACCATAAAGCTGATAATTCACCACAAACGCTATCGTGACTGCGAGTCCCAACAGTGCACCCGCTATGTTAAGCAGCGTCAAGCGTTTGATCTCTTTTTGCCCATTTAAAATTGAGGTCAAAAGACCATTGAGGACAAAAAAAACGATAGAAACCGCAAAGACGATAAAGATCGAACCGTAGTCAGTGGTGTCGAGCAGTTTAAGTGAAATGAAATCAGCCAGAAATATGATCGCTATCGCCATCGGAACTACCAAAACCAGCGATATCTTCAGAGCACTGCTCCAAATTTTTTGTTTTATGGTTTCGTCTTCATAGTGTTCTGCCGTATATTTAACCACTCCGCCATTAACACCCGCACTGGCGATAGAGCTCATCATCCCGATAAAGCTTTGCATCTGCCCCACCAAGGCCAGACCCGAAGGACCGATATATACTGCTACGATTTTCACACTGATAAATCCTGCTATCACCCTTATAATCGTTGAAATAGCAGATAAAACCGATGTTTTAATTAAAGTCATTGATTGCCTGAACAATGCTCTTCGTGTCATCCAAACTCTGCACGCCGCTGATAGGTAAACTCAACACTTCATCATGTATGAGTTCACTTATCGGGTAGTTTTGATCACCCCACTCTTTATAAGCTTCTTGTTTATGTGGAGCCAATGGGTAATGAATCAGTGTTTGGATGCCATTGTCTAACAGATATTTTTGTAGTGCATCTCGATGGGTAGTTCGTATGACAAACAGATGCCAAACATGACCGTCTTTACTTCTTGCAGTCGGTAAAACAACGTGATCATTTTCGATATTTTCCAGATAATAACTGGCTATTTCTCTTCTTTTTTCCACTTCATCATCTAAATATCTCAACTTTACCCGGAGCATCGCAGCTTGCATTTCATCAAGACGGCTGTTGATACCTTTATAGAGATTCTCATACTTTTTATGGCTTCCGTAGTTACCCAATGCTCGTATGCATGCGGCTAATTCATCGTCATTGGTAGTGACCGCACCACCATCACCCAATGCACCCAAATTTTTGCCAGGGTAAAAACTAAAACCACTCGCATCGCCCAGATTTCCACTTCGCTTGTCGTCGAAATAGGCTCCATGTGACTGGGCAGAGTCTTCGATGATTTTTAGATTGTATTTGTTTGCTATTGCGTTGATTTCATCCATTTGACATGTTTGACCATAAAGATGCACAGGTAAAATGGCTTTGGTTTTTGATGTGATTTTTTCTTCTATTTTTGAGGGATCGATGAGATAAGTATCCAAATCAGGTTCTACCAAAACAGGAACAAGATTGTTTTCAGAGATAGCCAGAATGGATGCAATGTAAGTATTGGACGGGACGATCACTTCATCGCCATCGCGCATAATTCCTAACTCTTTGTAGGCTCTTAAAATCAAAATCAAAGCATCAAGCCCATTGGCAACACCGATGGCATGCTTAGTTCCGCAATACTCAGCAAATTCTTTATCAAACTCTTTACATTCATTGCCCTGAACATACCAGCCACTATCTATAACGCAAGTGCAAGCTTCTATCAGTTCATCTCTATATTGAGCATTGATAGCTTTTAAATCTAAAAACGGGATCATTGTTCTTTTCCTTTACATTCATCACACATCAAACTTTCATCACATTTTTGTCCACACTTACAAACATATCCTCTTTTTTGAGCAGGATTACCATACCAAAGTTCTTGGATGCCAATATTTTTTGTGACTACACTTCCTGCACCAATCATGGCATATTCACCTATGGTTATGCCGCCAATAACCGTACTGTTGGCTCCAACGGATACCCCTTTTTTGATTGTTGTTTTTAAAAACTCTTTAGGGTACTGCTTGCTTCTTGGCAAAAAATCATTTGTAAAAGTAACGTTCGGTCCGATAAATACATCATCCTCAATGATGATACCATCCCAGAGTTGAACACCGCTTTTAACGGTTACATTATTACCGATAAGGACGTCATTTTCAATGAGCACACCCGCATTAATATTGCAATCATTCCCAATTTTGGCATCTTTTAAAACTACGCAAAACTGCCATATATTTGTATTCTCACCTATATTTTGTGCTTGTACGTCAGACAGTGGATGGATCATTTATTGACTTCTTCTAAAAATTTATCGTAATTTCGAATATAATCATTTTCATCATAATATGTATCAGCAAAGACCATCAAAACACAATCCTGACTAAAATCGTGCATAGAACCCCACATTAAGGCATCTTGAAAAAGTCCGATATTTGGCTTATTAAGCGTATAAGTTTCTTTTTCTTTACCATTATCAAGTGTGACTTTGCAGCCACCATTAATGGCCACAAGAAGCTGTTTGGTTTTATAGTGAGAATGCTGTCCACGTGGCACACCTGCTTGTGTCCCATAAATGTAAAAAACTCTTTTTATATCAAAAGGTACATTGTGATTTTCTTCAAAAGCTACCAGAGAGCCGCGTTCATCACCCATGACTTTGAAGTTAATTATTTTATCTTGCATTGTATTTCCTGGTTTGTGTTTTGTCATTGTTCATTGATGATTCATTTTTGGCGATGTTAAAATATAATGGTTAATTCATTCATATTAACGTAACTTCACACCTATATTATCCACATACCACCCTATGGCTTCTTGCATCCCCCGGTAGATGTCATGCGTGGGTGCATAGCCAATGAAGTTTTGTGCTTTGGCGATGTTGGCATTGGAATGGCGGATGTCACCTGCTCTAAAATCACGATAAACAGGTGATTTGTTGATGGTTATTGGTTGATGGTTGATGGCAGCTTTATTTAGCTCATCTTTGATGAGATTATACAACTCGTTCAGCGTGTTTCTTCCGCCTACAGCGACATTGAACGCTTCGCCAAACGCTTCTGTGTTGTCTGTGGTGCCTGCTAGGAGATTCATCTGGATGACATTGTCTATGTAGGTAAAGTCACGGCTTGTTTCACCGTCACCGTTGATGTAGACCTCCTCATCTGTCAACAAAGAGCCGACCCACTTGGGGATCACTGCCGCGTATGCGCCATCGGGGTCCTGACGTCGTCCAAAGACGTTGAAGTAGCGTAGCCCGAGGGTTTCCATGTCATAGGTACGTTTAAATACCCCTGCATAGAGTTCGTTGGTCATTTTCATAGCTGCATACGGAGAAAGAAGATTACCCGTGCGTTCTTCTACTTTGGGGAGTTCTGCTGAGTCGCCATACACAGAACTGGAGCTGGCATACACAAAACGTTTGATGCCTGCATCTTTGGCTGCAGTGAGCATATTTAAGAACCCTGTGATGTTTGAACGGTTTGAGGTTACAGGGTCTGCGATGGAGCGCGGCACCGAACCCAGAGCGGCCTGATGCAAAACAATATCCACCCCTTTACAGGCTTTTACGCAGGTATCAAAGTCCGCGATGTCACCTTCTATGAAAGTAAAATTTTTGGCTGCTTCTTCACCCACCGATGTCAGGACGTCATCTATGTTATGCTGATACCCTGTAGAGAAATTGTCTAAACCGACTACTTTTTGATTGTGCTTGAGCAAAAACTCGGTTAGATTGGAGCCTATGAAGCCGGCATTCCCTGTGACTAACCATGTTTTCTGTTCTGTTTTAAAACGCTCTAAGAGTTTCTCAAATGCTGTCATTAGAGGCGACCGTCCACATCATCACTTTTTATAAACGACTTGATGTCAAACAGTACTTGACTTTTAGTAGTACTCAGGTCAAGCTCATGAAATTTGTCGTGTGCTACGGCGAGAATCACTGCTTCATAACTCCTGATATCTGGCGTTTCAATAAGAGAAAGACCGTACTCTCTTTTTACATCAGCCGCATCTGCCCACGGATCATAAACCTCAACGGTTGTACCAAACTCCCCAAGCTCACTGATAACATCGATGACACGGGAGTTACGAATGTCCGGACAGTTTTCTTTGAAAGTGATGCCAAGTACCAAAACCTTAGCGCCTTCTATCTTCTGACCTTTTTTGATCATGAGTTTGATGACCTGGTTTGCCACGTAGATGCCCATGTTATCATTGAGCCTGCGTCCTGCAAGGATGATCTCAGGATTATAGCCTACTTCCTGTGCCTTGTGTGTCAAGTAATAAGGGTCCACACCGATGCAGTGTCCACCTACAAGCCCCGGACGAAAGGGAAGGAAGTTCCATTTTGTTCCTGCTGCTTCGAGTACGGCTTCAGTGTTGATGCCAAGCTTGTTGAAGATGATGGCCAGTTCATTGACAAATGCGATGTTGATGTCTCTTTGAGAGTTCTCGATGACCTTTGCAGCCTCAGCCACTTTGATGGAGGGAGCCAGATGCGTACCTGCTTTGATAATGCTTTTATAAAGATCGTCCACTTCTTTACCAATTTCAGGTGTGGAACCGGAGGTGACTTTGAGAATCTTGGTGACCGTATGTTCTTTGTCTCCGGGGTTGATGCGCTCAGGAGAGTAACCACAGAAAAAGTCTTTATTGAACTTCATGCCCGAAAACTTCTCAAGCACAGGCACACACTCTTCTTCTGTTGCCCCTGGGTATACCGTAGACTCATAAATGACAATGTCATCTTTTTTCAACACCCTGCCTATGGACTCACTGGCTTTGATAAGCGGAGTAAGGTCAGGTTTTTTATGCTTGTCTATAGGCGTTGGAACAGTAACAATGTAAATGGTACAATCAGCGATATCTTCAAGGTCTTTGGTGAACTTCATGCCATGGGCCAAAGCTTCTTTCACCTGAGCCGAACTCAGTTCAAGTGTACGGTCCACTCCGGAGTTAAGCTCATCGATGCGCCACTGTGCAATGTCAAACCCAATGACCTCATATTTTTCTGAGAATGCATGTGCCAAAGGCAAACCAACGTAGCCTAGTCCGATTACCGCTATCTTATGGGGCATATAAATCATCCTAATGTTTAATTGTGGTTTATTGTATCCAAAAGATGGTTACACGCGAGGCTCATGTCAATACTTCACAACACTTGGGTATAATTCATTCTATAACAACAAAGGAATTTTATGGGCATTATAGTTGCACTTTTGGTTTTATCGGTACTGATCTTTTTTCATGAGCTTGGGCATTTTGCTGCTGCGCGTTTTTTTGGTGTTCGGGTGGATGTTTTCAGCATAGGTTTTGGGAAAAAACTCTACAGTAAAACCATAGGACAAACACAGTGGAGTCTCTCAGCCATCCCTCTTGGGGGTTATGTCAAGATGAAAGGGCAGGACGACAGTGACCCTACAAACATTTCTTACGATGAAGACTCTTATAATGTTAAAAAACCATGGCAGCGCATCATCATCTTGCTTGCAGGCCCTTTTGCCAATTTTTTGCTTGCATTTGTGCTTTATTTTGCCATTGCAAATCTTGGTGTTCCCAAACTCTTACCTTATGTCGGGGAAATAGGTAAAGACACCCCTGCTTACAAAGCCGGCTTAAACAAAGAAGACAAAATAGTCCAAGTGCATGGCAACTCTGTGCGCTACTGGGAAGACATCGGGCAAAACATTAACGATGCCAAAGGTGACATAAGCATCGTAATAGAACGCGATCAACAACTTGTCACACTGCAGCTTTCTCCAGAAGTGATGGAAGACCAAAACATCTTTGGGGAGAAGATCACCAGACGCATCATCGGCATCAGCCCTTTGGGAAAACAGACCACTGTCTACTTCGGGTTTGTTGATGGACTTGGTTATGCATGGGGAGAGACAAAAAAGGCTTCTTTGCTCATAGTGCAAAGTGTGCAAAAGCTCATCACCGGTGTGGTGGGTACGGACAAGCTTGGAGGCATCATCACCATCGTAGATGTCACAGCACAGGCAAGCTCTGCGGGAATTTTGGCACTTTTCTTTTTTACCGCACTTATCTCGGTAAACCTGGGAGTACTCAACCTCTTGCCCATTCCTGCACTGGATGGCGGACACATCATGTTTAACCTGTATGAGATGATTACAGGTAGAACAGCCAGTGAAAAAGCGATGACCTACATCACCATGGTCGGCTGGGCGATGCTCATCTCCTTGATGCTGCTGGGGCTGTATAATGATATCAATAGACTCTTGGAAGGAAACTAATATGCCAATACTGGACAAAGAACGCTTAAGAGCAAACCTGGATGAAGTCATCTGGAACATAGAGCAGGCACGCATCACTGTGAGCGAACACCACATCGTAAAACTGGTTACCGTGGCCAAATACACCCAGCTTGAAAACATCTCTACGCTCTACGAGCTGGGGCAAAGAGCCTTTGGCGAAAATCAGGTACAGCAGCTAAAAGAACGCATGGAGGCCCTGGATGCACTTCCTCTTGAATGGCACATGATAGGCACAGTACAAAAAAACAAGATCAATAACCTGATAGAGTTGCGTCCTACTCTGCTGCAGTCGCTTGACAGCATGGAACTGGCCACAGAACTCAACAAAAAGCTTCTGGCAAAAAGCTCAAAAATACACTGCCTGCTTCAAATCAATGCAGCCAAAGAAGAGAGCAAATCGGGTGTGAGTCCTGAAGAAGCATTAGATATCTATCAGGCCATCAAAGAGAGCTGCCCACAGATACAACTCAAGGGCGTGATGACCATAGGCGCACACAGCGAAGATGCAAAACTGATACAGCAAAGTTTTGAGACCACACACAGCATTTATGAAAAGTTACAAAAAGAAGGGGCAAGCATCTGTTCCATGGGGATGAGTTCGGACTACCAACTCGCCATACAATGCGGATCGAATCTTGTACGTGTAGGTTCTGCGCTTTTTAAGTAGCTAGGTTTTTATTTTACTTAAGTTCATTTTTATATTTTGCAACTATACTTGCTGAATGGTTATAGATAAATATTTATTATATACTCCATTAAATACAGTTAAAGGATAGCTTATGTTCACAATAAAAGAAGTAAAGGCACATTGCGATGTACCTTGTGGAATTTACGACCCTAGTGCTGCACAGATTGCAGCACTTTCGGTGATAAGAATGGTAGACCTTATGCATGCGGCACAAAAAGGTGACGATCTTGCCTACCACAATGATATGGCAAGATACGTCGCAGTCAAAGAGACGGAAGCCACTAAGTGTAAAGAAGAAGTACGCATCATCTGGGGTGACTTCATCAAACCTGCGCACATCGACCAATACCCTAACATACACACCATAGCCCATAACATTATGATGCTAGGCGGTGCTGCAAAACAACATGCATCCAGAGAAAAAGCCATGGCACTTTTAGCTGAAGTCAATGCCTTTGCAGAAATTTTCTGGAAAATAAAAGGCATAGAAACTAAAGTGGCAAAATCTCCTTATGCACCCAATGAAGATGTAGTTTACCCTGTCCTCTAATGTTTCAACTTTTTAAAATATCGGGTGACTCTCTGTATCCATTCTATAAAAATGGGCAGAGGGTTATTTGCCGCAAAGTATTTCCCCGAACAAGCATCAAGGTAGACGACACCGTGGTTTTTGAAAGAGAGGGTTATGGGCTCATGATAAAGAAAGTAAAGAAAATCGAAAATAATGAGTATTTTGTCGAGGGTACGACCCCATACAGCATCGATAGCCGTAACTTTGGGAGCCTGACATTAAAAGAGATAAAATATAAAGTACTTTTAAAACTTTAAGATGCCAAAGCGACATTGCACTGACTACAAACACCGTAAAGATTTATCTGCTGCTTATTCAGACTAAAAGTTTCCTGCTCTGCCATAGAGCTAAAGATAGTACCTGCACTCATATTGTACGCCTTGTCTTTCACTTCTCCGCACTTGCTACAAACCAAATGGATGTGATCCTCTTTAATCAGTTCATATTTTGGCTTTTTACCCGTAATAGGAACCTCCACAAGCACGCCATTCTCTACCATTAAGATGATATTTTTATAGACCGTAGCAAGTGAAAGTGATGGATGCGCTTTAACAACCTGTTCATAGATACTATCTATAGACATATGTCCATACGCTTCTATATTTTCCAATATGTTCATACGCTGAAATGTGGCTTTAAGTCCGCTCTCTTTGAGTAGAATCGCATAATCTGACACGGTTATCCTTTTGATGCATATATTAATTTACCGCCATAAACTAATATATGCATGCCCGTCATCCATGACGGGAATACATAAATGACTATAGCTCGTCTGCGTGTTTTGCAAGATACTCAGCAACACCTTCTGTGTCTGCCTTCATACCCTCATCACCTTTTTGCCAACCAGCAGGACATACTTCACCATGCTCGTTAGTAAATAACATTGTGTCTACCATTCTGATCATTTCATCGATGTTTCTACCTAATGGAAGGTCATTGATCACTGCGTGTCTTACTGTACCGTCAGCATCAATAAGGAATGAACCTCTAAGTGCTACAGATTCGTCAAGAAGAACGTCGTAGTCTCTAGCGATTTGTTTGCTAAGGTCTGCAACTAGTGGGAAATCTACTCTACCGATACCGCCCTCAGCCACTGGAGTTTCTCTCCATGCAAAGTGTGAGAATTGGCTGTCTACAGACACACCAATGATGTTTACGCCTCTTTCTCTAAACTCTGCTGCTCTGTGTGAAAACGCAATGATTTCAGAAGGACATACAAAAGTAAAGTCAAGTGGATAGAAGAAAAGTACTGCACCTTTTTCACCGAGGTTCTCCATAAGATTAAAACCATCTTCAATTTGACCATTCGCAAGTACAGCTGTTGCTGTGAAATCTGGAGCTTTTTTAGTGACTAACATATTCATTCCTTAAGGATAATTTTTATTTACAAGGAAATTTTATCATATTATCTTTAAAGGTACGTTAAACTAAAACGGCAATAAGCCAAACTTCCTGATAAACGCCTCATCTATGTCTATAATCCCTTTTTCCTGAAACATATCAAGTACTTCTTTGGTACAGAAGGTATCACCGGGCCATTCTCTTTCATAACCATCCATTTCATTTTTACTGGTCGCATCTATGGCTATAAATGGCTTAAGTACAACGTCACGTCCCGCATCGATATTGTTTACCACACGCCAAATAAGCATATACGCATCATTTAAGTCATTATTTGCATGATCTACTATAATGAGTAACTTTATATGGCTCTTGAGTGCCTTCAGCTCCTCGATTAATGTCAATTGAGATTTCTTTTTATTTACCGTTATCACGCATATGGGTGTTTTGGTTTCAGTCATATATTGTTTTACTGCCATAACCTCAGAGCTTATCTCCTGTATTTTGGCCAAAAGCTCTGCGTCTGAGAGTTGTATTTCCACACCCTCTTCTACCTCATCACTCGTTGCATCCACACCCATTTTTCCACCAACAAACTGCTTAGAGGAAGCATGATCCAAATGATCAATAATGCCCTGGGTGATGAGTATCTTGCTTGCATCGAGTCTGTTGAGTATGTACGCAGCCAATGCTACACTCTCTTCAAGCTGGGGTGCATCCTCGCCCACAAAAATGGCATGTTTGACAAAACTCATTTGTCCCACACCCCAAAATGCATGCATAAACTGCTGCGCATGCCCTGGGTAGAGTGTTTTCATCTTGGCCAGTATGAGGTTATGGAATACACCATTCTCTGGCATACTGTAGTCTATGAGGTCTGGTGCCATAGGTTTAAGCATCGGTAAGAAAATACGTTCTGTGGCCCACCCCATATATTTGTCTTCAAGCGGCGGTTTTCCCACCACTGTGGCTTGAAATACAGGGTTCTTTTTCATAGTAATGGTCTCTACTTCCATGACAGGAAAAGGCTCTTTCAGTGTGTAATAACCTGTATGGTCGCCAAAAGGCCCTTCTATCTCCATGAGTTCAGGATCCACAAAACCTTCTATAACCACATCCACATCACGCGGGATATAAATGTCATTGGTGATAGACTTCACCAGTTGTGCATTCTTGTTACGCACAAAACCATACAGCAACATTTCAAACATCCCATGAGGCATAGGAGCCTGTCCGCACCAAATGTAAAGCGGGTCCCCCCCGATGGCCACAGTCACAGGCATCTTTTTCCCTGCTTTTTGGTACTGGTCAAAGAAGTGAGAAGCATCTTTATGGATTTGCCAGTGCATGCCCAGTCTGTTTTTGTCATACTGCTGAAGTCTGTACATCCCAAGATTTTGCATTTCTCCGTCAAGACTCTGTGTATAGACCTGTCCCATCGTGATGAAAGGACCGCCATCTCCTTCCCATGTTTTGAGTATGGGCAGTTTGTCCAAATCTACTTCTTCTTTGGGAATGATGATTTCCTGGCACTCTCCTTTAAACTTTAAACGCTTAGGAAAGACATTTTTAAGAGAAAAAAGTTTTGGGAGCATCGCCAGTTTTGCTTTAAACCCTTTGGGTGCTTTCAGTTTTAAGAGATCATCTATGCCTTGCGCCAACTCATCGGGGTGCTTGCCAAATATTTTTTCAGTCAGTGCTTTATTTGCAAAGATATTCATCAGCACAGGCATCTCATACTCTATGCCTTTGGCTTTATTGATAGGCTTTGTAAAAAGGAGAGGACGAGAGTCATCAGTTTTGACTTCTACATACGCCACATGAGGAATCTCAAGTTCCACATCAAGGGGTTCATCGATGATTTTTAAATTGCCATTGTCTTTAAGCCATTGCACTACATCTTGCATTTCTTGTCCTCATTTTTTCTAAAATATTACAGCAACAAAGCCAATGGTTATTTTGGCATTAAAGTCTCTCAGGCATCTCCTCTTTAAAGGCAATCTCTTCTGCCTTGGAGAGTATATTTAAAGCGCCATCGGCTATCATCAACTCTGCCAGCTCTTCACCCAATGTATCGCATTGGCTTATTTTTGAAGTGAGTTCTTTATGCATAATGTTTGTGCCATCAGGATAACCCAGCATCGCTTTTATGCTAATATCATCGCCTGATATCACCGCATTAACCGCTACAGGCGCAGAGCAGCCCGCACCTATCTTTGAGACAAAGTCACGTTCCAGCTTTGTACAGATAAAAGTATTTTCGTCATTTAAGGTCATCGCTATTTCGCGGACCCTATCATTTGTACTTACGATTTCAATACCCAGAGCTGCTTGTCCCATAGGGGGTATAAAAAAATCTAACTTTTCAACAAAAGGAATATCTTTGAGTAAATCAAGTCTATACAGCCCGATATAGGCAAGGATAATGGCGTCATACTGGCCCTCTTTAAGCTTGCTGAGCCTTGTGTTGACATTGCCTCTAAGTTCTTTTACTTTGAGGTCTGGACGCTTCTCAAGAAGTTGCATGCGTCTTCTGAGACTTGTGGTTCCTACTACTGCGCCCCTTGGAAGGTCAGCTAAACTTTTATAGGTATGAGAAAGCAGTACATCGCTCTGGTCTTGACGTGCGGTAATAGCACAAAGTTCCAACCCTTCAGGAATATAGGTAGGCACATCTTTGAGTGAATGCACAGCAAGATCTGCATTCCCCTCAAGCATTTCATCTTCAAGCTCTTTGGTAAAATGTCCTTTTCCACCTATAAGTGCCAGTGGTTTGTCCAGTATCTTGTCGCCCATAGAAGTAATCTCGTTTATTTCCACGCTGATCTGTGGAAATGATGTTTCGATTCTTTCTTTAATGTGATATGCCTGCCAAAGTGCAAGATTACTTGCTCTTGTAGCGATGATTAATTTTTCCACTGCCTTGCCTTATATGCGTGTGTATAGAGCAAAACCCCATACACAGCTTGAACACTGAGTTACTTTTTACGTTTTTGTTTGTTATTTGATGAGTTTCTTGTATCCGTCACGCATCTTGTCCCACTCTCCGTCTATATAAACAGTAGGTGTGCCTGAAACCATCAATTTCCCTGCGGCCTCTTCATCTGCAATCATGGCATCTTTTACTTCTTGACTTTCTAGCTGCTCTGCTGTGACACTGTATCCTGTGTGCGACTTCACTGCTGCCAATACCTTAGTCATATCTGTCTCTTTTGGATCAATCTTGAGTGAATATATCTTTTCAACCACATCTGCTTTTCCTTCATGCTGCGCAACATGCATCACGCGTGTCAATATATCTGAAACCGGGTGAATACGAAGCAAAGGCAAATGATAGTAATACACTGCTATTTCTGCAGGATTTTCTTGTGATGCTTTGAAAATCGCAGGTACCACCTCTTGACAGAATGGGCATTGTGGATCGGAAAATATCAGTATTTTATGTGCTGCATCTTTATTGCCAAAAAGTAAATGGCCATCGTTGTAATAACTTTGAGGTACCGTAGGTTTGATAATATCACGGTAATCATTACCTGTTTTCAAATCAACAAGATGCCCCGTGACTAATCCGTCTTTGACAAACATCATTTCAGGAGCATGGATCTCTTTCTTTTGGTACTCCAGATCCATAGTGGTCAACAAAATGGTCCATCCTGGTAAACGCTCATCTGTTTTAGACTCAAGAATAGTTACACCCTTTACTGCTACCTGAGGGTTTTTCACTACCGCTTTTTGAACATATTTAAGTAATTGTTTTGTATCAGGTTGTGCATTTGCACTAAGAATGGCCGTCGCTGCGACTGTGCTCATCAATAATTTCGACATCAATGACATTGTCATCTCCTTGTTTTGTAAAATGTGTTGTTTGTTTAGGTGTTATTTTAGCAACAAATTGTAAATAAAGCGTGTAAAAAAGTGCGACTATGCCTAAAAAGTCAGAAAATACTCCAGGAATAATCAAAAGTATCGCAGCGACAAAATAAGACATACTGACATTTTGAAATTTTCTTATGTCAAGTTTACCCTGTTTTATGGACTGCATATTGCTCATAAGGGTCTGTGGATATTTTTGTAAAAGCATCATGCCTAAAGAAAAACTAAGCACTATCCACACCACAGACCACCAAAAACCTATGGTCTCTCCCATCTTTAAAGAAAGATAAAGCTCCATAAGAAAGAAGGGTATGATTAAAAATATCATATTAAAGTCTTTTTTTCAAAAAGTCTGTTATATTTTCCACAGATACTTCTTCTGTTTGCATGCCCTTTCTCGTGACAAACTCTACCATGCCATCCGTCAAATTCTTACCTATGACTACGGCATGAGGTACGCCAAGAAGTTCATAGTCTTTCATTTTAGCGCCAAACCTGTCTTTTCTGTCATCAAGCAAAACATCCATGCCATGAGCCAGCATCGCTTCGTAAAGATTTTCGCCCAGAGCAACCTGCTCATCATCTTTAATATTGGAGACAATGATCTGCAGTGCAAATGGCGCAGACTCTTTGGTCCAGATGCACCCTTTGTCGTCATGATTTTGCTCTATGATAGCTGCGAGTAAACGACTTACACCTATGCCATAGGTTCCCATAACCATAGGCTGTGCTTTTCCGTTTTCATCTAAAAAATTTGCCCCCAGAGGCTTAGAATACTGCGTACCCAATTGAAAGATATGCCCAGCTTCTATACCCTTGGTATAACGCAATTTTCCACCACACACCGTACAGCTGTCACCTTCTTGTACAGAAGAGATATCTGCATAGATCATCTCTTGGACATCAAACTGACTAGGGTCTACGGCTGCACCGAGTGCCTCTTCTATAACTACCATAGCAAGTTTATCTTCTGTATCACACTCTGCCAAATCATTGGCATCCACTGCATTACAGGCTTTGACATCTTGAAGTTCGGTATCCACTGGTAATACAAACCCAACACAAATGCTCTTTCCGTCATCATACAGGGCTTTTTTGACGATTGTTTTTAACTCTGTGTGTGTATCGTAAATTCTTGGTTGTGCAATGGCTGCTTCTATGTTTGCCCCATATTCACAGTCATCACATACAACAATGGTGTCTTCGCCAGAATCTGCAAGTACCATAAATTCTTTGCTTCCCGAACCGCCAATAGCACCAGAGTCTGCTTCAACCACCCTAAATTCAAGTCCAAGGCGTGTAAATATTTTCTTATACGTCTCTTCCATCAGTGCAAATTCTCTAAGCATATCTTCAGTCGATGCATGAAAACTGTATCCGTCTTTCATCAGAAACTCACGTCCGCGCATCAGCCCGAAACGAGGTCTTATTTCATCACGAAATTTGAGGTTTATCTGATAAAGATTGAGCGGAAGCTGCTTGTAGCTCTTTACAGTCTGACGCACAAGGTTCACCATCATCTCTTCATGTGTAGGTCCCAGGATAAAATCATTACTTTTGCGGTCTTTAAAACGTAACAACTCTTTACCGTACTTCTCCAAACGGCCACTCTCTTCCCAAAATGCCGCAGGCGTTACAAAAGAAAGGCTTACTTCCTGACATCCTGCTTTGTCCAATTCATCCTTAACGACTGCACGAACTTTGTCAAGTATTTTTTTACCCAATGGCAAAAAGTTGTAAAGCCCGCTACCGCCTACTGACTGTATGAAGCCACCTTTTATAAGGTAAATATGGCTGGGCAGTGTTGCATCATTTGGTGTTTCTTTAGTCGTAGGAATTAATAATTTTGAAAATCTCACGCGTTATATCCTTTTGTGTGGTGGTCATTTTTATACTGCTTAAAATCAACATGTTCGGTGTTTATGTTAAACATATTTTTCACTGCCTCAATGCAGTTTGCATTTTTGTTTTCCACTGAAGAGTGTCTAAGATTTTGAGTAGGGTCATGCAAGAAACGGTTAAACATCTGCTCTGCCATTTTACGTATATTTGCTTCATATTCCTGAGGAATAAACCTTTTTTGCATAGCTCTTTGCATCTCTTTTTCTATGGCAGCTGAGACATGCTCTCTCATCTGTTTGATGACAGGTTCCACAGAAAGTGCTCTAAGCCAAACATAAAAATCTTCTCTGTACCTGTCCACTATTTCGCTTGCTCTTACTGCCTGCTCTTCACGCAATGCATGGTTGGTATGTGAAATAGCACGAAGATCATCTATGCGGAAAATTTGGAGTTTTTCCATTTCCATATCTTCAATGTCGCGCGGTATTGCCATATCGAACCAGAGTCTTGGCAGTGTTTCATTTTCTATAAGTTTTTTTGTAATGATGAATTCTCTAGAAGATGTCGCTGTAAACACTAAACGGTAACGGTTAAGATACTTTGAGAGTTTATCCATGCTGTCGGCCTTAACATTTTCACCCAGCGTATGTGCCAGAAGCTCTACTTTCTCTTTGTCTCTACCCAGCATGACCACATCACACCCTACCCTGAGCAAATGTTTTGCTGCAAGTACAGCCATCTCACCGGCCCCCACAACCACTGCAGTCATCCCTATCATATTCTCACCTAAAAGCTTATGTGCCTGCGCCACTGCCACTGAAGATATGGAAATGGGGTTTTGAGAAATATTGGTAGCATTTCTCACTTCTGCTGCACATTTAACCGCATAAGAGATAGCCCTGTTGAGCTTACGCCCTGCTGTGCCATTTTTGTGAGAGAACATAAATGCTTCTTTCACCTGCCCTGTAATTTGAGACTCCCCAATGACCAGTGAATCCAACGAAGAGACAACAGAAAAGATATGCCCAATAGCCTCTTCATCATCATAGCGTTTTGCTGCCTCTTTAATCTCATAAAAATTTAAGGTACTTTTCTGACTCATAAGCCCCAAGACCGTATGATAACTTGAAAAATTATCACTGGTTGCCAGTACCACCTCAACACGGTTACAAGTAGATACAATAAATACTTCATGGATAAAATCAAACTCAACTAATTGGTTGAGCATCTGCCTTGTTTCTTCCCTGCTCACAAATGCCAATTTCTCTCTCATTGCCTGATCGCAATTATGATGGGAAAAACTCATTACCTGATAATACATCAAAAATCCCTTTCAATCATTTGCAGTGCAATGCCTGAAAGTGCATTTTCGCCTCTGTTGTCCATCAAGGCTATGGCTTCTTCTACGAGAATTTTAGCTTCAGCATAACTTTTATGTACTACCTGATACTGCTGCATCATCATTTTGATCCAAAGCTGTTCCTCTTTTGTAAGCTTCTTGGCATGTAGAGATCTCAGTTTCTCTTTTTCATCACTACTTAGTACTTCATAGAGGTAAATATACGGTAGTGTTGTTTTTCCTTCTTCGAAATCATGCAATGCCGGCTTGCCCAGCGTTGCCTCATCGGCCGTAATATCAAGTATGTCATCTATCATCTGAAATGCCAGCCCCAAATTTCTTCCATAAGTCATATAGGCTTCTTTTGGCTTGCCTGCCAGCAAAGCTGCAGCCCCGGCACTGGCTTCCATCAGTGAAGCCGTTTTCTGATATATCATTTCAAGATATATCTCTTTGTCAACATTAAATGTTTTTGAGAGTGACACATCTTTAAGTTCTCCAAGACTGAGCAGAACTACAGCGTGAGAAATAGTCTTGGCCACTTCAGGACTAATATTATTCAACTCCAAAAAACCTTTGGCATAAAGGATGTCGCCAAGCATGATAGATGTTTTATTGCCATAGATTGCATTGAGAGAGGGTTTTGAACGTCTCGTATAGGCATCATCTATGACATCATCATGCAAAAGGCTTGCGGCATGTATCATCTCAACAATGGCCGCTGTCTTAATGGCCAAAAGTCCAGGCCCGGCTATTTTTAAAATGAGTTTTGCACGCAGTCTTTTGCCTTGGGGAAGCTGCATATAAAGCTTGCTGACTTCTTTGTTGTTCAAATCGGCTATAAATTGTTCTATCTTTCTCTCAACAGCATTAAGCATATCTCATCTGCCCCTATCCCAAAAGTCATCTCTGCAATCATCACACTCTTCATCATAATAGTTCATTTGCTTCCCGAGTATTACATTGCTTTTACAAGGTGATTATTATATCTAAACAAGGTTAATATTTTTACGTTCACTTTTTCGCTCTGCATATCGTCGTATATGCAGCCGTATACGGCAGTGATTGGCATACAGCATTTCTAGCCTTATCCTTCGCGAATAGAGAAAATGGTATCTGAGACTCTGTTTTTAAACTTTAGCGCTTCCACACTTTGCTGTAGCATCACATTTTCTGCCTTAAGCACTGAGACTTCTGTTTGCATTTTATTGACAGTTTTACTTTCATAATAGATCTGATTACTCAAGTATATTTTAATAATCGTTAAAATAAGCACAATGGCCACGGACATAAAAGTCACAGATACCATACCGAACGTAATACCGTTTTGGGGAGACTTTTTCTTTTTAGCTGTCATTTTTAAACCTAAAACTTCTTAATTTTGCAGACCTGCTTCTGGGATTCACCTTAAGCTCCTCTTTTGTAGCTGTTTTTGGTTTGGAAAACAGCACTTTGCCTAACGCATTGTTCCCGCCACAGGTGCAACGCATCGCCATAGGATCACAGATGCACGATTGCGCCCATTTTTTAAAACGGTTTTTTACCAAACGATCTTCCAGTGAGTGAAAAGAGATGAGTGAAACTACCTCACCTTTGACATGCTTTTTCTCCAAAGCATCAAGCAACCCTTCTATCTCACCGAGTTCATTGTTCACTTCTATACGAATGGCCTGGAACATCAAAGTAGCTGGATGTATCTTCCCTCCAGCAGGTATAACTACTTTGGCAATCTCGCTTAACGCTTTGGCAGAACAAATAGATTCCTTCGCTCTGGCCTCTACTACTGCTGCTGCCAATTTTTTGTATGCTCGTACTTCGCCGTATGTATCAAAAATATATTCCAACTTCTCTTGAGTGTAGTCATTGACAACATCATAAGCACGGAGTCCAGAAGATGCATCCATGCGCATATCGAGTGTATCGGAGGTAAAAGAGAACCCTCTGTCTTTTTTGTCTAACTGTAACGAAGAGACCCCAAAGTCTGCCAGTACTGCAACTACAGGTGCTTCTTTTAAAACAGGGAACACGCTTGCAAAAGTACCTTTATACAGAGTACTTCGTCCCTCATAAGGCTCCAAGCGTTTTTTGGAAAATGCCAAAGCCTCATCATCTCTGTCTATACCTATATGTCTCAAGCCTTCATACCTTGCCAGCATCTCAGAACTGTGTCCCGCATAGCCAAGCGTACAATCTACAAAATAACCCTCGCCTACATCTTTAAAACTGTCCAACACTTCGTTCAGCAGTACAGGTATATGAGGTGTTTGCATCAGTGTCCTTGGTAGTTTGCAATCCTCTCGCTCTAAAAATTCCATACCGAGGAAGAGAAGATTTTTAATTATGAATGTTATAATAGCAAAATTAGATGAAAAAGGCTCTTTTATGATGGATAAACATCTCGTTGACAACATTAAACATATCTCACTTTCACTGTTTAACAAAAATTTCTTTTCTGTCTATCATGGCTCTATCTCAGCCAGAGTCTCTAGCTACGGATTCATCATTAACTCCAAAGACACTATTTTGGACGAAGTCACAGAGGATTCTCTCGTAAGACTTGATTGTGAAAAACGAGACTACCGTTGGAATATGGCGAGTTCCGATGCGCACATCCACGAACATATCTATAAAAATATTCCCAATGCAAAGTACATTTCTTATACTATGCCGCCTTATGCAACAGCCCACTCACTCAAACACGGAAAAGTGTCTCCTGCAGATTTTTATGGTAAAAAGATACTAGGCGAAATCATGGTATATGATCCCAAAAACATAGACGACTGGTTAGAGCGCGCACCCTATGAGATACCCCAGTTTTTTCAAAAGCACGACACGCACCTGCTTCTTGTCAAAGGTTTTGGACTCATCTCTTATGACAGAGACATCACCGATATGGCAAAAAAGATCTCTATTTTGGAAAACTCATGCAAACTGTTGGCATTGTCGGCAAATCTTTAAAGTAATCTATTCATGTATATACTCTGTCTCTTTTAGTGTTTCGTTGCTTAAAATGAATTTTCTATTGTCAACTTATTTGACGGCACTGGAGTGTATGGGTCCATCTTCAAATTGATGTTTAAAATTCTCCGCCAAATTGCGTTGGGACTCCCAAGAAACAATATAGGGGGTATCTGCCCTTCTCTACGCCATAATCAAAACCATCTGTTAGCCCTGCGACAACAGTTCTGTAAAGCATACTTTTGTTATACTCACTAAAATATTACCTCACACAGGATACCATGATATGAATCAGACGAAAAAGAGATTAAGTATCATTAATTATGCTATTTCGATTACAGATATTGAAACCATACAACTTCAGGTTTCAAAACTGCGCATGCTTAAAACCGATGAAAAGATACAGGAAATCATTGCAATCATTGAGGAAGAAAATTATGCTCAGGCGCAAAGACTTATTGCCCTGTATATAGAAATGCCGATTGAAAACATACTGCAAAGAACTTCCCAGACAGAGAGTACTGCTAGAAACAAAGAAGATCAGGCTATCATAGATGAATTCGATCTTTTTATAATACCCAGTGCAAATAAAAAAGTGAAAAACGTGGATATCAATAACTTTTTTACTGATACTCCTGTGATGAAAGTAAAACATGCAGAGTCTATTGATTTTGATGCTCTACTCAATATGAATGCTGATAATGTACTTGCTGATAATATTGAAATAGACATCACATATACTTCCAAAGATGCTTTTTTTGAGGTCGATGAAGAAAAAGATGCACATACTCCTGATACTGGTGATATATCCAAGGATGCTTTTTTTGAGACACAAGAAGACACAGCAAAAGAAGAGATACTGAGTGAAGAAATGGCAAAAGAAGAGGTGCCGTTGGCAGAGGAGACAGAAAAAGAGGAAGAAGCACAAAAACAGCCGACAAAAGAAACTGAAATTATCGTTACAAATGATATTTTTAGCCAAAATGATCTTTTCAAAGAGTTAAAACCTAAACTAAAAGTACAAAATCAAATCATTAACTCACTATACAAAGCCATTCCCTATATTGAGCAGAAGATCAGCAGTATGAAAAAACAATATCCGGCCACAGTGCAAACGGATGAGCATTTTGATTCAGTTGAGAATTTGCTAAAGAAAATAAGCCAGGAAGGCTATAGTGAAAAAGAGATAGAAGAAACGCTAAACTATATCAAAGAGCTTAGCGAAAAAAACAAATATGCCGAAGCAGCACAATTACTACTTATCTGTGCTGCCACAGAATCGCAATTTTCACAGTTCATGTTAGCCAGGGAACTGTTCAAAGGTATTTTATTGACAAAAAATACACCTGAATCATTCGCGCATATGAGTAGTTTGGCCGTTGAGGATTACCCAGAAGCCCTTTGCGATCTGGCTCAATTTTATGAATATGGCATAGGTACCGCAAAAGATATAAAAAAGGCGGAACAATTATACAAAGAAGCCACGGAAGCAGGCATTACAAGAGCAGAAAAACACTATGCACGACTCAAAAAACAAAACAAGGGCTTCTTTAAGTTATAAAGAGAAGCTCTGAAGCGATTTACATTTTCCCTTATTGAGATGGTAGTGGTAACTCATTTTTAAAGACGCTTCTACGGCCGAAGAGCCGTTGTCAACATAAAAAAATTTAGCCAAGTCACTGGGTGTAATCTTTATTAGTTTGTGTGCATGGATGCCATATGACTTCCAGGCCTCGTTGCATCATTTTAGTATTTTTATCTGACATACTTTTTTCACACTCCATTTCATTAGCGATAAGCTTATTTTAGGTAGAATATTATACAAATTTTTCGATTGAAGGCAGATGAAGTATGATTAGTTGGATGCAGAAACACAATAAATACCTGGTATGGACAATCTGGATAGCAACCATCGCATTTATAGGTGCAGGTTTTGTAGGCTGGGGAAGCTACAGTTTTGGTTCCAAAGCAGGAAATGTTGCCAAAGTAGGCAGTATTGAAATACCGCAAACAAAACTCAATATGGCTTACAGCAGTATATACAGCCAATATAATGAAGCAATGCAAGGTACGCTTGATGAACAAAAAGCGCAAGAAATGGGATTGATTAAGCAAGCATTTGCACAATTAGCCACACAGGCTAAAATCTTAAATTTCGCAAAAGATCTTGGTCTCATTGTTTCAGATGCTGAAGTAGCACAAAGACTACAGGAAATTCAGGCATTTCAGAAAGAAGGCATTTTCAATAAAGAAATTTATGATGGCTACCTTAAAACCCAAAGACTTAAAGCTAAAGTCTTTGAAGAGACGCTCAGAGAAGAACTTATCATTCAAAAGACACTTGCATTACTTACAGTTGAGGCATTGCCATTGGAAAAAGAAGCAATTTCTGCAGCCATGAATGTGAGTGACAAGTTAGCCTATAAAGTATTGACAATGGATGACCTTGACTTTGTCGTAGAAGAAGAAAAAGTGAAAGCACAGTGGGAAATTCAAAAAGAAAACTTTTTAACAGCCCAAACGTATGAACTTTCTATTTTATGGACTCAAAGCAAGGATACAGCTGTAACAGAGGATGAAGTCAAGGCATATTACGAAACAAATAGTTTTAATTATACTGAGGCTTCAGGAAAACAGCTTCCTTTTGAAGAAGCCAAAGCGTTGGCAACAAAAGACTTAAAACTTAAGAAAACAAAAAAAGCAGCACAAAAAGACTATATCGCATTTAAAAAAGCTAAGGTTGACAACAGTGAAAAATTAACCTTGACACTGGGTGATTCCAAGCTCACTGATGAAGTGTGGAATGAACTTAAAACAAAATCCGTAGGTGACATCATCAAGCCTAAAATAGTTGGAGATACTTACGCGACGATAAAAATAGAAAATGTTATTGCGCCAAAGGTCATGACGTACGAAGAGGCTAAAGAAGAAGTTACAACACTTTATGTCAATCAAGCAAAAAAAGAAGCACTGTTGGTATTGGCCGAAACTACACTCCAAAACTTCAATCAAAACGATGCAATCATTTCTGATTTTGTAAAATTTGAAGAAAATGTCAACCTCGAATCATTAAATAACCAAGAAAGTTTACAATTTTTACAAAAACTCTTTACATCATCAAAAGAAAACGGTATCATAAGTGTATTGGATAAGGTAATCGTTTATAATATTTTAGAACAAAAACTTATATTAACAGATGTAAATCAGACAGAGTCTGTTGTGCAAACTGCAAACAAGTTAAAACAAAATACATTCGAATCAAATCTAATTAAAATGTTGGATAAGAAATATCCTACGGAAGTCTATACGGGAGGGCTTACAAATTGAGTGATACAATTTTAGCTATAGATATCGGTTCTACTAAAATATGTGCAGTCATCGCTGAAATCAAAGACTCCCAGGTCACCATACTAGGTCACGGCATCACTAAATCCCAAGGGGTTAAAAAAGGTGCCATAACCAACATTGAACTTGCTTCAAAATCTATCAAAAAAGCCATCAATGATGCAAAGCGTATTGCAGGAAGCAACATTACTTCTGCTACTGTTTCCATCTCCAATGCTTATGCAAAAAGTCTTAACTCAACAGGTATTGTCAATATACCGCATAAAGATATCTCCATTAAAGAGATTAATCGCGTCATGCAAACTGCACTCTACAATGCAAATGTACCAAATGAATATGATGTGATTCATGTATTGCCCTATAATTTCAGAGTAGATGATCAAGACTTTATAGAAGATCCGTTTGGCATGAATGCGAGCCGTATGGAAGTAGATGTCAACATTATCATGACACAGAAGTCGAATCTTTCCAATCTTAAAAAAGCTGTTCGCTCTGCGGGGGTGGAAATAGATGGTATCGTTCTTAGCGGTTATGCTTCTGCCATAGCAACCATGGATGAGGATGAAAAAGAACTTGGTGTCGCAGTAATAGATTTAGGCGGGCAGACCAGCAATCTTGTTATACATACAGGAAACTCCATCAGATATAACGATTTCCTCGGAGTGGGCTCAAACCACATCACCAATGACCTTTCCATGGCACTACATACTCCCTTGCAAATAGCAGAAAATGTTAAAGTGCGTCATGGAAATCTTACCGAAAGCTCCAATGAAATCATTGAGCTTCCTATTATCGGGGACGAAGAAAGTCGTAATGGTGTCTCTTTAGATATCGTTCACTCTGTTATTTTCTCACGCGTAGAAGAAGCGCTGATGATTTTGGCAAAATCTCTTGACAAGTCTGCACTCAAAGAACAAATAGGTGCAGGTATCATACTGACAGGAGGTATGACAAAACTTAAAGGCATTAGAGAATTGGCGCAGGCTATTTTCTCTGGTATGCCTGTAAGGGTTGGTTATCCTGATAAAGTAAATGGTCTGTTTGATGAGCTAAAAGATCCGGCATATTCAACGGCAATAGGTTTACTGCTTTACCAAGCAGACGGTCATACACAATATGAAATAGATTTTCAACAAACATTACTACATTCAAAAAATATGCATGAAGAAAATCTAAATGATATTCGTATAGGCTCTACCACAAACGACAGTCCAGAGGTGAAATCAAAGCATCGTCAGAAAGAGACAAGAGAGACAAAGAAACACAACGAATATTCCGAAGAAATATCAACCATCTCATTCGATGAGTTGCCGGATTTGGGACACGACAATCAGAATCCATTAAAAAAACTGGCCAATTGGGCGAAGCAGCTTTTTTAAGAAAAATTTTATACACATCAAATAAAGGGAGGATAATATGGAAGAGTTTGAAATAGAAATCATTGAAGCCAAATGCCATACAAATGGCGCAAAAATAAAGGCTATTGGCGTTGGTGGTGGTGGTGGAAACATGATCAATCACATGATAAGCGAGGGCATCAACAGCATTGACCTTATTGTTGCAAACACAGATGCGCAGGCACTGGAAGGTTCTCTTGCCCCATTTAAAATGCAATTGGGCATAAATGCGACAAGAGGTTTAGGTGCGGGCATGATTCCTGACAAAGGTAGAGAAGCCGCCCTTGAAAGCTTTGATGACATCAAAGCGATGCTTGCAGGTGCAGATATCGTCTTTATTTCTGCGGGTCTAGGCGGAGGTACCGGTACGGGTGCTGCGCCTATCATTGCGCAGGCTGCAAAAGAGATAGGGGCATTGACTGTTTCTATCGTAACAAGTCCTTTTAAATTTGAAGGCAGAAAAAGAACAAAACTTGCAAAAGAAGGTTTGGAGGAGCTAAAAAGAGAGAGCGACTCTATTATTGTTGTCCCCAACGAAAAACTTCTTTCAATTGTTGAAAAGAACCTTGGTATCAAAGAAAGTTTTAGAATGGTAGATGATATTCTTGCGCAGGCAGTAGGCGGAATCTCCAAAGTCATTCTTTCTCATGGCGAAAATGACATCAACCTTGACTTTGCCGATGTAAAAACCGTTATGAGTCACAGGGGTCTTGCTCTGATGGGCGCAGGATACAGTACAGGCAAGAATGCAGCATATGATGCAGCAAAATCAGCTATTGAGTCTCCGTTGCTTGATAATATCTCTATTGATGGTGCGATGGGTGTACTTGTACACTTTGACATTCACCCTGATTATCCTATTATGGAAATTGGTGAAGCTATGAATATTGTTGAAGAGAGTGCGGATGAAAATGCTTCTGTTATCTTTGGAACAACTACCAATCCGAATATGGCTATTGATGAAGTAAGAATCACTATCGTTGCAACTGGTTTTGAGGATAAAAATGCCATTCCTGAGCCAGCAGCAAAGAGACAGGAAACACTCTTAAGTTCCAATACGTGCAACATCAATACACTTCGAACTGCTAACAGAATGGTCGTAGGTGGATACAATGGTGAAAACGAAGATATTTTGGATGTGCCTACCTTTCTAAGAAAGCAGATGGACTAAAAACCTTTTGATGATTTGAGACAGAGAGCTTTCCTCCCTCTGTCTTCCTCCCCTTTTATATATTTTCCCTCAATCCCATTTTTCTTTCTTGCTGTTAATGATATTTTGCTATGATTACCCAAATAATATTTGATGGAAACAAGATGAAACATTTAAGAAAACTTTCAACGATTGCAACAGCTACAGGACTTGGTGCTCTTTTGGCTACTGGTGTTACGGGTTGCCTCAGTGATAACCAACAGCGCCAAGAAGAGACTAAAGCACAAAATGCATTTGTTATCATAGAAGAGACTGCTCCGGGAAAATACAAGATAAAAGATGAATTCCCTGCAGATGAAACACGTATCGTGCTTAAAAAACTTGATGGTACAGAAAGGGTTTTGACCAAACCTGAAATGGATGCACTTGTTGCAGAAGAAGCAGCCAAAATTGATAATGGTACCTCCAACCTTACTAAAGCACAAGAACCACAAATGTCACAGCAGGGCGGTATGGGGCTAGGAGAAGTCCTGCTCTCAAGTATCGCAGGTGCCATGATAGGATCTTGGATAGGATCTAAACTTTTTGGTAACCAAAATTTTCAAAATAACAGACAGGCGGGATACAAATCTCCTTCCACCTACCAAAAAAGTCAAAAAAGCTTTAACAATCCTCAAAAAAGTACCAGTAAAAAAAGTGGTTTTTTTGGGAACAGTAAATCTACAAGCTCTTCTAGTAGCTCTTTTGGTGGTTGATAAATGCTAAATATGAAAAAAATAACGCCTTTGGATACAGGCTATTTGGAATCGCTTGGTTTTGTCTGGCATACAGATCAAGATGAAACCTCCTATATATCTGATGAACTTCTTGTCATCAGTGAACACGAAGCCCAATCTTATTATGAAGCAGCCAATGAACTTTATGACATGTACATAGAGGCAGCAGAACATGTTGTAGAAAATAACCTCTTCCATGAAATAGGTATACCTTTCAACCTTGTAGAAGTTATCAAAGAGTCATGGCATAGTGATATACACTGGCATCTTTATGGGCGTTTTGACTTAGCTGGTGGTTTGGATGGAAAACCCATCAAACTTTTGGAGTTTAATGCAGATACGCCTACCGCACTTTTTGAAACTGCCATTGTACAATGGGCTATGCTTAAAAAAAATAATCTTGAGGAAGAGAGCCAGTTCAATGGACTTTATGAAGCACTTGTGGACAATTTTAAGCGTTTAGTAACACTAGAGGAAGATATCTCTACGTTTGAAGAACGTTATG
>JAGXFO010000008.1 GCA_024637255.1 Sulfurovum sp.
CCATTGTACAATGGGCTATGCTTAAAAAAAATAATCTTGAGGAAGAGAGCCAGTTCAATGGACTTTATGAAGCACTTGTGGACAATTTTAAGCGTTTAGTAACACTAGAGGAAGATATCTCTACGTTTGAAGAACGTTATGATGGATGGAATTTCCTCTTTACCTCGGTAAGAGGAAACTCTGAAGAAGAGAACACTGTCAGACTGCTCCAACACATCGCCACTGAAGCAGGTTTTGAAACTGAATTTGCCTACATTGACGATATAGAATTTTCTGCTGATGAGGGCATAAGCTACAATGACAAAAACTATGAACTCTGGTTCAAACTGATTCCATGGGAAGACATAGCTCTTGAAGAATCAGACTTAGCTATGCTTTTAACCAACATCATCAAAAACCAAAAAGCCATCATTTTCAACCCGGCATACGCCCTGCTTTTTCAAAGTAAAGGCTTACTTAAGATCCTATGGGATCTTTACCCCAATCACCCTCTTCTGCTTGAAACTTCTTTTGACCTGTTAGCAGGACAGAAACAAGTCAAAAAGCCTGTTTTTGGCAGAGAAGGAGGCAATGTAAGCATTTTAGATGAAAACGCCTTGGAACTCGAGTCAGTTGATGGTGATTATGCCAATCACAAGATGGTTTACCAAGCCTATGCAGAGTTAGCGACTGACAGAGAAGATCAATACTATCAGGCAGGTGTTTTCTATGCTTATGAAGCCTGTGGTCTCGGATTTAGAAAAGGTGGGAAGATATTGGATAACATGTCTAAGTTTGTGGGACATATTGTTAAGGGATAAGTAAACATACATCTGGATCGTGCGAAATATACTTAAAAAACCCTCCAGTCACCTCTCTCAAAAACCTTATAAAATTATATATTTTATAAGGTTTAGAGAATAAAACATTTTGATATACTCTTATAGATGAAACTGAATAGTTCTCACAGCTGAAAGGGTTTGATGGAAACAAAGAAATTACGTATACTATTAACATTCCTTGCAGTATTCATGGTCTTTATTTTGTCTCAAATAGTCGAAGCTGCAGAGACTGGAGAGAAAGCATCTTTTTTTGAAGCAATGGGAATAGGATTAATATTATTTTCACTGTTGTATATTGGTTTTTCTGATTGGTTATATTACAATCATATTGTAGATGAAGGTATTGAACTTAAATATAATACTTTTCAAAAATTAGGAATATTTGTATCAATTCTTTTTATAAGCATTTTTATTAGTGTTTTGTATAATCATTTTTTTGATGGAAACCTTGGTCTTTATGGCATTAATTTTTATATTTTAGTTGGTGTATTGTATTTCATTACAACACTTATAAATAAAGAAGAAAACAAGGGAAAGCAATAAGTTTGGATTGAGAAATAAAAACCTCATAAAGTTATATATTTTATAAGGTTATGAAAGATAGGTTTTATTGTAATAAGTTTAGAATGTACAATATTTTATTTTTTTGAAGATGATGTGCTAGATACAAACATGAACGCTAACTGGACTGATGTAAGTGAATAAATACAAGAAATATATCACACCGCATAGGTTGATGGCTTATATGCACAACTATAGATTTAAACAGTCTCTTTGAGACCGAGAGAACTTCGGTCTCTACTAAGTCTATTTAGATTATTATTTGAATGGTATCTAACCAAATCTCATTAAAAATTTTTATAAAACTTCAACTCTATTTCTACCATTATTTTTAGCAATATAAAGAGCATCATCACATCTTTTCAAGATACTTTCAATGGTATCTCCATCTTTATATTCAGTTACTCCAAAACTTACTGTTATCTTTCCTGCCATAGGATGTTCATTATCTTGAATTTTTTCTCTTAGTTTGTCAGAAACTATTTTTGCTATCTTAGAATTTGTATTTTTAAAAATTATAACAAATTCCTCTCCACCCCATCTTGCAAATGTATCTGTTTCTCTTACACTCGCATTAACAGTTTGAGCCATTGTAATTAAAACTTCATCTCCAACCAAGTGTCCATAGGTATCATTGAAATCTTTAAACTTATCAATATCTAAAATAGCTATTGAAAGAGCATGGTCATATCTTTGTACATTTTTAATTTCATTTTTCAATGTCTCATCAAATTTATTTCTATTATAAACATTTGTGAGTCCATCCATATAGACTTTTTCTTCTGTTTGAAGTTGATACTCTTTCATTTTTGTTACATCAGATAAAGTTACCAAATAATCTCTCTTTGTTTCTAATTTGGAGATACTGATTTTAAATGCAGTGACTTCAAGGTTTCTATCTAAAATTGATACAAGTCTGTCTTTTTCGGGTGTTCTAGCTATCAAGGATGTAAAATTTTCATCATCTACTAATAAACCACTATGTAAATATCCATCTGCAGGTGCAAACATGTTTAATATATTGAGAGGTTGCTCACTGTCATATGCCTCTGTATCTGTCATTTCTATCAACTCTTTAAACTTATGATTTGAATATTTAATAACTTTAAAATCTGTAACAAGCATAGCATTATCAGTTTCATTAAGTATATCATTTAATAGATAATGTTGTATTTTTAGTTCTTCTTTCGATTTTATCTGTCTTACTAAAAAATAGATTATTAACAAAGAGATAAAAAAACTGATAACTCTGATGATTAAAGTACTTTCTATAGTTGACTTTATAATATCATTATTTTGATATGAGACGACCCAAGCAACAACTTTATTATTAACGTTTTTTATTGGTAAAAATGATATAATCTCGAAATGATTTCCGTTACGCACATAAGAATTAAATTCATTACCCAAGGTTATTTTATAGTCTATCTCTTCTTGAATTGGTGCTAGTTTTATTTTATTTTGATCTACACAAACTTCTTTTTTATATACATCCCCTAAATTAAACATATAGTCTTTTGATTCGGCACTTTGAGTATATATTAAAAGTAAATCATCTTTTTCCCAACTTCTATCAGAAAAAATATTTTTATTTACTATAAAATGGGAATGTATATGACTAACCGTATTTAAGTACCATTGAAAAATATCAGTCGAAAAAGAGACTTCTACTGCGCCAATATATGAATTGTTTTCATCAAAGAGAGGAAACATGTTTCTAAATGCGTGAGCAACTCTGCCTTGCGCAAATGTTCTAATTGGTTTTTTTATTTTATTTATGCGTTCAAGATCTGGTCTTATACCTGTTAAATCATCTCCAAATTTCTTTGGTTTATGCGCTCTGTAAAACGATTCGTTATTTGGTAACATAAAATGATATATCAAAACGCCTTTTTCTTGTTCTATTCTAAATTTTACTTTTACTAAATTATGTAATTCATCTCTTAATTCTGCTTTTTTTTCTTTTGAAGCTGTATTTGCCTCTTTCATTATTTCCATAACTCTATCAATAATAAGTGTAGATTTATAAAACCCTATGGCTGTTTTATGTTGTGACTCTAATAAAATATTATAATGAGCCTGAAGCATTTTTAGACTGTTATCTAAGGCAGCATTAATTATATTGTTTTTATTTATATCAGTCAATACATAAACTGCTGTATTCATGAGAAGGAATAGCAAGAATAATTTTGATTTTATATTAATATTCATAATAGTTATATTAGCATATTTTCCTGAAAACCTTATAATCTAACATATTTTATAAGGTTATTCGCTGTAGCTACGTTTTCAGGCGATAAATATGTACCCTCTGATAGGAAAACCTTATATAATAGTCTATATAGAAGATTTTATAATGAAAACTATTCCATATGAGAATATGTCTAAATTTGTGAGGCATCTGGTGAAGTAGGTGTTTCTACTTCACTCTCCTGTTCCTTCTTACAGTCAATAGAAACAATCTCAACTTCATTACTGTCAATACGTGCAGCAGTAAGTTTTCCACCCCACACACATCCGGTATCTAAAGCCAATACATGTTCATCTTCATAAAATCCCAAAGTTGACCAGTGCCCTATAATAATACGCAAATCGATATCTTTACGATACTGACATTCGAACCAGGGTTTTAGTCCCTTTTCCCTCAGCTCTTCTTTGGGTGGACCTTTTTGGTCAAAATCAAGTCTATGGTCACCATAACAAAAACGCATACGTGTAAATGCACTGACGATGTAACGGTCAATGTCTATGAGCTTGGCATTTCTGTCAAAACGGTCAACACCGCTTTTTAAGATTCTTTTGAGCCAAATCCCTGCATCATCACTGCGCAACTTCTCTTCAACTCTTTGGGCATAACTTAATGCCATACCCAAATCAAACTCAGGGGAGATACCCGCATGAGCCATGCAGTAACCAAGTTTATAGTCCACATGCAAAAACTTTTGTCCCCTGAGCCAATCTATAAGCATTTTGGCATTGGGTGAGTGAAGTATGGCGTCTATGGTAGGATTAGACTTTTTGATACCATAATAAGCTGCAATGAGCGCAATATCATGATTGCCAAGCACAATCTGAACACTTTCTTTTATGCTATAAAGATATTCCAGTGTTTCGAGCGAACCCTCACCCCTGTTGACCAGATCCCCAGCGATCCAAAGCGTATCGCATTCAGGATCGAAGTGTATCGTTTCCAACAGTTTTCTAAAAGACTCGTAACACCCTTGTATATCTCCTATTGCCCAAACTGCCATTAACTACATCCTAAGAATTTTTCATACTGGGCTGCTTTATCATCAAAGGTCATCTTTGCATAAGCAGCCGAAGGTGAAGGCAGATAAACCGTTTCTACCGCAAGGTGTGAGAAATGTGTTTTAAAAAGTGACTCTGCTTTTTTGCCGGTAAAAGCCAATTTTTTAATACTGGGATGCTCTTCCAAAAATGCAGCAAGATCATTCACTTCTTCATTTTCCAAAGAACTATCAAGTGAATTGTCTCTATTGCATGCTTTTACCATGTCCCAAAGTCCAAACTTGCACTCTTTTAATAACCAAAGTTTTTGATCACGGTTGTTCACGGGGTAGGTAGTCACCTTTTCAAGGAGTTTCCAAAATTGATTGCGTGGATGTGCATAGTAAAAATTCTTTTCAAAAGACTGAATACTGGGGAATGAACCCAATATGAGTATCTGTGTGTCTTTAAACACAATAGGTTTGAAAGGGTGCTCTAAAACTTCATTCATACCCACCACTTACATGCCCTACGCATATTTTGAACAATGAGCACAAGCAATGCAAGAGAAAAAATCTTGAAGTTGATTTCAGAACCTTTATGTGTATTTATGAATGCCTGAGACCTTGTCATCTCTTCCCCCGCAAGCTGCATACTAATGATGTCGGGTATATAATACTGCGAAAAAAGCAAACCTGTTGCCAATACAAAAAAAGTAGCTACCTGTGTGAGCGTATCTCTTTCAAATTTTTTAAATTTATACCCCTCATAAAGCACAACAGTTACCAATGCGACATTCACCATATATGAAAGTCTTAGAAAGTTTTCCGTCATAATTTGTCCTTCCTGATATCTGCTCAAAATATCTGCACCCAACCAAAGGTCTGTGTGGAAAGTGACGGGTGCGACTACAATTCCTGCAAAAAGACCTGCTCCCAGCACCGCACTTAAGAATATGATATATGCCATTGTTGTCATTCTAAAATATTTGTTCATTGCTGTATCCTTAATTAAATTTAATTATAAACCCGCGGTCAAGCGCTGCGAGATCTTTGTAAAATTTTATGTATTTTACACCGATTTTATTAACAAAATCTTGTAGTGGTTCTTTTTGATCATAGCCCATCTCACAGGCAAGATATTTGATGCCTCTTTTTTTCACATCCAAGATGATCTGCTTCAACAGTTCATCCCCTATTTGACCACCAAAAAGTGCTTCTTTGGGTTCGTAATCAACCACATTGGATGCAAGCAAAAAATCTTCTGCTATATAGGGAGGATTGGAAACAACCAACTCCAAAGCTTCAGGCACTTCATCTATGAGATTAGATTTACGAACTTCTATCTGCTTGCCCAATCCAAACGTGTCAATATTTTTTGCAGCAACTTTGAGCGGGACATCACATATGTCTGTAGCTATAATGTGAAGCTGTGGAAATTTGCGTGCCAAGACCACAGAAATGGCGCCCGACCCTACTCCTATTTCAGCAATCTGTATCATGTTTTCTTTTTCTATAATTTCAGAAACCAGATCAATCAATATCTCTGTCTCTGGGCGTGGGATAAGCACACCTGATTCCACTTCAAGGTGTATATCATAAAAACTTGCTGAGCTTACAATATATTCGTAAGGCTCATGGCTGGCTCTTCTTAGGACAAGATTCTTAAAATCTTCTACATTATCGATCATCCTATTGTCCTGTGTTATCAGATACGTGCGATCTTGCTTTAAATGGTAGGCCAAAAGCAGTTCTGCCTCAAACTGTGGACGCTCACATGTTTTTTTGAGTTGTTCCTTAGCCCAGAATAACCCTTGTTTAATGGTCATTTTTATCCAAAAAAGTAAAGATACCATCGCGAGGTAATGGTGCATCCCTCACCCCATCTTCTAGTACTGCAGTATCCAAGGAGGCATCAAAGCCTAACTCTTTGAGTCTTTCAAGCACAGGCGGATGCGTATAGTAAAAGAAAATGACCAAAGGATGCGACTTGGGAAACGACTTATTTTCTGTAACAAGTTTCATGAGTGCGGAGACCAGGTTTTCCTTGCCCCCCATAGCAGAACCAAATTCATCTGCTGCATATTCATTGTGACGGCTCACTGCTGACATAAAGGGTGTAAACACAAAACTTAAAAGTGGCAACAGCAACATAAGCATCGCTATTTGTACCCCTGCTTCAGGCACCACGCCCATTTGTGTAAACAGTGTATCTGGCAAGTGGCCAAAAAGATAAAAGGCAATAAAAAGAAGTAGGCCCATCAGCCCTATATTTTTCCAAATGTCTCCATGTGTAAAATGTCCCAGTTCATGCCCCAAAACAGCGAGTAATTCTTTGGTGTTTAGCTTCTCTAAAAGCGTATCAAAAAGTACCACCCTTTTACTTTTGCCCAAGCCACCGAAAAATGCATTCAGACGGCTGTCGCGTTTGGAGGCATCCATCACAAAGATTCCGTCACTTTTGAGCCCTGCCTGATTCATCATGGCAGTAATTTTCTCTTTGAGCTCACCCTCTTCAAGAGGTGAAAATTTATTGAACAGTGCCATAAAAGTAGGCGCCAACAGATTGGCGAGTATCGCTACAGTGAACATGGCGGCAAAACCCCAAAGCCACCATGAGTCATAGTTACCTATAATCCATGCCAACAGTGCAAAAATAGCCCCTCCCAAAAGCACAAACAATATACTTGATTTGGCCATATCAAGTACAAACATTTTTGCTGTCATTTTATTGAATCCGAAATCTTCGTCAATTTTAAACTTTTGATAAAGCTCAAAAGGAAGTCCAATGATAAAATTGACTACGATAAAGCCAAAAAGAAATACAACTGCCTGCAAAATACTTCCTTCAACTGGAATAAAAGAGGATAACCACGCAAACCCTGCAAATACCCACCAGATAAATACCAGATAATCCACAAATGCAGACACAAGTCCAAGCTTACCATTGGCTACTGCATAGTTTCCCGCTATCAGATATTTTTCTGCGGACATCAGTACGGGTGTTTTTCTCTTTTCTTCGTTAATATAGCCTATTTGCATCAGAGAAATATAGATTTTCATAAAGGTATAGATAGAGTATAAAACAATAATGGTTTCTAGCATAACAATCCTTGCGAGTATAATGGAGAATATACCAAATCAAGCCTTAAACCCCACTCTGTTTGCTATAATACGCCAATAAACACTAAGGATAATACGTGGCGCTCATAGACCTTTTTAACATCAAAAAACAATACGACATAAAACTATTACTCAATGATGTTGACTTTCACCTAAGTGAGGGGGAGCGTGTAACCATAGTAGGGCAAAATGGATGTGGGAAATCAACACTCATGAAAATTATTATGGGTACTGAAACTCCCACTGAGGGCAAAAGAGTGGTAAGTAATTCAGTACATATAGAAATGCTTGCTCAGCAACCTTATTTTGATCCGAGCCTCTGCGTAAGAGATGCTATTCTCAATGAACTTACAGAACTGAAAAATGCAAAAGATGCCTATGATGCACTCAGTCTACAGGTTGCAGAAGATTTTGAAAATGAAGATCTCCTAAAAAAACTCGAAAAAGTTTCTACATTTTTAGACCATCATAATGCATGGAATCTGGATGACAAGATAGAAAGGGTTATGCAGGAATTTCACCTCAAAGCGTATGAACACCGCCCTGTTATTTCTTTATCCGGAGGGGAACAGCGTCGTGTTGCCTTGGCCTCACTCATACTGAAAAAGCCTGATATCCTCTTGCTTGATGAGCCTACAAACCACCTTGATGTCTACATGGTTGAGTTTTTGGAAGAGATTCTCCTTAAAGAGAATTTTACACTGCTTTTCATCTCACATGACAGACATTTTATAGATACTATCGCCACACGTGTGGTCGAAGTGGATAATCAGGAGTTGGTAAGTTATACAGGCGGATACATGTCTTACCTTGAGCAAAAAGAGGCCCGTATGCATGCTATGAAAAAAGGACATGATAACCTTTTGCGTCTTCTAAAACAAGAAGAATCGTGGCTTGGCAAAGGGGTGAAGGCCAGGGAAAAACGTAACCAGGGGCGTAAAAAACGTGTTTTTGAACTTCGTGACGAAGCCAAGAAAAACCCTACCCTTATTCGAAAAATGATGGTAGAGCTCGAACGTGAAAAAAAACATTTTAACCGCGACGAAGGGGTTTCACGCAGAAAAATGCTTTTTGACCTGGAAAATATGAGCTACTCTATCGGGGGGAAAAAACTGATAGAAAACCTTACGACAAGGATTTTACAAAAAGACAAAATAGCCATCGTAGGGATAAATGGTGCAGGAAAATCTACTTTACTTAAACTGATGCTGGGGCGCATAAAACCAGACTCAGGTGTTATACAAAAAGGTGACTTTGCCTTAGGATACTTTGACCAACACAGAGAGATGCTTGATGATACAAAAACGCTCATAGAAACCTTTTGTCCCGATGGCGGGGATGTTATAGATGTTCAAGGCACAAGCTTTCATGTCTATGGCTACTTAAAATCTTTTCTTTTCCCGAAAGAATTTTTGACTAAAAAGGTAGGTATGCTCTCAGGCGGAGAGAAAAACCGCGTGGCACTCGCCTTGCTTTTAAGTAAAAAAGTGGACTGCCTGATACTGGATGAACCTACCAATGATTTAGACATACAGACCATCAATATTTTGGAAGAAAAACTTATCAACTTCCCCGGAGCAATACTCTTTGTTTCACATGACCGATATTTTATAGACAAGATAGCCTCCAAACTCTTCATTTTTAAAGGCAACGGAGTGCTTGAAGAGTCTTATCAGACCTATACTGAGTACTTGGAGATAGAAAAAGAGATGAAGGAACTTGATGCGCTGGAAGCAGAAGTAAAAGCAAGTGTAAAAAAAGAGGAGCCCATACAGAAGAAAAAGCAGACCAAATTAAGCTACAAAGAGCAACGAGACTATGATATGTTACCAAATGAACTAGAAGCATTGGAAGAGAAAATAAGTGCACTCAATGACTGTCTAATAAACCCTGAATGCCACCAGGAAAAAGGACTGACTGCACTTAGTGATGAATTATCTGATTATAAAAAAGAATATGAAGAAAAAAGTGACAGATATTTGGAGGTCTTAGAGATTTTCGAGTCTCTTTAGCCTCAATCGTCATATGTCAATCTCTGCCTTATTACCAATGAACAACAACACTGCGCCTTCCCCAACGCAGTGCTGATCTTCTGTCCATTCCCATATAAATATCGATACGCTTTTTGTAACGTTTATTCATTTTATCGCGTACAGTATAATATCCTGGTAACCCCGCTATACGTACCTTTGTCCCGTTACGGATACCGTATCTGATCAGCATATCCCTTGAGACCGCGATGATTTTCATACCCGGACGAAGTCTGGTTCCCCAGGCAGCTATAAATGGTGAACTGCTTGTTTGTGCGGCATGGGAGGTGTAAGCTGTAGCAGTTACACGAAGTTTTCTTGTGCCAAAATCTCCAAGTATTTCCAGTTTACGTTTTTTTATTTGCTGTGCAAGTTTTTTCTTTTTTTCTTCAGCTTTTTTCTTTGCTTCTATAACATAAGGGAGAGGAAGCTTGAGCATTTTTCCTGCACTGATGACCGTATAGCTCTTTATGCTATTAAAATTCGCCAATGCTTTAGGCTCAAGGCTAAACTTTTTAGCAATAGACAATAATGTATCACCCTCTTGAATTTTATACTCAGCAGATACCAACGCATCTATCATCTTTTGGTCAAAAGGCACCCTCAATTTTTGGCCTACAGCTATAACATACTTTTCTTTTAACTCATTTAATGCCGCTAGTTCTTTTGTTTTTAATCCAAACTTCTTTGCTATTTGACTAAGTGCGTCCCCTTTTCTAACAACATAAGTCCCATATTCTATTTGGGAAGGGGACACTTCGTAAAGCTGTATCTCTTCCATCTTCTCTTCAAGCTCTTCTATTTCCCCTTCAAGGGCTTGTATTTTCTCTTCAAGCTCTTCTTCTGCGACAGGTTCTTCCACCACTGTCACCCTGAAAGGTATTTTCTTGCTTCCTTTAAAACGCAGAGAATCTTCAACATCAAGATACTTTTCAATCATATCTTCTACGGAAATCACTTTCACTGTAGGTTTTTTTGGCACAGGCAATGTCTTGGTCATTTTTAATTTTCGCGTACCCTTGAGGTACTTGATCTCTTCTGCACGTATCAGCTTCGCACCATAAGGGTTACACGTACTTATGTTGCTCGCCACAACCCGACAATCCACAACATTTTGTGCAAATGCAGATTCAAATATGAACAATATGGATACGAAAAATATGGAATAATTTTTTGACATCACTTTATATTAAACTATAAAAAGCTTAATATCTCTCCTTTTATCGATTCTTTGGCAACAACAATAGAATGGATAACAGGTTTGTCAAACAAAGCATTTATCATAGGCGGTACAGTTACATTTGCATTTGTACTCACCCATTTTAATGCTTCCACATCATCTTTTACTTCATGGCCCAATGCCTTTGAAACAGCCGGACTGAATTTGGTCCACTCTGCCGTAGAGTAAACCACTGTTTTTAGATCTTTATCTCTTAAGGTTTTATAGGCTCTCATACAAGTTGCTGTGTGAGGATCCATAATATACCCTTTTTTTGCATACTCACCAACAACAGCTTCACACTCCTCATCATCTGAAAAAGATGCATCAAAATCTTCGCGTAATAATGCAAGCTCATCTGCACTGAGCTGATACTTACCGTCATTTGCCAGTGCCTCCATAAGTTCTTTGGTACGTACTGCGCCAAATTTGTCAAACATAATACGTTCAACATTTGAGCTTTTTAGGATATCCATCGCAGGGGATTCTGTCTGAATAAGCTCTCTTACGGTGAGATCATACGCTCCATTGCGGATCCAGTCTGTCAAAATATTATTGATATTAGAAGAGATAAGAATTTTTTCTATAGGAAGCCCTGCTTTTTTCGCATAATACGCTCCCAAAGCATTACCAAAGTTACCGCTTGGAACCACCAGATAAATCTTCTCTCCCATTCGAATCTTTTCCTTACGCACCAACTCTAGATAGGAATGGATATGGTAAATAATTTGAAATATAATACGCCCAAAGTTTACAGAATTTGCCGCTGAAAGCTTAATATTTCTTTGCGCCAATTCTTCTTTAAAATCTTGTGAAGCGAGTAAGTCTTTGAGTGTATTTTGAGTATCATCAAAGTTACCTTCAACCCCGATAACTTTCAGATTTGGTGCATCTTCGGTCACCATTTGAAGTCTCTGCACATCTGATGTCCCTCCGTCTGGATAAAGACAAGCCACCTGAACGCCCTCTTGGTTTTTAAATGTTTCCAGCGTAGCGGGACCGGTATCTCCACTTGTTGCCGCCATAATAAGGTAGTGCTCACCTCTTTTTTGTGCGAGCCTACTTAACACATAGCCAAAAGGCTGTAACGCCATATCTTTAAAAGCTCGTGTTGGGCCATGGTAAAGCTCGCAGACAAAACAGTCCTCTTCTACTTGGGAGAGAGGGGCCGGATTGGAAGGGTCATCAAAGGCGTCATATCTTTTTAAAGCCTCTTGCAATACCTCTGTTTCAATGTCTATTCCAAATTTTTGTAAAAAATCCAATGCCAAAGTTTTATAGTGGCTCGAGAGATGTCCCTCTAAAAATTCTGTATCCAGTGTCGGAAGCTCTTTGGGTACATATAATCCACCAAAGCTCGCACTTGGGCTAAGTATTGCTTCTGAAAATAGTACAGATGAAGGCTTTTCCCCATCATTTCCACGTGTCTCAATAAATTGCATCTATCGTATCCTATGTTTATATTGGTGATTATTATAGCCAAATAAGCTAAGGGTTATGAGAATGCGTATGAATGAGGAGTGCTGTAGAAAGAGAAAATAAGTATTTGGTACTTCTTTTCTCCGCCCTCATGGGGGAGAAAATTTAAAGCTCTATACAAGTCCCAACACCCGAACTGGTCAAAATTTCCAACAAAAGCGAATGCTCTACCCGCCCATCTATAATATGCGCTTTTTTAACACCTCCGCGTAGTGCTTCTATGCAGGCATCCACTTTAGGCACCATGCCGCCTTGTATCGTGCCATCTTTTTTCAGCGCTTCTGTTTTTTCTATGCTTAAATTGGTAATGAGTTTCATCTCTTTATCCAAGACACCTGGCGTGTCTGTCAAAAAGAGTACTTTCCTTGCTTTAAGGGCTATGGCTACCTGACTCGCTGCAAGATCAGCATTGATATTAAACCCCGGATGTCCCATGGTACTGCTTCCTGCAATGGGAGCAATAACAGGAATGGCCCCATCATCGATGATGTTATTGACTATTTCAGGATTCACATGTTCTATGATACCTGTGTAACCAAATTTTTCAAAATCCTTAGGCATACCTTTTAAAAAACCGCCATCTTTTCCGGAAATACCTATGGCCTTGGAACCGTGGTTATCCAGCAAAGAAACGATCTCCTTGTTTATCTCTCCACTTAATACCATTTCTACCACACGCATCACTTCCCTACTAGTCACACGCTGTCCGTCTATAAACTTCGTATCTACACCCAAATCACTCAGTAGATCCGTAATACTTTTACCTCCGCCATGCACAATAATAGGCTTCATCCCTACGAGGTGTAACAAAACGATATCTTGTGCGAACTGCTCTTTGAGTTCAGAACTTGTCTGCGCAGCACCCCCATACTTGATAACAATTTTCTCATTGGAGAATTTTTTAATAAATGGTAAAGCATCAAGTAGTGTTTTTACTACATCAATCTTGCTTTTCATGATTGGTATCCCTTTATGTACTCATCTATTTGAGTAAAAATTTCATTTTTGATCTCTAATTTTAACTTCATTTCCGAGATAGGCAACTTAAAGCCTTTCATCTTCACTCTATCTTTTGATGTACACAGTATGCTTAAGGCTTTATGTGTTTTTAAAAGCTCCTGTAGTGCCGACTCATCAAAATAGGCATGGTCTTTCAAATAGATCTTTCCCACAACATTGGCAGGTAAATACGCATCCAACCTTGTCGGATTTGAGATGGCCGTGATAAGCAGCATTTTTTCCGTAACATCCACGAACTCAACCTGCCGTAGAAAGTCTATGCCCTCTTTTGCTATGCTGTCTGCATATTTTCTCTGTGAAAAAAACTCTCTAAAGGGCCCTGATGGAAATACGTAATGGTTTTGGATCTCACGAGGCTCCAAAAGTATCTCAAACTTTTCTATGTCCACACGGTTAAAGCCATCATCCAGAATAATGATTTTCGCACCCTGTTTTTTTGCAAAATCTATGGCCAAAACCCTGTCTTCGCTTACGACAACCGAAGCGTTAGGCAAAGTACCTGCCATAAGCATTGCTTCGTCTCCACTCTGTGTAACATCAACCAGCACTTGACCTTTACGGCTCACTTCAACAAGTCCTTTACTTTGACGTCCATATCCACGCGATACCACCGCAACATCTTTACACCTCGAAGCCACAGCGATGACAAATGGTGTTTTGCCTGAGCCCCCAACAATAAGGTTGCCAACACTGACAATAGGAATACCAAAAGACATTCTCTTTGCAAATTTTCTGCGCAACCACATTCCCGTACCATACATAGAAGAAAGAGGAAGCAAAAGCATACTGACTAGGCGATGATACCGCCTTGGCGCAAAAAACATCTCTTCGAAAAATGCTCTCACAAACACACTTTGGCACCAAGTCTCATAATCTCATCACAGCTAAACCCTGCTTCTTTTCTTCCTTCTACATTAACATGAGGCCTATGTTTGGAAAGCAGATGATAGCGTTCGAGTATTTCAAAATACACAGATTCCTCTGTACCCTCTTTGTTTCCTTCTTTTTTACACAGATATTTAAACCATTTATCGCCTTTGAGAACATGGTCTATCTCTTCAGTATAAATAATGTTTAGTATATCTATGAGTTTTTTAACCTGCGGATTTTTGCGCTTATTATCTAATTTCTTGATGATTTGCGGACTCACATCCAATCCTGAAGCTTCATAATAACGAGGAATAATTGCCATACGATCCAAAATGTTATGTGCGGTATGCTCTGCTGCATCAAACAGTCCGCAATGTACAGGAAAATCTCCATAAGCATATCCCAATTGGGTCAATAAGCTATCTAGCATCTTAAAATGGCGTATCTCATCACTGGCTACTTCCAGCCAATCCATCTTGTATGCCCTAGACATCTGCGGGTAACGATACGCAGCATCCAGTGCCAGATCTATGGCTGAGAATTCTATATGTGCAATGGCATGAACCAGAGTGGCCAACCCCTCCTCACTCTCAAAGTCTTTTCTTGCAGGTAAATCTCTGGGGTCCACAATGTGACATTTGGAAGCATATGACGGCTTTAAAAATACCGTCGGGCTAAAATCATTGGGTGCACTTATTTCATTTTGGATACAATAGTCCAAACACGAAGCAGTCAACTCCTCTTTGAGTAATATATCATCACTCACAATGGCCTGCTCTAAAACTTCATATATATTCATAGGAGAATTATATCACATGCAAATCAAAATCCAACCTATGGGCGCGACCCAAACCAACTGCTACATCGCTACGGTTGATGGGAAAGATTTCATCATCGATCCGGGGATGGGTGCAACAAGATGGGTACTTGACAATGTCACAAACCCAGTAGCCATTCTGAACACCCATGGACACTTCGATCATGTGTGGAGCAATCAAGAGATAAAAGAAGCACTTAACATTCCCCTTTATTGCCCCAAAGGCGATGCTTTCATGCTCTCAAACTGCCCCTTGGGTCAAAGAGTCCCTCAAAGCACAGCAGATTACCTTGTAGAAGATGACGAAGATCTTAGTATAGAAGGTGTGCAAATAAAATATCGTCATTTTCCGGGGCATACACCAGGATGCAGCATCATTCAAATTAAAGACGTATGGTTTAGTGGTGATTTCCTCTTCCAGCAATCTATAGGAAGATGGGACTTCCCATTTTCAAGCGCAGAGGACATGGTAAAAAGTTTAGAAAAAGCAATGGAAATTGAAGGTGATTATACTATATATCCTGGGCATGGCTTAAGTACTACACTAAAAGCGGAGCAGAGGGTCATGCCTTATTGGATTGAACAGGTAGAGTCGACGATTTAACGCTTCAACACGTGCGCATCAAGAACGAAAGTAGTGAAACTTCCTTCATACACAAGCCTTCCCTCTACAAAGGCTTGCACATCCACGGTCCGCCTTGTTCCTTTTTCGCTCACAACTTTCGCTTTACACAACACAGCATCGCCACTCTTTACCGGAGCAGTGAATTTGGACATCGATGCACCAAGAACAACCAAGGGATCATTAACTGCAGACATCGCAGAAAAATCTGCCGCTCCAAATACAAACCCGCCATGCACCAACCCTAGCTCGTCTACTGCCATTTGTTGCGTAGTATGAAGTAAAACTTCTGCATAGTTTTTTTCAAGTTTTGTTACTTTTCCGCAAAGAGAAGTGTCAATATTCACATGTGTATTGAGCTGCATAACGTTAGTTTGCACCACATTTTCCAGTTTCACACTTGCCGGTGTCACACTTCATCTCAAAAGGTTTTAATTCATTTTTCTTAGCAGGTTCAACTGTATCAAATACACCTTCAGTGTAAAGTACATACGCAAAAATGGTTCCCAGAACAACAAGGGATAAAGAAAGATAAAGAAAGAATTTTTTCATTTGACAGCCTTAAAACAATTATTTAATACGAAAATTTATATCCACGTCTTCTAACCGTATGAATCACCTGAAATCCAAGTATACTCTTCAAACGCTTACGAATTTGATTTATGGCTACCTCAACTGTATTATCACTCACATATTCGGGCTCTTCCCAAAGTGCATTAATAATCTCATCCTTTGAAAAAACTCTTTGTTTACGTAATGCAAGATACGCTAAAATATCAAATGTTTTACCATTTAAAGAAACGATTTTCTCATCATATTCTATTTTTTTATTCGCAATATCTATCACAAGTTTGCCGATGTCTACCTGTGTGCCAAAAAGATGTCTCATATTTGCCAAAACTCTTGCCGCAATAAGATCCGGATGCTCGCAATGTCTGTAGATAACATCATCTACACCCAAAGAGAAAAAAGCAGACTGCTGGCCAAGGTTGGATGTAAGTATCATTATCTTCGTTTCACTCTTTTTCTTCTTCACTTCATTCACATAACGCTCAAGTGAAAATTTAATACCCTCATCTACAATAATAACGAGCTCATAGTGTCTGAAATCGGTAAAGTTGGTCGCATCATACATATCTTTTGCGTTATCTACAATACAGATAAAATATTTATCTAGTTCTTTTTCAAGGTCTTTAACATATTCGTCATTAAACCCTACAGTTAGTATTCTCATTCTTTTCCAATCAGTGAGAAAGTAAGCCAAAACTTAAATTTTGTCCGCTTTTCTCTTTTATTAGCGTATTTATAGCAAAAAGTACCTTATTTAAAAATAAAAGTAACTTTAAGGTTAAAATGATTTAATGGCTTTTATATACACTCTTTTGGGTGCGGGGTACCCTTCGACGGTTTTTGTATTATCTTTTGGGTCAAGAAAGTCTTCAAGACTTTGTGTATCTATCCACTCTGTTTTTCTTTGTTCCTGATGTTCTGTCTTCATTGTTTCCAACACTTCAATCGTTTCAAACCCCGCTCTATGACACCAGTTTTTTAATGCATTGACGGTGGGAACAAAATAGATATTTGGTATCTTCGAATAACGGTCCCTGGGCGTCAAACAGATCTCAGCTTCACCATCTATCATAAAGGTATCCAAAATGAGCTCGCCGCCTTTGTTGAGTCCCTTATGCAGTGATTTGAGCATAGCCACAGGATCTGACCTGTGATACAGCACGCCCAAACAAAAAAGTATATCAAACTTATGTTCGTAAAATTCTACGTGCTCAACCCCTAAAAGTTCATATACAATATCTGACTGCATAAAATGGTTAATAAATTGAAATTGTGAATAATAAATAGCCGAAGGATCAAAACCAATGAGTTTTTTAGGTTTATGGGTGAGCATACGGAACAAATAGTATCCGTTATTACAGCCTATGTCGCCTACGATTTTATCTTTGAGATTAAAATGAGGCTCCAACAGGTTGTATTTAATTTGACTTTGCCATTCTGAATCTATGAAAAGATTATTAATCTGAAACGGTCCCTTCCGCCAAGGTTTCATAAGGAGTGCCGTCTCTTTTATCTGCTGGGCATCCTGGGTACTAAGATTACTAATTTGAACCTCGACTCTGTCCCCAATCTTAATCTCAACATCCTCGTACGCTTTAAGTGCCCCAATGGCTTCCTGGTAGGGTAGTATATTTTTCCATGTAAGCCATTTTTTACGCTCATCCCGTAATGTATGTAAATCCATCTATTTTTTAATATATGCTTTTTTGATTGTCTGGTCAAAAATTGGTTTGCTGCTACCAGAAGAAACAGATACATTTTCTATCTTTTGCGCAATATCCTGTCCTTTAACTACTTCTCCAAAAATCGTATGTTTACCATTGAGCCACCCTGTGGGCGAAAGCGTAATAAAAAATTGGCTGCCGTTCGTTGTAGGTCCACTGTTTGCCATCGCAAGTAAAAACGGTTTATCAAAAACCACATTTTTACCAAACTCATCTTTAAAAGGTTTTTTCCAAATCGATTCACCACCCGTACCTGTACCTGTAGGATCTCCGCCCTGAATCATAAACCCTTTAATCACTCTATGAAAAATAAGTCCATTATAATAACCATTTTTCACATGCGTCGTGAAGTTCTCTACAGCCAACGGTGCAACCTCAGGGTACATTTTCAACTCAATATTTCCAACATTGGTTTCAAGCACTACTATGATATCTTTCGCATATGCCTGAAAACCTAACCCTAAAAACAATAATCCTAGCAATAATTTTTTCATGTATAAATCCTTTATGTATGTAATTGATATTATAACGATTTTAAAATTTTATTTTGCATAATTCACTGCGCGAGTCTCCCTGATCACATTTACTTTGATCTCGCCAGGGTATTGCACTTTTTCCTGTATCTCTCTTGCTATCTCTTTGCTTAAGAGTACGGCTTCATTGTCACTCATCTTTTGTGCATTCACAAAAACCCGTATCTCTCGACCTGCATTGATGGCATAGGCCTGATTGACATACTCTTTGCTTAGTGCTATATTTTCGACTTCTTTCACTCGCTTTGTAAAACTTTCAAGCACTTCTCTTCTTGCTCCAGGCCTTGCTGCGGAGAGTTTATCTGCTGCACACACAGCAGCACTTTCTACGGAATCGGGTTCCTCAAGTCCATGATGTGCATAAATCGCATTAATCACAGTAGGGTGCTCTCCATGTTTACGACATAGATCTGCACCAATGTCTACATGTGAACCGCCCAGGTCCTGTGTCAACGCCTTTCCGATGTCATGCAGTAAACCCGCACGCAGTGCCAGTTTTTCATCTCCACCCATTTCAGCTGCCATGACTCTGGCAAGCTTGGCTACTTCCAAGGTATGTGCCAATGCATTTTGTCCGTAACTGGCTCTGTATTTCATGCGGCCCAAAAGTCTTACAAGTTCCTCGTGCATGGGGAAAAGTCCCATATCTATAAGAATATTTTCACCCTCTTCGTAGGTCTTTTGTTCAAACTCTTCTTGTACCTTTTCATGTACTTCTTCTATACGTCCGGGGTGTATTCGTCCATCTTCAACCAGTATCTCTATCACCCTTGTGGCAATGGCTCTGCGGTAAAGGTTGAAAGAACTTACCAGTATGACGCCGGGTGTTTCATCTATCACGATGTCTACTCCCAAAAGCATTTCAAGTGTTTTAATATTTCGGCCTTCTTTGCCGATGATACGCCCTTTATGTTCATCGCTTGGCAGAGTAACAAGATTGATAAGACGCTCGCCTGCAAAATCTCCTGCATACCGCGTTGTGGCCTGCGCTAAAATATAATTGGCTTTCTTTTCACCTTCATGCTTTGCTTCTTGTTCATACTTGCGTACGATGGCTGCTACGTCTGCACGACTCTGTTCTTCTACTTTTTCTAAAATGTATGCCTTTGCTTCTTCTTTCGTGAATGAGGCAATATTTTGCATTTTATCTACAGCTTTTGCGATCTCTTCGTGTTTTTTCTTTTCGAGTTTTTCCAAATGGATTTCTTTATCCAGCACCCTCTTTTCCAAAAGTTTTAAGTTATCTTCTCTTGTGGCAAGTTCTTTTGTTTGCAGTATTAATGCACGATTACGTACATCAATCTTGGCAAAACGTTTTTGAAATTCACCCTCGTGCTCTAACTCTTTTTCTTTAATTTTCACATTTGCAGATTTTACTGAAAGTTCTGTTTCGTGTTCAATGGCCTTTGCTTTTGCTTTTGCTTCCAGCATCATATTTGAAAATCTGTTTGTTGCACTTTTCCTTAACCATACATAGGAGATACTTGCCCCGATGGCTACTCCAGCTAAACTGGAAATACTTATTATTCCTAACATAGTTATCCTTCTGTTAAGACATCTATCACAAAAAAGTTCATCTTTGGAAAAATGGCTGTGCTGCGATAATCATGTCTGCTTTTACATCATAATCGTCCGTAACGATCTCCCTACTGTAACACAATTCACGTGCTACAAAAACGGTTTGTTTTATAGTTTTACTCTGTTTTTCAAAAAATCTATCATACATACCCTTGCCAAAACCGACACGTCTGTGTGTTGAATCTACACCTACCATAGGTACAATAGCCAAATCTATATTTTTATTTCTAAATTGTTTTGAATCATTGGGCTCTTTTATACCAAATTGCTTTTTCTTTAGTGGCAATCTGTATTTTACCAACCTGAAACTTTCACCTTCCATAAATGGCACATAGAGTACTTTCTTTTCTTTGCGTAGGCGCAGGATGAGTGGATACAGATTTACTTCTGTTTTTAAAGGCAAATAAAGCATCACATGCTTCGCATTACTTTGTGTCACAGTATGATAAAGCAATCTCAATATCTTTTTGTCTATTTGATAAGAGCCAAAGCCTGAAGCCTTATTGAGCCGCTCCAAACTCTCTGTTCTAAATAATTTTTTTCTATCCTCTTTTATCATGTCAATCCGTCTATTCATCTATTTATTAATGCTCTTTGGTATAATCACTCTGTTAATTATACCAAAAGGGACTGTGTGTATAAAATATCTACTCTATTTTTACTTATATTGCTCATGGGCTTAACTGGGTGTGAAGATAAAAAGCAGGACGATACCCTTATCGCTACGGAAAACGCCACTGAAATTTTTACAGAAAAAAATACAATGCAGCAAGAGCACAAAAGATTTAAACTGGGGGAAAAACAAGAAACCTTGCTTGATAAGCCCATAGGGTCAAAGATATTTATGCCAGAAAAAGAGTCAATTACATTTACCCATTATAAGACAAAATCCCAAAATCTTGAAGTAACAGTCACCGGTCAAAAAGTAATGCTCAATCAGAAAAAATATGCTATTGTCATTTTTAACCTTTTTGCAACATGGTGCCCGCCATGCATTGGAGAGATTGCTTATTTGAACGATCTTCAAAAAAAATATCAGAAAAATGTTTTTATTGCAGGCATACTCACCCATGACAGCCTTGACCATACAGCACTGAAGACATTTATCGCCAAGTACCATATAAACTATTTTATATCAAACTCTACACAAAATGATGCCTCTGCGACGCTTCTGGCACGTACGGTAGGTTTGCCTGAGAACTTTTCCATACCGCTTATGGTGATGTACGTCCATGGCGAATATTTTACCCACTATGAAGGCTCTGTACCCGTAGAAATGATAGAATACGATATAGAACAAGCCCAAAAACAATTAAAACTAAGGTAACACACTATGTTCAATCTATTTAAAAAAGTATTGGGTAAGACCAATAATGCAATCAAAAATATTGCGCCAAGCAAACGCAAAAGTATAAGCAAAGATGAATTAGAGGAGATCCTGCTCGAGGCAGACGTGCATTACGGGCTTGTAGAAAGACTATTGGCCCCATTGCCCAATAATATCAATAAAATTCAAGCTTTCAATTCGCTAATCTCTGTCTTTCAATACAAAGCAGATTTTAAAGAGAGTGACGCCAAACCCTTTGTTGAAATGATTATAGGTGTCAATGGTGCAGGAAAAACAACTACCATATCTAAGCTGGCTTATAAATACAAACAAGAAGGCAAAAAAGTGATGCTGGGTGCAGGAGATACTTTTCGTGCTGCAGCCATAGAACAGCTTAGCAGATGGGCAGCTAAACTGGATATTCCTATCATTGCAACCCAACAAGGACATGATCCCTCAGCAGTAGTGTACGATGCCATAGAGTCATCAAAAGCAAAAAATTTTGACAATATTATCATTGATACGGCAGGAAGACTGCACACGCAAACCAACCTCAGTGAAGAATTAAAAAAAATGATCCGTGTTGCAGGAAAGGCGCTCGAAGGTGCCCCGCACCGTAAAATGCTTGTGCTGGACGGTACTCAGGGAAGTTCCTCCATCAACCAGGCAAAAGCATTTAACGAAATGATTGGCATTGATGGAATTATCATTACCAAGCTTGACGGTACGGCCAAGGGCGGTTCTGTGCTTAGTATTGCAGATGAGTTAAAAATGCCTATTTTTTACATAGGCACAGGAGAGAAGCCTGAAGACCTCATTGTTTTTAAAGCAAATGAATATATCAATACCATTTTGGACGAAATTTTTATCTAGCAGAGTAAAAAACTTTTTTTACAATAGTGATCGTATATTCTAGCTTTCTTCATCGAGGGAAAACATTTCGCGATAGCGTGTTTCAAGATCTGTCTTATCCTTATAGTCCATGATGTCTCCAACTGCAACAGTCACTTCTTGCGACAATGTGCTATCATTTAATGCATTTTTCAACACTTTGTCTGCATTGGTTTTAATATATAACGGCAAGATAGGCAAACGGTTTTTCAGAGCAATGACTCGCGATCCTTCTTTAAATTTTGTCAAAGGGCTATCTGTTTTATTTCGTGTGCCTTCTGGAAAAATAAATATGGATTCGCCGCGCCTGACTGCCTCTTTAGTCTCTGCAAAAAAACCGCTCATCTGACTTTTTTCCCTATCGAGCAATATGGAGCCTGCATTACGGACAAAAAGTCCAAAGAAAAATGAATTATAAAGTTCTTTTTTTGAAATCCATGGACCAAATATTTTTGTCTCCCCTAATGCCACTTCTACTATAGGAGGGTCTATAATGCTTCTATGGTTAATAAGAATAATATATTGACCATTTTGCGGTAATTTTTCTGTATTTTCCAACTTTACTGTAATATGTAAAGCATCAAGCTGTGCCAGAGAATAGGCAAGTCTTAATCTTTTTATTTCCACGGGGTCGTTCGTTTTTTTCAACTTATACCCAAACCTATTTGTCAGATAAAGGCCATAAAAAAGTTGTTTGATTGTATTAAATGTCACACAGTATCCTTCTTAATTATCCAAATTATAACCAAAAGAACCAAAAAATGAATCATCCCTTATAAGTCTTTTTTTGCTTATTCGGTGGAAAGAAATATGACAATTTGACATGTTTTTGATGTATACTGAAAATTTAGTTTACAATCAGACATTAGAAACAGGAGCAGGCCATGGGAAAGAAAAAAACCTTATTTGAGTGTCAGGCATGTGGCTTTCAGTCCCCAAGATGGATGGGAAAATGTACTTCTTGTGATCAATGGGAAACCATGATTGAGCTCAGTACCGATCAAATAAAGTTTTTAAAAGAAACTTCTGGCAATATTGGATCAGGTTCATTTTTATCCAAAGCAAAACCTATCACTCAGGTAGATGAAGACAATATTGTCCGATTTACCTCAGGAAGTAAAGAGCTTGATCTTGTGCTGGGTGGAGGCATTGTTCCAGGCTCGCTCACACTCATAGGAGGAAGTCCCGGGGTCGGAAAGTCAACCCTTTTACTCAAAATAGCAGGCAACCTTGCACGGGCTGGGAAAAAAGTACTCTATGTTTCGGGAGAAGAATCTGCCGGACAGATAAAACTACGCTCCAACAGACTTGAAGCAAACCATGACAATCTTTATCTGCTTCCTGAAATATGTTTAAGCACAGTCCTCTCGGAAATAGGCAACCAAAATTATGAGCTGATTGTCATAGATTCCATACAAACGCTTTACTCTGAAGAGACACCCTCCGCGCCTGGTTCAGTGACGCAGGTTCGTACGATTACTTTTGAGCTTATGCGCATCGCTAAAAGTTTACATATACCAATATTTATTATTGGACACATTACAAAAGACGGTTCTATTGCAGGCCCGAGGGTGTTAGAACACATGGTCGATACTGTATTATATTTTGAGGGTGATACGAATACAGACTTACGTCTATTGCGCGGATTTAAAAACCGTTTTGGGGCTACCAATGAAGTAGGCATATTTGAAATGAACAAAGAAGGGCTTAACGATGCAAAATCTATGGCAGGTAAATTCTTCAACAAAGAAGAACTTCAGTCAGGTTCGGCACTTACTGTCATCATGGAGGGTAGCCGCCCAATTATCGTAGAAGTACAGGCATTGGTTTCAGAATCTTACGGACACTCAAAAAGAAGTTCAACCGGTTTTGATAACAACCGCCTAGGAATGCTCCTTGCATTACTCGAAAAGAAACTTGATCTTCCTCTTGGAACCTATGATGTATTCATCAACGTTTCAGGAGGCATAAAAATAAATGAACCCTCTGCAGACCTTGCCATTATTGCAGCTATTTTAAGTAGCTACAGAGACAGAAAACTGAGCGCTAAAACACTATTTTTGGGAGAAGTAAGCCTTACAGGAGAGATACGTGAAGTCTCCGGCCTTTCACATCGGCTGAAAGAGATAGAAACACAAGGCTTTACCAAAGCCGTTATTCCCAATAAACCTTCAGAGCCGACCAAGATAAAATGTTTTATTGCCGATGAAGTTTCTAAAGTGGTTGAGTGGATGTAGTAGATATAATACTTGTATGAAAATAGGTACAGATATTATACAAATTAGCAGAATAGAAAAGTCACTAGCACAATTTGGCGACAAATTTAAACAGCGTTTTTTACAACCCCAAGAGATAATGCTGGTTCAAAAAACTGCATCCATAGCCGGATTCTGGGCGGCAAAAGAGGCTATAGCAAAAGCACTGGGATGCGGGATTGGAAAAGAATTGTCTTTTCATGATATTGTCCTAGACAAAGACTCTCGTGGCAGACCAATGTTTTTACTTAGCCAGGAAGCACAAAAAATACATCGAATTAAAGAATCTTCCATTTCCATCAGCCACGATGGCGGGTTTGCTATCGCTGTTGCTGTCATTAGCCAGCAGATACCTTAAAATAATTACCAGATATCTGTCTTTTTCTCAGAAATTTTTTTATTTAATTGAAATTCTCTCTTTATTATATTACAATATGTGCATAAATATTTGACAAAGGAATAAAGATGAAATATGGCATCTTCACCATCACCCTCCTTCTACTTTTAGTAGGATGTGTACAAAACGGTGAACAAGCAGCCCCGAAAAAGAGCGTACAAAAATCCAATCCAATCCAAGAGAAAAATTTGACAAAACCTATTGTAAGAAAAAAGCTTCCTCCTCCACCAAAAAAAGAAATAAAACTCAAAGAAGTGGACGATACAAACTTTAATCCAGAGTATATGTATCCAGAGGACAAAAATGCAAAAGCAGAAGTAACCAAAGCTCCTGAAACACCTGTAGTCAATGCCTCGGCTGATACTATGGGAAAAGAAGAGTGTATTGCTATGATAAGTCAGGACAAATTTGATAAGTATACAGCTATGTTTGGAAGTGAAGCCGCCTCCATTAAGCGATGCAAAATGCTAAAAGCAATGAGATAGAGGAATCTACTTTCTTAAATGTATCATCTTAAATCTATCGCCCATCATCGTGGGTGATATGAGTGTTTTAATCTTATCTGCTTCTCTTACATAGTGTGCCTGTTTTGCTTGCTTTGAAAACTGTTCAAGGATGTCTATTAGGCCAAAACGTATCAATGCGCGTGCCTGTGTCTCGTAAATCATCTCTTTAAAACCTGCCGATTCAAAGGCTTCACTTACATGTCCAAAGTTCACATCGTAGGTAATATCATCTTGCTGATAGGATTGTGAAAGTTCCAAATCCTCATCAAACAAAGGGAAGGTTTGATGCGATCTGTAAATTCTAATTGAAAAGTCATTACGCACATATTTTTCACCATAATCGAAGGTAACAAAATCACAACTTTCTATGCCAGATGCCATCTCTTTCGCGAATCCTTCATACCCTACGGCTATTTCACCTTGTCTTAAATGATGTTTCCTGGCCCACGCCAACATTTCACTGGATGCGTCTTCCCATTTTATGGTATGTTCTTCCACCTGAGCGATTTTTTCATCTTTTAATAGTTCACAGGGGAAAGCATCAAAAATTTCATTTGCCACTACAAAAGCATATGCTACTTTTACTTCCGATATATCATTAAAATGTGTAATTTGAATGTCATCGCCAAAACGCTCATGAATATACCTCAGTTGTGCTTTTCGCACCTCAGGCTGGCGTTCTACTATAGCAAATTTAAGGGTTTGGGCCAAAGTGGGGTCACAAGTATAAAGCCACTGTATCATGTCACACAGCAAGTAACCCTGGTGTGCACCTATTTCTATAAGCCAGCCATTTTTATCGACTACACCTTCCTTTAAAAGTGTGTAAAAATAATTGGCAATACTCGCACCAAAAAAACTGCTTGTGCTCACAGCAGTATAAAAATCTCCTGCTTTTCCAATCACTTTAAGATTTTTATAATAGCCCTTATCGCCATAAAGCCACTCATTCATGTACGCGCTAAATTGCATTTTCCACCCGAATATAAAGTTTTAACAACTGCACTTGCTTGTCTATCTTATATATCTGTTGATCTATTTTCCTAATTTGCAAAGAGTTATACATTACCTCGGTATCAAACGAGGTTTTTTCTCCTGCATCTGCAAGGTTTTTGGTTAGTCTGTAAAGGCTTTTATACACATTTTCATCTTTTGTGGCCAATACAATCTTTTTATCTAAAATACCTAAACTATTCTGTATCCAACCATACTCTTCATCTACCGTATTCTTTCTGTCTATCACTTCGACTGCCGTCTTTAACTTATCGACTTTAGCGGCCTCTATATCGCTGTATGAATTGATATCGATGGGCATAGAAACAGTAAATCCATAGTTATAATACCTCTCTTGAAGTGGCGAATCAGGCCTGGAAAATAAGGGGTTAATATCCCCATCTGTATATTGCCCCTGAAGAGAAACTGCAGGAAGATACTTTGCCCATGTCACTTTTTCATTATAGTCCGACTGTTTTGCGCGCAATTTGTCTCTTTTGAGCTCAAGGTTTGCTTCGCGATAATTTGACTTACTCATCAATTTCAATACAGGAAGACGTAAACTGTAAGGATTTTTATCGCTTAAAATAGAAAATCTTTGCTTTAACTCCATAAGAGTCAACTCCGCCTGAAGTAATGCTGTTTCATTTTGACTCTTTTTTAAAATGGCCTGATCCAAAAAACTGCTGTCTAGTAAGCCAGCGTCATAACTCTCACGTTTTTGAAGTATATCAATAGCGTCATTTTTAATCTGATACTTCAGTTTTTCTTGCTCAAGCTTTGTTTTTTTCAAGTTAAAAAGTATCGAAATAGCATCCCCAATCATCGTGCGTTTTTGAAGTTGTATCTCTGCTGTATTGGCATCACGAAATGCCTGTGCATACTTGATACCATAATAGATACCGCCTGATCTAAATATCGGCTGATCGACAATAACGGAGTAACTTCCCGTATTGATGGTATTGTCTCCAAATTGTGTACTGTAATTCTTGCTATACTGCAATCTGACGGGGCTCATCCAGCTATTGGAAAGCTTATCACTCTCTAATTCATTGCTCTGAAATTGGTAGTCAAAGAGCAATTCTTTATTATCAGAAAGTATATCACCCAACTCATCCGCAAACACGGCTGATGCAAACAATAAATTACAAAGTACTAATAACTTTTTCAAAACGTTTAAATCCTTCATCTATTTCACTTTTGCTAATGGTTAAACTTGGTAAAAAACGAACTGTATTTCGTCCTGCTTTAAGTACAATAACGCCCTCTTTCATGCTGTTCTTAATGACAGCACTTTGAATATCGACACTTTTGGCACGAAGTCCACGCATAAGACCCAGTCCGACTTCTTTTTCAAACAGATGAGGATATTTCTCAGCAATATCCCGTAACTTCTGTGAAAAATAAACCAACGTTTCATCCAATGCGCCACTCTCATACAGGGGGTACAAAATATCTAAAACAGCAAGCCCTGCTACTGTACTGAGGTAATTTCCTCCAAAAGTACTCCCGTGATCTCCCGCACTCAATACATCCTTATGCTTTGTCATCACCGCACCAATAGGCACACCACCCCCAAGACCCTTGGCAAGCGTAATGATGTCCGGCTCTATCTCATACAGGTTGGATGCCAAAAACTCACCTGTACGATACACTCCCGTTTGTACTTCGTCCACTATAAGCAGGATGTCCTTCTCTTTAAGATGTTTAGCCAGCGCCTGAACTTCTTCTTTTTCAAAAGGCTGCACGCCGCCCTCGCCCTGAACAAGCTCGATGAGTACGGCTACTGTTTCATTATCTATAGCCTTATACACATCAGCGATAGATTTTTCATAAGAAAACCCATCTGGGTACGGTGAAAAATTTGCTGTATGAAAACTCTCCTGTCCTGTAGCTTTGACTGTAGTGATGGTGCGTCCATGAAAAGAGTGTTCAAGCGTAATGATCTTATAGCGTTTATTCTCAAATCTGGTCTCACCATATTTACGTGCTATTTTAATAGCGCCTTCATTGGCCTCGGCACCGGAATTTGCAAAAAATACGCCCATATCATAACCTGAGAGTTCCACCATTCTTTGTGCCAGTTTGGCCTGAGGCTCTATAACCTGTAAATTAGAGATATGAATGATATTTTTAACCTGTTCGCAAATGGCAGACACAAGCTTTTCATTCCCGTGACCCACAGAATTCACCGCAATTCCCGCAGCAAAATCTATATAGTCTTTTCCATTTTCATCATATAAGGTCGAGCCTAACCCTTTTACAAAATTAGTATAATCCCGCGTATAAGTCTGAAGCACATATTCTTTATCTTGTTGCTCTAAAGTCATTTTCATTTCCAATGTTAAATTAATGTATTATAGCAAAGTGTTTTTATGATAAGTATTTTTTACTCTCAAATTGCGTAGAGTATGTCACGCCTACCATTCAATGCAATTGGACTTTGTATTTCACTTACTTTATTTCAACTTTCATTAATTTCGAAAATGACATCTGGGGTGAAGAAATATAAATCTCTGCGCGGTAAGAAGAGATGAATTTTTCATCTGCGACTCTCCATATTTTGTCCACTTTATACTCGGTTTTTTTATCATCAAGATATACGGTCTTTTGATCTATATGTGCCAATTCATCGGCTTCCAAAAAGAGTACCAGCTTGGCAAGACTTGTATCTACTACTCTTGCCAAAGGTGATCCTGGAGCAACAAAATCACCCTGGCGCACTATAATTTCATAGAGATACTTTTTTTCAAGCACGATGGACTTTTTGAAAATACTGTCTTTTAATTGTGCTATTCTGTCTTGCATATCAAGTATCTGTTTTTGAAACGATACTATTTTCTCGCGTGTATTCAAATACTGGGTTTTCGCAGAAGAAAAAGCACTATAGGCATTGTCTTTTTGTGTTTTTGAGGCAGTTGAAAGTTTGTTGATGCGATGATAGTAACTCTCTTGTCTTTGTACCGTTTCACTTAGGCTACCTGCAATATCTTTATTGATATCCAACATTTGGCGAAGCAAAAGTACACTTTCTTCCGATGTTTTTAAATTTACTCTGTCTAAGCCATCATCCAAATATATGACACGCTTCTTTTTAATCATTTTACCCTCTGACTCAAGATCAACATCAATGACCAAAGCACTTACTGCTGATTTTAACACCGCAGACTCATAGGGTTCAACTTTTGCATAATGCACTTTGGCAAGTAGTAACAATGGAGCGAATATCAATAGAAGGATTTTCATCAAGCATCTCTTTTTTATGGATTATATCAAAATAGGATTAAATGGTAAATCGATTATTTTCATTTGTCTACAGCCTAATGTGCTGACCTTAATAAATTGACCAATCCTGCTAACTCTGGATATTTGCTGCCGACCTCAACAATATACTTTAGAGTCAATGGAATGTCATTAAGATACCCTTTTTTGCCATCACGAATACTCAACCTAGCAAAGATACCAAGTATTTTAATGTGACGCTGCAGTCCTGTAAAATCAAACCAGCGCATAAAGACTTCATCATCCACATCTATGCTCTTCAGATCTCTAAAAAGCAGTATAAGTCTATGTATCTCTTTGGCATCTAGTTCTACATATGCATCGCGTAGCAGTGAGACCAAATCATAAGTCAAAGCTCCCTCTCTGGCATCTTGAAAATCTATCACCACTATCTCTTCATTGCTGTCGATCATCAAATTTCTTGCATGGTAGTCACGATGCACAAAGATGCCTTGTGGCTGACTCAACACTTCTTTGCAAATGAGACTAAAACTCTCTAAAAGTATACGTGCCTCAAGACATTCGAGTGTTTTTCCCAAATGTTCTTTTAAATACCATTGGGGCATAAGATTCATCTCTTCGAGTAAAAATGCTTCATCATAAAGATTTAAACCTTGCGAAGGTGTATCTTGCACTTTCACCAGTGTTTTTACGGCTTTTTCATAAAAACTGCCTGTATTTACTTCATTATGCTTATCAAATAGGTGTGTGGAGCCAACATCTTCTAGGAATATGAAACCCTTATTAAGTTCATAAGACTTGATAGTAGGTATACGCACTTTTGTATCCATTAATCTCCAGGCAACGCCTATGAATACCGGTACACTCTCTTTCATATCCGAAGCATCCATAACCAACCCTTTGGTCTCAGAACTTTCAAGACGGTAGTATCTTCTGCTGCCTGCATCTCCATGGAGTGGGTGAAGAACCGGATCCTCTATGCCCAGCCACTCCATCCAGCCTTTCAGCTCTTCATGCATAAGTACCTCCTGAAATTGTATCTTCCCTTGCCATCACAGTATGTTACCTAAAACCCATAATTCAACTTTTTCATTATCTCTGGAATCTGTACGTTTTGTTCTTCTCGATGAAGCTCTCACATCCCTTCTTAGGTGCAATTCTTTTCTAAAACGATTATTCTTTTGCAGTTCTTCTATGATCGGATGAGTGCTTTCTTTGTCAACTTCTTGGGCTAGATTTGAAAATATTAGCACTATTTTTCCATTAGGAGAAAGGTGCTTTTGTGCTTGCTCAAAAAATCTTGGGAATAGGTCTTCTTCATAATACATAGCCTTATCGATTCCCTCTTCCAGCTTATGTTTTGCAAGTAACCAAGGAGGATTAAAAATAATAACATCCGCTTTTCCTTTGTAATCTGTAAATAAATCACCGTAACTAAGAGTTATCTTATCTTCAAATCCTAATCGTTCACTTTCTTTAGAAACTCCAATAATTGCATTTCTATTTGAATCAGTAGCGAAGATGTTTTCAAAACCATTTTGTATTAATTGAAATGACAAAATACCACTTCCAGCACCTATATCCATTGCGTTGTTTTTTGGTCCATTATATGTTTTCAACCATTTGTCGAATAACTTTAAATGATCAAATCGTGTAGGAAAATATGTTCCATAATAAGGTTTAAGCGTTAAATTTAAGGTTTTAATTTCAAGTCCCTTCTCATACCACTGCCATGAGCTGTTCATCCCCTGAACTTCAGGAAAAGATACATAAAATTCTGATACATCAGGGTACAACAATTTCAGCCAACCGATATCAGGAGATTTTTTAACAATGAGTTTATTATCTTTTACTTTCAGTAATAATCTATGTGAGGCTTCTCTAAACGCAGAACGATAATCACGTTGTCCTTGATAACTTTTGTCCTTATGTTTAAGCAAAAGGTTTCTTTTCAGTTCAGTTAAAACTTGTAAACCATTGCTATAGAATTCTTCAACAAGAACATACTTTCCTGCAATCATTTCGACAACAGTCGCTTTTGTATCCATTTTACGATAAAAGCTTATAGCTTCAATCTCTGTTGTTATAATACTTGGTCTATCCGGTTGGATAGATTCTAAATCTTTATTCATATAATTATGCCCTTTATCTTATGCTACAGTTTAATGCATACAGGCTTTGTTCTGGTTTGATTTCTACAATATTGATGATTTATTAAGATTTAACGAACATAATTTTTTAATGATTAGGATTATCAAATAAAAAAGGAGTAAAGATGAGACGATATGAGACATATAAATGTTGTAGCTTGAGTATGCATCCACGCGCAACGCAGGAGTGAGGAGAGTTATCATCATCACCCCTTCTGCTGGCCCTTTTTTTCACATCCTGTTGCCATAAGTACAAATGCAACTAGTAATGTCCCCCCTATTAATATTTTACTTTTCATAAATTTCTCCTTTTAAATTGTTTTCAATATTCGATGCAAAACAATTTACTTCGTTTATAAACTTCGACGTCCTGTAATCCAAAAGATTACTGCCATTATCAATCCTACTACAAATAGTATCCACGCAATATCTGTTGCAGTACCTGCGATTCCTGAAAAACCTAGCACTCCTGCAATGATTGCAATAATCAAAAACGTTACTGCCCAATTAAGCATTGATAAACTCCTTTAGTTTTATTATATTTATCTAAAATAAATTTACTTTAATTTAGAAACAGCTGAATCTATGGCATCACGCATAGTGTCCCATACGCTTTGAACTCCATCTTTAAAAGTTTCCCATGCATCTTCACTGGAATCTTTAAGTTCTACAAATTTCTTTGAAGATTCTTCTTTTTTAGACTTAAGTTCTTCTATGTATCTTCAGTTTTATTTTCGAGGTGCTTATTTAAATTTTGAAGCAAGAGACTTTATCATGTCGCCTAGTGAATCCCATGCATTTTCAATACCTGCTTTCATATCTTCCCATACTTCCTCACCAGCCATGCCCATAATTAATTTCCTTTTCAAGATTTACTTTATACTCAGATTCTAATAATTGTTTTAAAGTATTAAAATCACCTAATTAATTTTGTAAGACTATCAATTTTTAATGTATAACTATTGGTCTAAAGTTTTTCTGAAAGTTAAAAATATCTACTTCTATTGCATAATTTAGGATCAAGTCACAGAATTCACAAAAAAAGAGTACAATAATTAACCACATTGATGAAAGGGTTATAAAATGAGTGATCAACAGCTTCTTCCCCTGTTTTTAGGGATTATCGCAATATGCATAGTTATCATCACTGTGGTCATTAGTTTCGTTGCTATTCAACATACCAGAACCATGCATAAAGTAAATGCCTTTATTGCCCTTGGCCAAGATAGGCTTTCTACTCTTTCGAACAATCTTTCCACAATCACTGAAGAGAGCAGTGATTTGCTGAAGAAGTTAGGAGATGAAAGCCGATTCTTAACGTTCAAGGCTTCTAGTGGTATCGCTAAATTAACCAATGCCTCTCTCGTATTCAAGGCATTGTCTCAGTTTTTTAAAAAAATCCAGAAATAAAAGAGGACAACATGAACAACAATAATTTACTCGGTTTTGCACTCGGTGCGGCTATCGCAGGCATTGGTGCCTATTATGTTATTAAAAACAAAGATGAGATTTCAAACAAAATCAATGACATAGAAGAGATGCTTGCGGATGATTACAAAGAATTAGTCAGCAAATCAAAAGAGAAGCTCGAAGATATAACTAAAGCAGTTCAATCTACCGCGCAAGGCTTTTTACAGCATGGCGGAACTATAGATGCAGCCATAGAGAGTGAATTCAAACTGCTCGTCAAAAAACTCGATAAACTCCAAAAAGACATAGAATCATTCAGTATAAAAAGTTAATTTTTATCCAAGGACACTTCTTCATGTGCAAGGTTCGAGCGATTGGCTTTGCGCAGGAGCACAAGAGTTGTAACAGCAAGCGCAACAATAGCAGGTCCTAAGATAAATCCACAGAATCCAAAAGTTGCTATTCCTCCCACGATGGCAAAAAATATAATAAACTCATTGATGCGATTTTTGTTTGTACTTACCCTGCGATTTACAAAATTTAAAATGACAAGCTTGATAAGATTGTCAATGAAAACTGCCATCATGGCATACGAATAAACAGAGATGATAAGTGCATTAATTGTGTTGCCTTGAAGATAATTAGTTGCAGAAGAAAGATGTGACAAGTTTTTTAAGAAAAAAAGTGAAAGTGATTTAGAGCCAAAGAAGATTAACGAAGAGCCAAACTGTATTCAAGGAGATTAGGCTCTTGAGCAAAAGGTAACCAAAGAGCAAAACAAGGAAATTTACAATTTTGGACAAGGAGTAAAACAAGCTCTTTAGAGATGCTACCTTTTCTAATAACATTATAAACGATGAGGATTAATGGCACGTATACAAAGGGTTAACAGAATTTAAAACAAGATTATTTCTAGTATTTTTTGCTTAATCTTTCCCTCTAAAATAACTTACCTTAAACAAAAAAACCCCGTGTTTCAGGGCTTTGCTAAAACCGTTTAAGGTTGGAAAAATATGCTCTAAACTTAAAGTAACGGCGAGAGCGGGTTTTGCTGGAGAGCGTTAGAAATGAGTGCTTTCTAAAATTGATAGTGCTATAGCTTTATCAAGATCCAAGATAATATTTCTTCTATGTTCATTGCTTCGCCTATGCCACACTCATTAAAATTTTTGCTTTCACATTCAATATTTATTTCATACGACAAGCTTTTTTGATCTTAGCGATCTTGGAATCCAGCATTTTGTTGTATTTTTCTTTACGCCGCTATTTCAAACAATGCATCTACATTATTTGCATTACTCTAGGTCTCTGATTTTCACCTAATTTCTTATATAACTATGTATTGATTTTTTTACGCTTGAGGAGGGCTGTTTAGCCCTTTAATAGTCTATGGAGTCTTTAAAGCCTCTATTTATTTCTTATCCTGCTTTTGTGCTTTCTCTGGTTTCTTTAGCTTCTTTTGTGCTTTCTCTGGTTTCTTTAGCTTCTTTTGTGCTTTCTCTGGTTGCTTTAGCTTCTTTTGTGCTTTCTCTAGTTCCTCTAGTTTCTCTTGTAATTCCCCTAGCTTCTTTTGTGCTTTCTCTAGTGCTTTCTCTAGTTCCTTTGCCATGTATTCTCCTTTTTCATTTATTATAGCACTATTTGCTACTAAATGATAAGGTTATATTTAAAATATCTATTTTCTAAATATGCGACGTAATAATCAAATATACCAATTAGTGATTTGATCAAAGTCACCGTTACTATGGTTGTTTTTCCTTGCTGGTCTGGGGGGGGATCTGTCGGAGGAGTCCTGAATGTCTTGTTATGCTATTGAAAAAGCTATCTTTGTTTTCAGATTTAAATTTTGGTTTCCGGATTATTTAATATTTATTTAATATAAAAATATATATAATGAAGAGTTATTAAATATCTAAAGGAATTGAAAATGTCATCAATTGTAAAAATAATCGAGGTAATAGCTGAATCAGAAAAAAGCTGGGAAGATGCAGCCCAAAATGCAATAAAAGAGGCATCAAAAACTATAAAAAATATTAAATCGATCTATGTGAAAAACCTGGAAGCAAAAGTAGCTGATAATAAAATTATCAAATACCGTATTAATGCGAAAATATCTTTTGTTGTAAAATAACGTTAAGTTTCAAAAAAACGTTGTTTGTTTGATTATTATCGTACCAACTAGATGTCGAGAAGACCTTTTTGTGAAATAGATGGTCTGATTGTATCGGTGAAAATGCCTCTCTCGTATTCAAGGCATTGTCTCAGTTTTTAAAAAAATCCAGAAATAAAAGAGGACAACATGAACAACAATAATTTACTCGGTTTTGCACTCGGTGCGGCTATCACGGGTATTGGCACCTATTATGCTATTAAAAACAAAGATGAGATTTTAAACAAAATCAATGACATAGAAGAGATGCTTACGGATGATTACAAAGAATTAGTCAGCAAATCAAAAGAGAAGCTCGAAGATATAACTAAAACAGTTCAATCTACCGTGCAAGGCTTTTTACAGCATGGCGGAACTATAGATGCAGCCATAGAGAGTGAATTCAAACTGCTCGTCAAAAAACTCGATAAACTCCAAAAAGAAATAGAATCATTCAGCGTAAAAAGTTAATCTATTGAAAAGCTATCTTTGTTTTCAAATTTAAATTTTGGTTTCCGGATTATTTAATATCGAAAGGAATTGAAAATGTCATCAATTGTAAAAATAATCGAGGTAATAGCTGAATCAGAAAAAAGCTGGGATGATGCAGCCCAAAATGCAATAAAAGAAGCATCAAAAACTATAAAGAATATTAAATCAATCTATGTGAAAAACTTGGAAGCAAAAGTAGCCGATAATAAAATTATCAAATACCGTATTAATGCGAAAATATCTTTTATTGTAAAATCATAAAATTACATGTAATACAATACATATAGTTAAAAAATGTCTAGATAATGATAGCAATCAATAAGTTGAGAGGGACATCCAGTCTTTAAAGTAATTCTTTTAAACCGTACTTTGGATAAAAGCACGGTATCAATTGTTGGATAAATTATTTGATAAACTCAATCACTTCGTCAAAATTAAGGCGGTATTTAGGAGGCTGTTCATTTACACGATAACCAAAAGGAAGAACCATAGCTACTTGATGTTTAGTTGTATCTAGCGCTAATATCTCTTCTATTTGTGTTTTATCAAAGCCTTCAATAGGACAAGAATCAATTCCCCTTGCAGCAGCTCCTGTCATCATGTTCGCAGAGGCAATATAAGCTTGTTTGGCTGTCCATGCATAGATATTTTCATCACTGTTTAAAATGTTTTCTAAGTGGCCGGCATAAAGACCGAGATAAAAATCAAGGCTCTCTCTATCCATACCACTACGTTCAAATCTTTTTTCCACTTCACCAGAGGCCACTTTTACGCTATCAATTCCAGCAAGTACAATCACCAAATGTGAACATGATGTTACCTGAACTTGATCCCAACATACAGGTCTAATTTTGGCTTTTAAATCTTCATTGCTTATCACTAAAAACTTCCATGCTTCCATCCCAAAAGAAGAGGACGATAGACGGCCAAATTCTAATATATCTTTCATATCTGTATCAGAGATCTTTTTATTCTCATCAAATACTTTACACGCGTGTCTAAATTCCATTGCTTCTTTAAATGTTTTTTCCATGATAATTCCTTTTATGCTTTGTTTAATATTTCAATAATAGTATCTTTGGTATAGAGAGAATCCATACCCCACACGACAGCCATTTCGCTTGCATTAGTGGCTAGTTCATTAATGCTTTCTTGTGGGATACTAGCTTGTGCAAGTGTTACCGGTGCTCCGATTTTAGAAAACCATGCTTCAAGTTTATGAATACCTTCATCAGCACTATTGACGCCAAATATTTTTTTTGCAAAACGTTCAAACTGCGGAAGATTTTGGTCTTTGTAGTATTTCATCCAAGCTGGAATAACTACTGCCAAGCCGGCTCCATGTGCTACATTGAAAAGTGCAGATAATGCATGCTCTATAAGATGATTTGGGAAACTTCCTCCTTGAGTACCTGCAGGTGTCAACCCATTAAGAGCTTGGATAGCTACCCATGCAAATTCAGCTCTAGCATCGTAGTCATTAGGATTTTCGATAAGCACTTCGGTTGTTTCCATGATACTTATAATGATAGCCTCAACGATACGAGAGTTGAAATCAGGATGACTAGAGGCTGTTAGATAAATTTCAATACTATGTGCAATAACATCTACTGCCGAGTACGCGAGATACTCTTTACTAACTGTCATCATAAGCTCGGGGTTAATCACTGACACCGCAGGATTTAATAATACAGAACTGATTGAGTACTTCTGTTTAGTCTCATCGTTCATGACAACAGAGTTACCATTCATTTCACTCGCTGCTGCTGAAAGCGTCATCACTGTAAATACAGGTAAAGCTTTTGTAATAACTGCTTTGTTGATAAAAAAGTCCCATACATCCCCATTATAGAGTGCTCCCGCAGCAATAGCTTTGGCACTATCGGCTACAGAACCACCACCCACACCTAAAATAGCATCTACTTGATGCTCTTTGGCTTTGATGATACCTTCATTTACTTTGCTGAGCAGTGGATTACTGACCACACCACTAAGTTCTTCGAATGCTACATTATGCTTATTTAATGAAGCAATCACACGCTCATAAAGGCCATGCTTTTTAATACTGCCTGTCCCATAGACCAGTAGCACTTTTTTAATACCGCTTTGATTGATATACTCACCAATATTATTTTCTTTATCTTTACCAAATTCTATTTTTGTTGGGTTATGATAAGTGAAGTCATGCATTTTGTATCCTTTAATCTGAATTTATGGAAGAATTATATTGCTGTAAAACTTAAATATCACTTACTTTACTTTAGGTAAGTTATGGATTAAAATGTATTTTATGTTATAATTATTTCTATAAAGGATTTTCATGTACTATATCAATGATAAAGAGTATAAGTGTTCCGTCTCTGTCACTTTAGACATCTTTAATGATAGATGGAAACTTGCAGTTATTTGGTATCTCTTAGAAGGGGATAAACGCTTTAAAGAACTGAGTGAAGACATCCATGAAATCACCCAAAAAACGTTGACCATCAAACTCAAAGAACTTGAAGAAAAAAATATTATCCATAGAGAAGTTTTTGCTGCAGTACCTCCTAAAGTGGTCTATTCACTCACGTCTATTGGATTAAAACTCAAACCCGTACTGAAAGAAATGTTTGATTGGGGTATTGAGTATGTCAAGGAAAATGGTACTGTTAGCAATGATCACCAATGCACAACTAACTCTTCTAATTAATTAGCAAATAATAACATACTCATTGCGTACCTAATTTAGGGAAATTGTTAGGATTATTGGAAGTTGTGTGGTTTTCGTTGTGTGGTTTTCATTGTAGCCATCCTCAAAATTGAGACCGCCTTTAGGCAGACAATTTCCATTTTTGATTATGCCGTTCTAAAAATTGGACAGGACCCTCTTTCGGTATCAGGCAGATCGTGGATATGGCCTTGAAGGCACTTTCGCCCGGTGTCAATGACACCACGACGGCGGTGATGTGCGTGGATTATTTGACAGAGATTCTGACCCGGCTGGCTTGTCGGCAATTCCCGCCATCGCATCGTTACGAGTCTGATTTTCCGGGACAATATATCGGTGCCGACAATCCCTGCGCTGGCTCGTGCGAGGCACCATAACGCAAGCTTGAAAGCTCTGCTTAACTTGAACCACTAACCTGAAGTCCAAACTTGCTTCAAGTCAGTGTTGGGTAAGCTTGGACGTTATGTATCAAAAATATTTTTAAAGGAATTAAAAATGGCAAATGAAGGCTATCACGAACCAATCAATGAACTCTCTGATGAAACCAGAGACATGCATAGAGCAATTACATCGCTTATGGAAGAACTTGAAGCAGTAGATTGGTACAACCAGAGGGTTGATGCATGTAAAGATGAAGAGCTAAAAGCAATTCTTGTACACAATAGAGATGAGGAAAAAGAACATGCAGCAATGGTTCTTGAGTGGATTCGTCGACAAGACCCATCCTTCAATAAAGAGCTCAAAGATTACTTATTTACCGATAAAGAAATTGCACATAGGTAGTAAATACTTAAAAAAATCGTTCAATTGGATAAGAATAGGGATTTATTATGAATAAAAACGAAGATAGGACACAGCATTATCG
>JAGXFO010000001.1 GCA_024637255.1 Sulfurovum sp.
ATTATAGCTAAAATCGCCTAATATAGGGACTTAAATGAACTTATTTTATATGTCAAGATTGATAATATAGACGGTTGCAAACCGCCATTATATAGTATTTTAAATTGGATTTTTTGTTTGAATTAGGTGCGAAAGTTCAGTTAATAAACTTATTATTGTAAATAGCTACTGTACTCAAAAAAGTTATTGGCAAAGCCCACTACTAAACCGTATAGATGAGTTTGTTTTTGAAGGGTTGCAACAAGCAATAGATACAGTGCCACCAATTATTGAGTTTAAAAAACGTTTTAAACCATTTATTGAAGACGAATTTCCTGCTTTATTACTAGATAAAAAGGGAGATGGGGAGCAAAGTAATGCAGTGATTGCTCATCCTTATGCTTCACAATCTTGGAAATCATATCTTGATGTTGCAAAGTGCAAGACTACTGATTCAGAGACTATGCCAAAGGTACTATGTATTGGAGCAGAAGGCGGTTGGATAGACTATGAAGTTGACTTACTTTGCCAACATGGTTGCACATCTGTTAGTTTAGGACAGAGGATCCTACGTACAGAAACTGTGGTTAATGTGTTACTTGGTCATTGGTTAAAGGAATTGCCCACGCCGATTCATTCGGACACCCAGCCGTTTTTTATTCGGACAGTTTGCCGGTAGTCAATCTCTAGATAAGAATTATATCACAAGTGTCCGAGAGCCTACTCTGATTTGTTGATATTAGACCTCAGTTTTCTCATTGATTCTCCCTCCAATTCTATCCTGTGTGAAGAATGAACGATCCTGTCTAAAATAGCATCTGCAACCGTATCATTATTGAGATAATCATACCATTGTGAAACAGGCAGTTGAGAGGTGATGATGGTTGAGTTTATTTCTGTTCTGTCTTCAATGATCTCAAACAAATTAGCGGCATCATCTGCATGCATGGCTGAAACACCAAAGTCATCCAGGACCAAGAGTTCGAACCTGGAGTATTTTCTCAATAAATTAGTATAGGTACCATCAGCCCTTGATATTTTTATCTCTTCAAGCAGCGTAGGTACTCTGGTATAATAAGCTTTGAATCCATCACGTATGGAACGGTTGGCAAGTGCCTGCGCCGTATATGACTTACCGGTACCTGTTTTTCCACTAATAATAATATTCTGGTGGTTGCGTATAAAGTTCATATTGGCCAGATCTTTGATCACTGTTTTGTTAAGTCTTCTTCCGCTGTGATACTCCAATCCTTCAAGTGATGCCTGTTTGTCTTTGATCTTTGATTGTCTGAAGTTCGTAGCTATTCTCTTGTTGTGTGTAAATATTTCTTGTGCTTCAAGCAGATTGTACAGCCTCTCATCAAAGCCAAGCCTGCTGTAGTTTACATCCTCTATCTGTCTGAGGTATGCCTCTTTTAATCCCTGGTAGCCCAGATCATTTATCTTGTCAATTACGGTGCTCTGATTCATTATCATTTTCCTTTTTCTGGCTTCATTTATTTGTAGTACTCTGATCCACGAATATTTTCATGAGCAGGGGTTGTAGGTTTTACTGTGTGATTATTGACAGCCTGAAGGTAAAGTTTTTTATCCAGGATGGAACGTATAGATCTTACAGAGGCGGTATTGATAGCACTGGCATATCCCAGTGCAAGATTGAGTGCGAGCTTCCCATACAATTTTTCCAAAGATAAAATAGCAATGATCCCTCTGTAGGCATTGGTAGGATACTCTGCCTTCTCAATCCTTCTTTGTACAAATACTTTAGTATTCCCGCCAATGGACGCAGCCCAGTTCTCCAGTCTTTGCGGATTCATCTTCTCATGTTGGTACTGATGATTCAGCGGCATATGCTCTTTGAGGGTGGAAGTATCGTTAGGTCTGTACAGTCTTGGATGTGTTGCTATGCATTTGCTCTTGTGATACACTTTTATCAGCGTGGTGGAGTATCTTATCTCCACTTTCTCTTTGAGGTATTTAAACGGTACGGAGTAGAAACATTTGTGCAGTTCGACATGATAATCGATATTTACCGTAGCCAGTTTGAATTCTTTGTAGACAAACCTGTTGGCAGGCAATGTCTGGAGATAGGGTTTATCATTCTCTTCAAAGAGCTGTGTTCGGCTTTTGCCCAGTCTTTTCATCACTTTATGGTTATATGTATCCAGCAGTGTTGCAATGGCATCATTGATCTCATCCACGCTAAAGAATGTTCTTGATCTGAATGCTGCCAGTATCCATCTCTGTATCGCCTGCACACCTTGCTCTACCATCCCTTTGTCCTGTGGCTTTCTTGGGCGTGCGGGTTCTATGGCGCAGTTGTAGTGACGGGCAAGTTCTGCGTAGCTTTCATTGACAACGATACCGTTCTTGTTGTTGGAGATGATGGCAGATTTCAGATTGTCCGGTACATTGATCCTTGGAACACCGCCAAAGAACTCATAGGCTAAGACGTGGGAGAGAATGAAGTCTTCTTGTTTTTGTGACGGGGTTGCATGCACAAAGGTATATCCGCTTGCACCCAGCACACAGACAAAGATCTGAGCTTTACGTATCTCTCCAGTTGCGTTGTCTACCACAGGAACAGTCATTCCGCTGTAGTCCACAAACATCTTCTCGCCCGGTATGTAAGTTTGTCTCATGGATGGATTGAGTTTTTTCTTGTACCTGTAGTAATGCTCTTTAAATTGGCTGCAGCCGTAACCATGAGGATGCATCTCTTTGTATTCCTGCCAAAGCAGTTCAAAGGTCACACCCTTTTTAGCGATCTCTTTGTGTACGTACTCTACATCCGGAAGCGGTCTGTCTTTACTGATTCTGGGCAGCTTCTTTTCCGGGAAGAGTATCTCATAAATGGCATCTTCCTCCATAGATAAAAACGCATCTATGCTATAGGTTGTTATCTCAAACCTTTTGCAGTAGTCCGAGACCGTTGAACTTGGTACATTGACACTTCTGCTTATTTGCCTGTAAGATAATTCTGAAATGTATTTTAACCTTAGAATATCTTTGATCTTTTTCATAGAAAGTGCCCTGACCGAAAGGGAGGAAATACCCTTGGGGTGCTCCTCATTTTTACCCTTGTTATTTTTCAACAAGTGTAGTTAAATTTTTAGAGATTTTTCTACTGATAAACTTTCCGCCGTTTTACATTCGGACACCCAGCCGTTTTTAGCCAAAACTGTCCGAATACTAATCGGCTAGGTGTCCGAGACAAAAACGGCTGGGTGTCCGAGTACTAATCGGCTAGCTGTCCGAATGAGTCCGGCGTGAGCAGGAATGACAGTGAATAACAGAAATAAAGGGAACAGGCTACTTTTAATCTCACTTTCTGCCTCCCCAAAAATATAAAATATAGTTAGCAAAATCTATGTATCCCCATAATGTCCACCGATAGCAAAGATGTGTATGCTTTCTTCATCAAAGGTATAAACGAGCCTGTCTTTTGGAGATATCCTTCTTGACCACAATTCAGCCAACGAATGTTTCAGTTGTTCAGGTTTGCCATACCCTTGAGAGGGGTCGTCCTCTCTTAACAGTTGCTTTAAAATCTTTTGTAAGTTTTTATGAAGTGTTTTGTCTTTTTGGCAAAGCGTCTCATAGACCTCCCAGGTCTTTCCCTCAAATACCAGTGAACGCACTAATCATTACTTTCAAAACCAAGCTCATCTGGTGTGGGTTTGTAGCCTTTTTTCTCTTTGTAGGTTGCAAGTGATGCTTCTAGTTGCTCCATGAGACTATGATTGCTTAGTACAAAAAGTGTCTCTTGTTCACGATTATAATCTTCCAAAGAGAGTACCACAAATGCCTCTCCGTTTTTACGGCTGACTGTTAAAGGCTCATGACTATCTATTGCACTATCTACATACTGCTTTAAATTGGCTCGAAATTGATTGACAGATAAAGTCATAATAACTCCTTAATTTGATTTTAGTGATTGTACTGTAATACCGTACTATTGTCAACTAAGATTTTCCTTTCTTGATTTTGTTTTTATTGAAATATTATGTTTAGATGCTGTTGAAAAAAATCTCTCTGGTTTTTTGCTACAATACCCTAAAAAATGAGTAAACATGAATTACCCAATAGCAACAAAAAACCCAAAAATATTAACAAAACATGATCATGAGACCCCTAGTGTTTTGAACGACATTCACAATGTGAAGAGCATTGATGGAGCTACGCGTAAAGTGAACAGGTATACTGATAGTTATGGAAAGATAAAGAGGTATTATGATTTTTAATATGACATAGTTGCATATAATATGTACCTATGTCATATTAAATATATACAAGTTGTCTTGACATATTGTCATACCTTTGGTATAATAATCATGTAAACAGTTTCTGTCTTAAAGCGTATTTTGTATGTTTTAAGACGGAAACGTCTGCTATTATGTGAAGCGGGGTTACGGCAGGCTATCTAGCGTAAGCTAGGTTTACCCAATGGGGGTTTGAAGTTCTGACGTCTCGCTTCCACCTTAATCTTCTTTATAAAAACTCACAACATAATGTCCATTCTGAGTTGGCTTCAATATAAGAAGATGAGCATCTATCCCCTTAGCTTTTCTGTATACGATATTATCAGGGTTTGTTGATCCAAGTACCCACAGAAGACCTCTTGATATCATCTCGTCCAGATAGAGTATATGCTTACCTTCTATTCTACCACTACTGCCAATGCCGTAGTGCTTTAAGAGAATATGCTCAAGTCCAAAATACTTATCACCTTTTTGTAACTCAACTGTCATCCCCTTAATATTTAATACTGCTTTATTTGTGGAGCCTTGTACAAAATCATAGATAGCCTGTTGGTTATCAGAGAATTTATTTTTTCCTCTTCTCGTTTTTATGTCACTAAATTCTTTTTTTAGTTTTGCCAGCTTTTCGGAGTAGACGCTCACAAGGATGAACTTGATATGAGATTATGTTTATTTGTTAGCAAGTGCAGTCCTGAGAATGTGTTGGGAGTATTATAACATAAGTGTAAAATGCGTAAATGTTTCTGCACTCTTATTTTTTTGCTAAATGCTACATTTGTATTATACGAGGTGATGCTAATGCTACTATAGTTCCCCATATGCTCTACTCTAAAAATACAGAATTGTAAATAGGTGATTCTCAATAAATAAATCTAATTATACTGAAGTGAAATTTCCAATGAATGTCTTTTTCTCTTTTTTGCTACAATACCCTAAAAAATGAGTAAACATGAATTACCCAAAAGCAACAAAAAATCCCAAAATATTAACAAAACATGATCATGAGAGGGTAGATAACTATTATTGGCTCAATGATAGAGAAAATACGGAGGTCATAGACTACCTTCATGCGGAAAATGCCTACACTAAAAAGAAACTGGAATCTACAGAAACACTACAAAAAGAACTCTATGACGAGATAGTAGCCAAGATAGTAAAAGATGATACTTCAGTACCTTATGAGAGTAATGGGTATTGGTATTATGCGCGTTATGAGGAGTGTAAAGATTATCCTATTTATTGTCGTAAAAAAGGGAGTTTGGCTGCGGATGAAGTCATCATCTTAGATGTCAATGTTTTGGCTGTTGGCTATGCGTATTATGCTGTGGGTGGTTTGAGCATTAGTCCTGACAATAAAATGCTCTGTTATGGTGTGGACAATGTTTCTCGTCGTATTTATACTTTGTATTTTAAAAACCTAGAGACGGGCGAGGTACTTGAAGAGTGCATAGAAAACACAACAGGCGAAGCCACTTGGGCTAATGACAACAAGACCCTTTTCTTTACACAAATGGAAGCAGATACACTCAGAGACTATAAGATCTTTAGGTATGAGATGGGCTCTTGTGAAGAAGTAGAAGTCTACCATGAAGCGGACGATACTTTTGGGGTGCATGTTTCAAAGTCAAAGTCTAAAAAGTTCATCTTCATAGAGTCTTACTCAACACTCTCCACAGAAATACAAACTTTGTTAGCAGATGACCCACAGGGAGCATTTGAAGTGTTTGCTGCGCGTGAGCGTGACTTGGAATATACGGTTGAGCATCACGAAGACAAGTTTGTCATAGCGACTAACTTCAAAGCGAAAAACTTTAGACTGATGCATTGCGACTTAGAGCATACAAGTAAAGAGAATTGGAAAGAGATTATAGGCCATAGAGAAGATGTGTTGCTCGAAGGCTTTGAACTCTTTAATGACTTTTTAGTGTTAGAAGAGAAGCGAAATGGCTTAACAGAAATCAGAATCATGAACACGAAAACAGAGGTGTCATACTATCTGGATTTTGGTGAGGAAGTGTATGATACCTATATCTCCATGAACCTTGATTTTGACACCAACGAGCTTTGTTATGGGTACAACTCTTTAACCACACCAAACTCGACCATACAGTTTAACATGCAGACTAAAGAAAAGACTGTTTTAAAGCAGACAGAGATTTTAGGTGATTTTAACAAAGAAGACTACGAGAGTAAACGCGCATGGGTGACAGCTAAAGACGGAAAGTTAATCCCCCTTTCTTTGGTGTATAAAAAAGGCTTAGTCTTAGATGGAACTAACCCTGCGCTACAATACGCTTATGGCTCTTACGGCTACTCTATGGATGCTTCATTTTCCATATCAAGACTCTCATTGCTTGACCGTGGTTTTGTCTTCGCCATCGCGCATATACGAGGTGGTGAGGAACTTGGTCGCGCATGGTATGAAGATGGTAAGTTGTTAACTAAGATGAATACCTTTACAGACTTCATCGCGTGTTCTGAGTACCTCATAGAAGAGGGGTATACTTCAAAAGAAAAACTTTTTGCCCAAGGTGGAAGTGCAGGAGGGTTGCTCATGGGTGGCATAGTAAACATGAAGCCAGAACTCTACAAAGGCGTAGTAGCACAAGTGCCTTTTGTAGATGTTGTCACCACGATGCTAGACGATAGCATTCCTTTGACCACAGGTGAGTACGATGAATGGGGAAATCCCAACGAAAAAGTGTTTTATGACTACATGTTAGCGTACTCTCCTTATGACAATGTAGCCAAAATTGCGTACCCAAACATGTTGGTTACGACAGGGCTACACGACTCACAGGTACAGTACTGGGAACCAGCAAAGTGGGTAGCGAAATTACGTGACTACAAAACAGACGACAACATGCTCTTACTTCATACCAACATGGACACAGGACATGGTGGTGCTTCTGGGAGATTTGAAGCATTTAAAGAGGTGGCGATGGTGTACGCATTTTTGTTGAAGTTGGGCGTGGCAGAAGTGGCAGAACTGGAAAGTGTGGATAATACTGATGTATAACCCCATATCATCTGAGTTTTTTGACCAACTCACCGTCGCAATGGAAAGAAAAATCCCATCTACTATAGTTTATTATACAAACTTGGAACAAGAAAAAAAGAAAGAGAAACAACAAGTAAAAGCATTAGTAGAAACGATGGAACTTATCGATGGTTTTGAATTTTTAGTATTAGATACAAAAGAAAAAATTAGATTGTCGTTGGTGGTGACATTTAATGGTAAGAGACATAGAGCGGATTAATGGATGAGTAATTAATACGAGTATGTTCAGCTGACCCCCTCCCTAGATTACAGAGAAAATCATAAGTATCTCGTATAGTTTTAGGAAAAAACTATACTTTTACTTTACTTTAGAATCTAACCATAATAACCAAGCAATAAGAGCCATAAATCCTAAAGATATGATAATATTTAATGGATTTCCAGACTCAAAAGTAAACCATGAATTTTTATTAATCAATCCTATTTTTAGAGCCAAAGGAGGAGAAGATGAGAGCATAAACCAACCTAAAGCAACACCAGCCATTTTTAAATACCGACGCTTCGGATTTAAAGTATAGACAAAATAACCAACAACTATCCCAAGCAAACTAGACCACAGAGGAGTTAACCAAAATAAAGCCACAATAAAAGTAATAATTCCTGATAATATTCCATAAAACCACCATTCTTTATACCAGGACAATTGTTCATCAGAGTTTTTTATAGGTTTTAAAGAATCTTTTGTATGTCCATCTTGCGACAGAGTTGAGACATCTACATGGTTATGAATATGAATTTCCGAGTATCTTTCATAACCTCCTTGCTTATTAATTTTATCTGGCATTTCTGAAGCTTCAAAAACCCCTTCCAAAAGTTCTAAAACAGGCACTTCAATAAACTCTATATCACACTCAATAGTTTTCTTTCCACGATTTTGTGCACGCTCAAGTACACTAAATTCAAAATATTTTTGATTAGCAGGCCTAGAAGAAGAGCAAAAACTACAGGTACAAGGAATCATTTGCTCAAAATTTATATTTTTGAACCATTTGTCATGAATATTGAGAATTTCACTACGAATTTTTCTAAGTAAAAATTTTTGTTTTGTTCTCTCTCCCGAAACTGTAATATCAATAACTTTAAGTCCATCATTATTTTCTTCTTCTTTTATCTGAGCACGGCAAGAGTCTTCTTCAATAACAATACCTTTTTGCCATACTAAGTCGATATTTTCATGCTTAGCAATTAAATGGTTAATTCGGACAATAAGACGTGTTATTATTCCTTCTGGCATATATTTATAGCGAAATCTAAAGCGTAAATTATTTTGATCAGCCCATTCATAAAATGGACGTTTTTCATTAAGTAGCTGAGCGGCAATAAATGTTCCTTTTTTATTTTCCAATTCATAGCATATTTCAAAATTTTCCTGCTTCATAAGATTCAGGAGATTACCACGCTCTGCGATACTATAGTTTTCCCAAATAGCATCTAGTTTTTCCTGAGTGAAGTAACCATCTACCTTTGAAATTTCTGTGTCTGACAATACTGAATAAACGGCATCAACTGCCCATTGAGGCTTAAGTATAATAAAATTTATCAGAGATGAATCATTGATAAAATGTAATATACTGCCTAATCTATGTAGATACCCACTTAAAATCTTTTGACTTGACTCATCAGTAACACCAAAACTACTACATATTTTTGAATACTCAGAGAAATCGATATGATTCTGCGTCTTTGACTTATCTTTGAGAGCCGTACGAATGTCATCCCATCTAGCAGGACGTTGATCATTAACATGTGGTAGTTCCGTTAACATTTTTTGAACTTTTGTACGTAAATTCTTGTATCTGGAGTCATTGTAATTTAGGTCAACAGAACAAGTCTCAATTTTTAGTTCAGGATAGCGTTCACTATAGAATTCGGAATCGAATTTATTAATGAACTCTTGATTTTTTTCATTTAGCACTACTACAACAGGACTATACCTCTCTTCATTTTCACCAAGCAAATGAATTATTTTAAACCAGTAAGGGAAATTTGATGGTTCATCACGGTCATTACTATATACCAATATATAAACAGCATCTGGAGTAAGAAAAAATTGATGTGTCATATACTGAATTTGTTGACCTCCAAAGTCCCATATATTTGCATTAAACCTACTGCCATTTTTTTTAGGATTATCAAATTGCCAACCTTCATAAACATCAACTCCTAAAGTACTCTCTGATATATCAGTTGGAATATAATTTGGATCTATAAGTTTCTTCATTAAAGTACTTTTACCGGCGTTTGGTTCACCAACAATTATCAACTTTGCTTCATTAAAGGTTTTTGAACCTTGTTGTTTTAGGTCATTAAAATAAGTCAATATTTCATTCGTGCCTTGTTCCATTATAGCTTGAGGAGGATGCACTAAAGGATTATTACCAACATTAATTTGTTTATTATTGCGAGAATGATTTTGTTTTACTACTAAACCTTTTTCTATGTGTTTAAGTAGAGGCTCAATATTAACAATACGATTTGAGTAAAGTTCTATATTAGTTAAATTAGAAAGATTTGATAGAGAAGAAATATCTACAATATTATTATTGCTTAAATCAAGAGTCTTAAGTTTTTTTAAATTCTCAAGCAACACTATTTTTACAATTTTATTTCTACTTGCTCTTAGCCATTCCAAATTTGATAGTTTTGATAGTGAAGAAATATCTTCCAAATCATTTTTATAAAGATTTAGAACACTTAAGTTCAAAAGATTTTGAATGGGATTTAGATTTTCAACATTATTACTTGCAAGTGATAACCACTTTAAACTTGTTAATTTAGATAGTGCGGAGATATCCTTGATATTATTAGACGTTAAGTCAAGGTATTCTAACTGAGATAACAATTGTAGAGGAGTTATGTCTTCTATATTATTACTGCTCAAGTCTAGCTTTTTTAATTTATGTAATTTACTTAATACAGATATATCTGTAATTTCCGAATGACCATTTCTAAAGTCACCTTTGCCTAGATATAGTTCTTCAAGTTTTATTAACTTAGTAAACTCTTTCGGCAGTTCTTTAATGGAATTAAAATTTAATTCTTCATCTTCATCTTCATCTAATGAATTTATACCCAAAATCTCATCTTCCCAATTAACTGGAAAGTCTCCAATTACAAGTTTTTTTAAGTGGGTAAGTTCAAAGAGTTCAATTGGCAATTCTGTTAAACCACAGTTACTTAGGACTAATGTATCGGAGTTGTTATTTTTTGCGCTCTTTATTCTATTTAATGCTATTTTAGACATTTATATCCAATATAATTATTTTTAAAAGCATTATATAGTAATTATTAACATATCAATAGCAAGTCATTATTGTTGTATATTTTAATAGAAAAATTATAGGTTTAGGTTAATATAATCGGATAACCAAACCAATGTGCCAAAACTTAATAAGTGAGGAAGATTTAGAAAAGATGTTTAATATACAACTCTTCCATTAAGGAATACCCTCTAATTTTTAACCTTTTCCATCATCTTAAGCCAATCCCTATCAAAATTACTGAATATATAATCTATAATGCTCCCACAAATTCCAACCAAAAAAGAGAACTTTTTTATTCCAAATGCTAAGATTAGATATGAGAAATATACAGAGGATTATGCGATGAGCAGAAAGAGAAAAACATATGGTGCAGACTTCAAAGCAAAATTG
>JAGXFO010000009.1 GCA_024637255.1 Sulfurovum sp.
ATCTATCTCTTTGCCCGTCATTGCGAGTGTAGCGCGGCAATCTATCTCTTTGCCCGTCATTGCGAGCGCAGCGCGGCAATCTATCTCTTCCATCTGATCCAAAGCCAAAAAGTACTGCTCAGCATTTGAAACAATAAACTGGCTTTTACAAACCTTGCTATTTCTCTCAACAGTCAGTTGAAATAAAGACTTATTGGCGAAAAGTTTAACAAACTGTTTTGGCATAAGTGTTCTGCTGATCGGCCATAGGCGAGTGCCACTACCGCCGCATAAAATTATGTTGGTCATCTTTTATAGCCTCTCTTTTTTAAATATCTCATATTTTTCTTCCACAAACTCTTTTATCTCTTTTTCAAATCTGTCTTTACTAAACTTTAATGCATGTTCTCTTATTTGCTTAGGAATAAAATCATCATAATTATGCTCAAGTGTTTCGATTGCATTTAGCAGATCATCAACTGTTTGTTCTTGAAAATGCACTCCGGTAACACCATCTATCACAGTTTCTTTCGTCCCGCCTTTACCTAAACATATCACAGGGGTTCCACAAGCTTGAGCTTCTACGGGAGTGATACCGAAATCTTCTTCCGCAGCAAATACAAATGCTTTTGCTCTTTGCATCATATCTATCATCATTTCGTCACTTTGGTATCCCATAAGCTCTATGTTTTTCCCAGATTTTGCTTTTATTTTCTCCATATCTGGACCAGTACCTATGACTACCAGTTTTTTATCCGTTTTGCTAAAAGCCTCTACTATCATATCAATCTTTTTATACGGAACCATTCTTGAAGCGGTCATATAAAACTCTTCTTTTTGCTCACACAATTCAAACTTATTTACATCTACAGGTGGATAGATAACTGTACTCTCTTTACCATACACTTTTTTAATTCGTCTAGCTATATAGTGACTATTGGCTATATAGTGATCCACACGATTGACTGTGCTCATATCCCACATACGGATTTTATGTAAAAAGTATTTTGCTAGTTTCCCTTTTAGGCCTGTGTCCAGACCACTCTCTTTCATGTACTGATGGTACAGGTCCCATGCATAACGAATAGGGGTATGAACATAGCTAATATGTAGCTGATTTGAGTGAGTCAAAACACCTTTTGCTACGGCATGAGAGCTAGAGAGTATCACATCATACTCACCCAAATCAAACTGCTCTATGGCAAGTGGAAATAGTGGCAAATAGTTTCTATACTTATCTTTTGCTTTTGGTAGATTTTGAATAAATGAAGTATGTGCTATTTTTCCTTTTAAGATAATCTCTCTATCTTCATCACTCAAAAAATCTATTAGACTATATACTTCAAAATCATCCCAAATATTAGTAAAACTCTCTACACACTTTTCTGCTCCGGCGTATACGCTGAACCAGTCATGTATTAATGCTTTTTTCATTCCTATACCCTTTTTAAATCTATATTTTTTTTGGTAAATATAGAAATTTACTTAAAAAATAAAAAATACTAAATGCAACCATATTATATAATCCTTGTCCAAATATAATCATATTAACTACTAACGAAAAAAATAAAAGTAATAAAAAATATAAATATAGTGGATATAAAAATATATCTCCATTCATAACTTTCTTTGAAATAAATCCAATTAGAAGACCTAATATCAGTGAAAAACCTATACCAAAAAAAGCGAAGTCATAATATATTGGACCAAATAAAGTATTGTATATTCCAGTTCTTACTAATATTTCAGAATTGTCTGCAAAGGAAAAAGGAATTTGTAAAATTTTATATATAAATTTGACAATTATTGCAAAGTTTTGTTCTCCAAGTAGCATTTTATCAGAGGTAAAGTTATCTACTAAATATAATAATTCGAAGAGACCATGAGTCATATACTGTATAAAATTTAAAATACCTAAAATAAAAAAATAAATTAAATTTCCTTCATTTGACTGTAGCAATGTCACATATGAGTCTTTTAAGGGTAAAAAATAAGCATAAACAGAGATTTGAGTAGATTCAGAAGGCTCCATACCCATTAAGCTTGTTCGGTGGTCAAACATATAACCATTTAAGATAAAAAACAAAATAAGTAATACTGGGACAAGCAATGCTTTTTTGCTAATCATTTTAAACTCAAAAAAACCAAAAACAGATAAGTACATTAGAATCAAGAATAACCAAATCATAATCACAGATCTTGATCCGAATAAAATGCCATCAACTATAGGAAATAATGACAATAAAACTAGTGCTAAAAAATAAAAGATATTATGTGCATTAACTTTCCTAAGTAATAAATATAAAAATGGAAGAAGAAGAACTAGTGGATAAAAAAATGATGATGTAACAGAAAAGGCGTTAAGACTTGCTTCGGCGAGAATATCTCTATTCTCCATCATATTTGCGCTGATGCTAGCACCTCTGATATAGTATTTGTCTAATATTCTTAATATAACCCCAAAACTTGCTAATAATGATGCTATTATGAATATATTTTTTAGTGTTTCAATATTGATATTTACAGAAATAACTGTTGATTTTAGCCGAATTCCGCCCATCCCAAATATTAGACCAATAAAAAGAAAGAATATGGAGAATTCCACATACATCCAGCTATAAGGTGAACCAAGATATAGATAGTCCACAGGAGCTATTAGAATTAAGATGCCAATAAAAAGTATCCCCATAAGAAATATTGTTATCGGCGAAATAATTCTAAGCCTCAGCTGCACTCTTTTTTTCTGTAGGTTTTTAGTAGTCATAATAATCCTTCATTTATGATCAAGATAGCTTCGATGAAACCAATTGTAAAAATAGCAATATTCATATTTTTGAAATAAGTATTTAAATATTTTTGTAAAAAGAAAAGTTGTAATATTACGATTGCAATATAACTTACAAACCACGAAAGTGAAAAAATTAAAATAACATTTGAAATAAAACTACTTAAGAACATAACACTTAACAAGAATATGCCTATACCAAAAATAGAAGAGTAAATTTGCAGTTTGCTTAAATGTTCTCTATAAAAAAGACCTTCTAATGAAGTTCCAATTGCCCATAAGGTAATGGTTCCTGCCATTAAACCTTGAATCAAAATATCTTGTTGGGGTACAGCTAAATGAAAAGGAATATCATATTTTTCAATTACTTCCAATCCCAGTATAATAAAAAATCCAATAAATAAGACCATAGAAGCTATAGCAACAATGTAACGATCTAATTTTTCAGAAGAATATGTATAAATTTTACGAAAATTAATAACAAGTGCAAACTGGTATGCAGCCAATGCAATTGCAGCCCAACGAAAATAAAGAGAAAACACCCCAACGCTTTCAAATGATTCGAAACTGCCCAATAGAATTCTCGGTAAATTTACAAAACCTATAGCCAACAGACTTGATATCATAATAGGAAAGCCCCTCTGAATAAAAAGAAAAAAGTTTTCTTTCTTTAACTGAGTCCTGTCGCTAATGAGGAAAAACAAGATAATTGAAAATACAATTGTGAAAAAAGGAAAAACAAGTAAAAATTCAAGAGATTTAATCTCTTGAAATATTGAATTAAATACAAGAAGTAAAATAACAATATAGATAAAACTCTCAACAATGCTGGCATAGGCTCCTCTATCTTTAGCTTTCAGATAGGCACTTAAAACAAATTGTCCTATAAATACTCCTGTAAATCCTAAAATATAACTTATACGCGAAGGTTCAAAAAATATAATACTGATACTTCCAAGAATTCCCAGAAGTAAAGATATGAGAAGAGCATAAAATAGTGTGGTATTGATCAGGCCATTTGTTTCATGTTTTATGATTTCAAATGACAATACGCCCCCTGCACCAAGAGACAAAAATATACTTAGCATCATTGCAAAAGAAAGTGACCATTCCAATAAACCGTAATTACTTTGAGATAAAACAGATGCTGCTATCAGCGGAGCAAAGAGTACAGCACTTTTACTAGCACCAAATAGTGATAAATATAAAATATATTTTTTCAAATTAACACTTTTTATGCACAATTTTTTCAATTATTTTTTTTGACCTTACTTTAGTATATTTTTTATAGGCTTCGTCGTAGTCCAGCGGTATATGACGTAATGATTGATTAGCATATAATCCTGGTTTCTGCAGAGATTTAGCAATTGTTGCATGCGATCCAATTGTTATGGCATCTGAAATACAGATACCGGGGTTAATCACAGTTGCTGATCCTATATAAACATTATTACCTATCTTAATTGAGCCATCTATTCTAAATCTATCTTTGCCAGTTGAATTATGAATATATCCATGAGTCCACAATTGACTGCTTTCGCCTGCAAGGATAGAGTGTTCCCCAATATAGATTGGCCGTGTACAATCAATGGTATGCTTACTGGTAATCTTTGATCCAAATCCTATTTTCAGAACTGACTTTCCCCAACTTATTGGAGGATTTGCTCTTTTTATGGTATTCATATTGCCAATGGCAGCAGAATCGTTTAAAACTATATAAATAGGCCCGGTAATTCTATTTAAATTTTGAATATAAGCTTTTGATTTCATTTTAAGGTAAGGTGAATTAATAAAATTAAAATGACCAATCCGTGTATTATCGTACAAATCAACTTTACTTGTTAATATATATGAAAACCCTATATATACATCATTTGCAATTTTCCATCCAAATAGTTTTAAAATATAATTTTTAATTTTACTTGGAGGAAAAATGAAACAGAAAAAGGCTATTGATTTAATTTTCATAGATATATTCTTTGAGCCCAGCATCTAAAATAGCTTGAACTATTAAGTCTAAATTATCTTGCTGTAAGCAGTTTGGATTTGATACAGGATCAGTAATCAGCCCTTTGTAACTTGATGCAACTAATTTTTTGATTAAGTTTCTTTTGTCATTTATATTTGCTGGTGTAAATTGGTTATTCTTTGTTAGTGAAATTACATTATTTATCTCTTTTGGATTTTGTAGAATATTACACCCATTAAAACCTTTAACAACACTTGGACCTAGGAGACCCAGAGGCTTACTTACTAGGATGCATTCAATGGCAACTGTACCCGTGACAGTAACAACTAGTGTGGAAAGATCAAATATATCTTTCATGGGCGTATTACTATGTAAAGGAATAATATTGTTTGTATTTTTTACAACCTGAAGTAATGCTTCATTCATTTCATATTTTGACTTAGGATTCGTTTTGATGACCAAGTGCCAATCTTCAGGCAATGCAGCAGCAAGTTCTTTTGCTAATTGTGTTTGGTTACGAAACTGATTCCCCCACACATCTAAGTTTGCTTCTGGCTGCATCTGTAGAGGATAAAGTATAATATTCTTGGTTGGTAGTTTTTGGTTGCTGCTTTCTGCCAACTTATCCCATTTTCTTAATGTATTTTTAACTTTCAAATCCTGAGCAAGTTTACGCAAAGGAGAAGGAGTATTATAAATTTCTCCTTTAAAAAAAGATGACATAATTGTCCACTTGTCTCTAATTGAGCCAGCAGTAGGATAACTACTATTTGTTCTTTCTACTTTTTTCATATAGTCAGGTACAATTTTTCTATCACTAATATTTTGAATTAAAAGATCACACTCTTCATCAGACAAAATCTCATTGGATCCATTAAATGGTTCTTTAGTATCGTATGCAAAAAATGAAAATCTTCCAATTGGATAACTAGTACTGGATGGATGCAAATATAAAATATTATTTTTTTTGCAAATATCTATAATCATAAGTTCATGAAAAAGTGTCGATTCACCAATCACCAAATTAGGCTTGACATCAGTTATGATCTTCATAAATTCTTTATAATAATATGAGTAATGATGATTGGCCCCATTAAAGTAATTGATTATTCTATCTGTTGTCTGTATAAAATCAAAGATACTTTGGCTATCTTCTTCATTTTCTAATTGTAATTTTGTTGCTGGATAAGGTACTTTATAGACATTAGCAAAAGCAGGAGCAAATGTGTGATTTTGAATCAACCAAAATATTTCATGTCCATGTTTGCTTAATTCTTTTGCAATCTGTTCCCAGAAATAAGTTTTATATCTATTTTCTACAAATAATATTTTCATTTAACCATATCCATTTTTATAGCTGTACCTTTTTCAAGATCCATTGTTGCCTTTTTCCCAAGAATATCTTTCAAATACTTAGGATGCAACCCATAACCAGGCCTAACAGAACGTACATTTTGTTCAGTTATTACGTCACCAGCTTTAATATCTTCAGCCACATAAAGGCTTCTGGAGAACTGTCTACTCTGTTTCTTCTTTTCTGTCATACTGTAATCTACTTTTCCAATCAGTTTTTCCGTATCTCTAACCGCTTTAATCATCTCACCAAATTCTTTTTTATCTAAAGAAAAGTCAGCATCTGCTCCACCTATAGATTTGTCCAAAATAAAATGTTTTTCTATGACTTTTGCCCCTAAAGTCACTGCAACAATTGGAGCAGTTATACCAAGAGTATGATCAGAAAAACCACTAATTACCCCAAAAGTTTCAGCCAAATTTGGAATTGTCATCAGGTTTGCATCTTCTAACGCAGCTGGATAAGCCGATGTGCATTTGAGAAGAATGATGTCATTGTTCCCTTCGGCTCTACAGATGTCTACAGCATCTTGAATCTCATCGATAGTTGCAATACCTGTTGAGATGATAATAGGTCTTCCTTTACTCGCTGTATATTTTATAAGCTCATAATCGGTTATCTCAAAAGAAGCAATTTTATAAGCAGATGGATTGAACTGTTCCAAAAAATCAACAGCTGTTTTATCAAATGGTGAAGAGAAGATATCTATGCCTATCTCTCTTGCATAATCAAACAGCTCTTTATGCCATTCCCAAGGAAGATAAGCTTCTTTATATAAATCATACAGTCTCTTATCGTCCCAAAGCGTTCCCCCTTTGATAATAAAATCCTCGTTGTCGCAATTAAGAGTAATAGTATCTGCTGTATATGTCTGAAGTTTAATAGCATTGGCTCCTATCTCTTTAGCAGCCTTGATTGTCTCTCTTGCAATCTCGATCTTTCCACCATGGTTGGCGCTCAGCTCCGCGATAATATAAACACCATCTTTTTCTAAGTCAAAATGTCCGATTTTCATTTAGTTAGCTCCTTGTTGAGTTCTTCTTGTGTGGGTAACATATTTTTAAACTCCTCTGGGAGTTTTTCTTTAACTGTATAAGTCGATACACCCATTGGTTGCACTACATTTTGCAAAGCATACTCAACCTCTAAGCCATCTTTATCCGTACAAAGAATTATCCCTATCGAAGGATTTTCATGAGGCATTTTAACCTTGTTATTTAAAACATTGAGATAAAAATTCATCTTACCGGCATATTCTGGCTTGAACTTTCCGACTTTTAACTCTATGGCAACAAGTGCATTGAGTTTTCTATGAAAAAATAATAAGTCTATAAAATATTCGTTTTCACCCAAAGATAATTGATATTGATTGCCAACAAAACTAAACCCATACCCAAGCTCTAATAAAAATCTCTTAATATTCTCTATCAGAGCGTTTTCAACTTGTCTCTCATGAACATCTTTGGATACTTCTAAAAACTCTAAATTGTATTCACTTTTTACAATATCTATAGCTAACTCTGAAAGATGTAACGGCAAAGAAACTTCAAAGTTGTTTGATTTTTTTTGTTTATCGTCTCTCCCAAAAAGATTGGTTTTGATATGATGAGTCAGCACATTTCTATTCCAACCATACTCTATGGTATTTTTAATATAATACTCTTGTGCTTGTTCATCTTTACACTTTTCAAAAATAAGTATATTTTGTCCCCAAGATATTTCTCGCACAAGCTGTGCGAGTTTTTCTTTGTCCTTGTATGATAAATAAAAATTTCTCATTCTCCAAAGATTGGAGCTAGAATATCCACTTTTCTCTCCAAACTCATCAATCAAATCTTTACTCATTTGCTCTACCACGGATTTACCCCAACCCAAACCCTCTTGCTTTGTAACTATCTCTTTGCCTATCTCAAAATACAATTCTATCATTAGCCCATTGGCTGAAAGTATCGCTTTTGATTTGGCACTATAAATTTTTTGTTTAAGTTGGACTAAAAAACCTTTGTAAGTAATGTCGATCTGCATATCAACATTTTTCATTTTTCAGCTCCATGCAAATAACTGCTTTTTCATTTATGATTTTCTTGTCTATTTCTTGAAAATTAAATGAATGATAAAGAAAAACTGCTTTTTCATTATCTTTTAAAGCCCCAGCTTTAAGTTTTGAAACTTTTAGAACTTCAAAAGCATATTTTATTATTTCATTCATTATGATTTTACCTTTTGCTCGTAAATTTGGATTGGCATATAAGCCAAATTCACAACTATCTTTTGTAATATCTGTAAAATCAATAACACCAATAGATTCAGTTTCATTTTGCAGCAAAAAATATACTTTGTCTTTTCTGTTGTTTAACGATTCAATAAACTCAACATGATCTTTCAAGGCAATCTCATCATCTGTGTACATCCATTTTCTAACATCTGGATGATTTCGCCATTCTAAAATCATCTTTTTTTGCCCTAAAGTCAAATCTGTAAAATTAATAAGTTTCATCTCATCATCTCCTCTATTTTTTTAGTTAAAACAGAGGGATTAAATTCTTTTATAACCGTAAGATCATTTTTCTCTAAAAATGCCACCATCTCTTTTTGATTCTCTGCTGTTTTAATAGCAATAAATGGCAATCCCATATAAAAAATTTCATTTAGTGTCACACTTGGAGTAACTATAGCAAAATCAGCTTCATGCATTAGTTTTGCAATCTGATCGGTGTTGATATGCAAAGTGATGTTTTGTTTGCCTTGAGTATATGCTTTAAGCTTGTCTAAATGGACATTGGCTGTTGTGGTTACGAGATGAACATACACATTTGGGAAAGATTCCAAAACTTTTAAAATAGAGGTGTTGATATTTGAATGATCGGTACCACCTATAGCGATAAAAACATTCTTATGATTGTGGTTAAAATTTCTTTTTTTCTTTTTTTCTTCTATAAATTCTTTTCGTAGAAGTGTATATTTAGCTCCGCATCTTAGCTCGTAGCCTTCAGGAATCAATCCTTTGTATCTTTTTTCATCTGCGTATATATTATGGTTGAGCAGGACATCGCAATAGTGTTTGTCATACGTATCGTCAAATACAAATATTTTTACACCTATTTTTTCTTTCAACTGTTTTTCATAAGTATAATCTATACCGTAATGATCAATAACGATCATGTCAATAGCATACTTCCTTATGAGCTCTATAATTTCTTCAATATCGTTTGAGCCAAGGATTTCAACTTGATGACTTTTCTCTTCAATCTTATGGTTGATATTGCCCGGTAGGTTCTGGGCTGCAAAGATGATATTGGCATCTTTGAACTGTTCCGCCAAAACAAGATCTCTCATAATATGGCCGGTGCCGATGGTGGATGATGAGTCGGCTCTGAAGAGAATATTTTTCATTAGCTTTTCTCTTGCTCTTTGATGACTTTATACATGATCTCTGCTCTTTGCCAGTCTTCTAATGTATCGATATCCTGGACTAGATGCCTAGGAAGGATGATAGGGATACTCTCTTTTCCGAACATGATCTCTTTTGATCTTTTATCTGCTTTTGTCCAGTAAAACTGGCCGGCATCCTGGTATGCTTCTTCAAGATCCTGACTTCTTGTGCTGTAGTTTTCCGGCCAGAACATCTGACATCTTTCAGCATCTGTTATCTTGAATGTTCTTTGAATAGGGAAGGGCATGGAAGTCGCCGAAAAGGCGTTGACCGCATCAGAGTTTTTCAATTTATCAAAACCTTCGATGAGATATTTAGACTGCAGCAGAGGCGCCGTTGCATAGATAGTGCAAACGTAGTCATACTCTTCGCCATGTTCTTTCAGCCACTCAAGCGCATGGTTTACCACATCTGTCGTTCCGGTGAAATCATCCGAGAGCTCTTTTGGTCTGATAAACGGCACTTCAGCTCCATACTTTTTTGCAATATCGGCGATCTCTTCATCATCCGTCGTGACGATGATTTTGTCAAACAAGTTTGATTCGAGCGCAGCTTGTATGGAGTAGGCGATCAAAGGCTTATCAAAAAAATCTTTAATGTTTTTTCTTGGTATCCTCTTGCTTCCTCCACGAGCAGGAATAATAGCCACTGCTTTAGCCATTTAGAACCTCAAAAAGCGATTTGATAACATAGGTTTGTTCTTCATCTGATAATGAAGCATACATTGGCAGTGAAAAACATTGCTCATAATAGCTGTCCATGACAGGCGTGTGCTCATTTCCATATCCCAATGATTTATAGTATGGTTGTTTGTTAATAGGAATATAGTGAAGTTGAATACCTATGTTTTCCTCTCTTAAGAGATTAAATAAATCCTCTTTTGAGATATTGAGCTTTGTAAAATCAACCTGAACCACATAGAGATGATAAGAAGATTTTCCATCATAGGTATAAAGGGGCTTAACAATGCTATTTTCAAAAGCTTTATCATACGCTTTAACCAACTCTATGCGCCTCCCTATAAAACCATCCAACTTTTTAAGTTGAGACAAGCCTAAGGCACACTGCATATCTGTGATACGGTAGTTAAACCCTAGTTCACGCATCTCATACTCCCAAGGTTTCATCTCTGGTGTTTTTACCATACCATGTCCACGTAAAGTTAAAAGTTTTTCATACAGTTCTTTAGAATTAGTAGTAATGGCTCCACCTTCACCAGTAGTCATATGTTTAACAGGGTGAAATGATAATATTGAGATGTCACTGTTCGTGCAAGATGCTGCTCTCACATCACCATCTTTAGCTCCAATAGCATGAGCACAATCTTCCAAGATGACAATATCGTAAGTTTTTCTTAGATACTTTAGTTTTTCTTGATTTATCATACGACCTGAAAAAGCAACTGCATATATAGCTTTGATGGAACTGTCTTTTTTTAATGCCTCTTCACATAAATCAAGATCGATATTCCCATCATGGGCAATGTCAACAAAAATAGGTTTTGCTTCCACATACAAAATGGCATTTGATGTGGCTAAAAAAGAGTTTGGAGTGGTAAGTACTTTATCCCCCTTGTTTAACAATACAATAGACGCTAAGTGTAATGCAGCAGTACCATTTGCAACTGCAACTGTATATTTAACATTACAATACACACTTAGAGCATCTTCAAATGCTTTAACTTTAGGGCCCGTTGTTAAGTAGTCAGAGTGCAAGGTCTCAACAACCGCATCAATGTCACTTTGGTCTAGTTGTTGTTTGCCATAGGGGATAAAATTCATTAGATATACTCTTTTATCATTTCTAAAAGATCTTCATGGGTTAGCCAATCCGTATTGTTTCCAGAATTGTACTCAAATCCCTGCTCTACGGGTACACCTTTTTCCCCAAGTCTATTCTGTGTAAAATCAGTTTTATGTGCAAATTGAATACTAGGTTGAATTACAAAGTGATCATCAAATACTAAAGTAAGATGAGAGTCATCTGAAGGGCACATAATTTCATGGAGTTTTTCTCCCGGACGAATCCCTATGATCTTATGTGGTACATTAGGAGCTATGGCTTTAGCCAATTCCGTCATATACATAGAAGGAATTTTAGGAATAAATATCTCACCACCATACATTCTCTCAAAGTTTTTAAGTACAAAATTCACACCATCATCAAGGGTAATCAAAAATCTTGTCATCTTCTCATCTGTAATAGGAAGCTCTGTCGCGCCTTCGTCAAGAAGCTTTTTAAAGAAAGGTATAACCGACCCACGACTTCCTGTCACATTTCCATAACGAACGACTGAGAATCTTGTTTTTCTACTACCCACCATGTTATTCGCAGCCACAAAAAGTTTATCTGACGCTAGTTTAGTGGCACCATAAAGGTTAATAGGATTAGCAGCTTTATCCGTAGAAAGTGCTATAACTTTATCTACTCCACACGCTATGGCTGCTTCTATAACATTTTGAGCCCCATTGATATTGGTTTTAATACACTCCATAGGGTTATATTCAGCTACAGGTACATGTTTAAGAGCAGCAGCATGTATAACAAAATCAACACCATCCATTGCCTCTTTCAGTCTCCCGCCATCTCTTACATCACCTATAAAATAACGCATACAAGGATCAGTAAACTCTTGACCCATTTCATATTGTTTAAGCTCGTCTCTGCTGTAGATAATGATTTTGTTTGGTTTGTATTTTGAAAGGATAATTTCAGTATATTTCTTTCCAAAACTTCCTGTACCACCTGTTATTAGTATGTTTTTATTGTTGAACATTTTTTCCCTTTGTATTGGAGTATCTATACCAGTTATACATTTTTTTATTCATTTTAGAATTCCCTCATTGTATCTCTCAAGTTCCAAAACCAGTACATCATACTCCGCTTTTTTTCTCTCGATGAACTTCGTCGTCAGTTCTATCTTCTCTTTTATACCATCTTCTGTGAGCAGGTATCTGTATTGGTTTTTCTGTTTGTTTGCAAAGAAGCTTTCGGCTTTGATGAGCCCTTTGTCGATGAGGGCATTGAGCACATAGTTGACCTTGCCGATGCTGATGCCAAGCTCTTGTGAGAGAGTCTTTTGTGTTTTAAGGGTGTCTATGTTTCGCAAGATAGACAGTGTCAACTCTTCGTTTTGCAAGGTTTGTTTCCTAATGCTTATATTTGTTACTAATTTCAGAGTTTGAATTTTAATGGATTTTAGCTTTGAGCTTCATTAATGGGGTGTAAGATAAAAAGATTGCCAAGATTGCCACGCCGCTTTGCTCCTCGCAATGACGAGGATTCCCGTTTTCATGGGCACCACGGGCATTCCCTTGCTAGTTTCATTCATTTAAGTCTTCTCATCTTGTTTGGTATCTAACAAATGCTTTGCATTTTGATTTGTTACTACTTTTTTACCTGTTTTGGCTTCAAGTTCTGCTCGTGCGACTTTTGCTACATTTCCACCTTGTCGTGCCACTTTTTTACTCTCATCAAGATTTTTCGGATTTGTAGCTTCTGATATATCTTTTGTAGAAGCTTCTGCCAACATATTAAGAATCAACTCTGTATTTGTCATGTTGTCTCTTAAATTTTCTTTTTTCAGACCTTTGAGTATCTTATACTCTTTGGTCGTTTTATCTGCCCAAGTTTTTGTGATGATGTCGGTAAGTGTAGCAAACTCTTGCCCCTCTTTTAGCCCAACTCTTTTCCATTCATCTGTGAGTTCTTTTCGTATCTCTATGCTTTTTAGTCTTTGATTTATCCAGTTTTCACTGTACCCAAGTTCCAAATACTGCTTCAATGCTCTATCGATGCTAAGCTCAGGGTCGCTCATCTCATCAAGTCGCTCACTTGCCACTCTAGCTAGCCAAAGTTTAAAAGGCTCTGCTTTTGGCGATGGGATGGATTGGATAAGTCTAAAAAGTTGCTCTGTATCTGCTACATCGGTTAGTCTCATTTTTCCATCATGGGCTTTTAATTTCAACTGGTGACAAATTGTCACCGTTTCATTTCCTTCTGCTTTGAGTCTTTGTTTTAACTTATTCCAATACTTTCTAGCCGTTTGAAAATCTTTACTATCTGTGAGTATCTCAACAACATCAACAATAGATATATACCATTTCTGGGCATCTTCATCCCAATTGGTTCTTACTTTTTTCTCTTCAAAGATTTTGATTGCTTCTTGCATTAGTCTTCTTTACTCAAAATAGCTCATGATCTTATAGCCACCTTCTTGAGAAAGTGTCTTTTGTGTTTTAAGGGTGTCTATGTTTCGCAAGATAGACAGTGTCAACTCTTCGTTTTGCAAGATTTGTTTCCTAATGCTTATATTTGTTACTAATTTCATAGTTTGAATTTTATTGGCTTTTTGCTTTGAGCTTCATTAATGGGCAAGTTCCGAGATTGCCACGTCGCTTCGCTCCTCGCAATGACAAACGTTCCGTCGCTGCGAGCAAAGCGCGGCAGTCTTCTTTCGTCGGGCAGCTGCCAAGATTGCCACGTCGCTTCGCTTCTCGCAATGACGATGGGGGTGTCCGCTCTGCTCCTTGCAATGACGGCGGTCAGTGTCATTCTCAGCTTGACTGGGGATCCAGTGCTCTTGCTCTTGACCTGATTCGTTGGGAGTGAAATGAATCCGGTCATTTAATATCCTCCAGCATCCCAGTGAGTTTTTCCTCTATATCTTTGGAGGAGGGCAAAAGACCTTTGAGCTCATGAGGCAAAGATTCTGTCAGTTTATAGGTTGCCACACCTATGGGCTGATTGCTATCTTTGAGGGCATATTCAACTGTTGTACGTTTTTTTTCTTTGCAGATGATGATACCTATAGAAGGACTTTCATCAGTTAGCCTTACCGTGTCGTTTAAAATAGCTAGATAAAAATTCATCTTTCCCGCATATTCAGGTTTGAATTTTCCTATTTTCAGTTCAATAGCAATAAGTGATTTGAGCCGTCTATGATACAAAAGCAGGTCTATAAAATACTCTTCATCAGCTACTGCTAGCTTATATTGATTTCCTATAAAAGTAAAGTCTGTGCCCATTTGAGCCAAAAATTCTCTTATCTTGTTTATGAGCCCGATTTCCAATTCGTGTTCGTTGTACGCTTCTGACAAATCTAAAAAGTCAAAATTATATTCGTCTTTTACAGCCAATACTGCTTGATGCTGATATTTTTGTACCATGGTTTTATCAAAATTAGTTTGATTGAGCAGAAATTTTTCATATGACTTGTTTCCCACCTGATGAATCAAAACATCTTTCGTCCAGCCAAACTTTATTGTCATTTTGATGTAAAATTCTCGTTCTAAAGTATCTTTGCACTTTTGAAAAATGACTACGTTTTTCGTCCAACTAATTTCTCCAACCAATGGTTGGAGTTTTTCATTGTCTTTGTATTCAAGATAAAACTGTCTCATGTTCCAGAGGTTTTGAACACTAAAACCCTTCATCCCCACAAACTCTTTTTGTAGTTCTTCTGAGAGGTTTTTTACGACTGATTTGCCCCATCCGTGCATCGCTTGCTTCTCAACGATACTTTTTCCAATCTCCCAATAGAGATTGATGAGTTTTTTGTTAACCGCTTTGAGCGCTTCGTACTGGCTTGTGAGTATCTTTTGTCTGATGTCTTTGACAAAGTTTATGAAGTCTTGAGTTGTTTTTGCAGGTTGTCGTTTATCACTGCCCTTTCAAGATCATTGTTTCTATTATACGCTATTTGTACCTGCGAAAAAATGAGGTTACTTTTTCGTTGTGCTTATATTTGTTATCAATCCAAGAGTTTAAATCTTAGTGGCTTTTGGCTTTGAGCTTCATTAATGGGGGATAAGATAAACAAATTGCCGAGATTGCCACGTCGCTTCGCTCCTCGCAATGACAGAGGTGGATTGTCGCTTCGCTTTGTTCCTCGCAATGACAGAGGGGGATTGCCGCGTCGCTTCGCTCCTCGCAATGACAAACGTTCCGTCACTGCGAGCATAGCGTGGCAGTCTGTGTCTTGGGCGGGTAGCTCGGGAGAGGTGGAGCAAGAAGAGGGATTCCCGTTTTCATGGGCACCACGGGCATTCCCTTTGGTCAAATGATGAGAGAGAGTCGGGCAGCACCGCCAATGAGGATAATTTTTTCTTTTAGTCATAAAACTCATTGTCCAACTCCAAATATAGTACTTTTTTTAAGTAGGTCTATCACATCATACTTATATTTAACAGTTTCTTTTCCTCTGTAGTTTTCTACGATAAAGTAGTTTTTGTATTCTTTATTTATCTCTACCTTAGTTTGATTTACTTTAAATACTCTATGGCTTACCAGCCATTCTTTTAATTCACTTACTTTTGAGATACCTATATATAGATTTGAAGATTTGATTTTATTTACAATCTCACTTGCCGTGTAACCTATATTTGATTTATATAGCATCTCTATATTTTTACTTTCAAGTTCACTAATGCTTAAACATCTATTTTCTTGTAGATAATATACTTTTAGTTTTTTTTGGCTTTCCATAGCTCTTGTGATATTTGCATAACTTCCTTTACTTTTACCATCCCAGATGACAAAAGAGTAATCACTATGTTGTGTCATATATACATCTTTTGCAGTTTGCTTTTCTCTCTCACTTACAATACTCACATCATGATTTACTTGCTTGATTTCAAAAAGCCTTGATGCTTGATTCCTTGGAGTTTCGTATATAGTACATACTTTGAGGTTAGTATAATTTTTAGAAGCAAAGTAGTCTTGGGTAAGTACATCGATACCATTTGCATCACCTACATATACTGGTATATTTTGAACAATAATTTTATCGAAGCTCTTTATCACTTCATGCGGAAGTCTTTTGATAGATATAGAACCACTTATAAATACACTTTTCATCTTTTTACATCCTTAGCGACTATAAAAAAGTAGTTTAATTTTTGAGTTTTATCATAAATCTTTTTTAAAACTGTAGCCATTGAACTACCGTTTCCCATAACATCATCTATAATGATGAATTGTACATTTGGATTTATTCTTAAAAAATCTTCATCTATATTGTATTTTACAAAAGAATGTTTTATACCTTCTTCAAAATTAGTAATATTTTTACTATCAAATCCACTACTTTTTGAGATTATATTTGCTACTTCTAGCAATGATATATCACTTAATTGTTTTGCTATGTCATCAGGCAGGAGTGAACTAGAGGGGATATAGCTTAATTTGAGGTTTTGGTTCAACTCCAATAGTTGTGGTATATATAAGTTTATATTATTTGTAAATTCATTTATATAAATATCTCTTTGAGTTTGTGAGATTGGTGGATTTTTTAGATATTTTAATTGATAAATTTTATTTCCATAGTTAGTATATTTATCTTTTGTACTACCGTGAAAAGGAAAAGTTTTTATCTGAGTAGATGCTTGTCCATTTGACTCAATATTTATAAATTCTTTATAAAAATCTAAAACTATGCCTTGACCTATTTCTACACCATCATAATAGATTTTTACAAAAAGCTCATCAATTCCATCATCTTTTATATAAAATAAATTTTGATTATCTATTACGATAGGTGTTTTCCTATTTGTATAAATTTCTATTTTAAACTTAGTAAAATCTATCATTTTTTTCCTTTTGCTATTGTACAATCATTCATATCAGTTCTATCTTCTCTTGTATGCCTTGCTCTGTGAGGAGGTATCTGTATTGGTTTTTTTGTTTGTTTGCAAGGTTTCTTTCCTGATGCTTATATTTGTTAATTTTCAGAGTTTAAATCTTAGTGGCTTACGGCTTAGTAGTTCATTAATGGGTTATAAGATAAACAGATTGCCGAGATTGCCGCGTCGCTTCGCTTCTCGCAATGACGAGGTGGATTGCCACGTCGCTTTGCTCCTCGCAATGACAGAGGGATGTCGCTATGACGAAAGGATGCTATGTCTCTTTAAGCTCATCTAGCGTAGGCAGTCCAAAATTATAATTGTCTCTTTTTTTAAATTCTATCTCATAATCCAAGGTATCCAAGATGATATCTAGGGTTTTAACAGAAACAGATCCCATTTGTCCCCGCTCCAGCTTCCCCAGTGTTACTCTGGATATGGAGGCAATATTTGCCAGCTGCTCCTGTGTCAGATCTTTCTCTTTTCTGAGTTCTTTAACTTTTTGTCCAATGTCGAATAACTTCATCCGGTATCTCCTTATAGCTTTTTTCCGTAAGTGACAACTTCCAGCTCTCTATCATTTTAATGCCTATATCTTTAAAGAGTGGATTTTCAATCATATATTTTTCAAGCTCTTCCATGATTTTCAACAAAGCACTTTTGCACTCCCCATAGAGAAGAGTGGCACTGCTTAAAGATAAATAACAGTGATTGGTTCCAAATTTTATGAGTTCATTTTTACCAAACCAAAGCTTTTTCCCGAACATGGTTAAAGCAGGTTTGTCTTTAAAAATATAGGCGGTGGTATTGACTATGTCATAAGCCGGTGCAAAATAGATGTTTTTAAACTCTCCATCATAAAGGACACCAAAATTCTTTAGGTGGGCATCCCCATTTTTTAAAAGGTAACTCATGACAATTGTTTTATAAAGCGCTCTCATTGAGGTTTCTTTATCGGTTGCAACGGCATAAATGGTTTTTGCTATCTGCTCATAGCTTCCGCTGTATTTTTTATCTCTATTTTTTCCCAAAAGAACAAGTACCTCTTCAAAACCTAGATACTTGCCATTTTTTTTATCATAGTTAAATTTTTCTACCAATAAAAACTTTTTGTTCTTTGAAAGTTGTGTATCTGCAACATTAACGCCTGCATACTGAACGGCTTTCATGCAAAAGTACTCATTTTCTGCAAGATAAGGATACTCCTCCCCCCATGTTTTAACGATATACTCTTTTAGGGACAGGCTCTCTTTGTCCTTTATGAGTGCTAATGTTTTTGGCTGGATGCCGGATATGGCATTTTTATCTAAAAAAATTCTCAATAACTTTAAAAATGTATCTTCACTGTCGTTATTTAAAATTTCATCAATATCTACACCATCAAACAACCGCTTGTCAAATTCGCTCTCAAAGGTCAATCGGCTCTCAATATTTGGTGACAAGTATGAAAAGACCAAAAAATCATTGATGTATCCATACTCCTTGGACAGATGGTTTTTAAACACCTCAAACAGGTAACCCTCAGGAAGATTCATCTCAAATATAGGGTGAAGAGAGTGCTGCCATAGGTATGAGGATTTTTTATAGGGCATGGTAAGAGAGATGGGAGCACTTTGTTTTATGTAGTTAAAAGCATATTCTCGTTTCTTATCATCAAAAACAAGTTCACCTATTCGCTCATCATCTAACAACACCCTAATCTCATTCACAAAATACTCCTAAAGATAAATTTACTTATCATTATAGTACATTTTTTGCTAAATGAAAAGTGTATTTTACATTTTAAGTCCTACCAACGAGATTGCCGCGTCGCTTCGCTCATCGCAATGACAGAGGGGTCAGTGTCATTTTCGGCTTTGAGCTTCATTGGCGGGGTGTAAGTAAACTGTTTACTTGATACTTTTCCAAATACCACTCAACTGTCTTCACAATGCCTGTGTCAAATGTTTCGTCTGCCCTCCATCCCAGTTGGGTTTCAAGTTTTGTTGCATCGATAGCATAGCGTCTATCGTGTCCGGCTCTGTCTTCTACGAAAGTGATAAGTTCTTTATAGGAAGAGATAGATTGCTTCGTTGCACCCGCAATGACGTTTTGTGGAGGAACTTTTTCATCAAGGATTGCGCATATGCTATCCACTATCTGCAGATTGGTTCGCTCATTGCGTCCGCCAATGTTGTAGACTTCTCCAGTTTTACCTGTGTGGTACACTATATCTATCCCTTTGCAGTGATCCAGTACATAGAGCCAGTCGCGGATGTTTTTGCCGTCACCGTAGATAGGGATACTCTCTCCCGCTAGCGCTTTTCGAATGATGGTCGGGATGAGCTTTTCATCATGCTGTTTTGGACCGTAGTTGTTTGAGCAGTTGGTGATGACGGTGTTGAGCCCGTAGGTTTCTTGGTAGCTTCGCACTATCATGTCGCTAGATGCTTTGGACGCTGAGTAAGGAGAGTTCGGTGCGTAGGGGGTTTTTTCTGTAAAAAGTCCAGTTTCGCCTAGCGTACCGTAAACTTCGTCTGTTGAGATATGATGAAAGCGAGGGAGTAGATTGCTTCGTTCCTCGCAATGACGGTATTGTTCTTTGTAGACAAATGGTTTGTCCATCCAGTACTTTTGAGCCACATCTAGTAGGGTAAAAGTGCCCGTTACATTCGTCTCTATGAATACACCCGGGTTTTTGATGGAGTTATCGACATGGGACTCTGCTGCGAAGTGGATGACACCTTGGATGTCATATTCTGTAAATAGATACTCTACAAGTTCACGGTTACAGATGTCGCCCTTGATAAACTTGTATCTTGGATTGCCTTCGCACTCTTTGAGGTTTTCCAGGTTTCCTGCGTAAGTGAGTAAGTCAAGGTTTACGAGCGTGTAGTCTGGATACTTTTCTAAAAAGTATGGTACAAAGTTTGAGCCAATGAAGCCGGCTGTTCCTGTCAATAGTATGTTTTTGTTATTTTGCATTGTTTATCTCTTCTATATAATTTAAAGTATTTTCAATAATAATGATTAATTTTTCACAGTATTGCAAAACTTCATCAAATACTTCAACTAAATCATCTTCAATGTATTCGTGGGCTATCGTGTTTCGTACATCTTTCATGATCCTGAGCTCTTCTATGTCCTCAAACAATCCTCTTTTATGGGCATTGTTTACTACATCTATGAGTGTTCCTTGATTTTCAAATTCATATTCATCAAGTGTTCTAAAAATCTTTCTAATTAAAAAATCTATACCTCTGCTATATCTACTGCAAAGTGTCTCAAATTTGCCAAATTCTTCTATGGTATACTCTTTCTTTATTCCTATTTTAGAACACTCATCAAAAGATATTTGGATCCATGATAGTTGTTTTTGGAGTAAGATCTTATCTTGTAAAAGTTTTTCAAGCATCATAATAAAACCGCCTTTTGAAATATATGTTTAGTAAAAGGATTTTTAAATTCTCCATTATCAAGAACAATATCAAGCTTTTGTTCGCCAAAATATTTGAAAAATTCTACTCTTAAAATCCGCAAATCTTTTTTTGTTATTTCGTCACTCACAACAAGTAAATCAATATCTCCACCTTTTTTTGTATCATCTACTCTGCTACCAAAAAGATAAATTTTTGCATTTAAAGAGAGCGCTTTTAATTTATTTTTTAACAAGTCAATCTGTTCTTGCCCAAGTCTCATTTTCTCTCTCCCATTTTTGTTAGACACTCATCTAAACTATCTTTCCAGTAAGGGATTGTGATATCAAAATCCTCTTTTATCTTTGATTTGTTGAGCAAAGAGTAGTGGGGACGGGCAGCGGGAGTAGGGTATTGTTTGGTTTCTATCGGGTTTATCTTGCAGTCGAGTTTTGCCATTCTCATGATCTCTTTGGCAAAATCATACCAAGAAAGTACACCTTCATTGGAATAATTATAAATCTCTACGCTGTCATTTTCTATGTTAGGCAATATCTCTAAAATGGTTTTTGCTAAATCTCTTGCATAAGTAGGTGTCCCTGCTTGGTCAAATATGACTCCCAATTGCTCTTTTTCCTTGCCTAAACGCAGCATGGTTTTGACAAAATTCGCAGCAAAAGAGCTATAGACCCATGAGGTTCTTATGATGATAGAGTTTTCGGAATTTATCTCTTGCAGTGCTTTTTCGCCGTCGAGTTTTGTTTGGCCGTAAACACTGTTTGGATTGGTTTTATCTGTTTCGAGGTAAGGTTTGAAGTTTTTACCATCAAACACATAATCAGTTGAGATGTGGATAAGCTTTATGTTTTTCTCTTTTGAAATTTGCGCTAGGTATTTGACTGCAAGATGGTTTATCCTGTCTGCATCTTCTTGTTCTGTTTCCGCCTTGTCTACCGCGGTGTAGGCTGCACAGTTGATGATGGTATCTATAAGGTGCGTTTCTATAAAGTTTCTAAGCGCTGCTTCATCACTAATGTCTAGTGTATCTCTGTCTGTAAAGAAATAGTTATAGTCATATTCACCTGAGAGTTCTTTTAGCTCAGAACCTAGTTGTCCATTACTTCCGGTTACTAAAACATTAAGCATAGTAATTGACTCCATATTCAAATAGATCATTAGTCTCTTTTAGCAGAGATTGGATTTTGTCTTTAGCTGATAGATTTAATTCATCATTATCCAATATCCAGTCGATGCCAAGGCTCTCATCGTCAAAGGCGATGCCTCTGTCATTTTCAGGAGAGTAGTAGTTGTCTACTTTGTAGGCAAACACTGTGTCGTCTTCGAGCACGACAAATCCATGGGCAAATCCTCTCGGTACCAGCATCTGTCTTTTGTTTTCTGCATTTAACTCTATGGCGACATGTTTACCGAAGGTAGGTGAGCCTTTTCTGATGTCAACGGCTACATCTAAAACGCTTCCTTGTATAACACGAACAAGCTTGGTCTGCGCGGCAGGAGCCAACTGGTAATGAAGACCTCTTAGGACACCTTTTGAGCTTTTAGATTCATTGTCTTGGCAAAAGTTGATCTTGTAGCCAAGAAACGCTTCAAGTTTGTCTGCTCTGAATGTTTCTACAAAGTAACCCCTGTCATCTCCATGCACTAGAGGTTCGATGATGACCACATCAGGAATATCGGTTCGTATAAAGTTCATATTATTTTAAACCTTTTGGCTGAGATGCTCTTCTTATGAGGTACTGGCCGTATTGGTTTTTCTTTAGGGGTTCTGCCAGTGCTAAAAGCTTTTCTTTAGAGATGTAACCCATCTCATAGGCTATCTCTTCTAAGCAAGCTACTTTTAGCCCTTGTCTGTTTTCAATGGTTTGTATAAACTGGCTTGCTTCAAGAAGTGATTCATGTGTGCCGGTATCTAGCCAGGCAAATCCTCTGCCCATAAGTTCGACTTTTAGCCTTGCCTCGTCTAGGTAATCCTGGTTTAGAGTAGTGATCTCCAGCTCGCCTCTGTGACTTGGTTTTACTTCTTTGGCTTTTTTTACAACGTCATTGGGGTAAAAATAGAGTCCGACTACGGCATAGTTACTTTTAGGCTGTTCAGGTTTTTCCTCTATGGAGGTGACATTGCCATTTGCTTCAAACTCAGCGACCCCATAACGCTCAGGATCGCTTACATAGTAACCGTATACTGTGGCCTTGTTTTCCTCTGATGCATTTTTAATAGATGTTGCAAGAAGTTCTGTGAGGCCGTGACCGTAGAAAATATTGTCACCCAGAACCAAACATACATCATCTTTGCCGATAAAGTTTTCGCCCAAGATGAAAGCTTGTGCCAAACCATCTGGAGAAGGCTGAACCACATAAGAGAACTGCATACCTATGTCAGAACCATCACCCAGCAAATCTTCAAATCTCGGCAAGTCATGCGGTGTAGAAATGATCAGCACTTCTGTAATGCCTGCTAGCATTAAAACTGAAAGCGGATAGTAGATCATAGGTTTATCATAGATAGGGACCAGCTGTTTGGATACCCCTTTTGTGATGGGATACAGTCTTGTTCCGCTTCCGCCTGCTAGGATGATGCCTTTCATTTGTTTGCCTTTTTTGTAAAATTTTACTAAAATAGTTCACATATTGTGCTGAGTAGACCAGAAAGGCGTTCGCCTTTGCTGAACTGTTCTTATACTTCAGTATTTTTGGTTTTGTATAGGTATGAGATTAAAAACTTCAGTACACTCATGATGATAACACCCGACAACATGCCTGCGACGATGAGCGAGAGGTACTCGTTTTTTGAAATCAGGGTTGCTTCATAGGCAATGGTTGCTATAGCAATGATAAAGGTAAGAGGCATCGAATCTCCAAGTGCCAAGAGAAATGTTTCTGAGGGGCTAAGGAGTGAGCCGTAGGCAAGAAATGAACTAACAACTCTTACAAAAACCAAAGCACTTAAAATAAGCAGTGCATGGTAGAGAATTTCTGCGCTGAAAATCAGGTTTAGATCCATGGTTGTTCCGACATATATAAAAAATACAGGAACCAAAAAACCAAATCCGACTTTATGGAGAGTATGGGGAAGGTCTTTTTTGTGTTTGAAAAAGTTCGCTATGTAGATACCAGCAAAAAACGCGCCCAAAACCATATCTATATGAAGGATGCTCATGGTGGAGATGAGCAAGATAAAGAGTGCAGCGCTGATTCTTACGCTTTCTACTTTTGAATCATCCTCTGGCATGATAAACATTCTTAGTTCGGGAAACCACCAAAACAGGATATTTAGAAGCTTGAAAGAGTAGTAGATAAGAAAAAGCACAACAATAAAAATAGACATATTTTCAAACAGTGCAAGACTGATGCCGTTATGGATGTATGATTCATAAATGACGATAGCCGAGATACTTATGATCTCTCCAATCACACCGACTGTAAGAACAATTTCAAGCCATTTGAACTTTTTGCCGTATTCGTTGATGAGTGCCATTATCATCCCAAGCGAGACGATAGGAATAATCACGATATAGACAGGATTGAGGTCAAAAAATATGTATATTCCAATAGAAAGAGAGTAGAGACTGATAAAATAAATAATAGCGCTTTTGAGAAGATTTCCTTTTTGTGCAGCAAATTTTTTGAGATTTATCTCAAGTCCTGCCAAGAACATCAGGTAGAAAAAACCTATTTTTGCCAAATATTTAAATACCTCATTGTTAGTGTCTAAAAAGCCAAGCCAAACAGCCGCGGAGCCTAGTAGAATCTCTACAACAACGGTAGGAAGCTTTGTTATTTTGGATAAAACAGGCGATATGACAATTAAAAAAGCGATACCGATAAAAAGGATAGAACTGCTCATTCCTCAGCCTTTATGCTCTTTGCAGCTTCACAATTGTGCCTTTGATCTGTTCGCTTTTTCCTTGTCATAAAAATAATTCGTAGCCTTGACAAACCCATCAATAGAGCCACAGTCAAAACGAATACCTTTAAATTTGTAAGCGATGACTTTGCCTTGTTTTGCCTGTTCTAGTAGGGCATCGGTGATCTGTATCTCCCCCCCTTTGCCTGGCTTAGTTTCTCTAAGGATGTCAAAAATGTCTGGAGTGAGGATGTAGCGGCCGATGATGGCCATGTTGCTTGGCGCTTCTTTAGGGTCTGGTTTTTCTACCATGTCGGTGACCCTGTATGTATCAGTGGATCCATCTACCAGATATCCGGCTATGACACCGTATTTGTCTGTCTGGTCCATGGGCACTTCTTCGATGGCTATGACTGAACATTGGTACTTTTCATAGACTTCTATCATTTGCTTGAGTACACTATCGTTTTCATTGGTACACAGATCATCTGCCAAGATGACAGCAAAAGGTTCATTGCCTATAAGGGTTTCGCCTGTGAGAATGGCATGTCCCAAACCTTTCATTTCTACCTGTCTTGTGTAGGAAAATGTACACTGGGTAATCAAAGAGCGGATTTCCCAAAGTAAAGGTTCTTTGCTAGTCCCTTTGATTTGATGCTCAAGTTCATAAGAAATGTCAAAATGGTCTTCTATGGCTCTTTTGCCGCGGCCTGTAATAATGGCCATTGTAGTGAGTCCTGCTTGAACAGCTTCTTCTACACCATATTGAATAAGCGGTTTAGTAAGAACAGGGAGCATCTCTTTGGGGGTCGCTTTTGTAGCAGGTAAAAACCGTGTACCGTAACCGGCTGCGGGGAATAAACATTTTTTTATCATAGGAAATCCATTTAATTATTTGCTGCTATTATATCTCATTGGTGCTAAGAGTCTAAGATGCTACAGAGACTCTTTTGCCTGAGCGATAAGTTTGTTGACCTCTGTCTCATAGTGTTTAGCCAATACCGCGTCAGTTGACTCAAAACGCGTGACAAGAACAGGAGTGGTGTTGCTTGCTCTCACCAGTCCCCAACCATGTTCAAAATTAATCCGTACACCATCTACATCGATAATATTTAAGATTTTAGGGAAATCTTTGGGCGGGTTTTTGAGGAGTTCTTTGACCTTGTCTATGATAGCGAACTTTTCTTCTTCTGTGGTCTCCACCTTTATCTCTTCTGTAGAAAAAACCTGTGGAAGTGCATCGATCTCTTTGTCCAAATCTATACCGTCATGAATGAGTTCGAGCATTCTAAGTGTGGCATAGATGGCATCATCATAGCCAAAATAACGATGCTTGAAAAAGATATGCCCGCTTACTTCGCAGGCTAGATCCGCACCCGTTTCTTTCATTTTGACTTTTAGGTTAGAGTGCCCTGTTTTATACATAATGGTTTTGGCCCCACGGCGCTCTAATTCATCGTACATCACTTGTGAGCATTTGACTTCACCGATGACAAGAGGGTTTTGCATCTTCAGGGCATAAAGCAGTGCCATCTGATCACCCTTTATGTTGTGTTTATGCGTCAGTACTGCGATGCGGTCAGCATCCCCATCATAAGCAAAGGCGATATCTCCCTCTTTGGCTAAAGCGGCCTTGACGTCTGTAAGGTTTTTTTCTACAGAAGGGTCAGGGTGATGGTTGGGGAAGGTCCCGTCTGGCTCAAGGTAGAGCCCTGTATATTTAAAATTCAAGGCATCAAAAATGTCCGTAATAACCGTATCTGCCACACCATTGCCTGCGTCTATGACTATCTTTTTGGGGAAGTTTTTAAGGTGGGCAAACTCTTTTACCATAAAATTTATGTAGGGTGTTTTTACATCTATAGCGGTTCTGGCAGTATTGTCTTGAATGCTGAAATCTTGATTTGCTATGATTTCATCACCTAAAGCATAGATGGCTTCGCTGAAAAAAGGACTTTTGTCCACAGTGATCTTGAACCCGTTGTATTCGCTTGGATTGTGTGAACCTGTGATCATGATGGAAGCATCGGTGTGTAGCCCGTCAAAATCAATGTAATTGCTATAGTAGTTTACAGGAGTGGCCACCATACCCATATCTAAGACCTTGCAGCCAGCAGCATTGAGCCCAGAGGCAAGATAGTCCCTCAGAAGAGGAGAGTGTGAACGTGCATCGTATCCGATGGCAACGACTTTGTCTCCGGCTATTTTTTGACCGAGATGGTAGCCTATGAGTTTCACAGATTTTTCGTTGAGTTCTTTTTCGAAAATGCCGCGTATATCATACTCTCTAAATATACTTTTTTCTATAGGGTTTATCATTTGTTTTCTTCCTTGTATCCGTTAGGGTTATTAGATTGCCAGCGCCAACTGTCTTCACACATAGTATGTATGTTTCGCACAGCTTCCCATCCCAGCATCTCTTTGGCATAAGAGGGGTCTGCAAAACATTTTGCTATGTCGCCGGCTCTTCTGGCTGAGATTTTGTAGGGTACTTTTTTGCCGGATGCTTTTTCATATGCTCCCACCATGTCAAGTACCGAGTAGCCAGTTCCAGTACCCAGGTTGATGGTCACCACTTCGTTAAAGCTGCCGATCTTGCCAAGTGCTTTCACATGCCCATCTGCTAAGTCCATCACATGGATGTAGTCTCTCACACCGGTGCCATCACTGGTATTATAGTCATCCCCAAACACACTCAAAAACGCACGTGTGCCTATGGCTGTTTGTGCAATGAAAGGTATGAGGTTGTTGGGGATGCCGCTAGGGTCTTCACCAATAGTGCCCGAATGATGTGCGCCTATGGGGTTAAAGTAGCGCAGTAATACAATTTTCCATGCAGAATCTGAGAGATAAAGGTCTCGCAACATCTCTTCTATGAAAAGCTTGGATCTTCCATAGGGGTTCGTGGCGGAAAGAGGAAAGTTTTCTTTGATGGGTGTAGTATGTGGATCACCGTATACAGTAGCCGAGGAGCTGAAAACAATAGATTTGCACCCATGTGCCGCCATGGCTTCACAAAGGACAATCGTACCATGAACGTTGTTGTCGTAGTACTTAAGCGGCTGCTCTACAGACTCTCCCACTGCTTTGAGACCGGCAAAATGAATGACTGCATCTATGTTGTGCGCATCAAATACCTGATTTAAGTCCTCTTTGTTGCGAATATCGCCTTCTATGAGAGTGATGGGTTTTCCTACAATCTTCTCAACTCTTGCGATACTCTCTTTGGAAGCATTGCAGAAGTTGTCAAAGACAATGACTTCATAACCTGCTTCAATAAGTAAAATACAAGTGTGGGATCCTATGTAGCCGGCACCTCCGGTCACTAAAATACGCATAAGAAAATCCTTTTGATTTGACTGTGAAAGTATAACACTAAAAACCGAGCTTCATTCCACCGTAAAAGCTGTCATTGAAAGTTTTATCATAAGTAATATATTCTGTGTCCATATTGCGATAGCCTGCAAAAAGATGAAAGTTACTGACGATTTCCATATCGGCTTCTGCTCTGAACTCAGTATAATGTTTACCATCACTAAAGGTGAGTACTTCAGGCGAATAAGCAAAACTTGCAGAGAGAGAAGTTGAGGGAATACTGCCACCTAAAGGCAGTGTATAGATTGCTTTTCCAAAGAGGGGCAGTGCAGTGAAATCATCAGTAAAAACAAATTTTGCCCCAAATGCAAATGCAAGTCCTTCCAATCCTTCAAAAGAATTTTGGGCACCAAGACCTATGGTGCCCAAGTCGTCGCCATCCGCATAAAGATAAGAGGCATCAAGAAGATACGTAATGCCTGCAGTGTAATCAGCAAAAGTATTAAGATCAATGGAAGCAAGCACTTCAAAATCTTTATTGTTCACGTCAAATCCTACAGTGCTTTGAGCGTGAAGAAAAGTTAAGGCTAAACAAGAAGGTAGAAAAAGTTTTTTAATGGACATGGTAAATCCTTTGATATTTATTCATATAATGATAACATAATTTTCTTGTAAACATTATGGGCATTAATCTGCGGGTTTATACCCTTTTTCTTTCTTTTCCTTGCGTACCTTTTTCTTTTCTTCCATCATTACAGCATCTCGAAGGTCTTCTTCATTGTCGTAACGTACAGCATCTATGAATTTGGATTCATCATCAAATTGTCCTGTTTTTACTGCCCAGAGTAAGGCAACTAAGCCTATGGCACCTAAAAACGTAGAGATGCCTATCATGAGAATGACTATACTTTCTGACATTTTTTATCCTTGAACTTTAAATTTTTTATACGCAAAGAGTTTCCCACTACGATCAGTGAACTCAGAGACATGGAGAATGCAGCCACAAGAGGATTGACAAATCCCATGACGGCAAGAGGCACAGTGATGGCATTATATAAGAGTGAAAAGCCCAAGTTTTCTTTCACCGCACTGTAGGTTCTGCGAGAGAGTTTGTAAGCTTCATAAATACTCTCAAATCTTTCATCCAGAAGCACCACATCACTCACAGAGATGGCCACATCCGCACCATTACCCATAGCGATGGCGATGTCTGCAGAAGCAAGAGCAACGGCATCGTTGATACCATCCCCGACCATCACAATAACATGCCCCTCTTGATGAAATTTGTCCATCATACCTGCCTTCTCATGGGGTAGAAGTTTTGCATAAACTTCATCAATACCTATCTGCGAAGCGACCTTTTGCGCACTTTGCTGATGGTCTCCTGTGAGCATAACCACCTTAATCCCCAGGTTTTTGATGTTTTGTATGGCTTGGGCTGCACCTTCCCTGATGGTGTCGGTCAGTTCAAAACGTGCCACAAGAATGTTGTCTACTGTAAAAAAGAAGAGGGTATTTTCTGAATCCGTATCGACCGATACCTTTGATGACTGAACCAGTTCTGCATTTCCGCCAAGGAGTTCTTTTGTTTTATAAGTAGCTTTTACGCCTTTTGCTTCGATACTTGTGATATCTTCAAGAAATAGAGCTTCCAGTGTTTTGTATTTGGTCTCAAGATAGATTTTGATTCCCTTTGAGACAGGATGGTTAGATGTGTTGACAAGTGCATACAGCAATGAGGGATTAAAGTCTTCAAAAAAATCTGCTTGAACAACAGAGGGTTTGCCTTGTGTGATGGTGCCTGTTTTGTCTAGTGCAAGTACGTTACTTTTTGCCATTGTTTCAAGAAAAGTAGCTTCTTTGAAGAGGATACCTCTTTTTGCTGCCATGCTGATACCCACAAGGGTTGCCATGGGCGTAGCCAAACTCAACGCACAGGGGCAGGCGATGACAATGACGGAGATGCCTACAATGAGTGCCTGCTCAAAACTCTCAACCCAGAAGTACCAGCCTATAAATGTGAACAGTGCGATGAGTAGAATAGTGCCCGAAAAGTGCCCGGAAATCGCATTTGCAAGTTGTTCAATGCGGGGCTTTTTGGTGATAGACTCTTCAAGGAGGTTCACAATGGAGGTAAGCATGGAGCTTGAAGCATCTTTGGTTGCTCTGTAGTGCAGCACGGAATCCAGACATATGGAACCGCTCAAGATGCTGTCACCCTGTTTTTTGTAGACAGGTTCATTTTCCCCCGTGAGTGAAGACTCATCAAAAGAGCCCTGACCCCATACTGCTTCGCCGTCTATGACTACTTTTTCACCAGGTTTAAGTTCTATGATGTCTCCCACAGCGATGTTTTCTATGCTGACCAGCGATTTCACGCCACTTTTGAGTGTAGTGACTTCTGTGGGCGTGCTTCCCATAAGACTATCGAGGGTATCGACCGCATGTTTTTTGCTTAAGACTTCAAGGTATTTCCCTACAAGCACAAAAGTGATGATCATTACCACCGAGTCAAAATAGACTTCTCCTCTTTGGCTGATCATGGCATAAATGGAATATATATACGCAGAAAGTGCACCTGTGGCGACAAGTGTATCCATGTTTACCATGTGGTTTTTGTAGCCATAGTAGGCAGACCTGAAAAATACCCATCCAGAGTAAAAGAGTACAGGCGTAGCCAAGACAAACTCAGCCACATTGAGAATATCTTTAAAGGATTGTTCTATGCCGCTAAAGTAGCCCGCATAGTGTGCAATAGCAAGCCACATAATGTTCATGGAACCAAAAACAGCCACTAGAATGCGGGAATAATAAGTTTTACGTGTAGAGATGGCACGCTCTTCCTGTAATTTGGGGTCATAGGGGTAAGCGTTATAGCCTATGGAGCGTATAGTTTGTATGATATGTGAGAGTTTAACCACGTCAGGGTCCCAGACGATCTTGGCTTTGTTATTGGTGTAATTAATGCTTGCCTCTAAAACACCGTTTGTTTTATGTAAGATTTTTTCATTGAGCCAGACACAGGCAGAGCAGTGTATACCTTCTATAATGAGGTGTATTTTGTAAAGCCCCTCTTCATCGGTACTGATGTACTTATTTTTAAACCCCTCTAAATCAAATTTTTCCAGACCATTATTGTCTTGTGTGGCAGGTTGAAGTTTGGTACTTCCCAGTTTGTCATAAAAGCTGTCTAATCCTTGATCGTTCAAGAGATGGTAGACTCCCTGGCAGCCTTTGCAGCAGAAAAAAAGCTCTCTGTCATTTTCTTTTTCAGCGATCATGACATCTTCAGGAAAAGGTAGGTTGCAGTGTGTACATGCGATCTCTGCCAAATGCTTCCCCTTTAAATAGTTTTGATGCGTGATTTTATCTAAATTAGAGTAAAATCGTCTATGGAAAATGCATTATTGTTCACATTTATACTTCTTCTGGCAGAACTCTTTGAAGTAAATATGCAGCGTTCTGAAACGCTTTTGGGTGTTTTAGGCAAACTCCATACCTATTATGCAAAAAGTATCTTTCTGTTTTTTTTAATCCAGCCGGGTTTTTATTTTGTGCTAGGCATAGTTATTTTTACAGGCGTATTTAATTTGAGTATAGTATTTTTACTGGCGATTAAAATATTTGATATTTTCTATAAAATAGAGTTGATCAAAAAAGTATTTATAGAACGTGAAGTCCCTGGGGAAATAGTACAAATGTTAGAGTGGAAAATTCCTCCTTTGTTTTTTCTTGTGGGCGCAGGGCTGTATCCCCTGCTATTGTTTTATGCTTTAATTTAAAAGTATTGAAACACAAAACTTGCATCGGTCTACTTTGTATAAGCATCAAAAACGACTTATTAATATGTATTTCAGTCAAAAACGACTATAATGCGATTACTACACCTAGCATATTCGTATAGCTAGCGTATACAATCTTCATAATGCATATTTACAACAAGAGGACATATGAGCGATAATACAGCCGATAATAAAAAAGTTTCTAATGGCAATAGCGCCAGCAGAAAAAATAGAACACACGTACCCGTAGACGGTTACAAAATAGAAAACCTTCAGCAACTCCCCCTTACAGAACTTGTCACCATAGCCAAAGAAGTAAAAGTTGAAAACCCCAATGAATTTCAGAGAAAAGATCTTATTTTTGAAATCCTTAAATCACAGGTAAATCAGGGCGGATTCATCCTCTTCACCGGTATTTTGGAAGTCATGAATGATGGATTTGGTTTTTTACGTTCCATAGATGGAAATTTTGCTAATTCAGATAACGATACCTATGTAAGCGGCACACAAATCAAACGTTTTGCTCTTAGAAACGGTGATATTGTGACAGGACAGGTACGTTCGCCTAAAGACCAGGAAAAGTATTATGCACTGCTTAAGATAGAAGCCATCAATTATCTTCCTCCTGAAAAGTCAAAACAAAGACCTCTTTTTGATAATCTTACTCCATTGTATGCAAGCGAACAGCTCAAACTTGAGTACGATCCGATGAAAATGACAGGACGGGTACTAGATCTCTTTACACCCATAGGTAAAGGGCAAAGAGCACTAATTGTGGCACCTCCCCGAACAGGGAAAACAGAACTGCTTAAAGAGCTCGCACACGGAATCACGTATAACAATCCTGAAGCGTCATTGATGGTACTTCTTGTGGACGAAAGACCGGAAGAAGTAACAGATATGCAACGTTCGGTCAAGGGTGAAGTTTATTCATCAACCTTTGACCTTCCTGCACAGAATCATGTGAGAACAGCCGAAATGGTTATTGAAAAAGCCAAAAGACGTGTTGAAATGGGTAAAGATGTGATTATTCTGCTCGATTCTATTACAAGGCTTGCGCGTGCATACAACACAGTAACACCAAGTTCAGGAAAAGTGCTCTCCGGCGGTGTGGATGCCAATGCATTACATAAGCCAAAACGCTTCTTCGGTGCAGCCAGAAACATAGAAGAGGGCGGTTCTTTAACCATTATTGCTACAGCACTGATTGATACCGGCAGCCGTATGGATGAGGTAATCTTTGAAGAGTTTAAAGGTACAGGTAACTCCGAAGTGGTACTGAGCCGTCATGTGTCCGAAAGACGTATCTATCCTGCGATAGATGTCACTAAGTCGGGAACAAGAAAAGAAGAGCTTATGATGAAACCAGAAACACTTCAAAAAGTATGGGCATTGAGAAATGCAATGCAAAACATGGAAGAAGTAGAAGGGCTCAAATTCCTTTTCTCTAAAATGATGAAAACAAAAAGCAATGAAGAGTTTCTCTCTATAATGAACGAAGGTGTATAAGTAGCACATGCAAAATATGATTCTTGACACAAAAAGAATTAATAGCAAACAAAGCTACCCTATATCCAGAAGCTTATGTTGCTAAAAATAGGTGTATTTGATTCTGGTTTAGGCGGCTTAACGGTGGCGCATGCCATGACAAAAGTCATCAAAGGCGCTGATATCTTTTATATTGCAGATACCAAAAATGCCCCTTACGGTGAAAAAACACCTGAACAAATCTTGCAATTCTCCCTCAATATCACAAAATATCTCATCGATACCCATAATATAGATGCCCTTATTTTGGCATGTAATACAGCCACCTCCGCAGCCATTGAGAAGCTGCGGGAAGTCTATCCGTCGCTTATCATCATCGGTACGGAACCGGGTATAAAACCCGCTATTGAACAAACAAAAACTGGCAAAATAGGGGTATTGGCAACACCTGCAACACTGCAAGGCAACAAATATCAGAAACTTGTAAATACACTGTCTTTGGATAAAAGCATAGCTATGTACGAACAGGCTTGTTATGGTCTGGTTGAGCAGATAGAAAAAGGAGAGACCAATAGCATGCAGACCAATGCAATGCTTGAAAAATGGCTTGCACCGATGCGTGAAGCCAATGTCGATACCATTGTTCTTGGCTGTACCCATTACCCTCTTATAAGTCAAAACATAGAACACATTATGGGCCAGACAGTGAAACTTGTTCACACAGGTGATGCCATATCAAGACATTTGCTTGCATTGAGTAGCAAAAAAGGCCATAAAAATGAAGGCGATTTGTACATGCATATTTATGTTACAGGCAAGATAAATATGCATATGGTAAGCAGTATTATAGACACATATGAAAGCATATGTTTTATAGAAATAGAAAATAATTAGCTTTCTATTTCTGACTTTTTACTACTTAATGATACATTAGCTAAAGTTATTTTCAATTATCTATTTATCAAAAATGGTTACTATAATCTTATCTATGTTAAAATGACATCATACGGTTGTACTGTATTGAAAAAGCCCAATTTGCTGTGAAGCAAATGCGGAAAGTTATTGGACTCAGAAAATAAGTTTCTGAGTCCAAACTACCAATATGAGGATTTAAAAATGAAAAATGTATCAGAGGGGTTTGCTGTATTTCTAGTTGGACTTTTGTCTTTAGGAATTGTATATTTTATTATACAATACAGCATGATTGATGATGAAAACATCGTAACAGTAGTAGATGAAAGTGTCTATGTGACACCGGCTGATACCGGAGCTCAGGGTGATGACATTGATGATGACATAGATTTAGCCGATTAATAGGACTACCTTACAGTAGTCCTACGGCTTCTTTAACTTTTAGCATCTTGTCGGTTGCAATGGCTCTGACTTTTTTGGCACCTTGCGCCAATATATCATGTACCTCATCCATATGAGTGAGGTAATACTCACGTTTTTCTCTGGCATTTGACAACTCTTCCCAAATCAACTCTTTAAGATATTTCTTGAAGTGACCATATCCCTCTTTACCACTCTTGTAGCGAAGCTGCAGCTCAAGCTTTTCTTCCTCATTCAGAAAAAGTGAAGCAAGTGTATAGATATTGTCTCCTTCAAATTTCAATGGTTCACCCAAGGGTGTTGAAGAGGAGATGATTTTGTTGCATCGTTGCTGCAAAGATTTTTCATCCATAAAAAGGTCGATGGCATTGTTATAACTTTTACTCATCTTTTGACCATCTATACCGGGAATAGTAGCCATGTCTTCTTGTACAATATGTTCGGGGAGGGTAAATATTTCTCCATATTCGTTGTTAAACTTTATGGCGATGTCACGCGTCATCTCGACATGCTGGATCTGGTCTTTTCCTACGGGTACCTTCTGGGTATCTAACAGTAGAATGTCTGCTGCCATCAGCACAGGGTAGGAGAAGAGTGCATGGTTTGCAGAGATGCCTTTGGCGACTTTGTCTTTGTAGGAGTGTGCACGCTCAAGTAGTCCCATGGGAGTAAACTTTGAGAGTATCCAGTAGAGTTCAAGTACTTCAGGCATATCACTTTGCACCCAAAAGGTTGTCTTCTCTGGGTCAATTCCTAGCGATAAATAGTCTACGGCAGCATCGATGGTATATTGCTTTAGTGTTGCTGCATCTTTTGAAGTGGTGAGTGAGTGATAGTTGGCGATAAACGTGAACAGTTCATGTTCTTCCTGAAGTTCTACCATAGGCTTCATGGCACCAAAATAGTTTCCTATGTGAAGTTTTCCTGAAGCTTGTATTCCTGTAAGTACACGCATGAGTATGTCCTAAATAACTTTTAGGGGATTATAGCAAAGTGTTTGTAAAAAACCTATGCTTCATCGTCATCCACTCTTTGACCACGTTTTCTGGCAACAATGTCTAAAGGTACGCCCTCAAAGTCAAATTTTTCCCTAAAAAAGTTAGCCAGGTAGCGTTTGTAGGAGAAATGTATAAACTCTGGTCTATTGGAAATAAGGGCTATTTTTGGCGGTTTGGTCTCATACTGCGTTGCAAACTTTATGTTCACCGCAGCACCATTGTGCGATGGTACATGGTGACGTCTGATTGCTGCACGTAGGGTATCGTTAAGTTCAGCAGTGGGAATACGTTGCTGGTAGCGTTTATAGATAGCTGTGATCTGGTCAAGTATTTTTGGTACACGCAAGCCTGTTTTTGCAGAAATGGTGATAAAGGGTGCATAATGTAAAAATTTCAGTTCATCACGAATGTCATCCACTACCTCTTCATAAGTCCTGTCTTCCTTGATATCCCACTTGTTCAGAACAATCAAGCAGGCCAAGCGATACTCTTCGATGAGTCCGGCAACCCTTTCATCGAGCTCTGATATTTGTTGTGTGGAGTCAAGTACGAGCAGAACAATATCTGCCTCTTTGAGCATCTCAGTAGTGCGAGTGAGTGCAAATTTTTCGATACCTAGAATTCTGGAACGTTTGCGGATACCTGCTGTGTCTATAAAGGTTATTTCATGGTCGTCATATTCTATCATCTCATCTATGGGGTCTATTGTGGTCCCTGCAACATCTGAAACAACAGAACGTTCTTCTCCCAAGAGAGCATTAAGAAGCGAACTTTTACCCGTGTTTACCCGTCCGATGATGGCAACGCGTATCTTGTTGTCTTTCTCAGGCTTAACCACAGCATTGATATCCCGGATAATCTCAGCAAAAGGGTCTAATGGGCTGTCTTCATCTTCTGCAAGCTCAAGACCCACTTCTTCTGGGGCTGGGATATACTGTTCCATCCACGCATAAAAGTCATTAAAATAACGATTATGACTTACTGACATAGGAAAGGTAGCATCTGCACCGAACTCTAAAAATTCCCAGTAACGATCTTCTTCTTTATCATTGTCTATTTTGTTTACCACAAGAGCAAGGGGCTTATTCATTTCCTGGAGTTTGTAAAAGAGTTCTCTGTCTTCTTCACTGGGTATGGTTTTGCCGTCGACCATATAAATAATAATATCTGCTTCTTTTGCTGCACGCAGAGAAAATTCTGCTACTTTGGAAAAAAGTTCAGAAGAGTAGTCTATCCCCCCAGTATCCATCACTTCAAAATCACGATTTCCAGAGATGCTGACAATACGTCTCTTGATGTCCCTGGTGGTTCCGGAAACATCAGAAGTGATGGCATCTCTTTGTCTTGCCAAACGGTTAAAGAGTGAACTCTTTCCTACATTCGGTCTTCCTAATATGGCTACTTTTTTCATAATATAATCTTTCTAAATAATTAGTGAAATTATAGCACAGTTTTTTCGGGAAGACTTTCTACGTAAAGAGTCTGAGACGGGAATGCAAAAGAGCAGTTATTTTCTTCAACGATTTTCATAATTTTAAGATGTATTTCTTCTTGAATAGTCAGATATTTTGCCCAGTTAGAGGTACGGATAAAAGCATAGATAAATATGTTTAAAGCACTGTCACCAAAAGAGTTGAAATTAACAAGGAGCGTATCGTCCTGAGAAATATCTTCGTGGCTTTGCATCATTGTTTTAATCTGAGTAACTATGTTTTGTATTTGAGAGCTAGTTGTGCCGTAGGTAAGGCCTGCATTCATTTTGATCCGCCTCGCACCTCTTCTTGAGAAATTTTCTATAGGGCTGTTAGCCACTATCTGATTGGGTACTGTTATGACATTGATGGTTTCGCTAATGTTGTGATCATTTACGGATATCTCTGGCATACTTTTTCATCTCCAATTTTTTATGTGTATTTTTATTATAGTAGAATTTGATTTGATTTATAAGAGAGAGGTACTGGCATAGTAGTATTGGGTAAATCTGTGAAAACCGTCAATCCTCAATCTGTACCGACATATTTTAGTATTTTGGGCTAGTAATTTACGACATGATTGCCAAAGTCCTTTTTGTGCCAAGTTTGTGCCAAATATGCTACACTTCGATAAAAAATTAAAATTAATTTTTTTCTTATTCTTCTGTCTTAGAGATGAATAAGCCATAAGGCTCTGCTTGAAAGATAAAATCAAAAACATGGACAGAGGCATTTTACTGATGTTGCTTGCCTCACTCAGTTTTGCAGTGATGGGCGGTTTTGCCAAAGTAGTAAGCCAAGCTTTACCTCCCGTGGAAGTCACCTTTTTTCGTAATATTTTTGGGGTGGTTCTCGTCGGACTTGCTATTTATAAAGTACCTTTGAAACAGACAGGAGGCAAGCCATTTTTACTTATTTTTCGTGGTTCTATAGGCTTTGCTGCACTTTTGGCATATTTTTATGTTATGGCGCATATTCCTCTGGGCGAGGCGGTGACATATAACAAAACATCACCTCTCTTTGTAGCCCTTTTTGCGTATATCTTTCTAAATGAAAAATTGCATAAAAGTGCTTTGTTCGCAGTGGTAATCGGTTTTGTAGGCATTGTGCTGGTGGCACAGCCTCAAGGAGGTTCTTTTGACAAATATGACATACTGGGTATATTCTCAGGTATAGGTGCAGCGCTTGCATACACGTCCATACGCGAACTTAGAAACTACTACGATACCAGAGCCATAGTGATGTCATTTATGGTGATAGGGACTATTGGGCCACTTATTTTGATGCTTGTAACGCCCTATGTGCATGTGTCGGAAGATTTTGACTGGATGTTTGCCGTTTTCGTGATGCCACATGGTGTTGAGTGGGCATATGTCAGTGCTGTAGGGATCTTTGCAACTATTTCGCAACTCTTGATGACCAAAGCCTATGAGTTAACAAAAGCAGGCATAGTTGGAACCATAAGTTACAGCAACATTGTCTTTGCTCTCGTAATAGGAGTGATGTTGGGCGACCCTATACCTGATTTTTGGACACTTTTGGGTATAATCTTAGTCATACTGTCAGGACTACTCGTAGCTCTGCCTAAAGGAATAAAATGATACTTATAGCAGGGCCTTGTGTCCTAGAAAGTAGAGACAATGTAATGAGAATCGCAGAATCTTTGATGCAATACCATGAAGATTGCACAAAAGATTTTTACTTTAAAGCGAGTTTTGACAAAGCAAATCGTACCAGTCTTGACAGTTTTAGGGGTCCGGGACTAGAAGAAGGTCTTAAGATGCTTCAGGAAGTCAAAGAGCAGTTTGGCTATAAGATCTTAACCGATGTGCACGACCATACACAGCCTGCAGCCGTAGCAGAGGTAGCAGATGTGTTACAAATACCCGCATTTTTATGTCGCCAAACAGATCTTCTTGTGGCAGCTGCAAAAACGCACGCAACGGTTAACATCAAAAAAGGGCAGTTTTTGGCACCGGCTGCGATGGAGCACTCTGTAGCAAAAGTGCTTAAAACCAGGGGGTTTGATGGCGAAGTCAACTATGAAAATGCGAAAAAATATAATGTGTGGCTTACTGAAAGAGGAACGACTTTTGGATACGGAAACCTTGTGGTCGATATGCGTGGACTGAAGATCATGCGTGAGTTTGCACCGGTAATTTTTGATGCGACACACTCTGTGCAGATGCCTGCAAGCGGAGGGGCCACAAGTGGAGGAGACTCCTCTTTTGTGCCAACGCTTTCGCGTGCAGCAGCAGCAGCAGGGGTGGACGGTTTCTTTTTTGAGACGCATTTTGACCCAAGTTGTGCTTTGAGTGATGGGCCAAATATGATAGAATTAAGCAAGTTAAATGCACTCATAAAACAAATAGATGCGATACGCTTAATAATAGAATAGACTAGTCTCGAGCAGCATGTGAAGCTTTAGTGAGAGGAATTATATAGGAGCTTTGCTTCTATATAAGGAGAATTTATAAAATAAAACCTAAAGGATAAAAATGAAAACAGTAGAAGGTAACTTAAGTGTTGACAAGAGTAAAAAGGTAGCGATCATCAATGGAAGATTCAACCATTTCATTACAGACAGACTCGTAGAGGGCGCGGTAGATGCTTATACGAGACATGGCGGAAACCCGGATGACCTGGACCTTATTTTAGTGCCTGGCGCCTTTGAGATACCATTGGCGCTGGACAAAGCATTTGCTTCAGGAAAGTATGATGCAATATGTTGTCTAGGCGCAGTCATTCGAGGTGCTACACCACATTTTGACTATATATCTGCAGAGGCAACCAAAGGTGTGGCATCGGTTACGCTGAAGTACGGCAAGCCCTCAACTTTTGGTGTGCTTACGGTTGACAGTATTGAGCAGGCTATAGAGAGAGCCGGTACCAAAGCAGGGAACAAAGGTGCTGAAGCGATGGTGGGACTTATTGAACTTATTAACCTGTATAGTGAGCTCGATTAATGGCAACAAGACATCAAGCCAGAATGGCAGTGATAGGCTTACTTTATGCCTATGATCTTGGTAATAAAAATATTGCAAAATTCCAAGATGAGATTTTGGAAGAGGGAAAGATCCGTAACAAACAAAAAGAGTTTTCCGAAGCTTTGTTTGAAGGGACTATTAAAAACCTTGAGATGATAGATGCCGAAGTGAAGAGGCATATGAAAGATTGGGATTATGACGGCATAGGAAAAGTGGAAAAGGCCATCATGAGACTGGGTGCCTATGAAATTATTGTGGCAAAGACAGACAGGGCTATTATTATCAATGAAGCTGTAGAGCTTGCCAAGACACTTGCCGATGAAAAATCACCACAGTTCATCAATGGTGTTTTGGACGCAATTGGGAAAGACAGTTTAGTTTAAGGAGAGGATGTGACAGCAACTATGACAAAACGTATGACGATTGATGAAGCAGTAGCGCTCATCGAAACCGCTGACCTTAAAACACTTGGGAAAATGGCACTTGCACGCAAAAAAGAGATGCATCCCGAAGGTGTAACTACGTTTGTTGTGGACAGAAACATCAACTATACCAATATTTGCTGGGTGGATTGTAAATTTTGTGCTTTTTATACCCATGAGAAAAAAGAAGATGCGTATATTTTAACTTTTGAAGAGATAGATCAGAAAATAGATGAACTTTTAGCCATAGGCGGTACGCAGATACTTTTTCAGGGAGGCGTGCATCCCAAGCTTGAGATAGAGTGGTATGAAGATCTTGTCGAACATATTTCCAAGAAATACCCCCAAGTAACCATTCATGGTTTCTCCTCTATAGAGATAGATTATATTGCCAACCGTTCAAAAATAAGCATCTCTGAAGTGTTACGCAGACTCAAAGCAAAAGGGCTCAGTTCTATTCCCGGCGCAGGAGCAGAGATACTTTCTGATCGTGTCAGGGACATTATAGCACCCAAGAAACATGACAAAGACCAGTGGTTGGAAGTACACCGTCAGGCACACAAGCTCGACATTAAGTCTACGGCTACGATGATGTACGGTACTGTGGAGACCATACGGGAGATAGTGGAGCACTGGGATTATATACGCCAGCTTCAGGATGAAACGGGTGGATTTAGAGCGTTTATCATGTGGTCGTATCAGAGTGACCATACGCAGCTTAAGCGAGAACTTCCTACCATTACAAAGACGACACCAAACCAATACCTGCGGTATTTGGCGGTTGCCAGACTCTTTTTGGATAATGTACCGAACATACAAAGTTCCTGGGTCACGCAAGGCTCCTATATAGGACAGATGGCTCTGCTTTTTGGTGCAAATGATTTAGGCTCTACGATGATGGAAGAAAATGTTGTATCAGCAGCCGGCGCTAAAAATGAGATGAATCAGGATGAGATGATAGAACTCATTAGAGACGTAGGTGAGAGTCCTGCAAAACGCAATACAGCATACGAAATATTAGAGAGATTTTAGTCATCAAATGAAGATTATTTTATTATTATTATTGGCACTACAAGGAGCATTGATGGCAACATCGCTTAGAGAGATAGAGATTAAAGAGACTAAGGTACCTGTGGTATTTGAAGAGGGGAAATATATCCCTATTGTTTCCATTCAGTTGGTATTTAAAAATGCGGGACATTTGAACAATACCAAAGACGGCTTGGCAGATATGTCTGCAAGGCTGTTAAATGAAGGCACAGCAAAGGACGGAAGCGTAGGTTTTGCCACAAAACTTGATGCACACGCTGTGGACATCAGTGCACACGCGGGACGTGAAACTTTTGTCATAGAGGTATCTTCACTTAAAAGTGAATTCCCCTATGCAGTAGAGCGCCTGGAAGAACTTTTTAAAGATCCAAATTATACGCAAGAAGCACTCAGTCAGATTAAGCATCAAAAGATAGGTTGGCTTACGCAAAAGAAGAGCGACTTTGACTACATTGCAGGAAGCGCTTTACGTGCGACACTTTTTAAAGATTCAGCCTTGGCTAAACCTTATGACGGAACAGTAGAAAGTATAGAGAGCATGACGCTTGAAGAGATTCGAACATTTATCACCACTCATTTAGGATACAACAATGTGATAGGTGTGGCAGGTGGAGATATTACACCTGATGAGGTAACAGTGTATCTAGCCAGACTGCTCTACCTTTTACCAAAAGTAGAAGATCGCGAAGTAGAAAACATACAAGCTTCAGACAAAAAAGAAGTAGTACTGATAAACGAAGATACGCAGCAGGCATATATCTACTTTGGTGCCCCCTTTAACTACTCTTATGCAGACAAAGACCAGCATAAGGCAAAAATAGCGGAATATTTACTCGGTGGTGCAGGCTTTGGATCTCGCCTTATGGAAGAGATACGTGTAAAGCGTGGGCTTACTTATGGTGTGTATTCCTCTCTTGTGCGTAGTAAAAGCGCGTCATATTTGAGCGGATATATGCAAACAAAACTAAGTACGCAAGATGAAGCAAAAGATTTGATACAAGAAGTGGTTGATACTTTTGTGAAAGAGGGTATCACAGAGGAAGAGCTTGAAGATACGAAGAAATTTTTGCTCGGTTCTGAGCCTTTACGCACAGAAACACTTTCTCAAAGACTAAACCGTACTTATAATGATTTTTACCTTGGAAGACCGCTTGATTTTGCTAAAGAAGAGTTGAAAAGTATAGAATCAGTTACGCTGGACGAGGTCAATACTTTTATTAAGGCGCATACAGAGTTGTCAGATATTACTTTTAGTATCGTGACAAAAAAAGAAGACAATGTTACGAAATAATATGTCAAATTGACATATTATTTCTACACTCTCTAAAACTTTTGTATAATCATTAAAACAAAAGGGTCTTGTGATGGAAGAAGCGAAGCAACTTTTTAAAAAACTCAAGATTCACTCTTTACTTGACCTAGCACTGATCATCCCAACTTCTTATAATGATACAACACTCTCAACTGCACTTGAATTAGGGAGAGTCAATACCCTTGAAGTCAAAGTGGTTGATTCAAGCATCTATTCTGGTAAACTGCGTGTCACTTTTGTGCTTACACAGTCAGGCAGACGACTCTCCTCTACTTTTTTTAGGGTTACTCCTTACCATCATAAACTTTTCGAGGTGGGGTCAAGCCATGTCATACAGGGTAGGCTTGAAGAGTACCAAGGGTATTTGCAAATGTCTCAGCCCAAATCCATCAAAGAAGTGGGAAAGATTACCCCTAAGTACAAAACTGTACTTAAAGAGAGTGAGATAGCTTCTCTCATTGAGTGTTATGTGAATGAACCAAATTTATACAATGAAGGCTTGGACAGTAAAGAAGTAGCTACACTTATGCATATCCACTTTCTAAAAAGTATGGAAGAGGTGTATGAGGGCACAGCACTTAAACCTGATTTTCTGCTTGTGTTGAAATTTATTGAAGCCTATAATCATTTGAAAAAATTACGGGGGAAAAGGGCAGACTTCCCTGCGCATAGGGCATTGTTTGGGAACATACAGCCTTTTGTAGAGAACCTGCCTTTTACCCTAACATATGAGCAGCAAGAAGTGATTGCCCAGATACAAATAGATTTGGCCAGAGAAGACAAAGCAGCCAAACGGATGGTCGTTGGCGATGTGGGCTCTGGTAAAACTATGGTGATACTTGCCTCCGTGATGATGGCATATCCGCATAAAAGTATACTGATGGCACCTACTTCACTACTGGCATTGCAATTGTATGAAGAGGCATGTAAGTATTTACCAAAACATATCAATGTGGCATTGGTTATGCAGGGTAAAAATCAGGGTGACTATGTAAATGCTGATTTTATTATAGGCACGCATGCACTGCTTTATAAAGAAGATCTGCCACAAGCGTCTTTGGTCATGATAGACGAGCAGCATCGTTTTGGTACCAAGCAGAGACAAAGTTTAGAAGCCTTGGCTGGGGAAGTAAACAGCAACCAATCATATACAAAACCGCATTTCATACAGTTCTCTGCCACGCCGATTCCGCGAACGCAGGCCATGATGGAGTCTGAACTTCTTGATGTGAGCCTCATCACCACTACACCTTTTGAACGCGAAGTGCTTACTCAAACCATAGGTAAGCAAGATTTTAAAAACCTGCTGGGACATATTAGAGATGAGATAGCCCAAAAGCATCAAGTACTTATTGTATATCCATTGGTGCAGGAGAGCACTGAAGTGCCGTATCAGTCTCTGGAAGAGAGTAGAGGATTTTGGGAAAATAAATTTGATGCTGTTTATATGACACACGGTAAAGATAAACAAAAAGAGGAAGTATTGCTAGAGTTTAGAGAGCGTGGAAACATACTTTTGGCCACAACAGTGGTAGAAGTAGGTATCTCGCTACCAAGACTAACCCTTATAGTCATCGTAGGTGCAGAACGGCTTGGGCTTGCAACATTGCACCAGCTCAGAGGAAGAGTAGGGCGCAATGGTCTGAAAAGTTGGTGTTATCTTTATTCTAACAGCCCTGAAAATTTCAGACTTGAGCAATTCACTAAAACCACAAACGGTTTTGATATCGCAAAGCTGGATTTAAAATTTCGTGACAGTGGGGATATACTTGATGGGACCATACAAAGCGGCCAAAGGTTTAAATGGTTAGACATGGGAGAAGATGAAGATATTGTGGCTAGAGCAAAAAATAGGGTGAATGCGTAGGATTTTATATGCCCACACCACCCTATGACTATTAATATAATCCGAATTTCCCGTCAGCTCTTTTGTACATAACACGCATGATGCCCTCATGGTCATTAAATACAATAAATTGTCTTTTATTTTCCGCTTTTAAGGCCTCTATAGCTTCATCAAAATCAAGTGGTTTGTGAAGTTCGAGATCCATAGGAACGATTTCAAGTTCTTCGTTTGTGTTGTACTCAGTCACCGCTTCAGCTTCGACACCCATGTCTTTAAAGCTCATAATTCTATGACCTTTAATTTTGTCTGCATGACGTCTGAGTGATTTTTTGACCCTTTCTATAGCAAGGTCGATTGCTGCATATACATCTTTGCCTACTTGCGTAATCACAATAGTATTTTTATCTTTAAGATTTAGTATGAATTCTACGACAAAGCCTTTTTTCCCACTTTTCTCGTTGGCAGCAATGACAGTATTTGCTGAAATAATGTCTAAATGATATTTGTCCAGCCCTTCTATGGCTGCATCAGCATACGCTTTTATAGGTTCTGTAAGTTCAAAATGTCTTCCCGTAATACTTTTGTTCATAATATATCCTTAGTTTTAAAGTATAGATAAACCCATTATCTATACTTAATGGTAACTTAAGTAGCTTAATGAAAGGTAAATAGAGGGGGCAAAGAAAAGAGAGTTTTTCAGAGGAGGATTCCTCTGAAAGTTAATGAAGATTTTAGAGGCTTTCTTGCCCGGCTATAAAGGCATGTCCTGTTTCTTTTGTTATGCGGATAATTAAATCATTGGAACCATCTACAAAGCCAAAAACAATATTGCAATCAGATGGCATATATTTACTGTAGTCATTGGTGGCAAGCGTTCCTAATGATGTTGTCTTTAGACCGTTGAATGGACGCCCAAGATGATCAAATGCAATATGCTGTGAGGAGCAACCTCCGCTCATTGAAATACTGTCGATACCATATTTGTTGCCCAGAAAAATATTAGGACTTTCATCGCTGCCTATAGATGAAAAAGAGCCACTACTGTTGTACATATATTTTCCGTTGGCAGGGTCTATGGCAGATTCTGCTTTATTAACACTCCCGCTTATGTCAATATCTGAAGATATGGTGTAATATGCGTTTGAACCCCCTGTAAATTTTATCATCCACAACTTTTGTTGCCAGTTCGTAACAAACGGATCCGTCTTATCATCATTCAAAGCCAAATGCTGTGTATAGCGGATAGCAGAGAGGATATTGTCTGCCGCTTCTTGTCTAAGGTCACGCTCCATTCTTGGCAGTGCTAACGCAGCAAGGATGCCTAAAACTACAATGACAAAGACAAGTTCTATCATGGTAAAAGCTTTTGTGTGTTTATATAAAGTTCTCATATTTTTTGCAAGCTCCTTCTGTGGTAGGTAATGTTTGGAGCACTTGCGCCGCCAGGATGATCCAAGTCTTTATAACTGACAAAGACATCGACGATAATGCTGAGTGGTGATTTTGGATTGACTACACTATTGCTCAGTGTTCTGCAATTGGCATGTAAGTTTGTATTGCCAATATAAGAGATATTAACATCAATATTATAGATGTCACCTACACCGTCACCATCACTGTCACCATACTTACCAGAGATATTGTTGAGACAGTTGGAAGTATTGTGTTCATTTGCCGTGACTGCCATGATGGCATACTCAGTATAACTTTTAGCCAGAAGCATAGACTGCTCGCGCTGAAACTGAGCGGTGGTCTCCTGAACCATTTTTCCCGAAAGACTCATGATAAATGCCGCCACAGTTGCCATCAGGACAATGATGAAAATGGCTGTTAACATCGAAAATGCTTTTCTCATTAGAATACCGCCTTTTCTTTACAAGCTGTGATGTTGACATCTTCACTGATACGCTCATGTTTGCAGATTTTAAAGCGTAAGGTGCGTCCGCCTCCTTGAAATTTAAAGGTGGCGACATTTTTCATAAGTAGTGATTTGGTAGCACCTAGTGCAACTGCAGGAGTAGGATCAAAATTATAATATAAAAATAGATCACCATTCTCTACTACGAGTGCATAGGAACTCCATGCCAGTTTATAGTGTTCGACGATTCTTGTTGCACCTGTTCCATCAAGAGTCAGTAATTCTCCTATTCCCGCACTAATATTATGCTCAATACTGTCATCAGGAAAATAAATAGCCGCATTGCTAATATTTTTTGTGTTATTTGATAGTTTCGCTATGATTGTATTGGTCATACCTAAATCTGAACCAGGTGTTGATAGATTTGTTTGCGTGCTTGTATTAATATCACAAAATCCGCTCCATCCTGGTCTGTCAGTCGCATTGAAACTCTCTGCATCACTGCCTACCCACTGCAACCCTTTATAGTTATCTCCATCAGGACTCCCCAAATTTGATTCAATTGATTCATAAGTATTGCCATTTGTGATCCGGTACACTGTGCCGGGTATGGCGGATGCGAGTCTGTTGGCTATCTGCGCAGCAGCAAGTTCTGTTTTAAGCGTGGCATTGTGTTGTGCTCTTTGAACGATGTAGCTTTCATACACTTTGGCAATCAATTCAGAACCTATAGAGGCAACAATGCCGAGTATGACAATGACAAAGATAAGTTCAAGCATGCTGAAAGCAGGTGTAAGTCGATAGTGTCTCATACTAGAAACTCCTCTCTTCAAGTTTGTAACCACCTATGTTACAGCTAAAAGCACGAAGGGTAATCTCTTTATCGAGTTCTTCAGGAGTGCCTGCAGCTTTTGTTAATTTAACAGTGATAGATTTTATGTTGCTAGTACCTGCCGAACCAACAAAAGGGGTATATATAATATCGGACTGATTGTAGCTGCCTCCTCCTGAAACACTATCTGCACTGTACGATATTGTAGTATTGATATTGATGGTGGTTTCTACGTAATCGGCCACCAATGTTGATTCGGGAATTAGAACAATATTTGAAGTTCCTGCAAAATCATCGATATCATCTTTGATTTCACCTACACTATCTTCCCCTAAGGTTGTTGAGGCAGACAGAGTGCTATTGCCATCAGACCGCACAAAAGAACGGTAACTCTCTTCAGGTGTTCCTAGTCGACGACCAGTAGTAGGTACAGCTTCTACTAGACCCGCAGTTGTTGAGGCTACCCGCAAGATAGGATCAATGTATTTTTCGTCTGCATCACTCTCATCCCAGTGGTATCCCATGATCATATTGACTTGAGAAGCAGCCTCGTTGATGGCTTCCTGCTGAATGGCGACATAGCCACTTTTTGTTGCAGTACTAATGAGCATGGGCGCTGACATCATTATGATACCCATGATAACAATAGCAAAAATCAACTCAATCATCGCAATAGCAGGGCGCATCATTTTAGCTTTTAACATTATTTACCATCCCATCCTATTATTTTTCTTTGTACTGACATTACTGTCAACAACATGTCCAGTATCACCATGTCCCGCCCAACCTGAGGTACCGATAAATCGGACTTTGTAGAAGGGAGTAGGAGGTAAGATAGCATCATCTGGATTGTAGATAAGCCAATGGTTTGTATCGGTTGGATTTGTTTCATCCAAATCTATTTCTACAGTCAGTGGCCTATCTGCTGTTGCGGTTACTGTGACAGTTTGATCTATTCCTCCAGATGTGATTCGTACCTCAGCTGGATCTTCCGTAGATGTAGATGATGCAGAGATGATTGCAGAGCCCGCAGGATTTATTAGAAGTGTGATGTTTCCATCATTGTTGCTGGTATTATGCCCCAAAGAGAGCCACCATTTGTATTCGTTAGTTTGTCCCTCTATTGTATTTATGCCAAAATTAGCACATGTTGTAAACCCTAAATCACAATATACATCTATAAGAATAGGTGTCGCGACATTATCATCAGTGATATCATCATAAAAGAATTGTGATGATCTTGATCTAGCATAATAGAATGTTGCATTGTTCTCAGCATTAAGTTCTTCACAACCGGGATCTGTTGCGCAGGCTGTAGAGCCATTTTGATCTCCGATACGGCTTCCGTTGATATCAGCTATTTTTGCTGAATTGAGAGGATCTACATAACGTGAAAGCATAGAGATGGAAAGATAAGAACCATTAACATCAAAAGGATTTGCAGGTTCATTAATTTTTCTTTGGAAATTGAACTCAAGAGGATAAGTGCTCTCATCCCATTTGACAGTTCGGGTTCCATTTTCATCACTATTAGATCCATCTTCACCAAATCCAATGAGTTGATTTGTAATATTCGATTCATTGGCATCCGGGATGTCTGGAGTCACAGCGACAATGGGAGACACTGAAATATTATTTTCATAGTACAATGGTCCGGCTCTAAAGTTTTGGGTAATATTATTATCTTTGTTTAGTGCTTCGATACGTGTTTGTACTCTTGCGGCCATTGGACTTCTTGTTGGCTGTGTCGCAGATGGCATACCTCTATTGTCTGCAATATAAGTAAAGTTGCCATCAGGACCAGAATGATTAGTGATATTGAGCTCTGCAAAGGCAAAGTGATGAGGTATAATCGTTACATTTCTATCTCCGCAAATATAAGTACCATTTTCATCACAGTTCATTGGTGTATCATCATTGTCGATGGCTGACCAGTTTTGATCTTGCATATGAAGAGTAATTTTACCTACATCATCATATGATATATTTATAATTTCTTGTGAAGCTGCAGGCTGTGAGGTACTTGAGCTTGAGAAACCATTGACCATATATGCTGTTTGGGTATCATCACTATCAAGTTTACCATGCAAGAGGTTAGTTGCATCAAGTGTATTATTTTTAAAATATTTTTTTGCAGATGCATTCAGATCATTATTAAAAGGATAACTTGCAATAGTATATTGACTAGTAGGGTTATTTGCAGCGTCCAGCGCCGTCAATGAAACATTGTAATCTCCTCCTGCACGTAGAAGATTTGGAAAGTTTTGGTGAGTGGCATTGATATCGAATTTTTTAGGACGGATAGCAAAGTTATCAGTAGAACACTCTGGAAAAGCATTAAGTGTACACATTAAACAGCCCAGTTCATTGTCATAGAGTGGATTGTATCCAGTACAATTTGTAGCACCTTTACCACAACTATACCCACCATTAGAAGAGTCACAAGGTCGACCATTCAAGACATTGCAGCGTTCATATGCTGAAAGGCCAAAGGCATCATAATAGTTGTTTGCATTGTTTATACATTGCCCAAGTCCTGCAATGTTACCCCTGTCTGAACTGGTGTATACACATTTTACACCAGTATCATCAAGAATGGCACCAAGGTCAATATAGCTGATAAGAATACGAGAGCTACGTTTGGCATAGCTAGGAAGCGTCATATTGCCTATAGCTGCAGTATCTCCCTTTCTAATGTTAAGTATAAGAGGTTTGCCTGTATTACTGTCAATAATCGGTTCTTGAGTAATACAACTATTGTCGCTCATGTAAGGAATGACAATAAAAGACATATCAGGATCAGGATGTGTAAAAGGTACTGCTAAATTATTACCATCAAGGTGTACAGCAGTTATAGGAGTAAATGTCTTAGCAGTTATTTTTGTTTTAATTACTTTTGATGTTCCATTATTATATTCAGTATTATTAGTATATGTATCAATGATATCAGCATGCTCTGGGGGAGGAGGGTTAAGGCTGAGATTGCCATTATAAACATAGACGATAGCATATGATTCTTTACCATTGTATTCTGAATCGTTTATAGCGCTTACTGAAACTGTGTTATTAAGTTCAGTATTATAACCAGGAGCGCGAAAACTGTACCAGATCTCATTAAGACCTGGAACCCCACTGTTCCCAGTTCTTCCGCTAACTCCCCCCCCCTTACAAGTCAGAATACTGTTTGTTGTAAGTGGCATCCCAGCTGTAATCGTTGCACCATCAATTGTACAGGTAAACCCCCCATTATTAATAATTCTAAAATCTGCAAGACCAGAAACTTGCGGAAGGGTATCTGTTACGCTAATATTATTATCACTGGTTGCATCATATCTTGATTCGTTTGCTATTGTTAGTATATAGGTAATAGTTTGATTTACATCAACAACCCTTGCTGAAGGTGTTTTTGCGATGAGTAAATCTACTGCCCTGGCATTACCAATGGGAGCAGAACTCACAACACATGCAGATGAAGCACTATCCCAAGCACAGGTTGTAGTAGCATTACATGTTGTTTGCGTCTTGTAGCTACTGCAAGATTTACCACCAAATGCATTTGGTGAAAAGATAAAGACCAGCCCTAATACTAGAATATATTTTAAATAAAATATATTTTGTAATAAGACGAGAAGTAAATTTTTTTTCATTTTATATCCTCTTATATTATGTCAGATAGTTTAAACATTCATTTATTATACAGTAAATGTATAATAAAAAGCTATATTAAAGTGAGAAATCTATTCGGTTGGTCACCATCAGAGAACGAAATATATCAATTCAAATTGTAACTCAACCATCTCTTTTTAAAAGCCCACGACTTCGGCCTTTGATTCACAATAGGTTTTGTTTTGTTATCCATAATTATAATCACATAAATGAACTTAAATTTTGGGCAATTGAAACAATTTATACTAAACCTAATACGCTTTTTACATACTTTGAGCTATGATATATATTATTTAGATTTTAACTAAGGTAAAATATGAAGTTGATGAAAAGTGTTTTAGTAAGTTTGGCGATGGTGTTTTTGTTTGTCGGATGTGCAGATGACAAGGAAGTGGCTGAGTTCAATAAGCCGGCATTGTACTGGTACCAGAAAATAGCAGACAGTACAACTAAGGGTAATTTGGACAAAGCAGATGCCTATTATATCTCTCTTAAGAGTGAGCATATGCGTTCGCCTCTTATGCCAACGGCACTGATGATGCTCGCACAAGCGCATATGAATGAAGAAGAGTATCTGCTTGCAAACTATTATCTTGATGAGTATAATAAACGTTTTGGTGAAGAGCAAAGCCTTGAATACATTGACTTTATGAAGCTTCAAGCATCATTTTTGGGCGTAAAAGATGTGTATAAGGATCAAAAACTTATTATGGACAGTATTGCTACCTCCAAAACGTATATCAGCCGTTATCCGGGTTCTTCCTATACGCCACTTGTAAATACTATGCTTGTAAGATTACACATGAGTCAGTATTTGCTCAATGAAAACATTGCAGCACTGTATGACCGCACAGGGAAAGATGAAGCAGCAAAGATTTACAGAGAAAAAAACAAAGGTTCTGTTGTAGAAATGACAGATATTACTCCGCCTGAAAAAGGTATCGTGGGTAAAATATTTGATTAGCACTTCATGGCAAGGACAATTATTTGTCCGCGCTATCTACGTATGAATAAATAATAAATAATTTTAAATAACAAAGGAATACTTATGCAACTCAGCGACTATGATGCATTTCCAACAACCCTACCTGTAATTGTCGAGGATGAAATTTTTCTTTATCCTTTTATGATCAGCCCTATTTTTCTTACCAACCAGAAAGATATAGACGCAGCAAGCAGTGCAATGGAAAACAACTCTTTGCTTTTTATTGCTTCTTCTATACCCGGGCAAGAGGGTAAACATGATTTTGATTCAATGTACAAGATAGGAGTTGTCGGTTCCATCATGCGAAAAGTACATATACCTGACGGAAGGGTAAAGATACTTTTTCAAGGACTCGCACGTGGGAAAATAGTTGAACCTCAAGAAGGTACTTTTAACCGTGCAGTCATTGATGTAATTACTCTGGAGAGTTATAACAAGCTCAAAGTAGATGCTTTGATGGATATACTAAGAGATAAAGTGAAGAAATTTTCCTCTTTGAACTCTCAAATACCCGCAGATCTGGTGCGCACTATAGATGAGAATGATGAGCCAAACCGCATAGCAGATCTTGTTTCTTCTATGTTGAAACTCGACAAAGAAGTGGCTTATGCTCTTTATGTTGAGTTGAACATTGAAAAACGTCTGCTTGGGCTTATCGATATAGTGACATCTGAGATAGAATCTGCAAAAGTACAGCGTGAAATACGTACCAAGGTACATTCCAAAATAGAGCAGACCAACAAGGAATACTTCCTCAAAGAACAACTCAAAGAGATACAGCATGAGTTGGGTATGGATACTCAGAGAGAAGAAGAGATAGCTATTTTTAGAGAAAAAATAGCAGCACTTAAGCCTCATATGCAAGAAGATGCCTTCAAAGAGATAAGTAAGCAGCTGGACCGTTTTGCCCGAATGCATCCTGACTCTGCGGATGCCAATGTGCTTCAGAGTTATTTGGAGTGGGTACTTGAACTTCCTTTTGGAAAGCTGACGAAGAAAAACTTAAGTGTCAAAGATGTCTCACTTGAACTTGACAAGGATCACTACTCGCTTGAAAAACCCAAAGAACGTATCGTTGAGTTTTTTTCTGTGAGAGAACTGGCAGAGTTGAGAGGTATAAAACAAACAGAGGCAGGCGGTGTTATACTCTGTTTTGCAGGACCTCCTGGTGTAGGTAAGACTTCACTGGCCAATTCCATCGCTACAGCATTGGGCAGGCCGCTTGTGCGTATAGCACTGGGCGGACTTGAGGATGTAAATGAGCTTAGAGGACACAGAAGAACGTATGTGGGTGCAATGCCGGGTCGTTTGGTGCAGGGACTCATAGAGGCTAAAAGCATGGATCCTGTCATCGTTTTGGATGAGATAGATAAAGTAGGGCGAAGTGTGCGTGGAGATCCTACGGCCGCGCTACTTGAGATACTTGACCCCGAGCAAAACAGCAAGTATAGAGACTATTATCTCAATTTCAATATTGACTTGAGCAAAGCCATTTTCATTGCCACGGCAAATGATGTTGGGCGTATACCTGCCCCATTGCGTGACAGGATGGAATTCATTGGGCTTAATTCTTATACGCCTAAAGAGAAGTTTGAAATAGCAAAGCGTTATCTAATACCTCAGGAGTTAAAAAAGCATGCATTAAAGCGTAGAGAATTTTCTATTACTGATGCCGCACTGAAGATATTGATAGATGAATATACAAGGGAAGCAGGTGTGCGTAATTTACGCCGTAGGATTGCAGGTTTAATGCGTAAAAGTGCCCGAAAACTTTTAGAAGATAAATCCAAAGATACCATAGATATTACAAAAAAGAACCTGGAGAAATTTACAGACAAAAAAGTGTTTGAAATCTCTTTGGTAGATAGCAAACCTCAGGTCGGAGTGGTGAGTGGTTTGGCTTGGACTGCAGTAGGCGGAGATGTCTTAACCATAGAAGCCATCAAAATAAAAGGAAAAGGCGGACTTCAGCTTACTGGTAGTTTGGGCGATGTCATGAAAGAATCTGTACGTATCGCACATTCTGTAGTGAAGAAACTTATAGACAATGGAGATTTGTTTATTTCCCCCTCTATCATTCCCCACAATACTGCAGAGGGAGATGAACGTATTGTCGTTGATCCTAGTGAAGTATATAAGCGTTATGACCTTCATATTCATGTGCCTGAAGGTGCAACACCAAAAGATGGACCAAGTGCGGGGATCGCCATGGTAAGTGCCATTGCTTCTATTTTGAGTGAGCAGAAGATAGACAATAAAGTTGCAATGACGGGTGAAGTAACGCTTACGGGCAAAGTATTGCCTATAGGCGGACTCAAAGAAAAACTTATTGCTGCCTATAAAGCAGGGGTTGAAAAAGCACTTATTCCTATGAAGAACTACGAACGCGATTTGGAAGATATGCCCAATGAAGTAAAAAATAATATAAAAATTATCGGGGTATCGCATATAAACGAAGTACTCAAAGAGATATTTGTAAAGTAGAGAATTGGTTTTTATAAAGCTTGACTAGCCCCAAAGGCTATGTCAAGTAAGAAGGGTAGCAGGTATTATTATACCGCCGTCCATTGAGAAATTTTCTCAGCGAGTTTTTCTTGCATAACAGGTTTACGCAAGAAGTCGTTTGCACCATTGTCAAATACTTCTGTTTTTCGTGTATCATCAGTTGAGAGTACAATAACAGGTATATGGGCATTTGACATATCTGATCTAAATATCTTAAGAAACTCTATCCCATCCACTACTGGCATCATAATATCTAGCAGTATGAGATCTACGGTAGAATCTTTTTTCAACTTATCCAATGCATCAGAACCATTTTCTGCTTCTATAATATCTGTTACGGTCGGGTTCTTTTTTAAAAGAGTCTGTAATAGTTTTCTATTAATAAAGTCGTCATCGACTACAAGTACTTTTAGTGCCATGTTTATTTATCCTCTATACTTTATAATTATATTTTCTATATCTTCTTTAGAAGCCGCGTTAGAGATGGTTTCACCCTTTTGTACAGTAGCCTCTTGTGGATTATGGGTATTGCTTGAGCAAATTATAGCTATATTTTCATTAGATTGGCTGATGTTCTCGCTAATGAGTTCTGCATCAGTGAAGACCAAATCGTAACTGTCGGTTGCCAGCTTACTCTCTAGCATATTGAAATTATCTAGCACATCATACTCATAGCCTAAATTTTCCAATACTTTTGCCAAGACTCTGCGCGATAATAAGAATTTCTTAGCAATAAGTATCTTTTTCTGCGTCCCTAGCACTGCCGTTGAAGGCTCTTCAATGTTTAATGCAAGTGGCTCATCTGACATATCGATGACGGGAATAGCAGTTTCTTCTTCTGTAACCTTTTTTTCTTCCGCAACAACAGTTTTCGGCGCTTCTTTTTTGACAGGTTCTTTTGTTTTGCTGCTCACTTTGTCTGCTAAAAATTTATTTAGTACGTAAAGCAATTCTGTTGTTTCGATAGGTTTGGTGATATATTCATCCATGCCCTCAGATAAAAATCTTTCTCTGTCACCCTTAAGTGCATTTGCTGTCAGGGCTACTATAGGTATGTGATCGAGTTTTTCGTCTTCTTCGTATTCAAGAATCTCATGTGTGGCTTCAATACCATCCATAACAGGCATTTGAATATCCATAAAAATTAAATCATAGTTACCACTTCTTCGTTTTTCAAATGATTCCAGACCATTGTTTGCGATATCAACAGAAATCCCGTGCTCTTCGAGTATGCGTTTAATGAGTTTCTGGTTAATGATATTGTCTTCTGTTACCAATACTTTTGCATCAAACATAGTCTCTTGTATCCCCATAGATTCTTCAATCAGTTGAGGGGTTATATTGGCAGCATTACTTAATGCTGTTTTTAACTTGGTGATGGTAATAGGTTTAAAGATAATATTTTTTTGTTCAAGACCAAGGTCTTCAATTTTATTACGGCTTGTAATATTTGCTAGAACAATGAGTTTCGATTTATCTACATGATGAATAGCATCTATGATATTTTGCTTTGCTTTGTCAATATCAACCCAGTAGTTCTTGCAAACATCTTTGCTTTCAAGTTCTTTGAGGTCACCTATGGACTCAAAATGTTTAACCGTTGGACCAAAGTAGTCAAAGTATTTTTCAAGATAGCTATCGAGTTTTGTTGGAATATCCTGCTCATATTTACCTATGGTAAGGTCAGTAAAGGCACCCGTATAATTTACTTCATTTGAAGCTACCTCTTCCAGCACTAATGTGAAGAAGAATGAAGTACCATGATCTTTGGCACTTTCGAGCTCAAGCTTTCCACCCATAAGTTCAACAAACTGACTGGAAATAGTAAGCCCCAGACCTGTACCGCCATACTTTCTTGTAACAGACACGTCTGCCTGAGAGAAGGCATCAAAAATACGAGACTGTTGATCTTTTGTCATACCGATACCATTGTCTTTAACGGTAAATTGCACAGCGTTTCTACCATACTCATTTATTACTTTTAGGATTTCAAGGTTGATCTCTCCACCATAGCTTGTAAATTTAACCGCATTTGAAAGGAGGTTAATAATAATCTCTTTAATTTTAGTCGGGTCGCCTTTTAGTTTTGGAGAAATAGTTGGATCCATATAGAAATTAAGGTCAATATTTTTCTCAGTTGCTGCAACGCCATAGGTCTCAACAGCACTTTCAAACTCTTCAGCGGCATCAAATACAATGTTTTCAATTTCAATTTTGTTACTTTCTATTTTTGAAAGGTCAAGAATATTGTTGATAATACTAAGAAGGTTTTCAGAACTTTTGTTAATGATCGATAGGAATTCATCCTGTTCTTCTGTAAGGTGTGTGCTGCGAAGTATCTCCGTAAACCCCACAATACCGTTAAGCGGTGTACGAATTTCATGTGACATGTTTGCGAGGAAAAGGGATTTTGCTTCATTGGCCTGTAGGGCAATGAGTTTATCTTCTTTGGCTGTTTCTACAAGTGCCTCAAGGAATTTGTAGGCTTCTTTTGTTCCTTCATGCGTATCGAGTTCAATGTTTTCAATAGCAAGTGAATCTGATGAAAGATACTGGCCACTGTTTTTCATTTCATCTACTGCTTTGTTAAGTACATCTTCGAGTTCTTTAATGTTTCTTGTAATATCTCTGGTTGTTGTATATCCAAGGTAGAAAAGAATAAAACTCAATAGCCATATAGATGCTGCAATAGCAAGAAGTAGAAGTTGTTTTTCAAGATAAATATTACTTTTTTTCCACAATACATCCGAAACAACCAGTTCTGCTTTTGAAAGTAATGTAATCTTCTTCGTTTGGAGTGCAAACCAGTCTACGGCCTCTTCTGCGTAGTCACCATTATCTATATCTGTTTGAATTGCAGATGATGTCATGGCAAGTTCACTCATGGTCTGTTTTGCCTGCTCGCTGTAGAGTACTTTCTCAAGCTCCTTACGTAACACAGGATTTGTTACCTGTTTGATATCAAATACATTGGCCTTTGTTTTAAACTCATCCCATAAAGCAATCTCATCAAATGCCATAGAAGATTTTCTTGTCATGAAATATGCAATAAACCCTCTTTCTAGCGCAGCATTCTCTTTTGCTGTATAGAGCTGCATGAGTGTACCAATAAGTGATGAAATTTCTGTATCTAGTGAATACTTCTTTATTGTTAAAATCTTATCCAGTATGGGTGCTGTAAGTCCATCCGTATAGGTGGTAAAAAATATACTTTTAAAATCTACATCTTCACTGTCTATTTTCTTTCTTGTTTCGCCAAGGAGATCAATATTTGCTAACATTTTTTGAAAAGAATTGTCCTCTACTTGATCTTTCTCCATTAGTTTTACGAGTTGAGGAAGATAGGTAGTTTCTTCTGTGATCACTTCATATTTGAGGTCTTCGAAAGCTTCATCTAAAGCCTCTCGTTGTTTGATGAGCGAATCGGCAAACTCTTTTTTTTCACTTCCCAAAAATAAGGCAGTTAATCCCTGCTCCTTACCGATACTTATGAGTGCTCTGTCCAAAGCAGCATTATTGATCAAGGTTGTTTTGAGCGCATTTGCTTTTTCAAAGTTCAGGTATGAAGTTATAAAGAAATAACTTGATAGTAGAATGAGCAGTGTAATTGGAACAAATCCAATCAGTTTAAGTCTATTACGTATAGTCATAGTATATTTCCTTTTATTTTGCTAGCGCATTTATTTGAATTTCGAAAGACAAAAAGTGTCCCCAATAGTCTTTGATGTAATGTTCAAGGTTCTCAGCGTCTTCGCAAAATTGTATTTTATACAGTGTGTCAGACAGTGCATTTATGCGAAGGTTACTCGATGCCCCTTTAAGTAAATGGCCTATCTTTTGAATGGCATCCAAATCGCCTTTTTCATAGGCTTTTAACATTTTTTCTGTCTCAATATGTGCCTGCTCAATGAAATCATGCACAAATTCTTCAATAAGGTCTACTGGCAAAGATAAATCGTTAGCAGCCTCTTCAAGTCGAAAATCAAAGTGAATAGGCTTGATGCCTTCCAGACTGATGCTCCCAAAGCCATTTTTATTTACTTCAACTGTAGGCTTTACTTCTTCTACTGTATCAAAAAGCTCTATTTCAGGCTCTTCCTGAAGTACCTCTAATGTTTGAGATACAGCGGATGTTGTGATTCTGGACAGTGCAGCATAAAAAGACTCTATGATCTCTGTTTGCTTGTCTTGTGATGCTGTATCAATCTTTGCTATGATATCTGACATATCCTCGAGTTGCAACAGATCACTGAGATTGGAAAGTGTTTCAATTGCATTGACACGTTTCTCAGTATCTGAACTCTGAAGGTCTTTTTCTAGCTCAAGCGCAGTATCTATGTATTCATTAAGAAACGTATCGTAGTCTTCTTCTGAAATGCCGATCTGCTGACTCACTTTTTTTATATCTATAAGAATCTCAGCAATAGGTTCGGGTTCAGCTATGTACGCCTCTTCCTCTTCTTCTTTTGCTTCCTTTTCCTTTGGCTCTTCTTCTTTTATCAAAAAATCCAAGTCATAGGTGTCTGTATCATCTATTAGAATATGAGGTGACTCCTCGATGTTTTCTATTGCTTTTTCCTCTTCTTCGTCGAAGTCAAGATTAAACAACACATTGTCATCATCAGCAGGTTCTGTTATTGCGCTTGTTTCATCCATGTCTGTATTTATGGAGAGTGACTCTGAGTCCAAATCCAAAGAAATGATATTTTCTTCAGTTTTTTCTTCTGATTTCTTTACCTCAACCAAGGTTAGATGGCCTAGCATACTTGAAAGAGAAGTTTTAGATGCAGGATAGGTTTTGTTAATGTCCTCGGTGGTAATAACAAGGTTTTCCTTAGAGACAAGATCAAATTTAGTTTCACCTAGTGCAATGCTTAAGGTCAATTCATCTATGTGTGCCAGTCCACATAATCCCAATAAATCAGTATCAGCAGCAATAATTTGGTTTGTTTCGTTTAGTATATAGTACATTTTATCGGCATCCCATCGTTTAATTTCTTTCTTTTTCTAACAAGTCCCTATAAATAGGTATGCTCTCTTCAATCTCTGTAGTCGATGCAGGCCTTCTGGCCGCAGTGTATCCTACAATTTCAGCATCGCTGACAATAGGTGAAATATGTGAATACACCCAATAGTACCTGCCGTCTTTTCTTAGGTTTTTAACAATGCCTGTCCACTCTTTCCCTGCGCGTATCGTGTCCCATAATTCTTGAAATGCTGCTTTTGGCATATCTGGATGTCTTACGATATTATGGCTCTCCCCTATCAGTTCCTCTTTGGCGTAACCCGCTATTTCGCAGAATTTTCTGTTGGCATATGTAATGATACCTTTAAGATCCGTAGAACTAACTATCAAACCTTTCTCAAAACTATATTCTTCATCAATTGGATTAGGTCTATTCATAGTATTCTTTTGCCCCTTTTTTATATGGTGTCAAATGTATCAAGAAGAAGTGTAGTTCAGGTAAACCAGCAGTCTAAAGATTACTACCTACGGGCAGACAATCTCAATGAGATCCATGGTTTTCTATCCTCGCTTCACAGTGAGTTTAGCTTTTTAACCTAGCGTTATACACTTTATAATATTCACCAGCAGCTTTAAGCACAGAAATATTATATGCACAATCCCACTCTTAAAACTCTATAACAATTAAACTAAAAATAGAATGAATTAAGAAAGTTTTCAGTAAAAAATATCAAATGATGGTTGATTATAGATTATTATTTTTAATAATGTCTGAAATTTTCTTATTTGTAACTTTTGCAATATCTTCATGTGATGCTTGCTCTATGGCTTCAAATGTCCCAAAATAATCAATGAGTTTTTTGACCGTTGCGTTGCCTATTCCTTTTTTCTTGAGAAGTGAAATTTGCGTATCTTCTTTACGCTTTTTGTTTTGGTGGTAGGTAATGGCATAGCGATGCGCTTCATCTCTTTGGCGTTGAATCCAGTGCAGGCGTTTATCATTCGGTTTTAGTTCAAATAGCCCATGAGGTGAATAGAGCATGTCCTTGGCTGCTCCTTTTGCACGGTGTGCTTTGGCATCAAGTTTTTCTTTGGCTATGGCGATAACGTCAAGATTTACATTGGCATCTTTGAGCAAGGTGAGTGCAAGGTTAAGGTTAGCCTGACCACCGTCGAGTATCCATAAATCAGGGGCAGGTTCTTCTTTGAAGTTTTCTATACGTCTTGTGAGCATTTCTTTCATTTGTCCATATTCGTCGCGTTCGTGTAAAGTGTAGCGTCTGTAACTGTTTTTATCCCATTTTCCTTCATCCCAAACAACCATACCGCCTACAGTGGCTACTCCCATGAGGTGAGAGTTATCAAAGGTTTCTATACGGTATGGAACAACACTGAGATCCAAGAGGTCAGCTATCCTTTGTTCCATGAGGGTATCACTTTGGGTTTTGCGTAACAATTCTTCACAATTTTGCAGTGCGATAGAGATAAGTTTTGCTTTGGGACCACGCTGAGGCGTAAGAATTTCTATTTTTCTATTGAAACGCATAGAGAGTCCTCGTGATACCTGTTGGCTGTCTTCAAATGTGTGTGCAGTTAGGATCTGCTTGCTGATATGAGGTGTATCAATGGTATAGAACTCTAGCAGTGCTTGTTTATAGGCTTCGTTTTCATCAAAAATATGTGTATGTCTAAAGTAAGTGTATGCTGAAGAGATAATCTTCCCTCCACGCATAAAAAGCTTAACAATAACACCTTTTTCGTCTCCATTTTGTATAGCAAAAATGTCAAGATCGAGTTCGTTTGCCAGATCTATGCTCGAAGATATTGTCAGTGATGAGATGGTCTGTATACTGTCTCTCATGCCTGCGGCTTCTTCATAACGTTCCTGCATCGCAAGGTTTGTCATCTTCTCTTCTAAAACAGTAATAAGGTTTTTGCGTTTCACAATAGAAGCTTTAGCCCGAGAGACTATGATAGCATATTCCTGAGGTGTAATTTTGGCTTCACAGGGTGCAAGACATTTGTTTATCTGATAAAAAAGGCAGGCCTTGCCCTCTTTGAGACAAGACTTTCTTTGAATCAGCGGATAGACTTCATAAAGGGCATCGAGTAAAGCTTTGCCTCCCGTGGGGAAGGGGCCATAGTAAGTCACTTTTTTCCCTTTAATGACTTTGCGTGTGATTTCAAACCGTGGGAACTCCTGCGTCTCATCAATGTAGATATATGGATAAGTTTTGTCATCACGAAGTAAGATATTGTATTTGGGTTTGAGTTGTTTTATAAGAGAGTTTTCCAAGATAAGCGCATCTTCTTCTGTTTCCACAAGAATATATTCTAATCTGTCAGCCTCACTCAGCATTTTGAGGATACGTGAACTTTGTGCTTCGTTGGGTTTAAATGCAGGACTAAAGCGCCAGTAGCTTTTTACTCTGCCCTTAAGATTTTTCGCTTTTCCTACATAAAGCAGCTTACCTTTTATGTCAAAATATTGATATACTCCTGCGCAGGAGGGAAGGTCTTGAACTACTGATTGCATGCGATAATTGCTTTGATGCGTTCAAATTTTTCTTTAAGTTCTTTGTCTTGGGGTGTTTCAAAATTACCTTTGGCACGTTCATGATAGTGAGGCACGGTAACATAAGAGATTTTTTCCTGAGGCATAGCATAATACTTACTATGGAAGATAATCACTTTTTCCGCTTGCATCATTTCGCAGGCTTTGTCATATTTACCCAACTGGATTAATAGGCTTTTTAATAAATCTTTATTATAATGAAGCTCCATTTTAAAGCCGGGGTGTGTGACTGCTATAAAAAGTGTTTCATCCTTGATGTAAACAAAGGCAACAGCTTTTTGCCATTTGTTACTTAGAAGACTGATATACTTCTCATAACACTCTTGTCGTTTTAATGATTTAAACTGAGGTTGAGAAGATAAATGAGACAAAATCATAGAGGCTTTTTTCATAAAGTGATTATAACATCACTTTGCTGTATCATCTTAGCAGGGTGTGGCTATAAAACAAACCCTGTCTATACTCCGGATGTCATGGACAAAAATATAACGATAAAGACAGAAGGATAGATGTGGAAAAGTATGACGTACTTATCATAGGTGCCGGTATTGCAGGACTTTATGCAGCGATGCAACTGCCGGCCAGCAAAAAAGTATTGGTAGTGTGTAAAGATATTCCTTGGGAATGCAATACATTTTATGCACAAGGCGGTATGGTTACCGCCTTAGATGAATCCGACATCGCTTTACATGTCTTTGATACGATGGAAGCAGGGTCTTATCATAATGACCCAAAAGCAGTAGAGATACTATCACGGACTTCTTTGGAAACGACAGCAGATATCATCAGCAAAGGAATGCAGTTTGATACCGATGATAAAGGTAAGATTCTTTATACCAAAGAGGCTGCCCATTCTGTAGAACGCATTATTCATGCCGGGGGAGATGCTACTGGACGTTACATGCATTATTTTATGATGGTACAAAATAAACATCAGTTGCAAAAAAACACTTTGGTCTATGATCTGCTCATAGAAAATGGTCGATGTTATGGAGCGAAAGCGACAGTCAATTATGAGCCCACAACCATTTATGCTGACGATGTAATCATCGCTTCTGGGGGCATAGGTTCACTTTATGCTTATAACACAAACTCCCGCACGGTAAGTTCGGACATTCATGGTATTTGTGTAGAGAAAGGTATAGAGCTTTCCGACATGGAGTTTATGCAGTTTCACCCCACAGTTTTTGTAGATACACCCTATGCCAGAAAGCTGTTGCTAACCGAGGCTTTAAGGGGTGAGGGAGCACATATTATAGATGATGACGGTAAACGTTTTTTGTTTGAGTATGATGAGCGCGGAGAGCTGGCGAGTAGAGATATCGTCTCACGCGGTATTTTCAAGCATAAACAAAAAACGGGGCAAAAAGCCTATCTTGATTTTTCTATGTTTGAACAGAAGTGGTTTGAGCACCGTTTTCCCAATATTACACGAACTTTTGGTGCATTGGGCTATGATTTTCCCAAAGATAAGATTTCTATTTCTCCCGCATTTCATTATTCCAATGGTGGCATAAAAAGTGATACCAATGGCTGTATAGCAGGAATGGAAGGACTTTATGTTATTGGCGAGGCAGCCAGAACAGGTGTGCACGGCGCCAACCGTTTGGCTTCCAATTCATTGTTGGAGGGGGTAGTCTTTGCCAAACGAGCGGTAGATCACCTTCTTTCCAAAGAGTTTAAGGCCATTCAAACACCTAAATTTGAGAAGGATTATGGTAATATTCTGCACAAAGAAAACGATAAAATCTATAAACAAAAACTGCGTCAGGTGATGTGGGATGATATAGGAATTATCAGGACAACCAAAGGTCTGCATGAAGCAAAAAATATCATCTATGATATGAAAAACAAAGAGATCGGAAGACTCTTGAAGCTTAGATTGAACACAGCTTCGGCTATTGTAGATGCCGCACTGGCTAGAAAAGAGTCTTTGGGTTCGCACTATATAGAATAAATGCATAAAAACGTTCACATTTAAAGAAATGAGGGAAATAATGACAGAAGCGGTAGGATCAGCAATAGACTTAACAACAACATGGGTAGGGATACTCTCGCTCGCGATATTTGTAGTCGCATATTATTTTATCGCAGCAGAAGATAAATATCATATCAACAAGGCTAAACCGGCACTTTTTGGCGGTACACTTATATTTGTATTGATTGGTGTCTACTATGCACTCAATGGCTTGGACGGCAAGTACTTGCATCATGAAATTGAGATACTCATTATTGAAATTGCAGGTATTTTCTTCTTTCTTTTTGTGGCCATGACGTATATAGAAGCAATGATTGACAGAAATGTATTTTCTGCTTTACGCTATAAGCTTGTTTCTAAAGGGTATAACTATAAAAAACTCTTTTGGATTACTGGGGCTTTGGCTTTCTTCATCTCTCCTGTTGCAGATAACTTGACCACGGCTCTTATTCTTTCTACTGTATTGATTACTATTGATAAAACGAATAAAGCATTTATCGTGCCTTCGGCTATCAATATCGTGGTTGCAGCCAATGCAGGCGGTGCCTGGTCTCCCTTTGGTGATATCACTACGCTGATGGTATGGGTAGACGGCAAAGCAGCTTTTGTTGATTTTCTTTATCTTTTTCCCGCTTCTGTCTTGGGGTGGCTTGTGACTGCATTCTTCTTGAGCCGTTTTGTACCAAACGGTATGCCGCCGTTTGCAGCAGATGAAAAAGAAGTACATATAGCTCCAGGTGGTAAAGTGATTATAGGCTTGTTCACGCTAACCATCGCATTGGCAGTTGTTTCGCACCAATTGCTTCACTTGCCTGCAATGTGGGGTATGATGCTTGGTCTTTCCATCTTAAAACTTTATATTTACAAAATGAGCAGAGAGGTAAGATATGACAGCGACGGTGTTGTCTGTCCTGCTGTCAATGTCTTCTCTTTCATCGCTAAAATCGAAAATGACACACTTCTTTTCTTCTTTGGTATTTTGGCTGCGGTTGGCGGACTTCACTTTTTGGGTTTTTTGGAGTACTTTACTGCATTGTATGCACAGTTTGGTGCTACGACCGTGAATATAGGTGTGGGATTCATCTCTGCCTTCATCGATAACGTTCCCGTGATGTCAGCAGTACTGAAAGCAAGTCCGGACATGGGTACCTCTGCACATGCACAATGGATGCTTGTAACACTTACGGCAGGCGTAGGCGGTTCACTCATCTCATTTGGTTCTGCAGCAGGTGTAGGCGTAATGGGTAAACTCCATGGTGTTTACACCTTTGCATCACATATGAAACTGGCTTGGACAGTACTGATAGGATATGTAGTATCCGTTGCGGCATGGTATGTACAGTTTCAGATTTTTGGGATTGGAGCGTAAATACAGTATGGGCATTGGTGCCCATACTACTTAAAACGATTTATTTTTATAGTTAAGTTTTTGTTTGAAAGATTTAGCCATACAAATATAAGGAAATCCTATGAAACAAGTACCTATACTCGTGCTAGACTTTGGCTCACAATACACGCAGCTTATCGCTAGAAAACTTAGAGAGAGCGGTGTTTACACCGAAGTAGTGCCTTACCGTGAGAGTATTGATGACATTAAGGCAAGAAAGCCAAAAGGTATCATTCTTTCAGGAGGCCCTGCTTCTGTATATGCGGAAGATGCATATAGGCCTGAAGAGGGTGTGTGGGACTTGGGATTACCAATTCTGGGTATCTGCTATGGTATGCAGCTTATTACTCAGCATTTTGGCGGTAGCGTAGTGGCAGCAGACCACCACGAGTATGGGAAGGCAAAGCTCAAGATAGCAAACGACTCCAGCATTTTTAAAGGTGTTTCGGATGATTCTATCGTATGGATGAGTCATGGCGACAAGGCAGAGAGTATTCCTGAGGGATTTGAGGTTATCGGTACAAGTGAAAACTCTCCCTATGCCGCTATCGCTGATGAGAACAGAAAACTCTACGCATTCCAGTTTCACCCAGAAGTACATCATACGGTAGAGGGTACCGCGATGTTGAAAAACTTTGCCAAGCACATTTGCGGTTGTGACAGTACCTGGAACATGGGAAGCTTTGCCAAAGAAAAGATAGAGGCAATTAAAATACAGGTGGGCGATAAAAAAGTGCTTTGTGGCGTGAGTGGTGGGGTAGACTCTTCTGTGGTTGCGGCTATGCTGAATGAAGCATTGCCAAAAGAGCAGCTTATCTGTGTTTTTGTGGACCAGGGACTTCTTCGTAAAGATGAAGCGGAACAGGTGCAGGTGATGTTTAAAGTGTTGGATATACCACTCATTACCATAGATGCTAAAAAAGAATTTATGGCAGCGCTTGAGGGAGTGTCTGATCCGGAAACAAAAAGAAAAGCCATTGGAGAGAAGTTCATCGAAGTATTTGACAAGGAAGCAAAAAAACATACAGATGTCGCTTTCCTTGCGCAAGGCACACTTTATACTGATGTTATAGAATCCGTATCTGTCAAGGGACCTTCAAAAACCATCAAATCTCACCACAATGTAGGTGGACTTCCTGCCTGGATGACCTTTGAACTGGTAGAACCATTGAGGGAGATATTTAAAGATGAAGTAAGAAAGCTTGGACTTGAATTGGGACTTCCTAAGGACATGATAGGCAGACATCCTTTTCCTGGACCAGGCCTTGCTATAAGAACTATGGGCGCAGTTACTGAAGAAGGACTTCGCCTCATAAGAGAATCCGATGCTATCATGCAAGAAGAACTCAAAGCAGCAGGCTACTACGACAAAGTATGGCAAGCGTTTACAGTACTGCTTAACGTGCAATCAGTAGGTGTCATGGGCGATAACCGTACCTATGACAATACGGTATGTATACGTATGGTAGAGTCGGTAGACGGTATGACTGCTACTTTTGCACATGTACCACACGATATTTTAGAGGGAATGAGCCGTAGGATCATCAATGAGATCGATGGCATAAACCGCGTAGTGTATGACATCTCTTCTAAACCGCCTGCAACGATTGAGTGGGAATAACGCTTTATGTGTATCCCGTCTTATGGTAAATACATTGTTTTGGGTGTTTGTGTAGGACTGCTTATTATCTTGTCTGTGTTTTACACACACAGTACGATACAGTTAATTTTTGCAATGATTTTGGCCATTATTCAAAGCCGCATAAACTGTCCTAAATGCGGCAACCCACTACTTAAAGATAAAAATGGCTGGTATATCTTTACCCTAAGAACGACATGTCGTCATTGCGGTCAAGATACGCTTTTGTGCGAAGCAGAACCAGATGAGGTGACCAAGCAGCGGTTAAAGCAATAAAAGTTGTAAGGGTTGCTGATGGGAAGTGCGGCCTGCGCGGCACGGTTTTACTTAGCGTAAAGAAGCAGAGTATGAGATACGGATTTATCGGGGCTATGAAGTTGAGACAACATAAAGAGTGGATGCTTCTGCTATACTATTTTTAAAAGGATTATTATGAAACAAAAGCTATTGCTTACTTTATCTTCGCTTGCTACTCTTGGCCTAATGACTGCCTGCACAAGCCAAATACCTTATGCAGATACAAATACTGACGTAACAAAACGAGAAAAAGAGTGTAGAACTATTGACAAAAAACTAATAAAAACAGATAAATTTATTGCTCAAGTACAGAATATGAGTAGTTTGCATGCTGAAGAAGTTGGTATGACAGTGCCTTCACCACAGATTACAGAGAGCAGCAATAAAAAAAGAATGCTCCGTGATGCAAATACAAAAAGAGCAAAACTTTTAGAAGAATATAAAAGATTAGGCTGTGAGACTTTTAAAAAACAATAAGAGTGTCACTTGAACATTTTGGGATAGATGAAAAAGTCTAATTTTGTTTTTTCTGGTTTAAATTTTTTCCAGTGTTTGATGTGTATTTTTAATGCCATCATACCCAAAGTGGGAACATTATCAATATGGTCATCGGCTTAAGATATAAATATTTCATAATAAAAGTATAGCAAAAAAAGATAACATACGCAAAATGAGATACTTTAGTCAATGTGACTAAAGTATCTTTCTTAAAAACTTGTAATTTTTACCAAAATAGACTATAATCCAAAAAAATAAATACTATACAGGAGAAACACAATGGCAAAACATCAGTTTCAAACAGAAATCGGGCAACTATTAAAGCTCATGACACACTCTCTTTACTCCAACAAAGAGATTTTTATTAGAGAATTGGTTTCCAACTCAAGTGATGCACTCGACAAATTCAACTATCTTTCTTTAACAGATGAAAAATATAAAGAAGAGAATTGGTCTGGAAAAGTGTCTATTAAACTTGATAAGGAAGATAATTCACTCACTATTGCCGATAATGGTATAGGAATGAATGAGGCAGACCTCATGGATCATTTGGGAACTATTGCAAAGTCTGGTACAAAAGCCTTTGTGGAAAACCTTACAGGAGATGCCAAAAAAGATTCCAACCTTATTGGTCAGTTTGGTGTCGGATTTTACTCTGTGTTTATGGTGGCAGAACACGTGGATGTCATTTCTAAAAAAGCAGGAGAAGAACAGGCATATATGTTTTCTACAGACGGTACGGGTGAGTATGAAGTAAAGCCTGTGACCAAAGAAGAACACGGAACAATTATCTATATTAAGCTCAAAGAAGATGAAAAAGAGTTTTTGGATAAGCGAAAAATAGAAGGTGTAGTAAGAAAATACTCTAACCATATTGCGTACCCTATCGTGCTTAACTATGTACAGGAAGAGACAGAGGGTGAAGGTGATGACAAAATAACCAAAATGGTTAACAAATCAGAACAAATCAATGCAGCCACCGCACTCTGGACACTTTCAAAGTCTGAACTTAAAGAAGAAGATTATGTAGAATTTTATAAAACACTTACGCATGCAGATGACGAGCCTTTAGCATACCTGCATAATAGAGTCGAAGGTGCAAATGAGTTTACTACACTGTTCTACGTCCCGAAAAAAGCCCCGATGGATATGTACAGATCAGACTATGAGGCTGGGGTGAAACTCTATGTGAAGCGTGTATTTATTACCGATGACAGTAAAGAATTACTGCCTGTATATTTACGTTTTGTAAAAGGGATTATCGATAGTGAAGATCTCCCGTTGAATGTCTCTCGTGAACTGCTTCAAGAGAACAGAATTTTGGCAAATATTAAACAAAATTCAACCAAAAAAATACTTCAGAGCATCAAAAAACTAAGTGCTGAAGATGCAGTGACGTTTACTTCACAGTATAACAGAATGATCAAAGAAGGTATCTACACCGATATGGTAAACCAAGATTTACTGCTTGACATCGTCAAATACAAAAGTTCAGCAGAAGAAGGTCTTGTGTCGTTTGAAGAGTATATCTCCCGTGGTGATTCTGAGAAAAAAGAGATTTACTACATCGTTGGTGATAATGAAAAAGTACTGAGAAACTCTCCATTACTTGAAGCATACAAAAAAGCAAATATCGAAGTACTTATTATGGATGACAGGGAAGTGGACGAGCTTGTTACCCCGATGATAGGTGAATACAGAGAGTGGAGTCTTAGCGATATTACAGTGACAGATGCGCCTGATTCCAAAACAAAAGAAGAAAAAGAAGAAATTTCCAAAGAGTTTAAATCACTCACAGACAAGATAAAAGAGGTATTGGGCGAAGAGGTGAAAGAAGTAAAAATATCTACAAGACTTACCTCTAGCCCTTCTTGCGTACTTAAAGATACTTCTGATCCTATGGCAAGCATGGCAGCGCTGTTTGCGCAGATAGGGCAATCGATGCCTGAAATTAAACTTGTCTTAGAGATAAATCCAGATCACGAAATGATAAAAAAACTCGATGGTCTGAGCGATGAGAGCCTTTTTGCTGATATTGCGTGGATACTTCTGGACTCTGCAAAACTTTCTGAAGGCCTTGAGCCTAAAGATAAGAGCGCTTTTGTAGCAAGAATAGCTTCTTTGGCAACCAAAGCACTGTAGTTTTAACTGATGCACCATTCTTGTGGTGTATCATATTTTCTTAGGCTAATCAGAGTAATTTCTCAAAATCTCTTATAGACATAACTTTTAGGTTTTAAATATGGGCATTCCAAATTTCTATGAAGAAGTGTTTGTTTTTGCACTGCTTCTTTTTTCTGTATTTGGAGTATATATTTTGCTTAAGCTGCATTACCATTTTGCTTTTGCTTTGATGAAAAATATAGATTCTTATGAAAAAAATAGGCTTAAAATAGAAAAAGCTAAAACATATGTGTTTGCTGCACTCAACATATTATTATGGTTTGGATTGACAGGTGTCTTTATATTTTGTGTCTATTATCTCTATGAGGGAATGAGTCTTAAAATACTTTTTTTTGAACTTTGGTATAAGATACCTGAAGGGTTTTGGATTGAAGCACTCTTGGTGATCATACGCATCGTAGTGATCATCACTTTGTCACGCTACTTGTTAAAGTTTGTCTATGCATTTTTAGATAAATATCAGCAGCAAGACATTGAAAATAGATGTGAGAATTGTAGTGAAAAAACAATTGTCAGGTTTTATACACATTTACATAACATGGTCAAATATACAGTCTTTCTGGGCATACTGTATCGTATAACACTATTCTTTTCTTTCCCCGAAACGATAAATGCAGTACTGCAGATACTCCTCGTACTCTATGTCTTGGTGTCTTTGGTATTATTGGGAATAAATTTTATGGCGATGATAAAAGAAAAAAAGAGGAGAATACAGATGAATAAAAAAATGAAAATGTCAGCACAAAAACGAGCGACACTTGTCTCGAGTTCGGTTGCCACACTGTTGGTAATCATAAAACTTGTATTGGGAGTAGCAAGTGGATCAGTTGCAGTACTGGCCTCTGCCATAGACTCACTTTTGGACATGCTGGTTTCAGTGTTTAACTTTTTTGCTATTAAAAAAGCAGAAGAGCATCCAAACGAAGATTATCATTATGGTAAGGGGAAAGTCCAAGCTATTGCCGCAGTGATAGAGGGAACAGTGATTACTATTTCAGGTATTTATATCATTTATGAAGCTATCAAAAAGTTAAATCAGGGGTCTGTGACAACCTTGCTGACACCGTCTATTATTGCCATGACATTTTCTATTATTATCACTTTTGCATTGGTGCATTATTTATTGAGAGTGGCAAAAGAGACAAACAATATTGTCATTAAAGCAGATGCTTTACACTACAAGACAGACCTTTGGAGTAATGCAGCTGTTATGCTGGCATTGGTATTGGTCTACTTCACAGAGATACATGCTATTGATGCAGTATTTGGTTTGGGTATAGGACTTTACATTATTTACTCCGCATATGAAATCATACAACAGGGAATTGAAATACTTTTAGACCGTTCTTTAGATGCGGAGATGGTGGCAGATATAGGTAAAATTATTTCCACTCACCCAGAAGTGACAAGCTATCATTGGCTCAAAACACGTACTGATGGCTCTGTGAATTTTGTAGAGTTTCATATGGTACTTCGCCCCAATATATTATTGCTTGAGGCACATCGTATAGCTGACGAGATAGAAGCACAAATCTATTTGCTGGACAAAAAAAGAAGCTGGATTATATCGCCTCACTTTGATCCTTATGATGATGAACAGGTGAATGATGCCATGCTGTATGGAAATACGTTGCTTGAAAAACAATAGTATGAACGCATAGAATGAGTAAAATTCATTTTAGAACCCACATTATTGGAGTAGCTTTTACTCACGTCTAACTTCAAATAGGCTATAATTAATTTAACCTAGGTGATGCGACTACTGTATTTGGGGTCCAACATTATTTTTTGCGGGACATGTAGTTTCTTAGTGTGTGGAAGTTGTCATTTGAGCCTGACTTTGTCGGCGAGATATCATCCCCTGAAGAGAGACTCTCTCCTGCACCGTTGGCTATTTAGGGCCGACTTTAAGCAGAACGCTCACCCGGGGATATTAGATATTATCATTGTACGCATAGGACTTTGTAAAGCTTAACGACGAACAGGCGTTCAACTCAAATCTTTCCAAAGTCCTTTACGTACAAGCACAACATCTGGTATCAAAATTAAATATTCCTTATTTGGTTATAACTTTTGGAGAAGTAAATGAATGTATTGATCATAGGTTCTGGCGGTAGAGAGTATTCTATTGGTTTGGCACTTACTAAAGATGAAAATGTAGAGAAGATTTATTTTGCTCCTGGTAATGGCGCCACAGATACGCTGGGTGAGAATATAGACATTACGGACTTCTCAAAGCTCGCAGATTTTGTTGAATCTCATGGTGTTGACCTTACCATTGTTGGACCTGAGGGTCCATTGGTTGGGGGTGTAGTAGATGTGTTTGAAGCTAGAGGACTTAGTATTTTTGGCCCTACGGCAGCTGCAGCACAACTTGAGGGTTCAAAAATTTTCATGAAGAACTTCCTTGCGCGTCATAATGTACCTACTGCAAAATACATTGAAACAGATTCCCTTGAGGCTGCCTATAAGTTCATCAATACACTCGAAGTGCCCATAGTTGTGAAAGCAGATGGGCTTTGCGGCGGTAAAGGTGTCATTATCGCACAAAGTCACGACGAAGCAAAGAAGGCTGCAGGAGAAATGCTTTCGGGTAGTTCGTTTGGTGACGCAGGTACTTCCATCGTAGTGGAAGAATTCTTGGATGGATATGAACTTTCTGTTTTTGCCATCTGTGATGGAAAGGACTATGTGGTTCTGCCTGCCGCACAAGACCATAAAAGGCTGCTAAACAACGATGAAGGTCCAAATACTGGCGGTATGGGTGCGTATGCCCCAACACCTTTGGTGAATGGGGAAATTTATGCGAAACTTGATGAGCGGGTGATTAAACCAACGCTTAAAGGTATGGAAGAAGAGGGGAATCCGTTTAAGGGAGTGCTTTTTATTGGTGTAATGGTGGTAAAGGGTGAACCTATTATCCTGGAGTATAATGTACGTTTTGGCGATCCTGAATGTGAAGAGTTAATGCCTTTACTTAAATCGCCTGCAAGTGAACTCTTTTATAAGGCAGCCACAGGCAACCTTAAAAACATAAAGATAGAGTTTCAAGACAAGTATGCCGTGGGTGTGGTAATGGCAAGTAGAGACTATCCGTATAAAAATACGGCGCCTGCAGAGATTATTATAGATGAGATCTACCATGAAGATGTGAGCGAAAATGCACATATCTGCTATGCAGGTGTAACTCGAGGCGAAGATGGAAAGCTCTATGCCACAGGCGGCAGAGTATTGGTATGCGTAGGGGTTGGGGACAGTATCGCAGAGGCACAGCAGCGTGCATACATGCTTGTAGGGCAAGTACATTTTGCAGGTAAGCAATGCCGTACAGATATTGCTTATCAGGCACTCTAGGAATTGGGATGCATGAATCTCTTTCCTCGCCTATTGCAAGCATACAAAAAAGAATTACTTCATTTGTAATAGACGACATTGTCATCTCTGTGTTTTTTATACTCATCTTTTACGGTCAGTTTTCTGAAGTCTTCTCAAATATTACAGCAGTAGATCAAACTGCATTGGACAGTGTCAATACTTTTATCGCCCAGAATATTTTGGTAATATTTGCCATTAAAATCCTTTACCATACGGTTTTGGTATGGCAAAATGGTATGACGTTGGGTAAGTATCTTATGAAAATTAAAGTGATAGACCTTGAGACAGGCAATACCCCAAGTTTTCAAAAAGCATTTTTACGCGCTAGTATAAGGATACCAAGTGAGGCACTGTTCTATTTAGGTTTTCTTATGGCATTTTTTGTTCCGCTGAAACAAACACTTCATGACAAGCTTTCTAATTGCGTAGTTGTTGATGACTAAAACCCTTTTTCTTTTATGTATTATTCTTTGCATGCAGATACTATATGCCTCTACGGATAAAAATAAAATTGAAATTACAGCAAAACATTTGGTGTCCACAAAAACAACAGTTACCGCAAAAGATAATGTGCTGGTTTATTATCAGGATTCTGTGATTAAGGCGACTTCTGCCCACTTTGATAAGACCAAAAAACTGCTTGTGCTTGATGGAAAGATCGAAATGATAGGGTATCAGGGAAGCAAAGAGCACAGCAATCATATGGAAATATATACCGACACCAATGAGGTCACCTTTGATGAGCTTTTTCTTGTAAGCAAGCAAGATGTATGGCTCTATTCGGATGATGTGCACAAGCAAGAGGGAAACTATACTTTGGGTGCTTCGATGCTTTCGAGTTGTGATATTTCAGATCCTTTATGGAAAATGTTTTTTGAACGCTCATTGTATGATAGTGAAGCACATTATATAAGAGTATATGATGCAAAGGTATATCTTTGGGATATCCCTATGTTCTACACACCCTATATGGCCTTTACAACTAACAAGGAAAGAAGTTCAGGATTGCTTTTTCCTACTTTTGGATACAGATCATCCGAAGGATTCATATATGAGCAGCCTGTATACTGGGCTATTTCTCCAAGTATGGATCTGGAATTGAATCCTCAGATACGTACATCAAGAAGTCTGGGCCTTTATGGCACTTTTCGTTTTGTTGATTCGGCGTATTCTTCGGGGCAGTTGAAGGCAGGGTATTTTAAAGACAATGCAAGCTATACCGAGGAAAATAACCTCCCTAATGAGAGTCATTATGGTTTGGAATTTTACTATGACTCTTCCAGGGTATTGAGCCATAAACTAGCCCTAGATTTCACGGATGGTTTATACGTCAATACGACATTTCTAAATGACATTGATTATCTTAATATGCAGAAAAACAATGTGAGCCAATTCGGACTTACTCCTTTGCAGGAATCAAAGATCAATTATTTTACCAATAGCAATGATTATTATATGGGGCTCAATGCCAAATATTTCATAGATACAAGAAAAGCAAATAATGACGACACCATGCAGATACTTCCTTCTGCGCAGTTCCATAAGTATCTGAAGCATTTGATTTGGGATAATTTTACTTACAGCACAGATTTCCGCATCAATAATTTGGATAGAAAAGAAGGCGCGACACTTAATCAGGCAGAATTAAAGATACCATTGGAATTTACCACATCGTTTTTTGATGATTTTTTGAATATGACCTTGGGCGAAGAATTTTATTACAGTAAATTCTTTTTCGGAAACGGCACGTATGTCCATGATGATTTTGAGTATTATAGCAATATTCATAAAGTAAAATTTTTTACAGATTTGACCAAAAAATATGACGGTTTTGTCCATGTACTGCAGCCTGCTTTGTCTTATCTAAAGCCGGGAAATGAACAGCAGTCTCCTATAGAGTTTTCATCACTGGATGATGAGCAAAAAGAACTGTTCGCTATTGGACTGCCTGAAGAACAGTACAACTTTAGTCTAAGCCAATACTTTTATGATGAGAATATGAAGTTGAAGTTTTACCAAAGGCTTATTCAAAAGTATTATGTCAACAGGGCCTACAAGTTTGCAGATACGGCCAACGAAATGCAGTACAGCTGGGACAAATGGAGTTTGTACAATAATATCACCTATGCCCATGAATTTTCTAAAATACGAGATTCATCTACACGTATCTCAATGCATGAAAGTGATTATTCTTTGAGTGCGGGATATACTTACAAAGAGCCTTTAGCGGATTTCCCCAATACCATTAGTGCCAATGATGTTGATTTGAGGGCTAGTTATATGTACAATAAAAAGATTACCCTCAATGGAGGCTTAGCATATAATATTGATGAGGAAACAAGCAGGCAGTGGTATGTTGGCGGGAGTTACACTCGTGACTGTTGGAGTCTTGTTACTTCTGTAAGACAAGACATTACACCCAGGCCCACAGGTTTTACAACAGACAACACTTTTTATATGCAGTTAAACTTTATTCCCTTTGGAAGTGTAGGAACCGGAGCTCAACAGTGATGATGTTTAGTCCCATAGAAGAGATAGAAAAAGCATTAGAAATACTGAGTCTGCCTAAACTGATCAGTAAGGCAGATATCAAAAAGCAGTATCACTTTATGGCTAAAAAAAATCACCCCGATTTAGGGGGGAGTGTTGAAAAAATGGAGCAGTTAAATCATGCCTATAGATTATTGATGAAGTATATAGAAGAGTTTCGTTATACTTTTGATGATGAAGAAATCTCTAAACAATTCCCAGGAGCAGACTATGCCCAGCGATTCAAACCCTAATCACTATTTTGAAGATAGGAAGGATGCTTCAAAACAGTTGATTGAGACATTACCCATTAGGCTGCTTTCCCAAAATGAAACTGTAGTTATAGGGATAAGTGAAGGGGGTGTTTATTTTGCAGATCAGATAGCCAGAGCTATCGGTGCCCAGATGGATATTTTACTTACTGAACCCATTATGGCACCCAACAACCCTGAATTGGCTATTGCAATGATTTCAGAAACTGAAGAAGTAGTGATGCACAAAGCACTGATCGATGCCTTTGAAATTAGCGAAGATTATGTGTATGGTGAAGCGAAGCGAAAATATGAAGAAGAAGTATTGGCTTATGTATATAAGTATCGAAAAGGGAAGGATCTACTTTCTCTTGAAGGGAAATATGTAGTTTTGGCAGATGAGTGTGTAGAAACAGGGCTGACAATGATGGTAGCATTAAAATCAGTCATTGCAAGAGGTGCGAAAAATATCTATATTGCAACGCCCATTTTAGATCAGGTTGTGTACCAGAATTTGCTCTCTGTTTGCGATGAAGTCTTTTGCCCTCATAAGATACAAGACTATATTTCGATAGAATACTATTATAATAATTTTGAGAGATTAAATTTTGAAGAGATTTCATCCATCATAAAAGCTCAAGAAGTTTTAAACACAGAGAAGAGAAATAAAGGAATATAAACGAATGAATGAACAAATTGTAGAGATAAATGTAAACAGTCTTGAAGAAAAATATGAATTTAACAAAGTAGCCAAGCAGGCAAGCGGTGCAGTGATGTACAGACAGGGCAAGGCTGTACTTATAGCAGCCGTTGCTATAGATGAAAAAGCGGTTGATGAAGACTTCCTTCCCCTGACTGTACAGTATATGGAAAGGTCATATGCTGCAGGAAAGATTCCTGGTGGATTTATCAAAAGAGAAACGAAGCCTGGTGATTTTGAGACATTGACCTCTCGTATTGTGGACCGTTCTTTACGACCTTTATTTCCCGTAGGGTTTCATTATCCTGTGACAATTACAGTGATGGTGGTAAGTTCAGATTCGCAAGTGGATATGCAAGTAGCAGCTCTCCATGCGGCCAATGCGGCACTTTATGTATCGGATATTCCGGTAACTACAAGCATAGCTGCAGTAAGAGTGGGTACCGTGGGAGATGATATCGTCATCAATCCAACACTCACGCAACAAGCCCGAAGTGAACTCGACCTTCTGGTGGTGGGTTCAGGCAAAGATGTAGTGATGATAGAGATGCGTACACTAGCTACACAGGGTGAAGCGGGCCAGGTTGCCAATGAGTTTGATGAGTCAGCGCTGGTTGATGTCATCGCTATGGCAGCAGAAGCTATTGATGCGGCAACAACTGCTTTTGAAGAGGGGTTTGCCTCTGCAGTCAGAGAGCCTCTAGAGCTTTCTCTGGCTGAAGAGAAAATAGATGAATCACTTTATGCAATGATTGAAAGCAACTATGTACAAGAGGTTGAAAAAGCTATTTCCCATATGGCAAAGAGTGAGCGCTCTAGTGAACTTAAAAAAATACGTGTGAAAATTATGGAAGCATTAGAATCTCAAGGTAAAGAAGTAGATAAAGCACTTGTTTCCAAAGTACTTGAGCGTTATAAAAAAACAGTTGTCAGAGCGATGATTTTAGATAAAAATATTCGTGCAGATGGTAGAGCACTTGATGAAGTGAGGCCTATCAGCATCGAGACAAATATTTTACCATCTGTGCACGGCTCATGTCTTTTCACCCGTGGGCAGACTCAGGCACTTGTGACTGTAACCCTTGGAGATAAAAAAGATGCACAGATGTATGAATTGATCACTGAGAAAAATTCTCAGTCAGAGAACTTCATGGTGCACTATAATTTTCCAGGTTACTCTGTAGGAGAAGCTAAATATATTGGTGCCCCAGGACGTAGAGAACTTGGACATGGCAACCTAGGCAAGAGAGCGCTAGAGCCTACTTTGGATCTGCACTTTGATGGGAGTATCCGCATTGTCTCTGAGATTTTAGAGAGTAATGGTTCTTCTTCGATGGCCACAATCTGCGGAGGGTCATTGGCATTGCGAGGGGCTGAGATAAAGACTTCAGCACTTGTTGCAGGTATTGCTATGGGTCTAGTGAGTGAGGGGGGCAAGTATGCCGTACTTACAGACATTATGGGGCTTGAAGATCATGATGGCGATATGGATTTTAAGGCAGCAGGAACAGCACAGGGTATTACAGCACTTCAGATGGATATGAAATTAGGTGGTATAGATTTGACAGTGCTAAAAGATGCTCTGCAAAAAGCACGTCAAGGCTTAAATCACATTCTTGGACTTATGGAAGAGGCAGGAAAAGATATCACTTCAAGCACTGCACTTCCAAGTACGGAACATTTCACTGTGCATCCAAGCAAAATAGTAGATATCATCGGTAAGGCAGGTGCAACCATTCGTGAGATTATCGAAAGATTTGAAGTTTCTGTTGATCTTGACCGTGATGCAGGCGGAGTGAAACTTTCTGGTGAAGATAAAGAAAAAGTAGCCAAAGCCAAAGCCCACATAGAAAGTATTGCCTCCTCTCCTGTAAAAAAACAGATGGAGTATAAAGTAGGCGAAAGCTATAAAGGCAAAGTCAAAAAGATAGTAGAGTTTGGAATCTTTGTTGAAATGCCAGATGGTTTTGATGCACTACTTCATGTCTCCAAGGTAGCCAAAGAACGTGTCAATAATCTTTCAGAAAGATACAGTGAGGGTGATGAGATTACTGTTGTTGTCATGGAACAAAAAGGAAAAAAAGTAGAATTAGCCACGCCGGAGTTTTTGAACTAATATGGCCCCAAGCATAGAAAAAGCTTTTTTTGGAATTTTGCGATTTCAAAATATGCTTTGCTCTATTGTCTCAATAAAAGAATGACACCTTTCTCCCGCGATAAATGATTTTTATCATATCAAAAATCTTCAAGAGGGTAATTTTGATGGAGCATGGCTTTGTTTTTACAACTTTGAAGTAATAGAAGCAGAGCATATTGGTTTTGAACATCTGTTTATAGACCAATACAAATCACCTTATGCAAACTTTAGTGCTTTGGAATTGATGACAACCGAGACGATACTTAAAAGTAAAAAAGAGGCGATTGAGAAATTTATCGCTGTCACCAATGAGATGATTCGCTACCTGGGTAAAAATACAGAGTTTGGAAAAACAGCCTATTATGACTATACAAAAAATGAAAAAGATGAGCTAATGGATAAGATTATCGAAGATACCATTACGAGGTTTGATTATGTTAAGAGCGATAGCAACAGATGGAAAAATCTGTGTGAATTTTTAAAAGAGCTTGAAGTAATTGATTTGAGTGATGATGATTATGATAAAATATGGAAACTATAAATCCAGTAACAAAAAGAGAACAAGTGAGAAGAATTCTTTGGTTTAGGCGAGATTTAAGGGCCCAAGATAATCCTCTTTTGGCTCTAAGCGGAGAGGTTCTTCCACTATTTATTTTTGATACCTATATACTATCAAAACTTTCAAAGGATGATAAACGTGTAACATTTATTTTTCAGGCTCTCGCAACACTCAAAAAAGATTTAAAAGAACGAGGATTGGACTTGGCTATTTTTTATGGTAAGCCATCAGAAGTATTTGAGTGTATTTTACAGAGGTATCAATTTGATGAAGTGGCTGCCAGCGGCGATTACGATAGTTATGCAAAAGAGAGAGATCGTGAAATCTCACATCTTTTGCCATTTAACTATTTGCAAGATACTTATATATTTAATCCAAAAGAAATACTCAAAAACGATGGAACACCATACCAGGTATTCACTCCGTTTTACAAGAATGTAAAAACAATTTTTACAACACAGCATATGCGGAAGATTTATCCTACAAAGCAAAAACTGATAAAGTTTGAGTACTCATATCTTCATGAGGCTAAAAATTCTTCTTTTGCCATGATGAACATATCTCTTGATTCAATCGGATTTACCGAGCAGGCCTTGCCACCTCATCAATTGCTTTCCCCTAGACAAAAACTTGAAATGTTTGAAACAAAAATTGCCAACTATGCAAATGATAGAGACTATGTATTTAAAGACTCCACATCTGATTTGAGTATTGACTTGCGTTTTGGTACAATCTCTATTCGAGAAGTGTTAAGATGGTTGACAGTGCAAAAGAAAAAAGGAGTCGATACTGAACCTTTTTTTCGCCAGCTCGTGTTTCGTGATTTTTACGCTATGCTGTTGTATCATTTTCCCTATTTGGAAAACCGTAATTTTCGCTATAGATTTAATGGCATAGAAAACGAAGATTATTTTAAATCGTTTTGCACCGCCCAAACAGGAGTACCAATAGTAGATGCAGGAATACGTCAACTTCTACAGAGCGGAGAGATGCACAATCGTGTACGAATGATAGTAGCCAGTTTTCTTACAAAAGATCTATTGTTGCCTTGGCAATGGGGCGAAGCATTTTTTGCAGAACACCTTATGGATTACGATGCCAGTTCCAATATTTTATCGTGGCAATGGAGTGCCGGTACTGGGGTGGACCCTCAGCCATATTTCAGGATTTTCAATCCTTATACGCAGAGTCATAAATTTGATAAAGATGGACTCTATATTAAGAAATACATACCAGAACTAGCCTCTACACCGGCAAAGTTTTTTGGCGACGAAGAGAAGTTGATTGATAATCCATATTCAGGCTATCCCAAGCCTATTGTGAGTCACAAGGTGAGCTCCAAAAAAGCATTATCGTATTTTAAAACATTGGTATCAACATAAAAACAATACAAAGGAACAATATGAAAGAAACACTGAACGGACTCTATGTGATTACGGACGACAAACTGACACCGCTTGAAACTTTAGGCAAAAGCGTCACAAAAGCCATTAACGGTGGAACAAACATCGTACAGCTAAGAGACAAAATAAGCAGTGATGAAACCATTGAAAAGACCTCCCTCATGCTACAGGAGTTATGCCGTGCATCGGGCGTTTTGTTTGTTATCAATGATAAAATAGATATCGCTATTAAGCTCTCACTGGATGGATTGCATATAGGTAAAAGCGATCATGCCATATTTGATGACATTCGCTCAAAATTTAAAGGCATTCTTGGGGTATCATGCTATGGAGATGTAGAGATGGCTTTGAATTTTGAGCGCAGGGGGGCTGATTATGTTGCATTTGGTTCATTTTTCACTTCATCCACCAAGCCACTTGCCAATGTGGTGGACTTAAGCATTTTGGATGAAGCCAAGGAGAAATTAACTATTCCTATTTGTGCAATTGGTGGCATCAATACTCATAACCTCCATGATGTATTGTCTCATAAGCCTGATATGATATGTGTGATCAATGATATTTGGAGTAGCGATGATATACAAAATCGCTCTTTGCATTACAGACAAACTATTGAAGAAGAACAATAAAAAAATAGAAACGAGATGCCACAGAAGAGGAAACATGACCATATCGCTTAGTTTGGCGTGGTTGTTTTTGATGGAAGCAAAACGTCGTTAGCGGTAAAATATTTGAAAGATTAGATATATACAGCAGCATAGACAAATACTTGACTAGGTTTTAGATATTTTTGAAATAAAACCAGATTTTGATTTTGATATTATGAAAGCAGATCAAGATTTGTTCTGATCACGGGCAAAAGATTATCAAAGTGCTTTTGGACACCACGGCTTAACTTATTTTAATACCCCGAAGGGTATAATTACGCGTTTATCTGAAGTATTAAGTAGGGAAACAGTTTGCATTTATGTGGCTGTTGGCAGTTGATAAGACTGTTTACGCTATCCGAACAGACTTCTAAAACAGTCGAAGAGACTTAAAGCCTATAACTTAAAGGATATAAAATGAAAAAGTTTTTCTTACTTTTCTTGGCACTTGGTGCTGTTGCATTTGCTGCTGAAGTAGATGGTGAATCTATGATTAAAGCATACTCAGTCGTTGCTGCTGGTGTTGGTCTTGGTCTTGCTGCACTTGGTGGTGCTGTTGGTATGGGTCACACTGCTGCTGCAACTATTGCTGGTACTGCTAGAAACCCAGGTCTTGGTGGTAAACTAATGACTACAATGTTCATCGCGCTTGCAATGATCGAAGCACAAGTTATCTATACGTTGGTAATTGCGCTTATCGCTCTTTACGCTAACCCGTTTATTGGTTAATCTTAAAGACACTAAAAGGTTGTGATGGCTATAATTCCGTCACAACTTTTTGTTATACCTCATTTTATTAAAGTTTCGATAGTGCTTTTAAACTATCCAGTCTACATCGTGCGTCAGTGGTGGAACGGTAGACACGCTACCTTGAGGGGGTAGTGCCCTACGGGTGTGGAGGTTCAAATCCTCTCTGACGCACCATTCTATTATCTTATATTCTGTCTTCATATAATCTTTTCATATATTATTTATAATTTACATAAATGTCTTGACGCGATGTTTGGTATTTTTTTCAAAAGAACTCCATTAAATGCCGTAAAATAGGGCTTTTTGTAATCTTTTTATCTTTTTTTAAGAGTTTCTTGTGTTATAATGACTGTATCTTAAAAACAAGGAAGTAGAATGACAAAATCAGAGTTTGTAGAATTGGTACAGAAGAACGGTGAGTTTGAAAGTAAAGCAGCAGCAGAGAGAGCAGTAAAAGCATTTATTGCATCAGTAACTGAAGCGTTGGTAAAAAAAGAGACTGTATCATTGGTAGGTTTTGGAACATTTTCTACAGTAGATGTAGTAGAAAAAAGCGGTACAGTTCCAGGAACAGATAAAACTTATACAAAAGCAGCACACACTGCACCTAAATTCAAAATGGGTAAAACACTTAAAGACGCTGTCTCTGGTGCTTAATATTAGTACATTCATGTCCCATCAAAAGGGCATGAATTGTATTGTCAAATCCTACAATTCACTTCTCCAAACTAACAACTAAATAGTATTGTTCATGTCTTGATTAGTCTCTGACAGGGATATATGCATACCCTTCATTCTGTTTATCGATTAAGCCTATTGTTGAATTGGGGATTATTTTTACAAAGTCATAGATATCTGCTTCTTTCAGTTCATGCTTGCTTAGACCTGCTCCGCATACTAAAAACTGAACGTCATAGGTTTTTGCCATAATTTCTATGCGTTTTGCCAGTGTTTTGTGGGTTGAGACCAATGTTTTGTCGTCTTTAAACTTACTGTGTTCTGGGTCTTTAAGAAAAAACTTGTAGGCACCACCATGTATGACAACTATAACATCAAGTTCACGTAGGGTACCTTCATAATGTGCCTTATTTGTTACTATTGCTTTTAAGATTTGTTGTTCAAAATTTGCCAAGTTTTTGGTTGTCAGATCGTACACCATTTTTGCAGAATCATCTTCTGCGCTTAGCATACTCATACATAGAATGAGTATGCAGATAATTTTTTTCATGAGCGATCCTTTTTAGTAAAATTAAGATAGCATAACATTAATAATGTAAAAAAAGTATAAATATAATTGAGAGGATAAGTTTTTATGATTATTGCAAAACAATCATGTACCCCGAGTAAATACATTAGTAAAATAGCACTGTATGTGACTTTTATTGTGCTGATAATTCTTTTCATTTCCGTTTTTTTCTTCGTGAAGCAAAGTCGAGAAGATAGACTCGTCAGTTTGGGAGATACTATTGTAGGTAAGTTTAGGTCAGGACTTGATTATGAGATGGTTGATTTACTTTCATTGTCTTTGGCTCTCTCTGAAGATGGAGAACTTAAAAATGCACTCACGGCGGAAGATGAATCTAAAGGCTATCTTATCCTTAGTAAAATTACTGAACGTTTTGAAAAATATACACATTTGAAAACCTTACACATCCAAGTATTTACTCCAGACTTTTTTATTTTTGCACGTAGTTGGGATGAGGGGTATGAGGGTATGCCGATTTGGTGGTTTAGAGATGACCTGGATTCACTAAATAAAAATATCCGTCCAAAAGTAGGGATGGAAACGGGAAGGTTGCTTACTTTAAAGGCTACGATTCCCATACGAAGCGGAGATAAGGTACTTGGTTACCTGGAAGTGGTTAAGCTTGTCGACGAGTTTGCATTGAAGTTACGTAAAAAGGGTATTGAGCTTTTTGCTCTGATGGATGACAAATATCTGAAACAGGCTGAACTGATGCGTGATTTTCCTATCTTAAATGGATATGTGGTTTCAAATCAAAACTACAATCAACAATACATGGATAAACTAAAAATGCTGGACTGGAAAAGTTTATTGTTAAAAAACTATTGGTACGAAGATGACATCCTTTATTTGTATGAACCTATGTTGAATGGGAAGGGAAAACGAATCGGGATGTATCTTTTGTGTATCCCTGAAGATGCACTCGAAAAATATCAAAAAGAGAAACAAAGAGTGTCATTTTTTACACAATTTTCAGATGAAGACATAGAAAATGTGGTGGATGTCTGGAAAAATCCTCATGAAAGTTTCCGAAATGAGCATGATAGAAATATAGTAGGACTTTTACCAAAACTTAAGCAGGAAGACAAGTTTGAGCTTGAAGCAGAAGCGAAACGGGTACTGAAAAAATATAATAAAGATGAGCTCATTGACATCATCATTGAAAATAAACATAATGAGAAAAAGTTAGGAGTAATACAATGAAAATATTGATTTTAGAAGATGAAAGTATACTCGCATTGAGCATGAGAGAATTTTTAGAAGACAGCGCCTATGAAGTTGAATGTTTTACAAATTCAGATGATGCATATGATGCTATTCATGACACAGTCTATGATCTGTTGCTTCTGGATGTGAAGGTCCCCGGTGAAAAGAATGGCTTTGGAATGTTGGAGGAATTACGTAAAGATGGCAATACGACGCCAGCTATATTTATTACATCATTAACCGATATAGAGGATCTAAGTCGCGGATATGAGTGTGGTGCCTGTGATTATATACGTAAACCTTTTGATCTCGCAGAATTGAAACTACGCGTTGAACAGGTGGTGAAACTGCAATGCTTCTCTTCTTCTGAAGAGTGTATAAACCTACCATCAGGATATAGTTATGATCTAAAAAAGATGAAGCTTACTTTTCATGGAGAGAGTATCATACTTGCGAAGACAGAGACTAAGATCTTAGAACTTTTGATTAAAAAAAGAGGATCTGTAGTGGGTTGTGAAATGTTTTGGGAAGAGGTATGGGGAGAGTGGATAGATCCTGCCAATATACGTGTTCAAGTAGGTAATTTGCGTAAAAAACTTGAAAAAGATTTTATTAAAAATATACGCGGACTAGGGTATAGTATTGATTTTTAATACAGAAGAATTCGCTCGCAAATATGCCTTTATCTATACTGGGATACTGGCTGTTTTACTCGTGGCTCCATTGGTGGTATATATACAATTACTTTTACAGATAGATGAAGCAAAAGTAAGGCTTTCTCTTGAAGTACAAGCAAAAAAGATTATTATTTCCATGCAACGCTATCAAAATGAAGATAAGATATATCATTTTCCAAGGTATAAAGAATATAATGCAGCACTCTATACTGGCAAGTATCAAGTATTATTTACGACGCTAGATTTTGAACCCTTATCATTTACGGAAGGTTTTCATAAAATAGGAAATCGTTATTATTATGTTTATACTCTTTCATCTTCTTATTATTTCGGCGCAAGCTATTTATTGGTTTCCACTGTGCATGAGGCCAATAATATTTACCTTTTTGCTGCGATGATCATGATAGCTATTGTGATAGCTTTGTTTATATTTTCATTTTTATTACTTAGGAATTTTTCAAGACCATATGAAAAACTCAATATGCAATTAGATAACTTCATCAAAGATGCTATGCATGAAATCAATACTCCTTTGAGTATTATCAACCTGAACTCTGATCTTTTTGCCAATAAATATGGTGAAAATAAATACTTATGGCGTATTAAGGCAGCTTCAAAAACGCTTGCTACCATTTATAATGATATGGACTATCTTGTGAAAGAAGGAAGAGTGGTGCATAAAAAAAGCATCCTAAACTTGAGTGAATTCATTCAAAACAGAGTGGATTATTTTCAGGAAATTGCGAATCTTAAGAATATGACTTTAAAGACATATATTGATTCCGAAATTATGTATGTTTTCTCTAAAACCAAATTGCAGCGTATTGTAGATAATACTATTTCAAATGCCATAAAATACAGTAATGATAATCTTCACCTTGAGATAAAACTTTATGAAGATAAAGGACATATTGTTTTTGAAGTCAGGGATTATGGTGTAGGAATCAAGAATGTCGATAAAATATTCTCACGATATTATAGGGAAAATCAGGCCAAAGGGGGTTTTGGGATAGGGCTGAATATCGTAAAGCAAATCATCGATGAAGAAGGTATCTTGCTTGAGGTTACTTCAGCTGTAGGTCAAGGCTCAACATTTAAATATATATTTTATATAAAATAAATATTTATTATCATTTATTATGAATAAATTTTACATATTTTTTACACTTACTCGCTAAGATGCACCCTTAAATTATAAAAGAGGACAGAAAGTGATTCAAAAAAAAGTAAGTGTTTCAAAACGATTTAGATTGAAATTCGCTTTGATTGCACCCCTATTATTGTGTGGGATTGAAGTCAATGCAGCGGATTGGCTAATGCTACAGGGCACCCAGCCCGATATGGTAGCACCTCAGGGGGTTAAAGTGCCTTACATGAACCCAATGCCTGTAGTGTTCGGGTTTATACAAGCCAACTACGAGAAAGATTTTGGCGATGTCGCTATCAGTCCTAAGGGAGTACATCTTACACCATTTTCACTGCTTAATCCAAATCTTGAAGACCAGTCTGGGTTTAATGTATCTAGAGCACGCGTGGCAGTACGAGGGATGGCTGATAGCGAGAACCTTGTAAACTATTTCTTGATGACAGATTTTGGCAATAACGGCGTGAATAATCTTGCTGGCCATAGTGAGGTGGCTACTTATTTTACTGATGCTTCCATTACGCTGAAGCATATACCCGGAGCCAAGGTGCGCGCGGGAATATTTAAGACACCAGGGAGTGAAGAAGGACTTCAGGCGGTCTTTGTCTCTCCTTATATAGATTTTACTGTGATGACCAATCAACAACTTCTCGAACGTCAGATCAGCGATGTTGGCATGGCACAGACAGGTGCCAATGCCGGTGGTGCCGCCGCAGTACATTATACGAGCACAAAGGTAGATAAACCTATCGCAGCATTTAGAGATGCAGGAGCACAGGTATTTGATACATTCAAGTTTCAGGATGACTGGGGATTGAGCTATGCCTATATGTATGGTAACGGAACAGGTATTGCACTCAGCAATTCTGACAACCAAGCTACACATTATGGGTATTTGGCAGCAGAGAAATTATTTGGCGCGGGTCAAGGATATTTTACTGAATCAATGAAATTTTATGTATGGGGTCAGAGCGGAAGCCGTACATTAAATTCATACAATGAAACAACAGCAATAACAACAGAAATAGAGGCAGACCGTAAACGCTATGGTTTAGGAATGACGTATTACCGTAATGGCATACGTTTTGAGGCAGAATATATGAAAGCAAAAGGTATGATATTTACCGGACCGAAGGATGTCGATACTAATCCTGCTATGGAGGATTGGCAATTTCAGTTTGCTCCAGGCAATGAAAATGAAGCAAATGGCGGCTATGTGAACTTACAATATGAAATCATACCTAAAAAACTCGAAGTGTTTGGACGTTATGACTTCTCTAACCGCTTGAGCAATGATCTAAAAGGTGAACGTGATTTCAAAACAGCTACCCTTGGAACTTCTTATCGTTTTAAGGGCGCAACACGTATTGATTTGAACTACGCCATAAAAGATGCAGAAGCACCAGGCAATGCAAACGCACAAAAAGTGCTAGACAATATGGGTAATCGAATTGCGGTTCGTATTACGGCAGATTTTTAAAAAGGATAAAGAATGAAACTTAAAAACCCCCTATGGATGTTTATAGCGCTGATGATGGCAAGTACTTTGCCTGCATTGGCAAAAGAGAAGGAAAAAGATGATGTTGTAAAAATCGTCTATCAGTGTGACTTTGCAGATGCGCAACGTGTGCACCTCATGCTCAATACGCTCAACAATCTTGTGAAGCATTATCAAAGTACTCTCACGGAGTATGAGATTAATGTCGTAGCACTTGGTCCTTGTCTTCAATTTGTAATGAAAGACTTTGCCGGTACTGGATTTGAGAAGAAACCTTATCTTGACCATGGTGGGCCAGCAGGCAATGGAACTACGGGACGCATTAAAAGCCTACTCATGACAGCAGGAGATGACATGAAGATCATTGGATGTGAGAATACTATGAAGGAAAAAAATGTCAAAGCAGAGCAGATAGAAGATTTTGTTGAGCTAGTACCAGCCGGGATTGTCAAGATAATCGATCTTGAGCGTGAAGACTATGCCTATATCAAAATAATGTAGCAACTTTAGAGGGTTTGCTGGGGAGGGCGACTGAAGAGAAACTAACCTTTTTACCGGCGAATCTGGCAAAGAATGTATGAAAAATTGAGTTTTTCTGATGTGGCAGATTTCAAGGCTAAGGATAAAACAACCATACTTCATGTTTACGATATGCACCCGCATATAAAACCTATGTATTGGCGTGAACGTTCTACACATTATTTACAGTTTCTTTAAGGAACTGTAAATAATTACTTCTTTTAGATTATATTTTTAAAGTCTAACTTACTGTAACATCCCCAAAAAAAAGTTCACGATTCTTCTCAAAATTTTCTACAAGGGTTGTAAAGCATCCCCCTAATTCTCTTACGGTTTCAATATTTGGTTCTATATAAATTTTATTTCCTTTTTTTTCCATAGTTACTATGTTGGCTTCACGCAACTCTTTTAAATGTTTTGAAATGGTAGGCAAAGAAAAATCAAAATGCTCAGCGATTGTACTGACGCACGTGGCATGCGGACTGACTTTTACATTAGGGTCTTTTTTATCCAGCGAGCATGTGTAGCCGCCTGTAAATACATTTTTAAAAATTAAAAAACGGGTTTCATTTCCCAATGCTTTAAAAATTTTAATCTTTTGGCGCATATCTAGCATTAATTATCCTTGACATTCGGTTTTGTTTATTATACCATAACAGCAAGTATTTAGTTAAATGCCTAATTTGCTAAAAAGGAAATAAAATGATAGATACATTAATGAGACTTTTACTCAGTAAAAAAAAGTTGTTTGAGATGATGACCTGTAAGATTGAAAGTACAAAAGAGATATCTGAGGTAGTTGCAGCAGTTGAATCTGCATGTGAAAAATATAATTTTGCTCTTTTGCACCATTATGTGTATCATGAAGTTGTTAAAGATAAAGGCTTTCCCATTAAAAAGAAAGTATATATTTATGAAGTATGTCAAGCCAAGGTTGCTGCACTGGTTTTAACGCAAGAGGTACAATTCGCGCCTTTTATGCCATGTCGGGTTGCCATTTATGAAGATGAATCTAATGTAGTTATTTCAACACAAAATATGCAAATGATTCTAGATACACTAGATAAAAATACTGATCTTTATGTGCAGACAAATACATTGTTTAACGCATTAAAATCACTAATGAATGAGATAAAGTGATGATAACAATAATACTGAACCAGCACCCATATGACGGCTCAAAAAATAGATACAGATAATAAAAGTTGTGCTATATAGCACTTACATCAGTAAATTAAAGGAGAGATAAAATGAAAAACATAATTAAAAAAATGACAGTCATGCTGGCCACGACAACAATGATGTTTGCATTAGAAGTGCCAACAGAGCATATAGTATCAACGGATTGGTTGGTAAAAAATATGAATGATAAGAATTTAGTAATCATCGATACACGAGAAGCCAAGGATTACGAAAAAGGACATATTGAAGGGGCGGTAAACTATCCAAAAGAAACATATTTTCAAGGCATATTGGGAACAGTAGTAGAACTTCCTAGTACACCGAGCCAAATGCAAGATGTATTGCAAAATGCAGGCGTCACAGACGAGTCTGCTATTGTTTTTTATAGTGGAGGAAAAGATAGTGTAGATTTTGCAGATGCAGCAAGTGGACTATGGAATAGCTGGATATATGGATTACAGAAGGTAGCACTGCTAAATGGCGGATATGCGAAGTGGATTGCTGAAAAAAAATCAACGACTACTAAGTTGCAAACCATTACTAAAGGCGATATAGAACTTGAAACCTATGATAAAAGTGACGTTGCTTCTATCAATGATATTTTTGAAGCGATATACGATGAGGATAAACAAATTGCAGATGCAAGGGTAGGAACGTTTTATAGAGGTGAAGATAGTAACAAAGAGTTAGCTAGACATGGAAGAATACCAACAGCAAAATTAACACCAATGATAAGATTTGTAAAAGATAGTGGGAAATATTTTGAATTTTTAGATAAAAACGAAACAAAACAAATACTACACAACAACGGGTATGGCGTTGAGCTTGATAAGCCTTTAGATATATATTGTAATTCAGGGCATAAAACGAGAGGATTATGGTTTGTTGCAAAGTTTTTAGCTCAAATGAAAGACGTAAAAGTTTATGATGGTGGAATCATTGAGTATTCAAGAAGTAATATGCCTATGGAGACTGGTGAACCAATGGACTGATAAAGGTTTTCCTTATTAAAACACGATAATAGAGGTATTCTCGAAAATTAGTTTGCGTCCTTCTTATCAAAAATATTAGTTCTAATAATATATGATTTATCATCATAAAGGATAATTAAAATAATTTTATAAAATTTACATTTTCTTTACACTTTTTCGTTATCATAACTCCTCTAAACCAAATTAAAAGGAGAATGAGTGCATACAAAAATCAAATGTCTTACCTATGCAACTTTGTTTTTATCAGCATCAGCATCTATTGCAGCTGTGGACTTGACAAAAGCATATGATATGGCAGATGCAAGTAAAATTATCGAAGCAGACTTATTTGCAGGACCGACTAAGTATACAATGCCCAAATCATGTGATCTGACCGATAAAGGTGCTATAGCCAGAGGAGAATATATTTACCATAATCTCAATGGTGAGCAGGCGACAGATAATCCACCAGCAGGATTGGCTAAGTTCATTGAGAAAAAAGATAAAGATGGCAATGTGAAAAAGGAAGTCAAGCAGTACGGTAACTGTGTGGCGTGTCATGACATAGAGAGTGCAAAAGGTGGGGGCAATATTGGTCCAAGCCTTACAGGATATAAAGCATTATTCTTAGACACAAAAGTAAGAGATAATCAATTTGTATATCAGAAAATTGCTGATCCTCGTGTGGATAATAACAATACTCATATGACTGTAAACCTTACAACGAAACTTATGAGCGAACAAGAAATCTGTGATCTTACTGCCTATGTGGTAGCTGATAAAAGTAAAAAATAAAAGGAAATAGAGAATGAAAAGAAGAAATTTTATTAAAAGTTTGTGTGCAACATCGGCATTGGTTGCGACAATATCTCCATCAATGCTCATGGCAAAAGATGAAAAACCAAAAGGTGGGAATCCTTTATCTTACGCAGCAGCAATTGAAGCTATAACAGGCGGAAAAGCAGTAGCAGACAGTGATAAAGTAAAGCTAACTGTGCCTGAAATCGCAGAAAACGGAGCGGTTGTTCCTATAAAGGTTGAAGTAGACAATCCTATGGAAGCAGATAACTATGTAAAAGCTATCCATGTATTGAGTACTAAGAATGGCAACGCTAGATGTGCGGATGTAATGCTAACACCGTTAAATGGCCAAGGATATTTTGCAACTAGAGTAAAACTGGGTGGAACACAAGATGTTGTTGCGTTGGTAGAACTTAGTAATGGTACTTTTATGAGGTCAGCGAAGAGTGTTAAAGTAACTATCGGTGGATGTGGCTGATCCTGTTAAAGGATGTTTTGAGCATAGTAATTTTAGCTTGAGGAATCAAAGAATGGGTTGACCTTTCTTTGAGAGTATGATAATGATAACAAAGGAAAAACAGATGGCAGAAGAAAGAAAATCGATGATAAAAGTTAAACCTACAAAGTTTAATGTTGGAGATATAGTAAAAGTTGACTTTATAGTCATTCATCCTATGGATACAGGATTGCTAAAAGATAAAAAAACTGGTGATGCAATACCGGCAAATTATATAAATAATATTACTTTCTCTCTAGATGGTAAACCATTCACAACAATGAAAGTATGGGAAACTGTTTCAACAAACCCTTATTTCTCGGTGAACCTAAAAGTACCTGGGGAAGGAACACTTACTGTGGATTATACAGACAATACGGGTGAGAAAAATACAAAGAGTAAAAAACTTAAGCCAAAGGGATAGGTAATGAAAAGAGTAATATTACCTTTAGCTCTTTTGGCAACCATGGCAACTGTAATGGCCAGTGCCAGTGAACAGTTTTCGATGAGTGATGCCGATAGGGCGATGTACAAAGAAATGCTAGAAAACAACCCTGCTGATATGTATGTAGAAGAGGGTGGTGAATTACTGGAATCAGAACTTGGTGGTGAAACTGCATTGGCTAAATTTCTAGAAGTAAGTGAAAAAGAATTACCAAAATATATCGCAGGATTTCCAAGATACATTAAAAAGCTTGACAATGTTGTTAGTGTAGACCAGGTAATGCAAGCCATGTTTGTAGAGCAAGGCAAAGAGAAACTGAAACTTGAAGATAAAAAAATGCTTTCTATGTTGGCATATGTGAAATCGTTAGCTAATGATGAACAGTTAAATATGGATATTGATGCAGACGAACACATCAAGGCATCTTACGCATTAGGTAAAGTAGTCTATGAAACACCAAGGGGAGGTAGAGGACTTTCATGTAACAGTTGCCACAGTGCAGACATTGTCGGGCAAGTGTTGAGAACACAACCTCTTCCTGATCTTGGAGCAGAAGGCACAGGGGCAACATGGCCAGCATACCGTATGACGAAATCTAATCTTACAACACTACAGGGTAGATTTCAGGGCTGTATGGAAAATGCATTGTTAGCGGTGATTCCTCTTGGTTCAGAAGAGATGAATGCGCTTGAAGTGTATATTAATAAAATGGCACAGGACAGCAAAAAACCGATTGCTATTCCTGGTTTAAAAAGATAAGGGGGCAGAGATGGATATTAATAGACGAGATTTTCTTCAGATTGCGGCAACACTTGGTTTGCTGGGAGCAACCGGCGGAACCAATCTTTTTGCTGGTGAATCGGGTAAAGAACGCATCAAAAAATTGAGTTTTTCTGATGTGGTAGATTTTAAAGCCAAAGGTAAAGCAACCATACTTCATATCTGCGATATGCACGCGCATATAAAACCTATGTATTGGCGCGAACCTTCTACGCTCATTTCTGCAAAAAACCTGGCTGGAACACCAGGATTTATTTGTGGAGATAGTTTTGAGAAGTTTTATGGTATCGAATCTGGATCATTAGATCAATACTTTGACACACACAATAATTTTTCAGAACTTGCAGAGAAATTCGGTAAGATGGGTGGGATTGCCCATATGAAGCCTATTATCGACCATGTAAAAAAAGAAAGAGGAGCTGAAAATGTACTTCTTTTGGACAGTGGAGATACTTGGCAAGGGACAGCCGTAGCACTTAAAACCAATGGCGAAGCCATCGTAGATGCGCAAAACTACCTGGGCGTTGATGTCATGGTAGGGCATTGGGAATTTACCTATGGTAAAGAACGTGTTCATGAGCTTATCGGCATGCTAAAGGGAGAGTTTATCTCTCAGAATGTTATCGACAATGATCCTTTCTCGGATGATTTTGAAGAGTTAATTTTTCCTCCGTACTCTATCAAAGAGATTGGTGGAGCTAAGATAGGTATTATAGGGCAGTCATTCCCGTTTACATCCACTGCAAACCCTAAAAAGTTTACAGAAGGATGGAGTTTTGCCCTTCGTCATGAAACACTTCAAGAGTATGTAGACATGCTTCGTAATGAGAAAAAAGTAGATGCTATTGTTGTGTTGAGCCATGATGGATTCTCTGTAGATCAGGAACTTGCTAAAAAAGTAACTGGTGTTGACTTTATCTTGAGTGGACATACACACGATCCTAGCCCTGAACCTATTATTGTAAATGATACAGTGATCATCATTTCCGGAAGCCATGGTAAGTATATCGGTAGACTGGATCTAGACATCAAAGACAAAAAAGTAGTAGATTATAGTTTCAAATTGATGCCTGTAGCATCAAATCTTATTCCTGAAGATAAAGCAGGTGTAGACCTTGTCAATAAATGGTATAAACCATTTGATGCAGAGCTAGGTGAAGTGCTAGGTAAAACAAAAGGCCTTCTCTACAAGAGAGATACTTTCTATTCTACTTTTGACGCACTCATAGGCGAAGCAATTCAGGATGAGATGAAATGTGACATCAGCTTTAACCCTGGTTACAGATGGGGGACCACATTGCTTCCCGGAGATGACATACTTAAAGATAATGTCTATGAAATGACTGCCATTACGTACCCAGAAGTGTATACATTTGACCTCAAAGGTAAGGCTATCGTAAACCTGATGGAAGACATAGCGGACAATGTATTTAATGAAAATCCACTTTTGCAACAAGGTGGAGATATGAGTAGAGTGACAGGCGGTAGTTATAGTATCACAATATCTGCTCCAACAGGTAAACGTATCTCTGACTTTATGATCGGTGGGAAACCTATTGATTTGGAAAAGACATACAGAGTTTCTTCATGGGGTGGGAATTTGCAAAATGTAGGTGAAAACTTAGATAAAAAAGCGATACGCCCAGTGTATGAAGTGGTCAGTGACTACATCCGTAAAAAGAAAGTAGTTGATGTCAGCATGGAGTCTAATGTGAAAGTGTTAGATATGGATTGCGGATGTCCAGCCAAAGGTGCTAGCTGTTAATGATATAAAACCGTGCCTCGTCTCTTTGTCCAAAAACATTGCGGTGTCTCCTTTAGGAGGCGGGGCACTAAGGGTAGTGATATAAAATCACAATTTTATTATAGCATAAGCTGATTAATTAATAAATATGAACAAAATAAAAAGGGGTTCAAATGAACAAGGGAGGAATTACAATTAGTATTGCTGCAGCAATACTAATATGTATGAGTACATCAGCAACGGCAGGAGGGGAGATTGTACCTGTAGAGCCAACGGTAAAAGCAGAAGCACCAACACAGGCAACATCAAAACGCCAACTCAAAGAAAATATGACTCTGGTATATAATACGCTACCTGGAAGCGTAGACAATATCGGTGATATGTTTTCTGAAGGTATTTTCTATGGAAGACTTAGATCGAATTCATTTTATTGGGATTGGGACTCAGAAGCTTTGGATCCTGAAGACAACAAAGCGATGGGTATGGGTGGAAGCCTTATCTATAAATCAGCTGCACTCAATGGTTTCAGTTTTACTATGGGTTATTATGGCTCTTTAAACCCTGGTTTCTTTAATGAGGATGCATCTGATGTAGGCATTGTCAAATCTGGTAAAGATACATTTAGCAGATATAAAGTTTTAAAGACAGGCGATTATGGTATGCATGTTCTGGGCGAAGCATATCTAGAATACAATAATGGTACGGTGGATGTTATAGCAGGTCGTCAACTTTTTGAATCAGTCTTTACGGCTTCAAATGATACAAAAATGATACCAAATACTTTTGATGGTATAAGTATAGCGGCTAAAATTGCACCTAAAACCACTGCTAGAGTTGCATGGTTTGCTGAACAAAAGTTAAGAGACCATGAAAATGCACATGATGTTGTAACCTTCAAAGATGAAGCTGGTGAGAGCTGGAACAATAATGATGATGCTGTTGTCCATAAAGGACTTAGTTATGCCAATTTCCTAAAAGCAGGTGAAGATCCTGATCATAATCTTTTTATGGCGGATGTTAACACAAAATATATTGATAATTTGGATTTCACAATCAGTGGGTTGAGTCTACCGGGTGTGGTAAATGATATCGTTGCTGAAGCACATTATAGAGTTTTGCTTGACAATGGCTGGGCAATTAGACCGGGTGTAAGATATTTCCATCAAATGGATGATGGCGGAGGAGCTGTTGCAGTGAAGGGTGCTGATGGTCTAGATATGTCAGGTAAAGTTGCAACAGGTTATTCTGCTGACGTAATTAATGGGCATTCACTGGACAGTAGTTTATTTGCTGCAAGAGTTGACACTGAAACGCCAAATCAAAAAGGCCTTTTAAGATTTGCGTATTCTAAAGTGGCAGATAAGGCTGATATCCTTGCACCGTGGAGAGGGTTTCCAACGGGCGGTTTCACAAGATTAATGGGTCAATATAACTGGGCTGCCAATACAGAGACGTATATGGTTCAGGGATCATACAAATTTAACCCTCTCTTCAATACAAGCTTGGGCTACGCAATACAGGATTTTGATGATGCTAAAGTCAATGTACAAGCAGATAGCAATGTATGGCATATGGATAACGTGTCAAAGTTGGCAAAAGATCTTGAAATGAAAGTACGTATTGCTTTAGTAAGCGCAGACCCTGGAACAACTGGAAAAGATGATAGCTCTTATAACGAATATCGTTTAGAATTTAACTACCTTTTCTAGGATTTAGTATGAAAAACTTCGTTGCACTCTGTTTGTCTTTTGTAGCTTTGCAGGCTTTTGAGTATGACTTGAAGCCTGTTGAAGTCTCAAAGGATGTTTACTGTTTTTTTGGAGCACCCGAAGACATAAACAAAGAAAATGGCGGTAACATGGTTAACACATGCTTTGTAAAAACAAAAGAGGGCTTCGTTGTCATTGACAGCGGTCCTACTTTTGCCTATGCACAACAGGCATATGCTCAAATGCAAGAGATTTCAAAACTCCCTGTAAAATTTGTCATAAACACACATGACCATGATGACCATTGGTTGGGTAACAGTTTTTATAAAAGCAAAGGCGCTTTGTTGATGGGTCCAAAGACCTATGAACAAAATGTCATACCCGGGATGGTTACACGAATGCAAATGAGTGTAGGTGAAGAGACATATGCGGATACCGAAGTGGTAAAGCTTGACAGTGCGGTTGAACAAAAATATGACTTTACCTTAGGCGATACGATTTTTGAGATAAAACAGTTGGTAGACCAGGCCCACACAAAAGGAGATCTTGTTGTCTTTTTGCCCCAAAAGAAGGTATTGTTCGCAGGGGATCTGGTCTTTAATGACAGGCTTAGTTCATTGCGTGATGGCTCTATTATCGGTTCGCTTAAGGCTTTGGACTTGATAGATAGCATGCATGCTGAAGTCATAGTAGGCGGGCATGGTTATGCGACAGATGCCAATGCTACACAGGTATTTAAAAGATATCTTATGGAGATGAAAAAGCAAATTTTAGAGGCTTTGGAAGATGATGTGGGTATCGATGAAATCACAGAGCGTGTAGTGATGCCGGAGTATAAGCACATGAAGCTTTATGATGTGCTTCATGGCCGTAATGTTTTTGATGCATACAGTGAATTGGAAATGTATAGTGAGGATGAAGAGTGAAAATAGTGTTATCGATTTTTTTGTGTGCAAGTCTGCTTTTTGGAGCAGAAGGTAAAGAGGTGTATGAAAAAAAATGTGCCTCATGCCATCAAGGCTTTATCTCTATGTCTAAGTTGAAAGAGAATTTTTTAGATCATAACAATACATTGCTGAAACTCGCTGCACCTACGCTAAATCAACTCTCTTACCGCCTAAAGCAACGCATCGGTGACCCCAAAGGTGATAGTGAGATACACCGCATGGAAGTATCTGCATTCATTAGTGATTATGTTTTAAACCCAGATAGAGAAAAAAGTCTCTGTTTGACTGATGTAATGCAGCATTTTGAAACCATGCCCAGTTTAAAAGGCCAGGTTACAGAAGATGAGTTAGAAGAAGTCAGTAACTTTATTTATGAGTATGATACGAAGATGATCAAAGAAAAAAGTGTACAGTACGAAGGTTTTGACAAAGCGTTGGAAAAAGCAGAAAAAGAAGACAAGATCATCATGATCAAAGTCATGACGAAAGAGTGTCATTTCTGTAGAAAAATGGACGCAGAAGTGATGATAGAGGAAGAAGTGATCCAAGCTTTAGAAAAAGACTTTGTTTCTGTTGAGGTTGATGTTTCTACTACAATACTCCCTTTGGGGCTAAAGGCTGATATGACACCAAGCTTTATTTTTATCGATAAAAAAGGTAAAGTAATAAGCAACATCCCAGGTTCATGGAACAAAGAAGATTTTCTTGATATCCTCAAGGAAGCAAAAGAGAAAAATAAAATAAAAAGGTAAAGAGATGAAATATTTAGTGATAGCATTTATATTATTGTTCAACATTGGTTTCGCAGAAACTGAGTTCGCTGAGCCCAAACCTACTATAGATAACCCAAGAAAAATAGTTTTTTCTATTATCTCTGGCGATGCTAAAGAGATAAACCATGTATTGAGTTCTGTCAATAATGTGATGAAATTTTATAGACCTGAAAATACAGAGATCGCTGTAGTTGCATATTCACAAGGTATCAATGCCGTACTGAAAAATGGGGATGTTGATATCCGTAAGCGTGTTGAAGCTTTGATGACCTATGATGTTGTGTTTATTGCCTGTGGAAATACAATGCGTACACTCAAAATAGAAAATAAGGATCTACTTGATGATGTTGAAGTGGTCACAGCAGGGATTGTAGAAATCATTGAAAAGCAATTGCAGGGGTATGTGTATATACAACCATAAATAGCTTTTGTTTTACATATAATTTACACTCAAAAGATATACTATGAAAAAAGGAATTCAAAATGAAATTATTTATGAAAGGGATGCTTTGTGCATCACTGCTAGTTACTGGAGCGATGGCAACAGAAACAGTAAACGCCGCACCCAAGGAAGCTACTGCCATTAAGAACACTACTGCAGATATTGAAATATTCACTTCAGACAATACGGATGGGAAAATCACACCGGCAAGTATAGAAAAAGCATTTAAAGAAGCAGGGTTTATTGTCTCGGCCAACAGAGATATGAATGAGCCTTTTGTTAAACAGTTTAAAGAGTCAAGTTTTGATACCTATAATCTTTTTACATTTTATAAACAAGATACAGTTCTGGAATTGGTAAAGAAATATCCAAACATAGGTCTTTTTGCTCCTATGAGTATGTCTATTTATACTAAAAAAGGTGAAAAAATTATTTCAGTCTCTTCTTTAACGGCAGAAGCAATGGCTAAGATCATGAAGGCACCCGCTGATGATAAAACATTACAGGACTTAAGAACACTTGTAAAGCAAACGTTAAAAAAAGCGATGCCAAATGGTTCATTTGAAACGTTATCCTATGAGATGCAAGAGCCCATAGGCGAGCTTGTTACTAATGTAAGCATGGAAATGGATGCAGATGAGTGGGAAGATCAGTTGGATGAATTTAAGATGGGTCTTGAAGGTGAGCTCGCACCTAATGGATTTGTGATTGCTGGACATAATAATCTAGGCGATGATTTTGAAGAATCAAATTACGAAGCATTTGATTTTTATGAAGTATATTCTATTTGTAAACTACCGGTAATCTATACCATTGCCAAAACAAGACCGGAAGCAGGAGCATATGCACCATGTTCACTCTATCTTAGTAAAAAGAAAAATGAAGACATGATGCAAATAGGCTTTCCTTCAGTGTATAATTGGATGAGTTCTATGGCCATAGATAACAAAGAAGACATGGAAGTTTTGGAAACCGCACAAGCTGGAATGAAAAAGATATTAACTGGTCTTACTCAGTAAGGTATCAGATACCGTAAGGGCTACTTCTGTAGCCTAGTCTCGTTGATCCCGGAGAAGCAGTCAATTAGTATTATCAAACTGAAATACGATTCCTTTTTCATAATCCTCAACTAAAACTTTAAAACATTCTGCAATCTCTTTCATTGTTTCTATATTTGGCTCAATATAGATTTTATTTTTACTCTTTGTCATCGTAATGATCTGTGCATCTTTCAGTTCTTTAAGATGACGGGATATCGTCGGCAGTGCAAAGTCAAAATGCTCAGCAATGCTGGTTACACATGTGGCTTGAGCAATTATGTCATCTTTTGGTTGTTTCTCATCAATGGAACAGGCATACCCACCCGTAAATATATTTTTAAAAATCTTAAAACGGGTTTCATTACCCAACGCTTTAAATATTTTAATTTTATTATTCATATCTAGCATAGTATACCCTCATATATTTTTATAGTAGTATAGCTAAACAAAAGCTATTTAGCAATTTAGACAATTAACTTTATATTAAGTATGGAAAATATACAATTCTAACCAATTTGGTGGATAAGCCAAATAGATTAAGGATATTAAATGGCAAATAAAAAAATATTAGCAACGATCATTGCAACTGTTGCAGCATCTCTTTGTTGTGTGACACCCGTTTTGGCAATTCTTGCCGGTTCAAGTTCTTTGGCAACGAGTTTTTCATGGATGGAGCCTTATCATGAGTATTTGGTTGGATTGACTATATTGGTTTTACTGTATGCCTGGTGGGATAAGCTTAAACCTAAAGGTGATGATATTGCGTGTGCGTGTGATGAAAAGACAGGGTTTTTTTCCAGCAAACTATTTTTAGCCATCGTCACTATATTTGCCATCGTTATGCTTACTTTCCCAAAATGGGGATATTCATATTTTGATATCAAATCAGACTGCAATGCCTGTACAACTGAAATAAGTACAGCAGCACCGGTAAAAACGGATAAGGCTTCACCTGCTTGCGCAACAAACGATAATTGCGATAGCCCAACTAAGCCTAAAATGTCTGACGAAGCACCAGCAGTCAAAAAAACCGCCAATACTGAAGCACTGCCTGTCTTCAAATACATGAGTGAAGAAAGAGCAAACCCGACACCATACAATGAAAAAGCGTGTGCCGGTTGGGGACGTCAAGAAATAGATGCTCTTATGAGAAATGCAAGAGCTGAAGTTGAAGAGATGTCCCCCGTAGTGCTCAAGAAGATGATTGACAATGAAGAAGAATTTGTACTTCTTGATGTTAGGGAAAGTGAACAAAGAGCAGAAGGTACGATTTATGCTGATGAGATTGTTTCACTTACCAGGGGTGATCTTGAGTTTGAAATAATGAATAAAATTAAAAATAAAGATGCTGTCATAATTACGTATTGTCGTAGTGGAGGACGTGGTCTATTTGCAGCTCAAACACTGAAGCATTTAGGTTATGCAAATACGTGTAATTTAAAAGGCGGATTAAAAGCTTGGGCTAGAGCAGGTTTTCCTTTTGATAATGGGTTAGGGGTTGTTGTGAAAGTAACGGACGAGTAGTAAGGCTATGGATAATCATAAACAAATCATAGAACTCTATACTGAATTGGCAGAGCGGCCAGAGAAAGATTTTGGTTGGGATAAAGGGTTTGAAAACGCAAAAGCACATGGCTATCTGGATACATGGTTTGAAAAACTTCCCTCTGAGATTTGGCAATACTGTGCAGCAGTGGGTAATCCTTTTACGTATGCTGAGATCAAACATGGTGATGTCGTTGTAGATCTTGGTTGCGGGGCAGGTGTTGATCTTTTAGTGAGTGCTTTATTGGTTGGAGAAAATGGTAGGGCTATAGGTGTTGATATCACTCCAGGGATGGTAAAAAAAGCAAGATATCATGCTTCTATTGCCGGTTTTTCCAATGTGGATGTGTTGGAGAGCAATTTTGACAATATAGATGTAGAAGACGAGTCTGTAGATGTTGTCATCTCTAACGGCGCCATAAATCTTACCTCTTGTAAAGAGAGTGTGTTTGCCGAGATATATCGAATTTTAAAACCTGATGGCAAGATCTATTTCGCAGATATGATCGATATCTCAGTTAAAGAGGAGCATTGTTGTTCTATTGAAAAAGGTGCATCTTGCAGCAATGCGGATGAAGAAGATTGGGCAAATTGTGTTGCTGGTACTTTACGGCAGGATGAACTGATAGAAATCATAGAAAAAACTGGATTTAGTGATGTTGAATGTACGGGGCTTACACACTATACCACTTCAGAGACAACTCAGGGTGCAACTTTCAAAGCTACTAAAATTCCCTCTGATACATTAAGGGAAAAGCATTGGGATACACTCTTTAAAACAAAAGACTATACGCAAGTGTTATGGCATCAGGAAACGCCAAACACTTCGTTAATGACTATAGAACAATATGCAAAAAAAGATGACTTCATCATAGATGTAGGTTGTGGAGCATCGCTTCTTGTAGATAGATTAATTGAGGGTGGATATGAAAATATGACACTATTGGACATATCAAAAACCTCCCTTGATATTGTGAAGAGCAGACTCTTGGATAAATTTGATATTCCAAACTATATATGTTCGGACATTATAAACTTTGAAACAAACAAAAAGTTCAATATATGGCATGATAGAGCAGTTTTTCATTTTTTACTTCTAGAAAAAGAGAGAAAGAAATATTTTGAAGTATTAGAAGAGAGTTTAATGTCAGACGGTATAGCGATTATCAATACTTTCTCTTTTGGCGGAGAAGTGCAATGTGCGGGACTGGATATTATCCAATACGATGATGAAAAAATGCTTCAAGAATTACCATCAGGATTAGCATTAATAGAGCATAGAGAGTTCATGCATATTACACCAAAAAGTAGTGAGCAAAAATATTGTTCTTTTATAATTAAGAAAATTTAAGATAGAAACACCTTGTAACCATCCCTTAGATATACTACATCCATTATTATTCTGACAAGGATCATGTTATGGAACTCACTAATGTTATATGTTTGGGTGTAGCAGGAAATTTTGCACACCATTTGGAACAAGCAGGTGAACTTAAAGACTTTGAAAATGTCATTACTGCAGAGCCTGATGCACCAAAAGGCATTTTTCCTTTTTATCTCCCTGGATCAGACTCTTTTTTAGGGATATACTCCATAGGTACAGATACGCTTAGTCTTCCAGACTTCCAGGCTAATGCACAGGTGGAACCAGAGATGGCAGTGCTTTTTGATGTGGTATATAATGAGAAAAAGGAAGTGATTGATCTAATTGCGCAAAAGTTTACTACTTTCAATGACTGCACTATTCGCAAGGATGGTGCAAAAAAGATTTCACAGAAAAAGTCTTGGGGTAGCAACTCGAAAGGCATAGGCAATAAATGGATAGACATCGACAAATTTGAAGAGGGCTGCGTGATGGATAACTATCATCTATGCTCATTTGTGAGGCGTGATGGGGTATTGCATGCTTATGGGGTTGATGCGCCACTCCTTGGTTACAGTTACTTTTATACTAGGCTCAAAACATGGCTTATAGAGAAAATGAATACTCAAGAAGATTTTGGACCTCTTGAAAATATATCAGAATATCTCAAAGCATGTCATTATCCTTCAACGGCACTTATTTCAATAGGTGCAACAGCCTATGCTGAGTTTGGCGAGAAAAATTATTTACAAAGCGGCGATGAAGTGTATATCATTGCCTATGATGCAAGGAGAGATGATTATAGTTTGGAACCCTCTTCAACTAAAATAATACTACACCAAAAGGTGCAGTCTTAATGGATATTTTTTTTGATATCTCTAATAAATTCCGTAATATCATCATGCAGTGCTTGTAAATCTTCTTCATGTTCCACTTCGTCTGCCAATATCTGTGAGACGATGTCGTAGGTGACTATATCTTTATTGCGTGTCATCTCCGCCAGTTGCGAATAGATGGAAATAGCACACTGCTCACCCTTGATGGAATCTTCCAATATACTGACAACATCAAAATCTTTTGGTTCCTCGTAGCCACAGTTTGTGTGGGTAAACCATTCTTTTGGATTGAGTAGAGGAGTGCCTCCTAGTTGCAGTATTCTGTCTGCTACCATGTTCGCATGTCTGAGTTCATCGGCAGCATGCTGTGTGAGTTCTGCTATGGCAGCATCTTTCATAATACCTCTAATCACTTTAGCTTCTATAAAATATTGGTAGTAGGCTAGCCACTCGTCAGCATATGCTTTATTTAATACTGTAATAATTTCATTTATTTCAATACCCTTAATAATCGAATTCCCTCTTCGTGCCATATTGTATCCTTTTTTATAAATTGAAGAAAATCTCTTTTCTGCTCTGAGTATAGTCTTATTAAACTTAGAGGAAAATAATTATCGTTTATGAAGAAATGATATAAAATATTAAAGTGTAGGCGAAATGACTGAAGATCTGTGGGGGCTTACCCACAGGGAAGGAAGTTTAGTTTTTAAACCAATTTTTGACTCTTTCAAATGCTGCATCGAAAGTACTTTTATGCGGATGACTTTCTATACCATAGCTTTCTTGCAGCTTCTGAAGAAGTTCTTTTTGCTCTTCATTTACTTTCTTAGGAAGCACCAATTCAACTTGCGCCACAAGACGACCCTTTCGTCCGGTGTGTACATCAACTACACCTTGATCTGGAAACATATATTGTTCTTTGTCTACGGTGCCTTTGTTAAGTTTAAGATCAAGTTCTCCCTCAAGTGTAGGAATGGAGATGGTCTCTCCAAGAAGAGACTGAGTAAAGAAAACAGGTACTATAATATAAATATCAGTACCATTTCGTACAAAGTTTTCATCCTCTTTTACTGCAAAGGTAATGTAAAGATCACCACGTTGATTGTTTCTACCTTCGTTGCCATAGCCTTCGGCTCTTAGACGATGACCAGAATCAACACCTGCTGGTATGGTGATGATAACCGTGTCCTCTTTTATGTGGAACCCTTTGCCCTCACAACTTGCACAAGGCTCTTTGATCTTTTGTCCCTGTCCTTTACATTTTGGGCAGGTTTGTGCGAATTGCATAGGTCCTTGGCGCATAAGGACTTGTCCTTGGCCTCCGCAGTAGTCACAAGATTCTAGTTTTGCATCTTTTGCCCCTGTACCATCACAGTCTTCACATGAGGTTTTGTAAGTCATGTCAATCTCTTTTTTGCATCCAAAGACCGCTTCATGGAACTCTAGTTTTAATTCTATTTCAAAGTCAAGTGCGTATTTTTGCTTAGGATCCTTACGTGTTTGCCCAAAGCCTCCAGAGCCACCGAACATGGAGTTAAATATATCCATAACGTCATCCATATTGCCTCCGCCAAAGCCTCTGCGGCCCATGCCTTGACCCTCTAGACCTGCTTTCCCGTAACGGTCATAGACGGCTCTTTTTTCTTCATCGCTTAAGATTTGGTAAGCTTCGTTAACTACCTTGAAGTTGTCTTCTGCTTCTTTGTCGTCGGGATTTCTGTCGGGATGGTATTTCATGGCAAGTTTTCTGTACGCTTTTTTAAGCTCAGCACCTGAAGAGTCTTTGCTTACCTCAAGTACTTCATAATAATCTAATTCTATCATTGATATTTCTCCATAGTTTATTCGTGATTTTATAGGGAATAATTTTGGCGCATTCTACCATAATTTAGTTATAATCACAAAAAAATATTATATAGGTAGTTGACATGGTTGTACATATCGTGACATTTAAGTTTAAAGACGAAAATAAGAAAACCAATATTATCCAGGCAAAACAAATGCTAGAAAACCTTATGGGTGCAGTGCCGACACTCAGAAGTATTGATGTGGGCTTGAACTTTTCTGCAGAAGAACGCGCAATGGATATGAGTATTATCACCGTATTTGAAAGCAAGGAGGGTCTTGATGTTTATGCTGAGCACCCAGAGCACCTCAAAGTAGTGGATTTCATTAAGACGGTGGTTGAGTATTCTAAAGTTGTGGATTATGAACGCCCATAATGAAACATTACAAGATAGAGGCATTTGAAAACCTCGTAGATGCCTTTAGTTCTTTGCCTTCTATTGGTAAAAAAACAGCGATACGTTTAGCCTACCATGCGGTAATGGAAGATGGTTTTGCTGCCATGAAACTTGCGCATGCGCTTGAGACAGGTGTAAATGTCATCCAAAAATGCAGTAAATGTCATAATATGAGTGAAGATGAACTTTGCAGTATCTGTTCTGACCCTTACCGTGACAGCACAAAGCTTTGTATTGTTCAAAGTGCAAAAGATATTTTGACCATAGAAGAAAGCAGACAGTTTGCAGGTGTGTATTATGTTGTCTCGGAAGTACGCGATCTTGATGAAGCACATTTGTTTTATGCCGTGGGTGGCGTAGAGGAAGTTATATTTGCTTTTCCTCCAAGTATTGCTACAGACACAATGATACTTTATATCGAAGATAAGCTAAAAGGACTAAAGATACATTTCACCAAAATAGCACAAGGTGTTCCTACGGGAGTAGAATTGGAAAATATAGATATCATGTCACTTTCACGGGCGCTAGAAGCAAGAGTGAAGATATAAAATTAAAACCAAAACCTTACTCCAAAGACCATACGTATATCATCTGTGGGATTATAATGCTGTGTGTTACCAAAAGTTTTTTCCCACTCTGCACCGATATAAGGTGCAAATTCACGTTTAAATTCATAGCGTAAACGCAATCCTGCTTCTACAGAAGAAAGCCCAGAACCAAGATTCATTTCTGGATCGTCCTTGGTATAGAAATCTGCTTCCAGTGAAGGGGTAAGTATGAGTTTCTGTGTTAAAAGTGCTTCATATTCCAAATCGATGCGTAGCCCTATATTTCCACTGTCATTTAGGAGAACAGCAGCACGTGTTTCAAAGTAATATGGGGCTAAACCTGAAATGGCGACCTCTCCCCAGGTTTGAGATGCATCTGCATTTTTATCATAAGCCAAACCCACTTGTATATCCCACATGGGCTTAATTGCCCGACTGTAAACAAGTTCGTTCTGACTTGTTTCCAATCCCTCCTTGGTGGCTTCTCCTGTGCTGTAGATATAAAGTTTGTTGAGGTCATGACCCATCCAAAAACTTCCTTCCCAGGCGCGTGTGTTCTCTGCATCATTGAGTACTTCAAATTGATCCATCAGAAGCATGGTGACTAGCGGATCGTCTTCCATATCTGCATAGGCTGTCTGACCTAATATAACAATGGTGGTAAATCCCAGTAAGAATTTTTTCATTCTAAGCCCCCTCATACTACTACCACTTTTCTAAACATGCCTGCCATATGATAGAGTAGGTGACAATGATATGCCCACGCACCTTGTGCATTAACAGTTACACGGTAACTAATCTTCGAGCCAGGCTGTACAACAATCGTGTGTTTCCTTACCAGGTGATTGTCATCACCTGTTTCCAAATCGCTCCACATACCATGCAGATGCATAGGGTGGTTCATCATGGTGTCGTTGATAAAAGTGATCCGTAAACGTTCGCCATAATGAAAGATTAAAGGTTTGGCATCGGCATATTTGATGCCATTGATAGACCACATATATCGCTCCATGTTTCCAGTAAGATGCAAGATGATCTCTCTGTCAGGTTTTTTATCTTTGGCAGTAGAGTATAGATTTTTCAAGTTTGCATAAGTGAGGACTTTTCGACCATTGTTTCTAAGTCCTACGCCGGGATCATCCAAACGGTATTGCGGGTCCATCGCCATCATCGTAGTATGAGGTCCACGTTTCATGGGCAACTTGGTGATAGGGTATTTTTGTGCCTCCATTGCAGAAAACTTCATTGTTTTCATACTTTTTTTACTAGGCATGGCCATGCCAGAGGAACATTTCATGTCTCCTTGCTGCTCCATATTGTCCATATTGCCCATCTTCATGCCCATATCTGTGTGTGTCAAGATAGGTAATGGATCCATTTGAGGTGCCTGTGCAGATATTTCCGGACTGTGGGTAAGTGAACCCAACGCATAACCGGTACGGTCAATGCTCTGTGCAAAAATGGCATAGGCTTTGTTTGACTTTGGCTCTACGATGACATCATACGTTTCTGCTACACCTATGCGAAACTCTTCTATGCTCACAGGTTTGACATGATTGCCATCCGCTGCAACGACAGTCATATTGAGCCCTGGGATACGTATATCAAAAAAAGTCATGGCGGCTGCATTGACGAAGCGAAGACGTATTTTTTCGCCTTTTTTAAAGAGTGCTTTAAACTGTGTAGCAGGGTTTTTTCCATTCATCAAGTAGGTATAAGTATACCCACTCACATCAGAAATATCTCTATCGGACATACGCATTTCATTCCACATTTTTCTGTCACCAAAGGCTTTGGATAATCCTTTCTTTTTGACTTCATCCACAAATGTACCTACAGTTCTTTGTGAAAAATTGTAATAATCACTTCTTTGTTTGAGTTTTTTGTATATGGTATCGGGCTTCTCGTCGCTCCAGTCTGAAAGAAGTATCACGTAGTCTTTGTCGTATTTAAATGGCTCTCTTCTTTTAGCTTTGATGACAATGGCACCATGAAGCCCTGTTTGTTCCTGAAAACCAGAATGGCTGTGATACCAGAATGTACCATGCTGTTGCACTTTAAATTGATAAGTAAATGTTTCACCAGGCTGAATGCCATTAAAACTGATGTGAGGGACACCATCCATGGTAGGAGGCAGGATGATTCCATGCCAGTGGATAGAACTTGTCTTTTTGAGATGGTTCGTGACATGCAGTGTTACTGTTTCACCTTCTTGCCATACGAGCGTTGGACCTGACAATTGTCCATTGATGGTAGTAGCTATGGCTTGTTTTCCTGTGATATTCACCGGCATATAGTCAATATCTAGGAAAAACTCATTTCCTGTAAGTATGTTGCTATTACTATTGTTGCTCTGTTTTGATTTTGGCTTTGCCATTAAGTCACTTGTGCTTAGGGTCATGAGTGAAGCTACTGCTACACCTTTGACAAATGTTCGTCTCTGCATGATGGCTTCTTTACTTATTTTTTTAGAATATTAGATTTTTCTTCATACTCTTGTGTATCTATTTCGCTATTTGCATAACGCTTATCAAGCATGTCCTGTGCAGAAGTAGTTTCTTTTTTGTTTTTATCATTCTTTTTTAAAAAATAAAAGAGAATGACCACAAGCAATATTGGTATAAACCACATACCAAAACCCATACCATGTCCTACATAATTCATCTTCTTTCCTTTTTCATGTTTTATTTTGTTAAATTATAGATCATGAGCGTGTACTTTGTGTGTAAACTATAAAATGCACACAAGGTACACACTTCTGAGATATTCTAAAACATAGAAAAAGGTTCAATCATGAAAAACACAGAAAAATCTGAAGCAGGGTATCATACACACAGTCATAAAAAAGATAAAGAAATGGCTGTAAATACGTCGGCCATCTATACCTGTCCGATGCATCCGGAGATACAACAAGAAGGTCCGGGAAACTGTCCTAAGTGTGGTGTGGTAGCCCAGGCACAACGCTCGCGTGCGCCTATACAGAAATTGGCAGATGTGGTTTCTGGTTATTTTGTGCCTATCGTGGTGATAATAGCAGTGTTAGCCTTTTTGGCATGGTGGGTATGGGGTCCAGAACCTCGTTTGGCCTACGCTATTGTCAGTGCGGTTTCAGTCCTTATTATTGCCTGTCCTTGTGCTTTGGGGCTTACTACACCTATTTCTATTATGGTTGGAACAGGCAGAGGTGCAAGTGCAGGGTTTGGATTGAGGTTTTAACCACACTTTTTATCGATATAATCCTGTACAAATTTACGTATATCTGCATAGACAAATGAGTCTTTGTATCCATCTATTTTACCGCCACTTGCATTGGGGTGTCCTCCACCGTTACCGATGTGCTCTGCCATTTTTGAAACATCAAGTTTATTGTTGCTGCGAAGCGAAAAGTTTCCTCTAAAATTAATATCCATGTAGAAATCATAGTCAGGATTGTTCACCATGCAGGTATTGCCTACGATAGAAGTATTTCCTATGTTGTACCCCAAAATACCCTTATACCCTTTGTAGGTTACAGTAAGACGCTGTTTATCCGCAGTTAAAAGGCCTGTGACATACAAGGCAACAAGATTGTCTTTTGTATCATTTTCTTTTTGCAGAAAAAAACGTTTTTTAATTTGGTGCAGGCTATCATCGAGCGTAATAGGTGCATTTTCTTTCCCAGCAATTTCTTTGGCTGCTTCAATGAGAGAGAGTTTAAAAGCTCTGTCCTGCACAGGAAAGAGGATGCGGTTAATCTCTCTGGCACCTGAGACCATACCCAGCATGACTTTTCCGTATTCGAAGAGGGTATCATCAGAGACCCAGATATCGATGGCATTGATGGCTTGTACAATTTTAGCAAAACTATTTTCCTTATCGAAAGCATAATGCTGCTGCAACCAGTCATAGGTAATGAGCGTAGCACAGCGAGAAGTATCAAGTTTGTACCAGGCAAAACGCTCTGCTGTTGAAGCACCAGAGGCATGGTGGTCCAGTAGTTGAAGTTTTGCGCCTATTCGTATAGCTTCTTTTTCTATCCATCCTCCTTCTTTTGTGGTGAGATTTAGATCAGTAATAAGGATAAGCGATTCAACTTTATCGCCATGTAGAAATTTGTCCTGTTCTATTTTCTTGATTATTTCAGATAAACGGGCGCTTACTTCTGGCCCATAATTTGCATTATAGCAATCAATGCTATCAAAACAGTGCTGGGTGATGTATTGGCATCCATAGCCATCCAGGTCTATATGTGAAAGGTGATAAATGTGTTGTTGCATGATAAGAGAGCCTCTTGTAAGATAATCGAACTTTTATTTAAGGGTATTATACTACGTCATTCTGAACCAGGACGAAACGAGAGTCAAAAAACGAGTTATTTATAAGAGATGACAATATGATGGAGAATGGACCAAAAGTCTTCAGAGATTTCTGATCTTAAAGTATATCGCTTAGCATCAAATCATTTAAAAAATCATCTATTTTAGATTGAAAAGTCATTAAAAAAGGTGAGATGGCACATGTTCCAATAGAACCGTTGGGACAGCTGCCTACGTAACTGGTACAGTCAAAGACAGCAGGGGGTTTTCCTTCAGCAGCTACAATGATGTCACGCACACTAATTTGATCTATTTCACGAGCGAGTATGAAGCCCCCATGCGCGCCTTTTCGTGATTCCAATATGCCTTGTCTTGCCAGACCCTGTAAAATTTTTGCAAGAAAACTTTTGGGTATGCAAAGTTCAGTAGCCAACTGTTCTGCCCCTATGGGCGAATCAGATTTGCGTATAGCGTCTAAAGAGAGTAGAGCATATTCACTTACACGGGTTAATAGCATAATGGAACCTTTTTCTTAATTAGGAGTATTTTACTCTAATTAGCATTAAAGTAGGCATGAGGTATGAATATTTGTCTAAGCTTATTATGCTATGATTGCGTCCCCAAATTGAATTTTGGAAATATAATACCAATCAGGAGGTCACTATGGCTTTGGATCAGGCGAAAAAAGCGGCAATAATTGCCAAATATGCAAGAGGCGAAAACGATACAGGTTCAACAGAAGTTCAAGTAGCACTTATTACAGACAGAATTACTTATCTTACAGAGCACCTTAAAATAAATAAAAAAGATCACTCTTCAAGACTTGGACTACTTAAGTTGGTAGGTCAAAGAAGAAGACTTATGAGATATCTTAAAAATACAGATCTTGCAAGATGGAACATCATCAAAACAGATCTTGGTATCAGAAACTAATACTCTCTTGGGCTTTGTCGGTCATTTGACTGACAAAGCATCATTTCTTCCCCTCGGTAATTCATACACATTTTTCATTATTTTTCACTAAACCGATCCCTGGTCTATCATCGAGTCTGCAACTTTTCTAAACCCTGCGATATTCGCTCCCTTAACCAAGTCACCTTCGAAACCAAACTCTACTGAAGTATCATAAGCCGTTTTAAAAACAGTTTGCATAATAGTTCGCAGTTTTATGTCTACCTCTTCAGAACTCCAATTGGACATGCTGGCATTTTGGCTCATTTCTAATTGTGAGGTGGCTACACCGCCAGAGTTTGCCGCTTTTCCTGGGGCAAACAGCACTCCGCGTAAGCGTAAATATTCAATAGCTTCAGGAGTGGTTGGCATGTTTGCACCTTCGTTGACCAGTATGCATCCATTTTCTACCAGTTTTTGTGCATCGACAAGTGTTAGTTCGTTCTGTGTAGCGGATGGAAAGGCGACATCACAAGGAATATGCCACACAGCATGGCCGTTTTCAGGGTAGTATGCTGTTCCGGTATAAATGGCATCTGGGTGCAAAATAGCATACTCTTCAAGTGATTTTTGATGTATCTCTTTTACAGCCTTTAAAGAAGCCAAATCTATACCTTTTTCATGGTAGATTGTTCCTCTGCTGTCACTACAACTTACAGGAGTGGCACCGACATCATAGAGTTTTTCTATAGTATAAATCGCTACGTTTCCAGAACCAGATACTGTACAGCGTTTGTCTTTTAAATCTTTTTCGTACACTTTTAGAAAGTTTTCTGCAAAATAAACTGAACCATACCCCGTAGCCTCTTTTCGAAGCCTTGAGCCACCCCAGTTAAGTCCTTTTCCTGTCAGTATACCTTGAAATTCACCTGTCAATTTTTTGTATTGACCAAATAAATAGCCTATCTCTCTGGCCCCTACACCGATGTCTCCAGCTGGGACATCTCTTTGATTTCCTATGTGTTTGTAGAGCTCTGACATGAAGGCTTGGCAAAAGCGCATGATTTCATTGTCGCTTTTTCCTTTGGGATCAAAGTTGCTTCCCCCTTTTGCTCCACCAATCTGAAGTCCTGTTAATGCATTTTTGAATATTTGCTCAAACCCTAAGAATTTGATGATACCTAGGTTGACGTTAGGGTGAAAACGCAACCCGCCTTTGTAGGGACCAATGGCTGAACTGAACTGCACCCTGTAACCTACATTGGTTAATCGTTTTCCTGTATCATCTACCCAGTTTACACGAAAGATGATGCTTCGTTCAGGCACAACAATACTTTCTAGGATATTATGTTCTAGATATCTATTGTCCTGTTCAAGTAGGGGGATTAGGGACTGAAGTACTTCATGGGTTGCCTGATAAAACTCCTCTTGTCCGGGGCTGCACATTTGTATATAATTTAGTATTTCTTCGATTTTTTGGCTTACTGGCATACTTAGTCCTTTTATTTTGTGATAGAATATATTTTATCTTAAAAATATAAACAAGTGATACTTTAGTCATATTCACTCAACTAGTACTTGACAAATACTCACTCAATGTTGTATAATCATTTTAAGCATTAGATATTAGATGCAATATTTAAAATAAAAGGAGGTCTGTTTATGAGTCAGGAGAATGTAAACCTTGAAGGGTCCCAAACTGAAGAAGTTGCGGAAACACAAGAGGGGAATGAAGCAGAAGAAACTGTAGTAGTTGACCCTTTAGAGACCGCACTTGCAGAGACTGCAGAGTATAAAGATAAATATCTTAGGGCTCACGCTGACTTTGAAAACGCTAAAAGACGTTTAGAGAAAGATAAAATGAATGCTGTGTCTTATGCAAACGAAAGTTTTGCTAAAGACATTTTGGCAGTCATGGACTCTTTTGAGAGTGCGCTTGTATCTATGGAAAGTACGGGTGAAGAAAATACTTCAGAAGTACTTGAAAAGATGAAAGAAGGCGTAAACTTAACGTATGAACAACTCAAAAAGATATTGGAAAAAAATCATATCAAAGAGGTTGTGTGTGAAGGACAGTTTGATCCGGAAGTACATCAAGCTATCATGCAGGTCGAAAGTGATGCACACGAAGTAGGTGATGTGGTTCAAGTGATGCAAAAAGGATATATGATCAAAGATCGTATTTTGAGGCCAGCAATGGTTTCTACCTGTAAATAAAAATAAAATAATTAATGAAGGATTTAATATGGCAAAAGTATTAGGAATAGATTTAGGAACAACAAACTCTGCGATGGCAGTGTATGAAAATGGCGAAGCAAAGATTATTGCAAATAAAGAAGGTAAAAACACTACACCTTCTATAGTAGCTTTCACAGACAAAGGTGAAGTGCTTGTAGGTGAATCAGCAAAAAGACAGGCGATCACAAACCCAGAGAAGACGATTTATTCTATAAAAAGAATTATGGGTCTTATGATGAATGAAGAAAAAGCAAAAGAAGCGCAAAGCAAGCTTCCATATCATGTCATCGATAGAAGCGGTGCATGTGCTATTGAGGTTGCGGGTAAAACGTATACACCTCAGGAAATCTCTGCAAAAGTACTTATGAAAATGAAAGAGGATGCAGAGGCTTACCTTGGTGAGACTATTACTGATGCAGTTGTAACCGTACCTGCATATTTTAATGATGCACAAAGAAAAGCGACAAAAGAAGCTGGTACCATTGCAGGACTCAATGTGCTTCGTATCATCAATGAACCTACATCTGCTGCACTTGCTTATGGCCTTGACAAGAAAAATGCAGAGCAGATCGTTGTGTACGATCTGGGTGGCGGTACATTTGACGTTACTGCACTTGAAACGGGTGATGGTGTGGTTGAAGTTATGGCAACTGGTGGGGATGCATTCCTTGGTGGCGATGACTTTGATAATAAGATCATTGATTTTGTTGCCGATGCATTTAAGGCAGATACAGGCATAGATATCAAAAAAGACGTCATGGCACTTCAGAGAGTTAAAGATGCGGCAGAGACAGCAAAAAAAGAGCTTTCTAGCTCAACTGAAACTGAGATCAACCTTCCGTTTATCACAGCAGATGCTTCTGGACCAAAACACTTAGTAACTAAAATTACTAGAGCAAAATTTGAATCACTTATTGGTGACTTGGTAGCGAGTACTATCAAAACTGTACAAGGTGTACTTAAAGATGCGGGGCTTAGCACTTCAGACATTAACGAAATCGTTATGGTTGGTGGTTCTACAAGAATTCCATTGGTTCAAGAAGAGATGAAAAAATTCTTCGGTAAAGAACTTAATAAATCTGTAAACCCAGATGAGGTTGTTGCGCTTGGTGCGGCTATTCAAGGTGGTGTACTTGCAGGTGATGTAAAAGATGTGCTTTTGCTTGATGTAACGCCACTAAGTCTTGGTATTGAAACTTTAGGCGGGGTAACGACTAAAGTGATTGAAAAAGGAACAACAATTCCTGCGAAGAAGTCACAAACATTCTCAACAGCGGAAGATAACCAACCAGCTGTTAGCATCCACGTACTTCAAGGTGAAAGAGAGTTTTCTAAAGACAACAAATCACTTGGTATGTTTGAGCTTAGAGATATCCCAGCAGCGCCAAGAGGTGTGCCACAGATTGAAGTAACATTTGATATTGATGCCAACGGTATCTTGACGGTATCGGCTTCAGATAAAGGAACAGGTAAATCACAAGAGATTAAGATTACTGGTTCGAGCGGGCTTTCTGATGATGAGATAGAAAAAATGGTACAAGATGCTGAAGCGCACAAAGCTGAAGATGCAAAAAGAAAAGAAGTAGTTGAAATTAGAAATCAGGCAGATGCATTGGTTCACCAAACTAAAAAGTCATTAGCAGACCTAGGTGAAAACTTTGATGCTACAGAAAAAGCAGGTATCGAAACTGCCATAGCGGAACTTGAGGCTACACTCAAAGATGATTCTGCAACGAAAGAGCAGATAGAAGAAAAAGTAAAAGTTTTGACTGAAAAAAGCCATAAACTAGCCGAGGCAATGTACGCCAAAGAACAAGGCGCTGCGAACCCGGAAGCCAAAAAAGCAGATGATGACGATGTTATCGATGCTGAAGTAGAGTAAGACTCTACTTCATATTTATATCTGATCATAAGAGGTTTGCGCCTCTTGTGATTGGGATAATATTGAAAATAAGAAATAAATATTTTTTATTTTGAGGATTATCTTAAAGAAAACTAGAAGTCAAATGGGTGCTGAACCATCAGCCATAGGTACGCATCTTCTCCGTATGCAACATCAAGCCGTATCGGCAACTCTGATACCATTGCGCGTAAGCTGACACCCACATCATATTGCATGTCACTTATGAGATTATAATTGTATTGATCGTGCACTCTTCCTGCTTCTGCAAACAGAACCACCTGAAACCAATCTACTTTCGCCGGTATCCAGGCGTTGTTTTTTAATGGATTATAGTCGATGATCGCTCTGTACTCTGCGGCAGCGTAAAATGCTGCTTTGTCTGAAAATCGGTCCTGATCATAGCCCCTCATTCTATTGAAGCCACCCAGTCTAGCACCTTCCCACATAGGAGGACGGTGTGCATCAAATCCAGGAAAAATTTCACTATCATTGTCCCACGAGAATGAGTATCCTGTCCATATACTTAAAGCAAGGACATTTTGTTTGGTAAAATAAAAAGTATCAAGATTAAAGTATTGATTGTATTTAAACTCCAAGAAGTCCCAGCTCTGCAATGAGTCCCCACGGCCAAAATCTTTTGAATATTGTAGTTTGAATTGGTACCCTGTAGATGGGTTAATTTCAAAATCCGTATTGTCATGTGTGAGAAACAATCTTAAGCCATTGGTATTCCATGTGGGTACAGATGTACCATTTTCCCACCAAATAGGGTCTTGCCACATCTCTGTATTGTCCGTATTTTCTGTTTGGAAAAATGTTTTTAGCCCTATAGATGTTCTACCGGTTATAAAGGGCACGCCATTTCCATAATTATCTCGACCAACAGAAAATCCTTCTTGAAGCGAATATAGACCTTCAGGATTGTCCAATCCTTCTCCTATGGGGAGCGTATATCTGAAGGTAGTTGCAAGGAAGTCTGAATCACCTGAGCTAATGTAAACATCACTTTTATCTGAAGTATTCGACCCATCGATATAGTAACGGTTTTTTGGAAAATAACTTTTTAAACCCATAAATGAAAAAAAGAATCGATCCGTATAAGGAAGTTTAAAATCTGAAAATGAAATGAACCCTCCAGAGAAAGTCGCTTTATCTTTTTGTTCATTAATGACAACATCCTCAGACAGGCCGGTAAATACAGTAGCAATCAATTTTGTACGAGGTTGAAATAATCCTTCTTTTATTGCACTGATTCCTCCTGAAAGACCAGTGGCATCACTGGAAAATGCATAAGGTAAAATAATCCATTCTTTATTTTTTGTTGTATTGATATCTTCTGTGGCATTTGCAGGATTGTTAGTGAGCACCATGGCAGTCAGTAAAGATAAAAGTATGTAATTTTTATTTCCCATGGTAAATTATAGCTGAACCCGTATAAGTATATCGGATATTTTAGGCTATAATAATAGTGATATTATCCAAGGGGTTGAAGTATGGAAATTAAAAAGTGTAGTACGCTTCAAGAAGCAAGAAATGAAATTGATAACGTGGACAGAGAAATAGTTGAACTAATCGCGAAACGCAATGAATACATTAAGCAGATAGCACATTTTAAAACAAGTGTAGAAGATATAAAAGCAGATGATAGAATTGCAGATATCATTGCCAATGTAAGAGCACAAGCTATTTCACTTGGCCTGTCTCCTAATCTCATTAATGATCTTTATGTGAGAATGATAGATGAGATGATAGAAAGTGAAATATCAGAATTTAAGAATGCGCAGAGGTATTAATCTCCTGGGGTAAGCGCACCTACAGTACTTCCTGCTACATCAACAGTTGCACTCGCAACACTGCCTGCTACAGAAATAGGGGCCGTTACAATCTGTGTGCATCCAGAGAGTAAAACTAAAATCATGATTAAATAAAGTGTTAATGGTTTCATGCGCGTATTGTAGCATAAATCTTTTGTGTACTCTTTTGCACAAAGGGTATGCTAGAATAAACATATAGATTAGTATAAAGGTTTGGCATGAAGATACTCTTGCTTGAAGATGATGTAATTTTGCAAGAAATCATAGAAGAATTTCTTGTAGAAAATGGTTATGTAGTAGAGAGTTATTTTGATGGAGAAAAAGCATTAGATGCCATAGGGGCTCATTCCTATGATATATTGCTACTGGATGTAAATGTACCCAACATAGATGGTTTTGAAATACTCTCCTACCTTCGCAAAATAGCTAACACCACACCTGCCATTTATATTACATCTTTGTCAGGAATAGATGACCTTAAAAAAGGATTTGACCTTGGTGCGGATGATTATCTGAAAAAACCTTTTGAGCTTGAAGAGTTAAATGCCCGCATCAAACATATTGTTAGACTGTACCGTTTGCAAGAAGAGATAGAGTTTGATGGGATGAAGTTTGTTCCCAAGGCACATCAGATTTATACGAATGAGGGCGTGATAGAAATGAGACAGAAAGAAGCACAGGTTTTGGAGTATTTTATTCGCAATGCAGGCAGGATAATCTCTTGCAATGAAATCATAGAAAACGTATGGAGTGATGAGCATATGCCTGCACATGCAACCATACGTACATATATTAAAAATTTAAGAAAAATGTTTGCAAAAGAGTATTTTGAGAATATTAAAGGAGAAGGTTATCGTTTTAACATCGTATGAGCGTAAATCGATTTTTAGTTTTTTGGCCGTTTATCTGACATCGGTATTTATATTACTCGCTATTATTGGATACCTCTTTTTTGAAAATAACCGTGCCTCTGTGCAAAATGCTATGAAGTTTGAAATGATGTACAGAGCACGTATGCTCTCTTCTGAGATTGTGATGAAAGCCATGGAAGGCAATGAGCATATGTTTCAAGAGGAGTATAGACTCAAGTTTTTAAAAGAATTGAAACATTGCCGTTTTCAGGTAGGATATTATGATAAGAATAAGCAGCCTATTTATACCGAAATAGAAAACATGAAAAATTTTAATGAAGCATTTTTTATGGAAAACAAAAGTTGCTTGACTGTGATAGAAGACAACAGTGAGCATCTAGGAGTGCATTATATTGTGCTTAAAGAGTATGATCTTACAAAATCTCTTCATGATCTGCGCATGAGGATTATAGGGTATTTGGTACTCTCTTTTATTTTGATGGGGGCTGTGGGGTACTTTTTGGGGAGGTTGTTCTTGAGACCGGTGAGAGAACAGATAGAATCTTTAGATAATTTCATTTCCGATACCACCCATGAGCTCAACACTCCTATTTCAGCCATACTGATGACTATACAGTCTCTTAAAGATGTTGAGCCTAAAAAGCTTAAACGTTTGGAAGCTTCTGCAAAAAGGCTTTCGGTGATGTATAGCTCACTAACCTATAGACTTGAGGGGAAAATAGAACCTTCAGAGCGCTTGGATTTTTCCACTATTGTCGAGGAACGTGTTGAATATGTTAAAGAGCTTATAGAATCAAAACGTTTACATGTGATGCTTGATCTTGAACAAACAGAGATACATATGCCAAAAACATCTGCCTACAGGCTCATTGACAACTTACTTTCCAATGCTATCAAATATTCTGATGCGGGCGACAGTATTATTATTACTTTAAAAGAGCATGTATTGAAAGTAAGAGATACGGGAATAGGTATAGATAGAAAAGTACAAGACGATATCTTTAAGCGCTATCATAGAGCCAACGAAGAGCGTGGAGGTTTTGGAATAGGACTTAGCATCGTTCTTTCTATTTGCAAACAGTATAAGATAAAACTGGACCTGGAGTCACAAAAGGGGGAAGGAAGCACATTTATACTTACCTTCCCCAAGGTTGTCCATAAGGTATCATAAGATAGCCCTAATAGTTTTTTTGTCCGTAACACAAGTTACACAGAATGTCACGCCAGAACTGTTTTAAGGTATGAGGTGTTCATGTTGCGCATCTGTTAAAGTCTTTAAAAACGCAAGTAAATCATTTTCTTCGTCTTCACTTAGTCCTAGATTGCCAAGCTCTATATCATTTTTATTGATATCAACTTCACCTTTCTCCCATGCTTCACCTGTTTCAGGGTCAATAGCACCTTTGACATCTCTTGTATTGTAAAAATGCACCACAGTAGCCAAGTCTTTAAAAACACCATTATGCATATAGGGACCTGTAACAGCAATGTTTCTTAATGTCGATACCTTGTATGCTCCCTTGAGCGTTTCGTCTTTAACCAGCGGATTATCATAGAGACCATTATCTACAAACTCACTGCCTTTGCCATTGGCCAATCTTAATGCATGATTTACAGGAACACCCAGATTGTCATAGGAAAAATCTGTGAAGAGGGCTTTTTCTCCATCGGCTGGATGGCAAGCGTGACAGTTTGCTTTACCATTATAGAGATCTAACCCTCTTTTTTCTGCCTCAGTGAACTGCGCTTCACCTTTTTGCGCTCTGTCATATTTTGAATTAAAGGAAGAGAAGGTATCGCTTTTCTCAAATTTAGCGATGGTGGCTGCGAGTGCTTCGTAAGCTTTTTGAGTATCATCAAAGATATCATCTCCGTAAATACGCTTAAATTCAGTAATATAGTCATTATTTTCTTTCACCCTTTCAATGACAGACGCAGCATCGGGCATATTCATTTCTACAGGATTAAGGAGTGGACCTTTTGCCTGCTCTGTAAGATCAGCTGATCTTCCATCCAGGAATTGCCCACCAATAAATAGTTCTTCATGGCTATCAAAATGAAATTTGGGTGAAAATGATGCGTAGGCAACAGTAGGGGCGTTTCTGTCTGCTATGGAGACACCATCATCCCCCAGAGATGCACCAAGATCAAGTGAGGTTTCTCTGTCGTCAACCATTGCAGCGTTTATAACATGACAGGTTGCGCACGACATAGTTCTGTTTTTTGACAGGGCAGTGTCATGGTATAGTTTCTCGCCCAGTACAATCTGGTCATATCCAAAACTTTCTGAGTCTGTTGTGCCACATCCTATAAGTATAAGGCTGGCCATTGTTGTAAGCAGAGTATTTATTTTCATCTTTTTTCCTATAATTAATAATGATTATCAAGTGCAATTAAAGCAGAAAATGTTTAAATTAACATTAAAAAATAGATCTAAATGATATAAATTAAAAATATTGATATTTATTTTTAAATTCAAGGTAATTTAAGTTATCTTTGGATAAATTTCGATTTCGATAACAACTATCAAAAGTAAAACAAGGAAAAACGATGAAAAAAACGACAACAGTACTGAGTGTAATGGCTATAATGGCAATGAGTGCTCAAGCAGCCACATTGGAAGATAGAGTGAAAGCACTAGAGGGGCAAAACTCTGTATTGACCGAGGAGATGCTTGCCACACAAACAGGCGGGTTTACATTGGTAGATACTGAAAAATCATACAATGGTATGGGACCGGCAGCTTCTAAAGTGTATTTTTCTAAAAACCCTCTTTCTATAGGAGGGTATGGTGAAATGTTTTATGCCAATCCTGATAATGGTGATGATTATGCAGATGTGTATAGATTTATCACTTATTTTGGATATAAATTTAATGACTGGATCGTACTGAATACAGAGATAGAGTTTGAACATGGTGCCAATGCTGAAGACGGCGGTGAAGTAGTTGTAGAGTTTTTATATCTTGACTTTTTGCTCAGCAAAGAAGCAAACTTAAGACTTGGACATGTCCTTGTACCTATGGGACTCATCAACCTTAGGCACGAACCGACACTATTTAACACAGTGCAAAGACCGGACATCGAGAAACACCTTTTACCTAGTACTTGGCATGAAAATGGCGCATTGGTTTATGGTAGGTTTGATAATGCAAGCATTGAATATACAGCAGGGGTGATTAATGCACTTAATGTAAATAATAAATACACTACACGCAGTCTTGATGGTAAGGATAATGAGGTCGACCAGAGTAAATGGATAAGAAGTGGAAGACTGGGTGCCAGTGCCAATGCATCATTTGACCCTGCTTTTGTAGGTCGTGTGGACTATACTGGTATCAATGGGCTTATGGCGGGTGCTTCTGTCTATTATGGCGGAGGTTCAAACTTGAAAAATGATCCAATTAATGATGTTTCCGGGCTTGAGACCACTATTTTTGATATCCATGCAAGTTATGATAACGGACCATTTTCTGTATATGGACTCTATACGCAGACGAACCTGGATGGTGCTGAGAAATTAAGTGATACAGCGGTTGAAAAAGCAAGTGGATACTATGCGAATGCATCCTATGATCTTTCAGGTTTGGTCGGCATAGAGTATAAAATGCCTGTTTTTGCACAATACGAAAACTATAACCCTGTGGAAAAAACAGTAGATGGTTTAAATGAAGACAAGTTTCAGACAGAAATTGTTACAATCGGTTTAAATTTTTTCCCTACGGACCAGGTTGTTCTTAAGACTGACTATACAATGAAAGAAGTCAATGGTATAGATACCAATATATTTGCTTTTGGGATTGGCTTTATATTTTAATACGCGGATATACAATGAAAAAAATCTTTTTTACACTGTTGCTTGGGATGTTTCTGTCCCAAAGCAGTGTTGCCAAAACGAACACATCTGTTGATGATGTGATAAAATCTTCATTTAGCGGCGTTAATGCCGTTGAGCCTAAGCAGATTATACTGACAAAAGAACAGTTTTCTCAAGTGCAATCCAGAGCGAAGGCAGCTGTGAGAACTAAAATTTATCGTTATTATGATATAAAAAGTGGTTCCAAAAGTTTAGGATACGCCGTACTTATCTCAAGAGAAGTAAGATCTAAAAAGGCTACGGTATTGTATGTATTTGACGACTGCGGTACATTGAAGTTTACAGAAATTATGGCATTTGGTGAACCGCCGGAATATATTCCGGGTAAAACATGGATGGGCCAACTTCAAAACAGAGATGCTTCGGCCATACTCACAGTAGGAAAAGATATACCTACGGTAAGTGGCTCTACACTCTCTGCCAGGTCTATCACCGAAGGTGCGAGAATTGCCAGAGCCATTTATGAAATTGTTATAAAATAGATGAGATTCTTAGTCACAAAAGATTTGGAGCACTCGACACTATTGACAACTCTTATGTCTGCTGTGGTGTTCGCCATACTTTTATATATCGGTTTTGATGCCGTACTTCATGCGTATGTCATCGGTTCAGATATACAGAGTATTTCGCTGACACTTTTTGGTGATGCGGAGAATTTTGTTGAGCCGGTGCTTATAGATGCACTTTTGCTTCAGGTGCATATTGACCTCTTTATGACACTTTTTGCGATGTTGATACTATCATCTATTTATATTCGTCTTTATTCGAGCAAAGCTATGAGCAAGTGGATAGTGCATCTTCTGTTTGTCTTTGGCATGATGGCTCCTATAACACTTTTGTTCGCTTATTTCGTAGGGGCATTATTTGTTCCAGTGTGGCTGATTGCTTTCGTGTTGTGGCATGTTATGGCATTTATGGTTGGCATAATAATCCTAAAGAAACTTCTGTTCAAATGAAAAATATAGCACTGTATGCCATTCCCATCAAATATATGCTCATCTACGCAGTTTTGATCTTAGCGAGTGGACTATGGCTCTTTTTGCTTTCGCAGGGACTAGATAGCAGCCAGAGCATGATGCATACTCTAAAAGACGTCATCAGTGCTCCAGACACGAAGAGTATACGCGGGTTAATAGAAGTAGCTACGCCACATCTGTTTGCCATGTCTGCGTTTATTTTTGTAGCCGCACATTTTATGCTGTTTAGCACCAAAGTCCCACAAAAAGTGTCACTCGTTATTGCCATGCTTCTTTTTGCTCTTGCATTGTTTGATATCTTCTCTTATTTTGCAATTACTTTTGGGTTGGTAGTATCAGGGTGGATAAAAATCTTAGCCATCTCGGTGTTTGTGTCGTTCTTTTTACTGATGCTTGGACTGCTTGCTTTTTCATTGTAATCTAGCCACTCTATATCAATCAGTGTTTCTGTGTTTCCAAAGAGTATCTTGCCGTGCTTGTCTACCATAACAAAAGCTATATCTTTCAGGTTTTTCAGAAATCCCAATGCTTTTTCTTTAGGCATGACGGAAAGTGCTGTAGCGTAAGCATCTATTTTGGCATTGTTGGCCGTACTAAAAAGTGATACAGAGACAAATTCATGCCCCTGTAAAGCAGTCTTTGGGTTGATGAGGTGATGTTCTTCTTTGGTGTTGGCAAATCTTCTGTAAGTGCCGCTTGTGGAGACAGATAGCTGCATGTTTTTACTTTTTATTTTGGCGAATGTCTGTTCAGAATAGGGCGATTGCAGATATATCTCACACTTATTTAAGCATCGTATGTCACCGCTTAGCGCCACTATACCCTCGATGATATTTTGTTCTTCAAGATACTCGCTTACCTTGTCTACAGCATAACCTTTGCCCATACCGCCTAAGTCTATACTGATGTTTTTATCTGTGGTGATGGAATGATTATCTATAGTGATACCGCGTATATCCAGATGTGCATTTTGCAACTCTTCTCTGGAGGGAGAGTAGGTTTTTTCTTCTCCAAAATGGTATAAGTCTTTAGATATGGCCCCTATCGTGATGTCAAAATAGCCATCAGTTTGTTCATAATAGGATGTTGAGAGTCTTAAAGCTTCAGCCAGAGTAGGCTCATGGCTTATACGGTGGGTTTTGTTGAGTATGGACAAAGAGGCATTGGGGTCATAATTGGAGAGTGAAGCCTCTATATGTTTAATGAGTTCAAATGATTTTGTCATGTTTTCATTGTGTTGTTTGTCTAAGCTAATACTCACAAAGGTGCCCATGAGTACCTGAGTACGTGTTTGCATACCCTCTTGTGCAAGTAAAAGCAAAGGAGAAAAAATAAAAAATAAATACTTCATACCCTTTCTTCTAATACCTCTATGATGTCAGAAAAACTTTTTTCATGCCCAAAACAAGCATTGGAGTTGCAGAGCATAAATCCATCATTGACATCATTTCTAAAGAGCGAAAAAGGGTGAGGAAGTGAGTCAAGGTCTTTGATGTGTTTTTTTAGCTTTTCTTCTGTTGCTTTAATGACAATGTCATCTTTGAGGTAACGTATAACCATACGGCTCATGCGTGGGGTAGAGATGGGCTGGCGCATCACATCATGTGAGTAGATTTCAAGGGTTTTGAAGACAAACTTTTTATAAACACCATCAACCAAAGAAGAGATGCTGTAAAGTACCGATAGCATGGTTGAGACCGAAGAGGGGTACGAGCTGTCATAAATGTCTGCATCGGTTTCAAACTCACCACGGGAAAACTTCCATTTGCCTTGCACATAGTATTTTTCTATCGCAGCATTGGCAAGTTTTGTCGCAGTGATGAGGTAGGTTTCATCCAGTGTACTTTCATAGGCTTCTATCAGTGTATCTGCAAGGTAGGCATAGTCTTCCAAAAACGCTTTGATCTTGGGTTTTTTTCCCAAAAGTGTAGAGTGAAAGAGTTCGGAATTGATGTACATACTTTTCAGTAGGGCGTCAAGGGATTTGATGGCAGGTTTGAGGTAGGCATTTTCTGTACGGCTTGCTTTAAAAAGACTTTTGACCATCATGGCATTCCATGAGACGAGCACCTTTTTATCTATAAAAGGATAGGTACGTTTTTCTCTGCGTTTTTTCAGCGCACCAAGGGCTTCATTATAATAAGGGATGTTTATCTGAGCAGGATCATCCACACGAATGATATTTTTGCCCTCAAAGTTTCCCTCTTCTGTGATGTGCAATGCTTTGGCGAGCGCAGCGTGTTCTTTACTTGGAATACCAGCTTTTTCAAACGACTTGAGTGCTTTCTCATACGTATAAACAAAATATTTACCCTCTTCCCCCTCGGTATCCGCATCTGAAGCAGAATAGAAAAGAGCATCTTCACTCATATTGTTTATCATAAAATCTATAGTTTCAAATGCAACGGTTTTATAAAAGTCATTTCCGCTGACACGATAGACTTTAAGATAGACTTCGCAAAGCAAAGCATTGTCGTAGGTCATTTTTTCAAAGTGGGGAACAAGCCATTCATTGTCTGTAGAGTAGCGACAAAAACCACCCTCTACAAGATCCCTTAGCCCACCTTTTGCCATGCGTGTCAGTGAGTGCAGCACCATATTGAGTGTTTCTTCCTCTTTGGTAATGCGATACACATCTAAAAGTAAATCAAGGATAGAAGCTTGGGGGAATTTGGGCGCCTTGTTGAATCCACCATGTTCATTGTCAAAGAGTTGTTTGGCCTGGTCCGATACTCTGCTGATGATACTTAAGTCAAGTTTTGTAGCTTGTATCTTGTCTTCTTTTGGGTTTAGAAAACGAAGTATTTCCTCGGCTTTTTCGCTAAGAAGGTTTTTATCTTTTTTATACTTATCAGCAATGACTTCCAGTAAGCTGGAAAAACTCATCATTCCATAGCGTGGCTCATCTGGTATATAGGTTGCTGAGTAAAAAGGTTTCTGATCCTGAGTTAAAAAGATGGAAGTAGGCCATCCTCCAGGGCGTTGATTCATTAGTTGATAGACCTTTTGAAAGTGTTTATCTATGTCCGGACGTTCTTCTCTGTCTACTTTGATAGCGATAAAATGTTCATTCAAGATCTTTGCAGTAGCTTCATTTTCAAAAGATTCATGTTCCATGACATGGCACCAATGACATGAGCTATAGCCTATGGAAAGGAATATAGCTTTATTTTCTTTACGTGCTCTTGCAAAGGCTTCTTCTCCCCACGGGTACCAGTCGACAGGATTATCTGCGTGCCGCTGCAGGTAAGGAGAGTGTTCATTTTTGAGATGATTTGCCATTTTTGACCTTTGTAATGCAATGTTTGTTTAGTTTTTATTATTTATTTTTAGTTAGTATTACACAGTTTATACACCAATAGTACAATAGAATACTATAAAATTTTAACAGAAAAGAGAAATAATGAATAATTTAACAAAAAAGTTACTCGTATTGAGTTTACTTTTAAGTACATTTGTATCTGCAGGTTTTGATAGTGCATTGAAGAAACAGAAGTTTTTATCACCAGATGAAGCTTTTAAAGTTTCTGCAGTACTTCAGGATGATGCGATAGAAAGCAAAATTATCATGGCAGATAAAATTCATATCTATGAAAATACACTGGTCTACAGAATTGTTTCTCCTTCTGTGGTGGAAATTGCAGTAACAAAGCCCAAAGCACATGACTTTGATGGTGATATGGTGTACGAAAAAGAAGTACTTGTGAATATTCCCACAGCAGACATTGAAGCCCAAGTCAAAGGTGACTATACCCTTGAGATAGAATTTCAAGGGTGCTCAGATACAGGCATTTGTTATCAACCTATTAAAAAAACCTTTAGTTTCAAAGGTGCAGAACTTGGCGTATTCGATAAAATCTCAAACCTTGTCAAGGAAGGCAACACAGCAAAAATAGCCGATATTTTGGTCAATGAAAGTTCCATATTTATTTTATTTCTATTCTTCATCTTTGGTTTGCTTTTAGCATTGACTCCATGTATATTTCCTATGATTCCTATCTTGTCTTCTATTATTGTTTCACAGCAAGGAGGCAATGAGAAACCAAGTGTTGCTCAGGCATTTTTTACCTCTTTGGTGTATGTGCTTTCTATGGCTTTGACCTACACGGCCGTAGGCATCATAGCTGGACTGCTTGGGGCAGATATACAAACAGCAATGCAAACTCCTTGGGTGTTGACACTCTTTTCAGCTGTATTTGTCGCTTTGGCATTTTCTCTCTTTGGATACTATGAAATAGGACTGCCTTCTTCATGGCAGTCTAAACTGACTAGCGTAAGTGATAGCGCACAAAGTAAGGGCATATTGGGTACAGCCATCATGGGACTGCTCTCTGCCCTTATAGTAGGCCCATGCGTGGCACCACCTCTTGGTGGGGCGGTGCTGTTCATTTCCCATACTGGCGATGCACTGCTTGGAGGATCTGCTCTCTTTGTTATGAGTATGGGTATGGGTATGCCCCTGCTTCTTGTAGGTCTGGGTGCTGGTAAATTTATGCCAAAACCTGGTGGTTGGATGACGGTGGTTTCTCAAACTTTTGGCGTGATGATGTTGGCCCTTGGCATCTTTATGCTTTCACGCATACTTCCAGACGGTCTGACAATGATACTTTGGGCATTGTTATTTATAGGTTCGGCACTTTATATGGGTGTATTTAACCCCAGTAATGCTATGCAGGGAGCAAAAAAACTTTTTCAACTTTTGGCTATGGTATTTTTACTTTATGGCGCTTCACTCTTTATTGGCGGGTTGAGTGGTTCAACTTCAGTCATAAGGCCATTTGAGAAATTTACGCAGCCTAATAGCGGTGTAGCCAATACTGTGCTTATAGGTTCAGAAAAAGACCACAGGGGTTACAGCGTAGAGCGTCTCTTGAAAGAGGTAAGTGCATCAGACAAACCAGTGGTTGTAGACTTTGGCAAAAAGTCTTGTACCGCATGCACAGAACTTGAAGAGATTACTTTTCCAGACGCTAAAGTGCAAGAGCAATTACAAAACTTTACGTTTATCAAGATAGACCTTACAGACAATACCGAAGCCGATCAGGAACTTCTTAAGAAGTTTGAACTTTTTGGCACACCAAATATCATCTTTTTTGATAAAGAAAACAATTATTTACCTGAGAAAAGCTTGACTGGATTTGTACCGCCTGAGGATTTTGCTAAACATTTGCAGGGTATTGTAAAATAGAGTATAGGAGTCTATATCTGGGCTCCTTGGCATCATATTTATTTCATATTTTAGCTATAATATCAGATCAATATGTGAGTGCATCACAAAATTTAGAATGAAACGGAATAACATATGCAAGAAAATACAAATATTGTAGAAAAATCAAAAAACCTAACTATTAATATCGGTGAGATAAACACCTTGGAGGTCATGCGAGATACTGACTACGGTTATTTTCTTGAAGCCAAAGATGAAAAAGAAGTGCTTCTTCCAAATGTATATGTCATGGAAGATGAAATGCCTATGGGGTCACTCATAGACGTATTTATCTATACAGACAGTGAAGATCGTCCTGTGGCCACTACTAAAATGCCTTATGCAAAGCTCGGCGAATATGGCTATTTTACCGTTGTGGATTATAAGGCATACGGTGCGTTTGTAAACTGGGGACTTCCTAAAGATTTGTTCGTGCCTCTTTCTCAGCAAAAAGAGCATTTTACTATAGGAAAAAAGTATCTTTTGCGCGTTTGTTTAGATGAGCAGACCAGTCGGCTTTTTGCTACGCAGAAAATAGGAAAGTATTTGAACCGCGATATGAAAGGCCTGCATCAGAACAAAGTGCTAGATGCCATCATTTTAGCCAGAACCCCGCTAGGATTTAAAGTAGTTGCAGATAATCAGTATGAAGGTATGCTGTTTAGCAATGAAATATTTGAAGATATCCGTGTAGGCGATAAGAAAAAAGTGTATATAAAAAGTGTAAGAAAAGATTTTAAGTTAGATCTTTCTTTGCAGCCCATAGGAAAAAAAGCGAAGATAGATGAAGCAGAAGGAACCATTTTGCAACTGCTTAAAGAAGCTGATGGTACACTGCCTTATACATACAAAAGTGATGCCAAAGAGATACAAAAAGTTTTTGGTATGAGTAAGAAAAATTTTAAACGCACCTTGACAGAGCTCACTGAGAGTAAACAGATACAATTATTGGATGATTCAATCGTCTTATTGTGATATGCTTGTTTTAGACATTTTAAAGGAAAAAGATATGGAATTAATGGACTTGCTGAGAAGAGGCGCATCAATGATACAAAACAGCAGCGATGATGCAACAACAGGGCTTGATGTAGAGGAAATTGCCTCTGCACTTAATGGATTGGTCGGCAATAATCAGGGCGGACTTAATCTTGTGACATTTGTAAGTGGATTATCACAAAACGGTCTTGGTGAGATAGTAGGCTCATGGCTGGGGAATGGAGAGAACAAGGCTATCACCAAGGAGCAGGTTACTGTACTTTTAGGTCCCGATAAAGTGTCAGAATTTGCTTCCAGACTTGGTATTTCACAAGAGAGTGCAGCAAATGCTTTAGCTGAAGTATTACCTCAGGTAGTAGATCAGGCAACCGCCGGAGAAAGCACCATTATGGATGAAATGCTTGCTCGGGCAGGCGGTCCAAAAGGAGCTATGGATATGCTTGGAAAGATGTTCAGATAATTTATTTTTAAAAAGTATGGCAAACTGTCATACTTTTTGCTTCTTCTACTTAGGTTTGCTAAAATACTTTTAAAATTTTCAGGATGTCTATTGAGATACTTTTTACTCTTCTTAATCCCTTTTTTATTATATGCTACCCCTTTTAAAGTAGCTACCTATAATGTGGAAAATCTTTTTGATGCCACTTATGACGGCACAGAATACGAAGACTATACACCAGGAAAACACAATTGGAGCAAACATATGGTTGAGACAAAGCTCAACCATACTGCTGAAGTTATTTGTGACTTGAATGCAGATATTTTAGGACTTCAGGAAATTGAGAATGCAAATATATTAAGCCAACTCGTTTCACGTCTTGATAAAGTGGGATGTCCATATAGGTACAGCGCCATAAGCCATAAAAAAGGTGCATCCATTCAGGTGGCATTGTTATCACGCTATCCAATCATCAAACAAAATGATTTACAGGTAAGTTTCTCTCCTCGTGTAAGAAATATTTTAGAAGTTGAGTTGAGTGTTGAGGGTAATCCCTTAACTCTTTTTGTAAACCATTGGAAATCCAAGGCATATCATGGTTATGAGAGCAAACGAATCGGGTATGCCAAAGCACTACAAGAACGTATAGCCAAGATGCCAGTGGGCAAAGAGTATATCATATTGGGCGATTTTAACAGCGATTATAATGCCTACCTTACGTTAGAGAGTAAACTCAATGACACCAAGGGTAAAACAGCATTCAATGATGTACTAAAAACCAAAGTTGGTGCGTACCTTGTGGAAGAAGTAGAGATGCCAACAGCAGCCAATGGCGTACATTTTAGTCTATGGAAAGAGTTGCCAGCAGACCAAAGATGGAGCCATAATTTTTATGGTAACAAATCCAGTATCGACCAAATTGTACTGCCGCGACAAATGTTTGATGGAGTAGGGGTGGACTATATCAATAACTCTTTTAAAGTATTTAAAGCGCCTTACCTTTTTACCAAAAAAGGATACATCAACAGATGGGAGTATAAAAACAAGAAACATACAGGAAAGGGGTATTCTGATCATTTGCCTGTGTATGCGAAATTTGACAGTAAAAATTATGTGACTCAAGATACAAAAGCAAGTCCAAAAAAAATAGAGAAAAAAACGATTGATGATATGTACAATATTGAGTCTTTGGAGAATCCCATACTGCTTGATAATATTGTCGTACTACTCAAAAGAGGACACAATGCTGTGATAAAACAGACTGAAAAAGGACGAGGAATTTACCTTTATGGTTGCGCCGGCGCATTGAAAGAGGGACATGCCTATGATTTACGCGTGGAGGCCATAAAAACGTACAAGGGGCTAAAAGAAATTACTAATGCCTATAAACTGAAAGATCGGGGAAGGGTAAGGCTTGATGCATATTATCTTAATGTAAATGCATTTGAGAATAAGAATTTAAAACAAAATGAAGTAATACATAAGATGACAGGAGTGTATAAAAATGGCTATTTTTATACAGATGGCAAAAAAATTCCCATCTATTTTAAAAATAAGAAACTTACCCCTAAAAATGGAAGCCAGCTAAAGATACACTATGCTCACCTTGGTTATTATAAGCAATTGCAGTTGGCAATATATGATAAAAAAGATTTTGAAATATTGGAGCAATGATGGCGTATTATACTTGGATTTTAGCTTTCCATGTGATGAGTTTTGTCTCTTGGATGGCAATGTTGTTTTATTTGCCAAGGCTGTTTATTTACCATCGTGAAAATGCAGATATTAAAGCATTTACGGACATCATACAGGTGCAAGAGTATAAGCTTTTTAAGTATATAGGCGCTCCGGCAATGTGGGCGACTATTATCTCGGGAGGAGCGATGCTTTATTTGAACCCCGGTATTTTTTCCAGTGGAGGATGGATGCATGCAAAGTTGTTTCTTCTTGTATTCCTGATTGCTTATCACTTTTCATTGGAGAGTATTCGTAAGATACTTATAATTAATCCTCATTTTAAAAGCAGTAAATATTTCAGAATATATAATGAAGTGCCAACATTACTCATGATTTTTATCGTCATTATGGTGGTCGTCAAGCCTTTTTAGTCCATTTGTGATATAATCTTTAAGATTTTAATTAAGGAAAATATAATGGAATTACCAGAAATTACCCTCCCAAAAATAGAACTCCCGTTTGACATTCCTGTGCTATTGCATCCCGCAGTAGATCATTATGCTATTGCCTTACCTATTGTTATTCTTCTTTTGGAGTTGATTAATTTGGTTGCAAGAAAAAGAACGATATCCATACTTTCTTTATTTTTTATTATTTTAACTATACTCGCAGCAGCGGCTGCTTATTTCACCGGTAGTGTAGATGCCAAAGAGTCCTTTGATGCGCTTAGCGAAATTGGCCAGGCAGAACTTAAAGAGCATAAGACTTTAGGCACATATCTGATGATAGCCTCAGGACTTTTACTCATACTTAAACTGCTTTCTATGATGATAGGAAGAGCTTGGGCGCAAACATTGTATTTGCTGCTTCTTGTAGTATTTGTTGCTGGTATGCTGAAGCAAGGCAAAGAAGGTGGAGAACTTGTATATGAGCATGGTGCAAATGTAGAAAAAGTGAAAATACTCGATGACAAAATATTTGATCTTGAAGAGGCGCTTGAGGAAGCAACTCCAGATATAGAAGTGCCCACAGAGACAAATCAGACAGAAATCGTTCCCCTGGAGGTTGCTCCGCCTGCAATAGAAGTACCCACACCGGCGTCCGAACCTAGGGCTTTGCCAATAGGAAGCACAACTGTTGAGCCAGTTAAAGCAGAGCAAAAAGAAGAAGTTCTTCCCGCGGTAAATGAAAAGGTAGAAACACTAAAGGTAGAAGGTATGCCCGAAGAAATGGTGCAGCCAGAAATCGCTACACACTAATGACTTCTTTGCTATGACTTTATGATCCGCCATCTCCCGCGGGATCATAGCTTATCTCATAGCGTTCATCATTCACTTCTGTTTTCAAGTTCGATAGATATTTTGCCATCTCTTTGGTTTGGTTCTCGTCAAGTGATTTGGCAAATGATATCATCACTGTACCAAAAGCAGAACGGGTTTTTCCATTTTGTAAATCTTTTAGTCTTCTGAGCAATATATCTTCGGGTATACCCTGAAGCCTTGGCGATGCCCCCGTGCCTTCTGCGTACATTCCGTGGCAAGAGTTACATGAATTTTTGAGATACAATGATTCCATTTGACTACTTGAGTAGGCAAAAAATGATAATGCAGCAAAAAGAAAAAATTCCTTCAAAGACTGTTTCCTTTCTAGGGAGATCCCTATGGTAATATAACGACATTCTAACGAAAAAAAGTGGATTAAAAATGAAAAATATTTTTTATTCTCAATAAATGATTTTAGCCAAATAAAGTCCTTGGGGAGGAGCAAGTTTGCTACTGTGTTTCTTTTGGCAGTTTAATTGTTCCTGAAGTTGTGTTGGGGTCATTTCATTTTTTGCACATAACATCGCGGTATCTACCATCATGCGTACTTGTGAACGCAGAAAACCGTTGGCTTGAAAATAGATAAAATGATAGCCGTTACGTTCCATATAGTTGGCATAATAGATTTCCCGGATAGTTGTGTGGGTGAGTGTACCAGTTTTATGAAAGAAGTTGAAATCATGTTTTCCTTCAAAGTGTTTGAGTGCCTGCTGTAGTAGAGTAGGGTCAAATATCTGATAGTGTGAGATGTATTTTTGTTCAAACACCGAAGGCTTCTGAGTCTTAAATACGTAACGGTAAAGCCTTTTTTTGGCAGCAAAACGTGCATGAAAATCCTCTGTTGCAAAAGAGATATGTTTGAAATAAATATCTGACAATTTCCGATTTAAATTGCATTTTAGTTTTTCCAAATCACTCCAAAAGTCCGGTAGGTCAAAGTGTATGACCTGACCCGTGGCATGCACTCCTGCATCTGTTCTTCCGCTTCCAACGATGGGTGAGTGTATATGCAAAGAAATCAGTGCATCCTCTATTGCCGAGGTGAGGGTCATTTTTGTGGATCTTTGTTTTTGAAAACCATGATAATTACTTCCATCATAAGATATCACTGCTTTTACGCGCATAGTTTACTCATTAGAAGTACCTGGATACACGTCTTGCAAAGAGTTGTTGACCGAGTATTGCAAGGATGAGTATAGCTATACCCAATATAAGTGGGGTCCCCCATTTGTTCAGAGATGATGCAATGACATAAAGTAGCAATGCTGTAACAAAGATAACAAGAAAAGAACGGTTTGATTCGTAGCGTGGGTTTATCATAGTGAAAGAAGCCACAGGATATACAGAAAGTATGGGAATAAGACTTATAAAAATAAAAAATAATATTTTGCGCATCCAGTCAATGTCAGTTTTTGCTTGTCCCCAGTATCCTGCTATGTCTTCAAATTTAAACCCACTCTTTTTATCACTATCGTAGACTTCAAGTGTCTTATATTGTACCTGTTGGAGCTGCGTTTCTGAATAGGTATAGCCATATCCTTCCTTCAGTAGTAAGGAAACGACATTACCTCTGTTTTGAATTTGTCCTGTTTTGGATGAAAAGAACTGTTCATTGTTTTTGTCTGTGCGATTATATATAACAATATCATTTAACATATCTTCATTTTTTTCTTTTACGTAAATGTAGTAGTTGCCAAATTTTTGACCCAGTTCTCCTGCAACTATATTGAGTTTGGCTTCAGCCTGTTTATTTTCTTTAAAAGATTTATAGAATTGTTTACTAAGCGGCATTGCCAAAAAAGAGATGCTAAACAGGAGGAGTGAAAAAAGCAAACCTAGCAATAACATAGTGCTTAATACTTTTTTCGCTTGAAGTCCAAGTGTATAGAGTGCTATAAGCTCATTGTCCTGAGAAAGCTTTACAAGTACATTTGCTAATGCAGTGATAAATGATAGAGGTAAGGTATAAAAAATAATATCGGGTATAGAGTAGCTATACAGAATTAGAAGTTCACCAAAGGTGATATGCACCTTTGCTGTAAGAGCAGATATCCTGACAAGATATACGAGTGAAATAATCATAAAAAAGGGTAGAAATATCGTTAAAAATGACTTGCTAAAGTTTGATGATATATATCCTTTGATATTAACCATAGATGATGCTTTCCAATAGCTGTGCTGCTTGTGCATCATAGAGATACACGATGAAGGTTGCTAAGGCTAAAAATGGTACAAATGGTACACCATTTTCACGGTTGATAATCGCAGGAATCATTGCGAGTAAGGCTGAGAGAAAAATGGCTACAAAAAAGTTTGGGAATCCTAAGAGCGCACCCATGGTTCCTGCCACAATCACATCCGCACCACCCATAGCCTGTTTTCTGGCAATAAACGAAGAGAGTAAGCCTATAAGGTAAAGGCCACCTGCTGCGATGGCAGCATTGAGCAGTGCTATGACAAACTCGGTTTGCACCAGAGCAAAAATGAGTGCTGCGAAATTGACATTGTCAGGTACTGCCATATATTTAAAGTCTATCATTACAAGGGCAAAAATGGCTGCAAAAGAAGCTGCAACAAAAGGTAGATACCAGACTAATCCTAATTTGAAGAAAAGTGCCAGAAAAATAATACCTGTGAGAAACTCAACGATGGGGTATTGTTTAGAAATGGGCGCTTTGCAAAAGCCACATTTCCCACCCAGTGCTAACCATGAAAATATTGGAATGTTATGATACCACTTGAGGCCGGTTTGACAGCTTTGGCACTTGGATGCAGGGAAGACAATGCTTTCGTCTTTTGGTATACGGTAGATAACCACATTTAAAAATGATCCTATCATGATTCCAAATATAAAGACTATGACGCCTATGGCTGTTTCTGTCATTTAACACCTCCAAAGCGTCGTGTGCGCTGTTCAAAATTTTCTATGATTTTTTTTAACTCTTTACTGGAGAAATCAGGCCAAAGTGTGGGGGTAAAATACAATTCGCTGTACGAGATTTGCCACAAAAGAAAGTTGGAAATACGCTCTTCTCCACTGGTGCGGATAAGCAGATCTATATCACTATAGGGTGTTTGCAGTGCCGCAGAGATATCTTCCTGTGTAACACTTTTTTTCCCCTCTGCAATGAGTCTATTCACTGCAGATGTTATTTCTGCACGTCCACCATAATTTAAAGCCAGTATCTGTATCAGGTTGGTATTTTTTCTTGTGAGTTCTTCTGTTATTTTTATGCGGTCGCGTAGAGGTTTATTGAAGGCATCTATGTCGCCGATGGCCTGAAAACGGATATTGTGCGATTGGTAGGTTTCCAACTCTTTTTGTAGGTACCGCTCAAGTAATTTCATAAGAAATTCCACCTCAAGTTTGGGGCGTTTCCAGTTTTCGGTACTAAAGGCATAAAAAGTAGCTGTCTCTATGCTTTGATGTGAGGCACAGTAGGTGGTAATATCACGAATAGTTTCTGCACCCGCTTCATGTCCTTTGGTGCGCTTAAGCCCACGTTCGGTTGCCCATCTTCCATTCCCATCCATAATGATAGCAAGATGTTTGATTGCATTTTTAGACATTTATTTCTTCTTTAGGGATGAGTTTTTTGGATTCATCCAGTATCTTACCTGCAAGAGTCAGTTTGTCAGTACGCCCTAAAGCAACCTGTGCATCTCTGCTGATAAAGGTAATCTCATTTTCATTGCCGCCAAAACTTTTCGCATCTTCTAAAAGGTTGTAACATACAGCATCTACACCCTTTTTGTCCAAAAGAGCAATGGCATTGTTTAGCCCCTCTTTGGTATCCATCTCGGCTTTAAATCCCACTGTTTTAATAGCGCTTTTATCGATAGACAATAATACATCAGCAGTTTGTTTGAGTGTAATGTTCCACGTATTGCCAAGTGCAGATTTTTTAAGTTTTCCACGTTGTGGAGCTTCAGGTGTAAAGTCTGCAACAGCTGCCACCATAAATAAATAAGGCATTTTTATAGGCTGACTTCCTGTGGTTGCTTTTGCAATAGCGTGCTGTGTGCTCTCCAAAATATCTTGTGCATTATGGGCTTCTATGGCGGTAACAGTTAAGGGTAAGTCATCAAACCCCATAGTAGAAATATAGCTCACCTTTGCACCTCTGAGATAGAGTGCAATACAAAGTGACTTTGCCATGTTACCCGATGAAAAGTTTGATATATAGCGTACTTCATCCAGTTTTTCCCGTGTGCCACCACCCGTTACAATCACCGGTCTGTTTTCCCAAAATGGTTCACTATAGAGTGCTTTTGCCACTTCAAAAAATATTTCTATAGGCTCTGCCAGTGCACCGCTCCCCACATCTCCACAGGCAAGAAGTTTATCTTGCGGGCTAATGATGCCATAGTGATTGTTTCGTAAAAATGCAAGAGCGTTGCCTGTGGCAGTTTTTGCAAGCATCTGTGTATTGGCTGCAGGAGCAATGAGGATTTTATCTTTAAACGCCAATGCGGTTTGGGTTAAAATATTATCTGCAATTCCTTGTGCTATTTTGTTAATCGTATTAGCTGTGGCAGGTGCAATGATGAAAACGTCACATTTTTTGCCCAACTCAATATGGTTAAGTTCACAACTCCAAGACTCGGATTTTTCTGTAAGTACCGCATTTCGGGTCAGTGCTTCAAAGGTAAGAGATGAAACAAAACGTTCAGCCGATGGGCTCATCACGACATGCACGCAAGCCCCTGCCTTAACAAAAAGACGTGCAAGGTCACAGGCTTTGTAAGCCGAAATACTTCCTGTCACTCCTAAAAGTATAGATTTACCGTTTAAATCGATTTGCATATTATCTGTTCCCAAAAAATTTATAAAAGAAGTTTTTGATGATTTTCATCTCTGTCCTTGAGATGGCCAGATCACCCTTTTTAACATCTTTATTGACTGTGGTACCTGCTGCGATGATGACATCATCTTCTATATTTACGGGAGCAACCAGTTGTGTGTCTGAACCTACAAACACATTTTTACCGATAATGGTATTGTATTTGTTCTTTCCGTCATAATTGCAAGTAATGACACCTGCACCTATGTTTGTACCTTCGCCAATGGTGGCATCACCGATGTATGCCAGATGGCCAGCCTTCACCCCGGTAAGTGTTGATTTCTTGACTTCTACAAAATTTCCAACGTGTGTGTCTATCAGCTTGGAGTTTGGTCTTACTCTACCCATAGGACCCACATCTGAATTTTCAATATGTGCATCTTCTATGACAGAATGTGTTTTGATGTGTGAAGTGATGATGTGTGAGGCACCTTGAATGCTCACACCATTCTCCAAGATACACTCACCTTCAAATGTGGCACGCGAATCGATGTAGATGGTCTCAGGCAAGCGCATGCTTACACCCGCTTTCATCCACTCTGTTTTGATACGTCTTTGAAGTATCTCTTCTGCATGGGCAAGATCAAGCTTGGAGTTCACCCCTTTAAATTCCTCCTCTGCAACGCTAACAGGGTGGACCGTTCTGCCTTCATTCACAGCCATCTTGATGATGTCCGTAAGGTAGTACTCTTTTTGGGCATTGTTGTTCTTGAGTACAGGAATATAACTTTCAAGTAACTCTTTCTTCACACAGTAGACGCCCGCATTGACAGTTTGTATCTCTTTTTGTTCTAGTGTGCAGTCTTTTTCTTCCACAATTTCAACTACATTCCCCTGACTAATGACTACACGGCCATATCCTGAAGGGTTGCGCAAGTCTATGACAGACATGTTAATGTCAGCATCCCCTTGCATGAGTGACTCAAGTGCATGCATGGTAACAAGTGGCATATCACCGTTGAGTATCAGTGCTTTGCTGTGTGTGACATGAACACCTTTCATGGCTCCCCCCGTACCTGGAAACTGTACAGCGTCTTGTATATGAAAATGTACACCAGAGTAATGTGCCTCTATCTCTTCTTGTATGCGTTCTGCTTGGTGGTAGAGTATGACAGTGATATCATCAGAGATCTTCTGTGCTGCATCTATGGCATGAAATAGCATGGGTTTGCCTGAGATTTCATGAAGCACCTTTGGAGTTGTAGACTTCATTCTTGTGCCTTGACCTGCTGCGAGTATGACAACGCTTGTAGACATTTTGGACCTTTTGGGTAAAATTACATATATTATATTATTATTGTGATTATATCCAATGCAAATTAAAGGTATGAAATTTGAACTGTAAACATTTTGGATCTTGCGGATCTTGTGGGTTGTATGACATAGGGCATCAAGAGCAGTTAAAGCAAAAAGAGGTGATGGTTTCAGGACTTTTGGCTCCTTTTTATAGTGGGGAACTGGAAGTATTTGATTCTCCTACAGATCATTACAGAGCAAGGGCAGAATTTCGTATTTGGCATGAGGGCGATGTGTGTACCTATGCGATGGGAAATATGGAGAAAAAAGGCGCTATCAGCATAGAGGAATGCCCTAAGGTTCTAAAGCCCATAGAAAAGCGCATGTGGAGACTGCTTGAAAAAATTAATGCTTCAACACAAGTGCTTAAACAGAGACTTTTTGCCGTGGAGTTCTTGGCAACCACTACAGATGAATGTCTCATTACAATGTTGTATCATAAAAAATTGGATGATATATGGAGCATGGAAGCAAAGCACCTTGAAGCTGAACTAGGGTGTAAGATCATGGGCCGAAGTCGCAAACAAAAGGTCATCCTTTCAGATGAATTTGTCACAGAAAAGCTAGATATAGATGCTAAGACATTTACCTACAGACAGTATGAAAGCGGTTTTACCCAACCTAATCCTGCAGTCAATGTCAAGATGATAGAGTGGGCTGTTAGACAGGCAAAAACTGTAGGGTATGGAGATTTTTTAGAGAGTTACTGTGGACTAGGGAACTTCACGCTTCCTCTTTCTCATTATTTTGACAAAGTGTTAGCAACCGAAATCAGTAAGCGTTCGATACAGGCAGCCTTGGAAAACTGCGTACTCAATGGTGTGGAAAATATCACTTTTGCACGATTGGCATCCGAAGAGATGACCGAAGCCTTGAATGGCGTAAGAGAGTTTTCCAGACTCAAGGACATAGATTTAAAAAGTTATGATTTTAGTACCGTATTGGTAGATCCGCCAAGAGCCGGATTGGATGAAGGAACTATAGAGCTTATTTCAAATATAGAATATATTATTTATATCTCCTGCAACCCAGAAACGCTTGCTAGAGACTTGGAAGCACTGGTCAAAACACATGATGTTCTGGAAGCAGCCATGTACGACCAGTTTCCCCACACCGCTCATATAGAGAGTGGTGTTTTTCTTCATAAAAGATTATGAAAATAAACGTCGGTGTTCAATCATGGCACAGTAGTTCTGCACGACATTAATACCTGCATCTTTTACTTTTTGTGCAGCATCATTGTTTATGAGCTCCAGTTGTGTCCAATATGTTTTGACGTCTCCTCTTGCTATGACCGCATCTGCGATGGCAGCGAGGGCATCTGGTTTCCTGAAAACAACGACCATGTCTACAGGTTCATCGATTTCCGCAAGGCTTCTATAGACTTTTTCACCCAGAATAGTGTTACCTTTTGGGTAAACGGGTATCATTTTGTAGCCAACATTTTTTAAGTATTCTGCCACATGGTTGGAAGCTTTAGTTGAGTCTGGAGATGCCCCCAGGACAGCGATGGTTTTTGCTTCTTCAAAATATCTTTTCATCTCTTCAGGGTTACTGTTGATTCGCGGTAATTCACATTCCATGTTTATTTATCCTTTGTGATATAATTCAGCCAATATAATATCCAGGAAACATAATGTTAGACTTAAAGAATATACAAAAAGCCTATGAAAGAGTATCGGGTGTAGCGCATCGCACACCTTTTGCTTATGCTCCTATTTTGAGCCAACTTAGTGGCTATGAAGTCTACCTGAAAAAAGAAAATCTTCAGCGTACGGGCGCCTTTAAACTTAGAGGAGCATTCAACAAAATCGCCACACTTATAGAAGCTGGAGACAGAGGTGGCGTGATAGCCGCATCTGCGGGTAATCATGCTCAGGGTGTGGCATTTGCAGCAAAACATTTTGATATAGAAGCCACCATTGTTATGCCAGAATCAACACCTTTGACAAAAGTTTTGGGCGTTAAAGAGTTTGGCGCTACAGTGATTTTGCATGGAAGTAACTATGATGAAGCCTATGCCCATGCAGTGACATTTGGTAAAGAAAATAACTACACTTTTGTACATCCTTTTGCAGATGACGAAGTGATGGCAGGTCAGGGTACGGTGACTCTTGAGATGTTTGAAGAGGTAAGTGATCTTGATGCCATAGTGGTATGTGTGGGTGGCGGAGGGTTGATCTCTGGTATGTCAGTTGCAGCCAAAGCATTACGTCCAAATATAAAAGTCATAGGTGTATCTGCAGCGGGTGCGCCTGCCATGAAAAACTCTTATGATGCAAAAACAGCCTTAGATACGCTCTCGGTGAGAACCATAGCCGATGGTATAGCCGTACGTGATACTTCACCCATTACTTTAGACTATATTTTAAAAAATGTGGATGCTTTTGAAACGGTATGTGAAGACGAGATAGCTTCTGCCATATTATTTTTACTGGAAAGACAGAAGGTTTTAGTAGAAGGTGCAGGCGCGGTAGGTGTGGCTGCGCTTTTGCATGGAAAGATAAATTTGCCCAAGGGTTCCAAAGTAGGCATAGTACTCAGTGGCGGAAATATTGATGTGACAATGCTTTCATTAATCATCGAAAAAGGCCTTATGAAGTCTGCAAGAAAAATGAAATTGCTTGTTACGCTCATAGATAAGCCAGGCTCTCTGCAGTCTTTTACCGGGATACTTACGGCTATAGGTGCGAATATCGTACAAATAGGTTACGACAGAACTTCTACAGATTTAGACTTTGGTGATGCCCATGTTTCTGTATCATTGGAGACCAAAGGTGTGGAACACCAGGCACAGATAAGGCAAGGACTTAAGGAAGGTGGATTTCCTTTTAAAGAAGAGTACTAGTGATAGCAATTGATTTGGGCTCCAATACCCTGCGCGTACTGGAATATGATTGCGCTACAGGTCAACGGCTGTCAGAGTATGAAAAAGTAGTGAAAACAGCAGATGGTCTTGTGCAATATGGCATTATCAATGATGAAGCCATAGCCAGAGTCATCTCAGCTATTAAAGATGCACAAGAGAAGATAGACTTTTCTTCTTCGGTGATAAAGGCAGTTACAACGGAGGCTATACGCAGGGCATCCAATGCAACTGAAGTACTTTTGCAAATTCAAAAAGAAACAGGTGTGGTATTTGAAATTATTTCAGGTACGGAAGAGGCAAGACTCACTTTGCAAGCGGTGAAATATAGACTCTCCAAATTACATTATGCTGCAGATTCTTTTGTCCTTGTAGACATAGGCGGGGGTTCTACTGAACTTATTTTCCATTACGCTAACGAAACCATTGCTAAAAGTTTCCCCGTGGGCATAGTAACCATAGCACAAACCTATGAAACACTGGAAAACATTGAAAAGGCACTTGCGCAAGAAATGTCTGATATGCAAATATTTTCTGCCCAGATGTATGCAAGCAGAGGTAAGGTCCACTCTTTTATTGCTACAGCAGGCACACCTACCACAGTGTCAGCCATGAAATTAGGACAAACATACAAAACATATGATGCATCTAAAATTAATGGTATCTCACTTGAAAAAGATGAGTTGGATTTTTACTTGAAAAAACTACTATCCATGTCATTCGAAGAGATGGAGATATCTGTAGGAACAGGACGCTCCGACCTTGTTGCAGCGGGGATACTCATCTATAAACAGCTTTATACACTATTGGAATTTGACAGATGTGTAGTGATAGATGATGGTTTACGTGAGGGTGTGGCTTTGGAAGTATGCAAATAAACTCTAATCTTTTTACGCTATAATCAAAAAAATCTACAAAATGGAGTGTGTAATCATGCAAATGTCTGGTGCACAAATGGTGTGTGAAGCAATTATCGCGGAGGGTGTGAAGACCGTATTTGGTTACCCTGGCGGCGCTATCATGCACGTTTATGATGAAATTTACAAACAAAATGGATTTAAACATATCTTGAATCGTCACGAACAGGCCTCTGTACACGCAGCAGACGGATATGCAAGGGCCACAGGTGAAGTGGGTGTTGCTATGGTGACTTCCGGACCTGGGTTTACCAATGCGGTTACCGGACTCGCGACTGCGTACATGGACTCTATTCCTTTGGTGGTCATTTCAGGGCAAGTACCTATGTCTCTTATAGGGACAGATGGTTTTCAGGAGATAGATGCAGTGGGTATTTCCAGACCATGTACAAAGCATAACTTTTTGGTACGTTCACTTGAAGAGCTTCCGCGTATACTCAAAGAAGCATTTTATCTGGCACGTTCAGGCAGGCCTGGACCCATATTGGTAGATATACCTAAAGACATTACGGTAGATATTGGTGAGTTCGTGTATCCTGATTCTGTCAATATGCCTACCTATAAACCAACGTATAAAGGGAATCAAAAGCAGATTGAAAAAGCAGTTGAAGCGATTAAAACTGCTAAAAAACCTTTACTTTATATAGGTGGTGGTGTTGTGCTTTCAAATGCAAGTGACCTTGTACGTGAACTGGCACTTAAAACACAGATACCTGCGGTTGAAACGTTGATGGCACGAGGCGTTTTAGGTGCAAAAAATCCCTTGCTTCTTGGTATGCTTGGAATGCATGGTAACTATGCATCAAACATGGCGATGTCCGAGACAGATCTGGTTATCTCTTTGGGCGCAAGATTTGATGACAGGGTAACAGGTAAGCTTTCAGAGTTTGCAAAATATGCTGATATTATCCATGTGGACATTGATGCTGCAAACATCGGTAAGCTTGTAGATGTTGATTATCCTATCGTAGGAGATATCACTGAAGTAGTGGAGGTGATGATTCCACTTCTTGAGGGTATTAATACAGACAGATATCAGGCATGGAGAGAGATATTGAAACGCTATGATACTCTGCATCCTCAGTCGTATGTGGATTCTGATGAGGTGATTAAACCTCAGTGGGCCATAGAGCGTATCGGTGAGCTCGTAGGTGAAAATGCGATTATCACCTCAGATGTTGGACAGCATCAAATGTGGGCAGCACAACACTATCCCTTTGATAGACCGCGCCAATGGATAAACTCTGGTGGTCTAGGAACGATGGGCTTTGGTTTTCCTGCAGCCTTAGGCGCAAAGATGGCTTTCCCGGACAAAACAGTCATCAACATCACAGGCGATGGATCTATACTTATGAACATGCAAGAGCTTGTTACAGCAGCAGAGTATAAGATACCAGTCATCAATATGATCCTCAATAATCACTTTTTGGGAATGGTGAGACAGTGGCAAACATTTTTTTATGAAAAGCGTTATTCTGAAACAGACTTGACATTTCAGCCAAACTGGAAAGCTTTGGCGGAAGCCTGTGGGGGTATAGGGTATGATGTTACGACAAAAGAAGAATTTGATGCGGCTGTTAAAGATGCTATAGCACAGGATAAAGTATGTTTTATGAACGTTATAGTGAATCGTTTTGAGGATGTTCTTCCTATGGTACCATCAGGTGGGGCACTTTTTAACATGATGTTGCCTCAAAAAGTAGACAGTAGTAAGGAGACGAAATAATGGTAAATTCTATGAATGAAAGACGTGTTATTTCTGTTATCGTGTTGAATGAAAGTTCTGTTCTTGCGCGTATTACTGCACTGTTTGCAGGTCGTGGGTACAACATCGAGTCGCTCACAGTTGCACCTATTCCAAATAGTGAAATGTCACATATCACCATAGCAACCAATGGCTCGTCCAGGGTGATGGAGCAAATTACTAAACAGCTGCACAAGTTAGTACCTGTATACAAGGTTGTCGAGCATGAAGAGATGGTTGAAAAAGAAATGGTACTGGTAAAGTTCCCTATCGCGGAGAATCTTTCTGATGTTGCCGCTCTCTGCGCCGCCTATAATGGTGGTATCGTCAATGTAGGTAAAGAAACGGTAATTGCCCAGGTAGCAGATGAGCCTTTGCGCGTACAGCATTTTATAGAAGCAGCACAACGTTATAATCCTTCTGAAATTGTACGTGGTGGTGTCGTGGCTATAGAGCGTTAGCTTATTTTCTCCTATATTACGTTTCCATCGCGAAGATGGAAACGGTTATTTTATGCATAAAGGTATTTCCTTATGATTTATAAACTCTCCCAAATTGCGAAAGAAATACATATTGATTTTGATGATAATGACATTGATATTGATGGTATTCATACCCTTAGTGAGGCAGACAGCTCACAACTTAGCTTTTTTAATGCAGAAAAATACTTAGACCAGCTTCCCTACACCAAAGCAGCAGCAGTACTCATAGAAGAAAAATATGCAAAACTCTTGCCTTCTCATGCCGCGGCACTCATTACCGATGAACCGTATCTAAAGTTGGCAGAGGCTTCTAAGTTTTTTGCATATAAACTTGGAAACGAGACAGAAGCGCCTACTGTTGGCATGCACTGTGATATAGATGTGAGTGTACGTTTTGGTAAAAATGTCACTTTGGGAGATAGTGTAATAGTCTTGGCAGGTTGCTATGTGGGAGATCATGTCACTATTGGTTCAGGGACAATCCTTCATCCTAATGTAACTCTGTATCATCATACGAAAATCGGCGCTGAGTGCATTATTCACAGTGGCACGGTCATAGGGTGCGATGGCTATGGTTTTGCACATACAAAACAGGGTGAGCATGTCAAGATTTATCAAAATGGTAATGCTGTTGTCGAAGATAAGGTAGAGATAGGTGCAAACTGTGCTATAGACAGGGCCGTGTTTGGCACTACCTATATACGTAAAGGCACGAAACTGGATAATCTTATACAAATAGCTCATAACTGCGATGTGGGCGAGCATACCCTCTGTGCTGCCCAAGTTGGGCTTGCCGGCTCTACTATTTTGGGCAGAAATGTAGTGATGGGTGGTCAGAGTGCCACAGCAGGTCATTTGGAAGTTGGAGCATTTGCAACCATTGCAGGTAAGAGCGGGGTTACAAAGTCGCTTGAGGGCGGTAAAACGTATGCAGGATTTCCTGCTGTTGACCATAAAATATGGTTACGTATGCAAGCAAAGATTTCAGGGTTACTAAAGCGTAAATAATTTGTGATATAATCATTTACATTAAAAAATTTAAAGGATAATACATGAGCGGAAAAGTAACCAAAATAGATGAAATGACATTAAGCGGTACAAAAGAAGGAAAGATTAGTATTAGTACAGTAGAGCAGCCCTATGGCCCAAAAAGCGAGAGTGTTGTGAGTATTGGGATATCACTTCAGGCAGGGGCAGAAGAGCCAGATTGGAAAGTCCATATCCCTAAAGCAAACATAGATGCAGTGATTGAAGCATTACAAGAAGCCAAAAAAAGTTTATAATTTATGTGTAGATGCCAATGGCTTAGTCCACGAACATCTACTCATCATGCATCATGACTTTGTATTGATTTAATGCTCTTTGCATCGAGTCTTTATCGGGGATTTTTCTTCCAGCAATATAGCCGACAATATTGCCTTTGTCATCGAGTTTTGGTTTTATCCATACCACAACATTGTAGTGCTTTCCTTCGTTTGTCATATTTCTGACATAGCCTTCCCAGTAGTTTCCATCTTTAATGGTTTCCCATAGCCCCTTAAAAGCCGCTTTTGGCATATCTGGATGTCTGTTGATACTGTGCGGTGACCCGATGAGTTCTTCTTTTGAGTACCCTGTGAGGTCACAAAACTTACGGTTTGCATACGTGATGATACCTGCGGCATCTGTTTCAGTGATCATAACCCCGCCGCTAAAAGTGACCTCTATGTCTACAGGAATGGGCTTGGTGATTTCTTTGCCGGTGATAATATTCTTTATTATTTTTCCCATTTTGTCTCCAAGAATGATTGAGGGTTTGATTAAAAGCTTTTTTTAGGGCAGTATAAAATAAAAACCACCGTCATATTGCAGTTGGACAATTCTGCTTTAGAGCCATAACTTTTTGTCCTGATCTTATGATGAGTTTAGATTTTTATACATTTAACTTATAAAACATATAATACCTGCCACCAGCTTACGGCATAATTATATTAACCCGAAATCAAACATACTTTGCTACAATTACAGAATCAAGATAAAGGGGCACTTTTTGTCTATAACAGAAACAATCAAATCATTTTTACAGCAGCGTATACTTGTCATTGATGGTGCCATGGGTACGCAGATACAAGACCTTAAAGTACCAAGTGAAGCTTGGGTAGACGATAAAGGTATTGACCAAGAGGGTTGCAATGAGCTACTGAATCACACGGCACCCGAACTCATAAGTCGCATACACAAGCGTTACGCTATGGCAGGTGCGGATTTACTGAAAACCAATACCTTTGGAACGATGCCTTGGGTACTTGATGAGTACCAGATGGGTGAACGTGCGTATGAGCTCTCTAAAAAAGGTGCCCAACTTGTAAAGGCTATCTGTGATGAGTATGGAACGCAAGAATCACCCAAGTTTGTATTGGGGTCGATTGGGCCAGGAACCAAGCTGCCGTCACTCGGACATATTCATTATGATGAAATGTTTGAGGGGTATAAGCTTTGCGCCTTAGGTCTTATAGATGGGGGATGTGATATATTTCTCTTAGAGACTTGCCAAGATCCCTTACAGATAAAAGCTGCACTGCATGCCTGTCAAGGGGCCAATGAAGAGAGAAATGTTCAACTTCCTATTATGGTTTCTGTAACGATTGAACTGAGCGGTTCGATGCTCATAGGCACAGATGTTACGACCATCGTGACTATACTTGAACCTTTTGATATTCTTTCTCTTGGGTTTAACTGTGGTACGGGTCCAGATCAGGTAAAAAAACACTTAAAAACACTCTGCAAATTGTGCAATATACCTATTTCGGTACATGCCAATGCCGGGCTTCCCCAAAACCGTGGAGGATATACCTATTACCCTATGGGACCCGATGAATTTACAGCTAAACAGCTAGAATTTGCAGCCTTTGATGGCGTAAGTTTCTTGGGCGGATGTTGTGGTACTACACCACAGCACATACTGGCATTAAAAAAAGCTGTCGGAACGCTTGTGCCTAAAATTCCAACAGGGAGCATAGAACCAAGCATTGCTTCATTGTTTAACAGTACCGAGCTTTTTCAGAAACCAGCACCACTGCTCATAGGAGAACGTTCCAACTCTACGGGCTCAAAGGCTTTTCGTGAGCTGATTATTGCCAGTGATTATGAGGGTACGATCACCGTGGGTCAGGCGCAGGTAAGAGATGGTGCACATTGTCTCGATGTCAACGTTGAATTTGCAGGGCGTGATGGCGCGCTAGATATGAAAGCCATTATGGGGCTATATAATCAAAAAATTCCACTGCCTCTTATGCCTGATGCTACACGGGTACATACGATGGAAGAGGGACTCAAATGTATAGGCGGAAAACCCATCATAAACTCTGTAAACCTTGAAGATGGTGTTGAGAAATTTCATGCCATTTGTAAATTAGCCAAAAAATTTGGTACAGCGTTAGTGTGTTTGACCATTGATGAAGTGGGTATGGCAAAAACTACAGAAGATAAAGTGGCACAAGCTGAGCGCATGTATGATATGGCGGTAAACGGCCATGGCATTGATCCTAGGAATCTAATCTTTGATATGCTTACTTTTACGGTAGGGTCTGGTGACCTGGAGTACCGTGATGCAGCTATTCAGACACTTGAGGCTATACGCGAGTTGCATATACGACATCCTGAAGTTGGCTCTACCTTGGGGCTTTCTAATATTTCGTTTGGCTTAGATGTCAATGCCAGACGTTATTTAAATTCAGTTTTTTTGCACCATTGTTTAGGAGCTGGATTAACGACAGTGATTATCAATGTGAAACATATTATACCATTGGCTAAAATGAGTGAAGAGGATAAATCTATCTGCGAAGAGTTACTTTTTGCGCCCAATGACCAGTCATTGTTTAAATTTATAGAACACTTCTCGGATACAGTGATAGACGATGAAGCAAATGATGAAGCCTATGAAGCGATGAATAACGAAGAGAAGATAGCACAACTTCTACTCGATGGTGACAAAGAACGTATGATACCGCTTGTTGAAGAGGCACGACATGAGATAGAAGCAGACCAAATTGTAAACGAGATACTCATAGATGCTATGAAAGTAGTAGGTGAACTCTTTGGTTCAGGACAAATGCAGCTACCGTTTGTACTTCAGTCTGCGGAGACCATGAAGACAACAGTGGATTATCTAAACCCGTACCTCACCAAACAGGAAAAGGACACAGACACCACACTGGTCATAGGTACAGTGAGAGGCGATGTGCATGATGTGGGCAAAAACCTTGTAGACATCATCCTATCAAATAACGGTTTTAAAGTAGTCAACGTAGGAATCAAAACAGATTTACAAGAGTACTTAGATGTAGTAGAAAGGCAACCCATTCAAGCTATCGGGATGTCAGGACTACTTGTAAAGTCTACAGCTGTCATGAAAGACAATTTAGAAGCCATGGCAGAGATGGGTATGACTATTCCTGTACTGTTGGGCGGTGCTGCACTTACACGTTCTTTTGTGGATGACTTTTGTCGGCCTATTTACAAAGGCCCTATTTTTTACTGTCGCGATGCTTTTGATGGGGTTATCGCCATGACCCGCATAGAAAAGTACAACGAAGATAATTCGGTAGGACTTGACACACGTTTAGCGGGAGATATGGTTGAGCGTGAAGAGAAAGTTAAAAAAGAGGTAGTCATTCCTCCGTTTGCGCAACTAAAGATGCCAGAACCACAACCTGTACCCACACCACCATTTTGGGGTAGACGCGTGCTTCAAAAAGAAGACCTCGACTTAGATATGATTTTTAACTGGGTAAATCAAAAAACAGTGATTAAGTTTCATTGGGGGTATAAGTCTAAAGGTATGACAAAAGAGGCATATCAGAAGCTTCTGGACAAAACCGTTTACCCTGCATATGAGCGTTTGAAAAGAGAGTTTATAGAAAAAGAATTGTTTGAACCGACTATTATCTATGGTTACTACCCCTGCAGAAGTGAAGATCAGGCCTTGTATCTTTTTGATGAGAGTGAGGGCTGGAATGTGGATGAAAATGCTAACCGTGAACCTTTGGACCATGTTATAGGCAGGGCTGTAGGTACTTTTTCTTTCCCAAGACAAAGCAAAAAACCACACCGCGCTCTGTCTGACTTTTTTCATCATGACAGACATGATGTCATGCCGCTTACTTGTGTAAGTGCAGGTTCAAAGTTCTCAGCCTATGAAAAAGAGCTGTATGATGCAGGTAAATATCTGGAGTACAACATGGTTCATGGCTTCTCTGTAGAGCTTGCAGAAGCTTTAGCAGAAGTAGCACATAAGCAGATACGTCTAGACCTAAACATCGCAGACAATGAAGGCTCTTCCTTGCGTGATGTGCGTATGAACCGTTATCAGGGTGCCAGGTATTCCTTCGGGTATCCTGCCTGTCCAGATTTGGAGCAGAGTAAACTCATCTTTGATCTGCTCAAGCCAGAAGAGTTTGGTATAGAGTTGAGTGAGACTTTTCAGATACATCCAGAGCAGAGCACGACAGCATTAGTGGTACATCACGCTAAGGCTACGTATTACGCAGTATAGTTAAAAAAAGGTAAATTTTATGCATAAAGTAATCAAAAGTGATATTGTCGACTCGCTGAAAGAAGAGTTAAACCATCATCCCATTTATAAAGCGGTGCAAAGCATAGATGAGTTGAAATGCTTTATGGAACATCATGTTTTTTCAGTATGGGATTTTATGTCATTGGTAAAATATTTACAGGGTATCATTGCACCCACCGGAGCACCTTGGGTACCCCCACGTGACCCTGAGTTGAGTCGTTTTATTAATGAAATTGTCCTTGAAGAAGAGTCTGATGAAGCGCTTGGAAAAGAGGGCTTTTTAAGCCATTTTGAAATCTATTTGCTTGCAATGGAAGAGGTTGGCGCAGACACCTCTAAAATTAGACATTTTGTCCATGTTGTAGGCACAGATGGAGTAGAGGCAGCTTTAGAATTGCCTGATATACCAGAAGCTTCAAGATCTTTTGTGAAAAGCACGTTTGGATTTATCAAAGAGGGTCAACCACATCGTGCTGCTGCAGCATTTTCTTTAGGAAGGGAAGATATTATTCCTTTGATGTTTAAAGCTGTTCTCAAATCAATAGGGGTTTCTAAAAAAGTTGCACCTATTTTCCATTATTATCTAGAAAGGCATATTCATCTAGATGAAGGATTTCATGGACCACTGGCATTGAGGCTACTTGATCAAATGTGTCAAGACGATATGCGTAAGACAGAAGAAGCGACAACTTCTGCAAAAGAAGCTATTAAGGCTCGTATTGTATTTTGGGATGGGGTATTGGCCCAAATACAGGCATAATCTAATTATTTCACTTGTGACAGCAATGTCCATTTCTGCAAGCTAGATGCCCTCTATTACTCGGGCTTCAAAACGTACCAGCGCTTCACCTGAAAATCTGAAAAATAGTTCTATGGGACGACAGCAAACTTCGCAGTCTTCGGTGTAATCCGAAGTTTCTTCTGTAGGGTCTAAAATCATTGATATGCGCTCCCAACAATAAGGACAGGTAAAAAAATGTTCCACTAAGCACCTTTCTTTTTAAATAAATGGATAAACCAATCAGTCATTTTGCATCCGTTTGTACTGCAAACTTGCTTGCCATTTCTTACGGCGATGATGTTACGAACAAGCAATAAGGTAAACCCCAAGGCGATAATAAGCTGTACGGCTCCAGCCATGTACTGATGTTGAATGAAGCTTTGTATGCATAGTCCGAACATGACAAGTGCAACTATAAGACACATGGTAAAATCCTTGGCAATTTTTAAGTAAGTGATTGTACTATACTTCTTCTATTGATAGTATAAGGATTTTTATGTCAGGCATTATAAAGCATTTTCAAACACTCACTCAGATACCACACTGCAGTAAAGAAGCAGACAAATTATTGGATTTTTTAGTCTCTTTTGCAAAAGAGAGAGGGTATATAGTAGAAGTGGATGAAGTGAAAAATATCTTTATCTATAGGGGCACACCGTTACTTTGCCTTCAAGCGCATTATGATATGGTCTGCATGGGCAAGGCGCCGGTTTTGGAAACTTATGTGCAAGACGGTTGGATGAAAGCCAAAGATGCTTCTTTGGGCGCAGATAATGGTATAGGTATAGCGATGATGATGCAGCTCATCGATGAAAATGCAGAACTGGAGTTTTTACTGACTTCAGACGAAGAGGTGGGACTCATAGGCGCAAATGAAGTGGCTTTTGCACTCAAGAGCAAGTATATGCTAAACCTTGATAGTGAAGATGAAGCAGAGGTCTACATAGGATGTGCGGGCGGAGTGGATATTACTGCAACTAAACAAGATATCTATATAGAGGGGAAAGGCATCTGTTATGAAGTTGCAGTGAAAGGTTTGGCAGGCGGTCACTCGGGTGTGGACATAGATAAGGGTATTCCTTCGGCCATTAAAGTGTTGGGTGAATATTTGTATAGTAACGCCATCACACAGCTGGCAAGCATGTATGCGGGCGAGCGTCGTAATTCTATTCCGGCCAATGCGGTAGCCATAGTGTATAGTGAAATAGGTTTGAAAAGTACAGAAATGGTGAAGGTGCGTGAATTGGATGAAGCACCCAAAGTGTTGAGCGAGGGCGAAAAAACGATAGCCATGATACATACTTTCAGGCAGGGTGTACATGCACAAAATGAAGCACTTGGTATTCCTGATGTGAGCATCAATCTAGCTATTATCACCACAGATGAAAAAGGTGGGATTCTGATAGAAAACAGTGCCAGAGCCATGGATGCCAAAAAGTTAGAAAACCTTTCAAAAAAAACGTTAGATTTTTTTAAAGCGTATGCTTTTGAGACCACACTCGAAGATAAGTATCCTGCCTGGAAGCCAGATATCAGTGACTTTACAAATCTTGTAAGCAAAGAGATGAAAGCAGTGTTTGGAACAACGAAGATGATGGCCATACACGCAGGACTTGAATGCGGGGTAATAGCAGAAAAATATCCTGCTATGAAATTTGCTTCCATTGGACCGACCATACGCTATCCGCACTCTACAAGAGAAATGGTTCACCTAGAATCTGTAGAACGTACATTTGAAGTAGTTCAGAAAATAATAAGATCCGTTTGAATATAGACCATGAAGAGAAAGAAAATGCGAACATCAACTTGCACCATGATTCTGAGATTGTCAAACGGTACTCCAGATGCTATCAGGGTGAAAATCAGACTTTAAATGTCTGTGTTGTTTTGCAGTGCGCTTTCATAAAGCACTCTTCACACTCAGGGCTGAGCGCCTTACATTTGTATCTGCCAAAAAGCACCATTGCTTGATGGAGCAGGTGCAGTTGGGTCTTAAATTTTTTACTTAACTCTTCTTCACATTTTACAGCTGTTTTGGCATCACTCAGACCTAAGCGGTGTGCCACTCTGTATACATGAGTATCTACAGCCATGAGATTGGCTCCGGTATATTCTATCATGACGACATTGGCTGTTTTTTGTCCCACACCGGCAAGCTTGACAAGTTCATCACGTTCAAGGGGTATCTCATTATCATAATTCTCCACAACAGATTGTGCCATTGCGATAAGGTTCTTGGCTTTATTGTTGAAAAAGGAACAGGTATTAATGTAGGATTTGACTTTGTCCAGATCGGCATTGGCCAAAGATACGGGATTAGGGTAGGCTTCAAAAAGTGCAGGAGTAATAATATTGACGCGTTTGTCGGTACATTGTGCAGAAAGCATAACAGAGATGAGTAGTTCATAGAGATTACGATATTCCAACTCAGTGACCGAGTCCGGATAGTGTTCAAGAAAAATATTCTTAATCTCTTCTATCCCTTTTTTTGTAGCTTTTTTTATTTTTTTTGGATTTTGTTCTGCTTTTTTCATCAATAGATACCTTTGTCTAATCTAATTAAGAATAAAATATTACCACATTAATAAATGATTTACCCAAGAGGGATATACTGCCTCTTAAATTTAAGTAATCAAGGACTATTCAAAATGTTAAAACTAGCAAAAACTTCACTACTTGCTGTTGCTGTCATGGCTTCATCTGTAGTAGCATCAGACATACTCGCAACAGTAAATGGAAAAAGTATCACTAAAGCAGATGCGCAGGCATTTGTTTCTGCTGCGGCACCTAACGCAAATTTTATGCAACTTACTCCGCAAGAGCAAAAAATGGTCGCTGACAGATTGGTAGAAAAAGAACTTTTCACTGAACTTGCAGCCAAAGAAGATTTTGATAAAAAACCTGAATTTCAAAGAAATATGGAAAAATTAAAAAATGAACTTCTTGTCAATATGTGGATGAAAACACAAATGGACAGTATTGTAGTAAGCGACAGCGAAGCAAAAGAGTTTTATGAAAAAAACAGCGCAAAGTTTATGCAAGAGGATTCAATGCATGCAAGACATATCTTGATGGAAAATGAAAAAGATGCACAAGATATGATTGTGATACTAAAGCCGCTTAAAGGCGAAGCGCTAAAAGAAAAGTTCATTGAACTAGCTAAAACAAAATCAACAGGTCCTTCTGGTCCAAAAGGTGGAGATCTCGGAACATTTGCCAAAAGTCAGATGGTTCCAGAGTTTTCAGAAGCAGCATGGGCACTTGAAAATGGTCAAATCACAACAAAACCTGTTAAAACACAGTTTGGCTACCATGTCATTTACCTTGAGACAAAAACACCGGCAAAACCTACTTCTTATGATGAAGTGAAAGATAAAATTCTTACGATGCTTAAACAGCAACAGTTTACTGTCAAGATAGCAGAAATAGCTAAAGAACTTAAAAGTAAAGCTAAAATTGTAGATATGTTACCAGATGTAAACGCTACAAAAAAGTAATCCTAAATGATTAATAGAGGGAAGATAGTATGAAGAAATTTTTTATTCTTTTGGGGATATCATTTGGTTTATTTCAAAGTTCAGCATATGCTGATGCTTTAAAAAATTCTTTGACAAATATGTTGAATGAAAAAGAAGATCCATCATCCATGGTGAATCTTGGAGGCATTAGCCTCAATGAAAAACCAAAAGCTGCTCCACAGAATATAAAAACAAGACCAGGCACAGCAGTGATTGCTACCGTGAATGATCATAAGATTATCAAAAAAGAGGCAGACAGTTACCTCAAACAGCGTACAAAGGGGAAGGTGACAGATTTTGATTACTTACCCCCTGAGCAACGTAAAAGACTGGTTCAAGAGTTGTCTCTTCCTATCCTTGTGACGGATTCAGCCAAAAAACAACTATCTGAAGAAGAAAAAGAGATGCTCTATACGCGTGCCTGGATGCGAAAAGAAGCGCTTAAGATGAACATCACCGATGAGCAGGTGATGGGAGTATATAACGGCTTGACACATGAGGCAAGAGAAAACAATAGTACCGCAGCTATTCCCCCCTTCGATACTATAAAAGATAGGCTTAAAATTCAAATGCTTGAGAAAGCTTTGGTTGCCAATCTTATGAAAGACGTAGATATAAAAGTAGAAGATTCAGGAGTCGCAGGTACTGTGAATGGTATGGCTATTACTTTTGAAGAATCAAACAAAGCACTTGAGAAACTTACAAAAGGTCAAATGACTTGGGAAAAACTTCCCGCGGATGGCAAAAAACAACTCATTGAAATGTTGGCCCCGGCTAAATTGATGACATTAGAATCAAAAAAAAGCTTAACAGTCAAAGAAAAAGAAGAAGCATCTGCAAGTTTCTGGATGCAGAAAGAAATGTCAAAAACGGAAATTTCTGATAAAGAAGCACAAGATACCTATAATAAAATGAAAAAAGCAACAAAAAATGCAAAGAGTAGCAAAGAAATACCAGCATTTGAAGCAGCGAAAAATAGGATCAAAATGCAATTAGCACAAGAAAAAGTAGTGACTGCATTGATGAAAAATGCAAAAATAAACGTAAAATAATTCCATAAACAAGGAAGAGTTAAATGCCGACAAAAGTTCTAGATGTCATCAGTGCAGGTGTAGTGACTGGAGATGACCTTCAGAAATTATTTAAAATTGCAAAAGAAGAGAGTTTCGCACTTCCTGCTGTTAATGTAGTAAGCACAGCTTCTATCAATGCAGTGCTTGAAGCGGCTAAAAATGTAAATTCTCCTGTTATTGTTCAGTTTTCTAATGGCGGCGGAGCTTATTATGCAGGACAAGGATTGCCTTCTGGTATAGGCGCTATTTTGGGAACCATCTCTGGTGCGAAACACGTACATACCGTAGCAAATGCCTATGGTGTGCCTGTAGTGCTTCACACCGACCATGCTGCTAGAAAGTTGCTTCCTTGGATTGATGCATTACTAGATGCAAGCGAAGAACATTATAAAGCCCATGGTATCCCTCTGTTTTCTTCTCATATGATTGACCTTTCTGAAGAGCCTATCGAAGAAAATATTGCTACATGTAAAGTTTATTTGGAACGTATGTCTAAAATGGGTATGACACTTGAGATTGAACTTGGTGTTACGGGTGGTGAAGAAGACGGTGTAGATAATACAGATGTAGATAATTCGCTATTGTATACGCAGCCTGAAGAAGTGGCTTATGCTTATGAAGAACTCATGAAAGTGTCCGATAGGTTTACGATAGCCGCATCATTTGGAAACGTGCATGGTGTGTATAAGCCAGGTAATGTTAGTCTTACTCCAAAAATATTGGACAACTCGCAAAAGTACATTGAAGAAAAATTCAACACAGGTACCAAGCCAGTTGATTTTGTTTTTCATGGTGGTTCAGGTTCAGAACTTGAAGACATTCGTGAGGCCATCTCTTATGGCGCTGTTAAGATGAATATTGACACAGATACGCAGTGGGCATTCTGGGATGGTGCAAGAGGGTATATAAATAAACACAAAGACTATTTGCAGAGCCAGATAGGCAACCCTGAAGGTGAAGATAAGCCAAACAAAAGTCACTATGATCCGCGTAAATGGCTAAGAGCAGCAGAGCTTTCTATGGCAGCAAGACTTGAAAAAGCATTTGATGATTTGAACTGCTTAAATAGAAACTAATATATTCCCGTGTTCGGTATGGGAATCTACATATGCAAACTTTAAATCTCCCCTCTCCTATAGAATTTATAACATTTGAAGGCCACACTTTTTTTCTAAAAAGAGATGACCTCATTCATCCGGATTTCTCTGGCAATAAAGCACGTAAATTTTACTATTATCTTCGAAATGATTTTCCCAATATTCGCTCAATAGTCTCCTACGGTTCAGCACAGTCCAATGCAATGTACTCACTCTCCGTGTTGGCTAGAATGAAAGGGTGGAAATTTGAGTATTTTGTCGACCATGTGGCTGATTATTTGAAGGAGCATCCCCAGGGGAACTATAAAGGTGCTATTGATAATGGCATGACGCTTAAAGAAAAAAATCCAGATAGAGATAAGTTTGGGCATGACATACTTTTTGTGGAAGAGGGTGGACGACAAAAAGAGGCTGAGTTCGGGATTAAATTATTGGCAGGTGAGATACAAAAATGGCAGGAAAAGAATAGATTGGACACTTTAAATATTTTTTTACCCTCGGGAACAGGTACAACAGCACTTTTTTTACAAAAGAATCTTCCTGCAAACAGTGTGTATACTACAGCATGCGTAGGAGATAAAACTTATTTAATGAAACAATTTTTAGCACTGGAAGAGAATGAAAATCATCATCCAACCATATTAAGCCTAGATAAAAAACACCATTTTGGAAAACTTTATAAAGAAAACTATAGAATTTGGCTAAAATTACAGCAACAAACGGGAGTAGATTTTGATCTGCTTTATGATCCATTGGGATGGCGTGTGTTGCTTGAGCATCCTGAGATTTTTTCAAAGCCTACGTTATACATCCATCAAGGAGGTGTGTTAGGCAATGAGAGTATGCTCCCAAGATATGAACGAAAATATAAGGAGTTATTGTGAAAATATTTTACAGTTGTGATGATACGTTTGAGGATAATTTTAATGAGCTTTTAGCACGAGGGAAAATGGATATAGAGGGTGTAACAGGTATTGTATCAGGTTTACTCAAGGAGATACAAACTGAAGGAAATACAGCACTTAAGGCACAGATTGCCAAGTTTGATAGATGGGAACCAAAAGATGATGCTGAACTTTTAGTTTCAACGGATGATATGGCCCAAGCGTATAAAAATATAGATTCTGAACTTCGTGACGCACTTCACTTGGCTTATGATCGCATAGAGTCGTACCACCAAAAGCTTATGCCCAAAACTTGGATGGATACCGAAGCCAATGGCAACATCTTGGGCCAAAAGGTTACAGCAGTAGATAGAGCTGGACTTTATATACCTGGTGGAAAAGCGGCCTATCCTTCCTCACTTCTAATGAATGTTATTCCTGCGCAAGTAGCAGGAGTTCAGGAGATTATTGTTTGTACGCCTGCACCAGATAATGAGCTCAATGAATTGCTGCTTGCAGCCTGCCATCTCTGTAAAGTGACGCAAGTTTTTAAAGTGGGCGGCGCATCTGCTATCGGTGCGATGGCATACGGTACTGAAACCATACCTAAAGTGGATGTTATCACGGGACCAGGAAACATCTTTGTGGCTACTGCTAAAAAGTTAGTGTATGGCGAAGTCAATATAGATATGATTGCAGGACCATCAGAGATAGGTATACTTGCCGATGAAACAGGTAGGGAAGACTATATAGCCATAGACCTTTTAAGCCAGGCAGAGCATGATGAGATGGCAAGTTCTATACTGATTACCACAGATGGCGAGTTAGCAAATAGAGTAAGTGATAAGGTTGAAGAGTACCTGGGCACTCTTTCTCGTGAAAAGATAGCAAGAAAGTCCATAGAAGAGAGAGGAGCCATTATTGTGACTTCTACTATGCAGGAAGCTATAGACCTTATGAACGAGATAGCGCCAGAGCATCTCGAAATTATTACAGAGGATCCTATGTCTTTGCTTGATAGCATCAAGCATGCAGGGGCAATTTTTCTAGGCGAGAATACACCTGAGCCCATAGGTGACTATGTTGCAGGGCCTAATCATACACTCCCTACGGGAGGTACAGCAAAGTTTTACTCACCATTAAGTGTTGAGAACTTTTTGAAAAGATCATCGATTATTTCTATGTCCAAAAAAGGGATGCAGGAGATTGGTGGACCTTGCGCTATGATAGCACATACCGAAGGCTTGACTGCACACGAAGAGAGTGTTCGTATTAGACTCAGGGACTAATCCTCTATTTCTTTTGATTAAAACATTTCGTTAAAAGGAGTAAGGCAATGAGATATTGGTATCGTTGGATACTGGGTTTCTTGGGAATTTTAACCGCTATATTTATTGCGTTTACTCTTTACCTTAAACATGGCTCTTCAACATATTATGATTATGGTGTGGATAAAACAGAGTTGTCATTTTTTCAGAAGATGTTCGTTCAACCAAAAAATGATTATACTTTATATGACTTTGGGACAGTTTTGTATGCTCAAGATGTGAATAGTTCAAATACAATTGATTACACAAAGTTTAGAGTTGTTTTACATCATTTGATGAGCCCGGAGTTAGGCCATCAGCACAAGGGCAAGTACTTGTCTCAAATAAGCTTTTTCAATTTGCCTGTCAGTGAGTATGCAAAGGTAAATTTTAATACCCTTCAGCTTGTTCATAAAAAAATGAATGGCGAGATATTGGTGCCAGAAATAAGTTACGACAATCGTAATTATAATGGACAAACAGGCGGTGTTGGCCCTCTTTCGTATAGTAAGGTCTATCACTATGAAACATTGCCTGAAAACTTACGGGAATATGTCTATTTGGAATTGACTATTGATGGGGTAACGCATAAAATTGAACAAGAATTTAAAATAAAAAAAGCAAAACATCGATACTACTTTCATAAATAGAAGTAATAAGCAGGGCATTGGGATGACTAAAATATATTGTTGCTTAGGCGTGTGAACTAAAGTTATGATTCAAAGTGATAAAAAATATAGGAGAAATGGCGCGGTGGACGAGACTCGAACTCGCGACCCCCTGCGTGACAGGCAGGTATTCTAACCAACTGAACTACCACCGCATACCAAAATGACGTAAAATGAACAAAGTTCCTCTTTACTACGCTAACGCTGTGTTGTCTTCAACAGACTGTTCACGCACTAGTGCTTTAAAAAACGGGTTATCGTTTTAGTGTATGACATATTGTCATGGTGGTCCCTGCAAGACTCGAACTTGCGACATCTACCTTGTAAGGGTAGCGCTCTACCAACTGAGCTAAGAGACCTTTGTGTGTTGTTTGTAAACTTTGGCGACCCCTAAAGGATTTGAACCTCTGTTTTTACGTTGAAAACGTAATATCCTTGGCCACTAGATGAAAGGGTCATCAGATACTATAAACATAAAATAGTTAAAAGTGGTGACCTGTCTAGGATTCGAACCTAGGGCCCATTCCTTAAAAGGGAATTGCTCTACCAACTGAGCTAACAGGTCATGCGATGTAAAAGTGGCGCGGTGGACGAGACTCGAACTCGCGACCCCCTGCGTGACAGGCAGGTATTCTAACCAACTGAACTACCACCGCACCTAAGACCAATTGAATGGCTAAAAATTAAAGACTGGCATGAATATAAACAAAACTAGTTTTGTGAGCATTCTGCTGAAGAAAACCCAGTGTTAACGTAATAAAGATGAACTATGTTCATTTTATGTTCTATCTATGGTGGTCCCTGCAAGACTCGAACTTGCGACATCTACCTTGTAAGGGTAGCGCTCTACCAACTGAGCTAAGAGACCATAAACCAATGATTATGGTTGAAATGTAAAAGTGGTGACCTGTCTAGGATTCGAACCTAGGGCCCATTCCTTAAAAGGGAATTGCTCTACCAACTGAGCTAACAGGTCACATGTTTTTGCACCCATTACTCGAATAAGTGGACGGAATTATAGCTCAGAAACCTTTTATTGTCAAGAGAATTATTGTAAATATTTTCATATATTTAACAATTCCGCTAATTTCTCAATGGCAAATACTGTAGATTGTTCTTGTATGGCTTCTCTTGACCCATTAAAATTGCAATGAAATACCTCTTGGCAAAAAGGTGTCTGTAATCCTATATATACAGTTCCTACAGGTTTTAGCTCAGTGCCACCAGTAGGTCCGGCTATACCTGATACAGCTATAGCATAATCAGAACCTGCCAATTTTTGTATGCCTTCACACATTTGTGCGACACATGCCCGGCTTACTGCACCATAGTTTGTGAGTACTTCATTACTCACGCCCAACCAAAGATGTTTGATATCGTTTGAATAGGTGACACAGGAACCATGCAGTACTTCTGAAGCACCTGGAATAGCAGTAAATGCTACAGCTATGCGGCCACCTGTGCAACTTTCTGCAAAAGAAATAGTTTGCTTTTCTTCGCTTAGACGCTGAATAATTTTTTCTACTGTATTTATGATATTTTTCATAAGATAATTGTAGCAAAAGTAGCTTCTAATGGTCTTTTAGGTACAATCACGGGATAATATAAGACTAAGGTATTATCGACTATGGATTTTAAAGACACACTTCTTCTACCAAAAACAGATTTCCCGATGCGTGGGAGTCTTCCGGACAATGAGCCTAAAAAATATAATGCATGGTTTGATGCAAACATTTATGAGCAGATGAAAGTAAAACGTGCTGGAGCAGAGATGTTCACCCTCCACGACGGACCACCTTATGCTAACGGCGACATTCATATAGGACATGCCCTCAACAAAGTTCTTAAAGATATTATTTTAAAATATAATTATTTTCAAGGTAAAGCGGTTCGCATGACTCCGGGCTGGGACTGCCATGGTTTGCCTATCGAGCAGAAAGTCGAAGAGAAACTTGGTAAAGACAAAAAAGAAGCAATGCCTACAGAGAAGTTTAGAGAACTTTGTCGTGCACATGCTGCGAAGTTTGTAGATATTCAAAGAGATGGTTTTAAAGCCTTGGGTGTTATAGCAGACTGGGAAAATCCTTATGTGACGATGGACTTTAAATTTGAAGCCAATATTTATAGAACACTTTGCGAAGTAGCACAAAAAGGTCTTTTAGTTGAAAGACATAAACCTATCTTCTGGTCGTGGGCTGCTAGAACAGCACTTGCCGATGCAGAAGTGGAGTACGAAGATAAGGAAGATTATTCTATCTATGTGCATTTTGAACTCTCTGATGCAGCGAAAGAAAAGTTAGGACTCGAAGGCAAAGCAGGACTTGTCATTTGGACAACTACACCTTGGACACTGCCTGCAAATACAGGTATCTCTCTTAATCCTGAAGAGATGTACGTGCTCACGGATGATGGTCACATTGTGGCAGACGCCCGTTATGATGCGATGATAGCAGAGGGTGTAGTCTCTGGACATGCCAGCAGAAAAATTGCTGCGACAGAGATGGAAAATCTTCTGGCCATCAACCCTGTAAACGGTCGTACCTCCAGGGTAGTGCTTAGTGATCACGTACTTATGGATGGTGGTACCGGGGCTGTTCATACAGCACCTGGGCACGGTGAAGAAGATTACAAAGTAGGACTCAAATATGGCCTAGAAGTGCTAATGCCTGTGGATGAGCGTGGATGCTATGATGAGAGCGTCAAAGGCTTAAATCTACTTCCTGGCGCAGATGAATTTGTCGGAATGCACATCTTTAAAGCCAATGAACGTATCTTGGAGATCTTGAGCGATGCATTACTCAAAGAAAGCAAGTTTATTCACTCCTATCCACACTGCTGGAGAACGAAAAAGCCACTGATCTATAGAGCAACCAACCAGTGGTTTATTTCTATTGATGATAAGCCTGAAGGATCAAATGATACGCTAAGAGAGTCTGCTCTTCATGCAATAGAAGGTGTTGATTTTTATCCTAAAACATCTAAAAATCGTCTCAAACCTATGATAGAAGGAAGACCTGACTGGTGTATTTCACGTCAACGTTCTTGGGGTGTACCTATAGCATTCTTTAGAATTAAAAATACTAAAGAAGTCATCTTTGATACGGATGTCTTAGAGCATGTCGCAGCACTCTTTGATGTACATGGCGCTGATGCATGGTATGCGATGAGCAATGCAGAACTATTGCTAGTAGGAAGCAAGTATAATCCCGATGATCTGGAGAAAATAGAAGACATCTTGGATGTATGGTTCGACTCTGGTTCAACTTGGAATTCAGTTTTAAGTTCTGGTAACTACGATGCCGGTCAATACCCTGCATCTCTTTATATAGAAGGATCTGATCAGCATAGAGGGTGGTTCCAGTCTTCACTTCTTTTAAGTGCTGCAGTCAATCAAGTCTCACCATACAAAACACTTATCACACATGGATTTACCGTAGATGATAAGGGTGAGAAGATGTCTAAGTCTAAGGGTAATGTGGTTGCTCCAGATAAGGTCATCAAAGAGTATGGCTCGGAGATACTTAGACTATGGGTTGCACTTTCTGACTACCAGTCAGACTTGAAGATTTCTGATGGTATTTTGAAACAAACGGCTGAGCAGTACAGAAAGATAAGAAATACTTTTAGATTTTTGCTCGCAAATGTGGATGACCTTGAAGCGTATGTTGAAGTGGGTGCATACGGTGAGTTAGACAGATGGATACTCACTAAAGCAAGAGAGGTATTTGCTTCAGTGAAAAACTCTTTTGATGCCTATGATTTTCTTAGAGGATTTGCAACACTTAACCACTTTATAACGAATGAACTCTCAGGTATTTACATGGATATCACAAAAGACAGACTTTATTGTGATGCTAAAAATGATTCAGCAAGACGTGCAACGCAGTCGGCAATGGCTCACATAAGTAAAGCGATGTTAGGGCTTGTAGCACCAGTACTGACCTACACAGTAGATGAGATACTGGAGTATGCCCCAACACTTTTTAAAGATGGAATGGAGAATGTATTTGATCTTGTGTATGTTGAAGTACCACAAGTACTAGCAAGTTTTGATGATGCTATGCTTACTGCTGCACGTGAGAAGTTCTCTGAAGCAGTAGATAAACTCAAAAAAGAGAAACTTATAAAGTCTACACTTGAAGTGGAGATAGTAGGAGATATGAGTGTATTTGCTATTAGCGACAGCAAAGACCTTGAAGACTGGTTTGTGGTGTCAGCTATGAAATCAAGTTCCCAAGGTGAGCAAGTAGCTTCTTTTGAAGTGGAAGGCAAAACATTTACAGTACATAAAGCAAGTGCAGCCAAATGTCCAAGATGTTGGAGATTTACAAGTACAAGTGAAGAGTGTGCCTGCGAGAGGTGTGCGAAAGTTGTTGCCAGTGGAGAAATTGCTTAATGTTTGATATGACCCAACCTATACAGATGGAAGTGATTGTTGGTTCAATTATTTTTATATTTGGATTGGTTGGTGTTGGTTTGGCATTCATGGCGTATTATAAAAAGAAATTAGAAAAATAAGGATGTAAAGTGATTACATTAAAAGAAGCATTAACAAAATCTAATGAAGAGATGACAAAGCTCAGGGTGGAGCTTGAAGCAAAAGCAAAAGCATCTGGACTCAATGCCTATGTAGGGTTTGAAAGTTCAGGTGAGGGTGTGCCTATTCTTGTTAAAGACAATATTCAGGTCAAAGATTGGTCAGTGACTTCAGGTTCTAAAATTCTTCAGGGCTACATTGCTCCTTATGAGGCTACGGCTATCACAAACTTAAAAGCACATGGCATGATGGCATTTGGTAGAGCAAATATGGATGAGTTTGCGATGGGTTCAACGACTGAGAGTTCTTTTTATGGTCCAACAAAAAACCCTCATGGCACTGACCGTGTACCGGGAGGGTCTTCTGGCGGATCTGCAGCAGCAGTTGCTGCGGGTATCGCCATTGCGGCGCTTGGTTCAGATACAGGAGGGTCGATTAGACAACCCGCAGCATATTGTGGCGTGGTAGGTATGAAGCCAACTTACGGACGGGTAAGTCGTTTTGGTTTGGCTGCGTATGCTTCCAGTCTTGATCAGATAGGGCCTATAACGCAAAATGTGGAAGATGCAGCCATCTTATATGATGCAATCAAAGGGCATGATGAGAAAGATTCTACTTCGGCAGACTTTGAGATAGAAGATATCGCAAACAATCTTAACCCTGATGTGAAGTTAACCATTGCAGTTATAGATAACTACATTTCTGAGGCAGATGCAGATATACAAAAAGCCTATGCACAGACAATCAAAGCACTAGAGACTGCCGGACACACAATCGTCCATAAAAACATGCAAAACACGAAGTATGACATCGCGACGTACTACATTTTGGCTACAGCAGAAGCGGCAACAAATCTGGCACGTTTTGATGGTGTGCGTTATGGAAGAAGGGCTGAGTCTAAAAATACTGAAGAACTTTTTTACAACACACGAAGCGAAGGTTTTGGGGAAGAGGTAAAAAGACGTATTTTGCTTGGAAACTTTGTGCTTTCATCAGGGTATTATGATGCGTATTATGTCAAAGCACAAAAAGTCAGACACCTCATAAGAGATGAATTTAACGCAATTTTTGAAGAGGCTGATCTTATTTTGTCTCCTGTTGCTCCTTTTGTTGCACCAAAGATAGGAAGCATTCATAGTCCACTTGAAATGTACAAGAGTGACATGTACACGATTGCCATTAACCTTGCAGGGCTTCCTGCCATTTCACTACCTGTTGCTAAAAATGATGAGGGTATGCCAGTAGGTCTACAACTCATCGCCAAAGCATTTAACGAAAAAACGCTTTTTGACGGTGCTGCAAGCATGGAAAAAGCTGTAAATTATATTAAATAAACAAAGGAAACAACATGAGAATTAAAAAAAGAGCATTAACATTTGAAGATGTATTATTGGTACCGCAACACTCACTTGTACTTCCAAAAGAAGTTTGTTTAAAATCTAATCTTACCAAGCGAGTCACATTGAATATTCCTATAGTCTCAGCAGCTATGGATACAGTAACAGAATACAAAGCAGCTATTGCTATGGCACACTTGGGCGGTATTGGTATTATTCATAAAAATATGGATATCGAAACTCAGGCAAAACAAATTTCTAAAGTAAAAAAGTCTGAGAGCGGGATTATCATCGACCCAATCTATATAGCACCAGATAAAACAGTTGCTGATGCAGATGCTTTGATGGGCGAATATAAAATATCCGGCGTACCTGTAATAGATGAAGATATGAAACTTGTAGGTATTATCACAAACCGTGATATGCGTTTTATCACAGATATGAGTTTAAAAATTTCTGATGTAATGACAAAAGCACCTTTAGTGACTGCCAGAGTAGGTATTACTCTTGAAGAAGCGGCAAAAGTACTTCAAGCACACAAGATAGAAAAACTTCCTATTGTAGATGAAAATAATGTACTTCAGGGGCTTGTGACTATCAAAGATATTGAGAAAAAAGAGAAGTTCCCTAATGCCAATAAAGACGAGCATGGCCGCTTAAGGGTTGGTGCAGCTATAGGCGTAGGTCAACTGGACCGTGCCATTGCATTGGTAGAAGCCGGTGTAGATGTTTTGGTGCTTGACTCAGCACACGGACACTCACAAGGTATCATCGATACGCTTATGCTCATCAAAAAAACATTGGACGTAGATGTGATTGCAGGGAACATCGCTACAGGTGCTGCAGCACAAGCACTTATAGATGCGGGAGCTGACGCAGTGAAAGTGGGCATAGGACCAGGTTCTATCTGTACGACACGCATTGTTGCGGGGGTAGGTGTTCCTCAGATGTCTGCTATAGATGAAGTCGCCCTTGTAGCAAACAAAGCAGGGGTTCCTGTTATTGCTGATGGGGGCATCAAATATTCTGGCGATGTAGCAAAAGCATTAGCCGTAGGAGCCAGTTCGGTCATGCTGGGTTCTGCGCTTGCAGGTACTTATGAAGCACCAGGTGAAATGATACTCTTTAACGGAAGACAGTTTAAAGAATATAGAGGAATGGGAAGCATCGGTGCGATGAGTAAAGGTAGTACAGACCGTTATTTTCAAGAAGGAACAGCAGCCGACAAACTCGTCCCTGAAGGCATAGAAGGACGCGTGCCATACAGAGGACGCATCGAAGATGTAGTGCATCAAATGATAGGCGGACTTCGTTCATCTATGGGTTACTGCGGTTCAGAAAATATCAAAGTATTCTGGGAAAAAGCAGAGTTTGTGGAGATCACTTCAGCCGGGCTCAGAGAGTCACATGTACACGATGTTACGATTACTAAAGAGTCTCCAAACTATTCTTCATAATTTATTTATTGTTATCCTCGAACTTGGTTTGAGGATTTATTTTAACCTTTTATTTACTTTCTATAAAAAATTCACAAATATCTATATTTAAAACTTTTGCAATCTTATGTAGTTGCGTGATATTAAAATCTGGAAATCATCAAGGTCGCAAATACTGGAGTATTGAAAGAGTTGGATATGCAGGGCAAGTAATATTAGAAATACCTGACATATTAATCATTAGATTATACATAAAATGGTGCGTCGGTAAACACACTCTACAGATACTTAAACAGATGGCAAGGATAAAACTTTACATATAACGACATATGTTGTATACTACTCAATGATAAAAACATTTAAATGCAAAGAGACTCAAAAAATATTTAGCAGAGAGTTTTCGAAAAAGCTACCACAAGACATACAGAGATCAGCCTATAAGAAACTTCTGATGATGGAAGCCTCAATTGATGTGGATGACCTTAAAATTCCTCCCGCGAATAGGTTGGAAAAGCTCTTTCGAGATAGAGAAGGGCAGCATAGTATCCGTATTAACAGACAGTACCGTATCTGTTTTATATGGGAAAATGGATTTGCATTTGATGTTGAGATGGTGGATTATCATTAATCTAATAGATTTTAAGGAGCAAAGATGAAAAAAATAACACCTATACATGCAGGAGAGATACTTCTAGAAGAGTTTATGCAGCCTTATGAGCTAAGTCAAAATGCTTTGGCAAGGGCATTACATGTCACACCAAGACGCATCAATGAAATAGTCAATCAAAAAAGAGCCATAACCGCGGACACTGCACTAAGACTCGCTAAATTTTTTGGTAACTCTGCAGAGTTTTGGATGAACTTACAAAATAAGTTTGATTTAGAAACAGCACGTGATTCTCTATCAAAGAAGATAGATAGCGAAGTGGAACTTTATCACGCATCCTAAGAGACAGTGAAGAGCAATGCAAGCTATCACAAGCTATAATTTACCTATATCATAAAACAAGGAAGAGTAATGCACGAACAAACACTGGCTGTACATGCAGGATATGAGAAGAATGCACAAGGGACTATGGCAGTACCTATTTATATGAGTACGGCGTATGAATTTAGAAACACAGAACATGCAGCAAACCTTTTTGCCCTTAAAGAACTGGGGAACATTTATACAAGACTGATGAACCCCACTACAGATGTTTTCGAAAAACGTTTCGCAGCACTTGAGGGTGGTGTGGCTGCCATAGGAACAGCTTCTGGAATGGCAGCGATCTTTTATGCTATTGCTAATGTAGCTGAGTCTGGAGATAACATCATTGTGGCAAAACAAGTGTATGGTGGAACAACTACACTCACGGGACATACCATCAAACGTTTTGGTATAGAAACACGTTACTTTGATATACGTAATCCTTCTGAGATAGAAGCACTTGTAGATGACAAAACAAAAATCATTCTTTTTGAAAGCATTACCAATCCAAGTGTTGATGTGGCTGATTTTGATGCTATTGTTGCTATCGCTAATATGTATAATATTTTGACTTGTGTAGACAATACAGTAGGTACACCTATTTTATGTAAACCATTTGAATATGGGGTAGATTTAACCGTGCATAGTGCGAGTAAATATACCACAGGGCAAGGATTAGCCATTGGTGGGGTGATAGTAGAGCGTCACAATTTGGTAGAAAAAATTAAAGGTAACCCACGTTATGCACACTTCAATGAACCAGATATGAGTTACCACGGGCTAGTGTACTCTGATGTCCCATTACCACTCTTTACCCTTAGGGTTAGACTTGCGTTGCTACGTGACTTAGGCGCAACGCCAAGTCCTTTTAACTCTTGGCTGTATATACAAGGATTAGAGACTTTGCCACTTCGCATGAAACAGCATTCGAGCTCTGCTCTGGCTATAGCAGAGTTTTTGGAAGCCCATCCAAAGGTAAAAAAAGTGAACTATCCTGGACTTAAGTCTGATACTAATTATGCACTGGGTCAAAAGTACTTCAAGGGCGGACACTCGGGTCTTCTCTCTTTCGAAGTGGCAGATATGCAAGCAGCACAGAAAATAGCTGACAGTACAGAGATTTTTTCATTGGTAGTAAACATCGGCGACAGTAAGTCTATCATCACGCATCCTGCAAGTACCACACACCAACAGCTTTCTGCTCTTGAGCTTATAGAAGCAGGCGTGCCTGGCGGATTGGTAAGGCTTAGTGTAGGGATAGAAGATACACAAGACCTTATAGATGATCTTACTAAAGCATTAGGATAAATTATATTAAACGTGAGCATCTTTGCTCACGCCACAAACCCTAAAGCCCAAATTAGATAAAATACTTACAATAAACTCAAAAATAAAGTTGTCTATGAAAATCGAAACCAAAACAGCACATTTTAGCTCCCCTCTGTATCTTGAGAGTGGGCGTATCTTAGAGCCCTACGAGATAGCCTATGAAACATATGGAGAGTTAAATGAAGATAAATCTAATGTTATTTTGGTATGCCATGCGCTAAGCGGTTCTCATCATGCCGCGGGTGTGTATGAAGGTGAACAAAAAGTAGGTTGGTGGGATGGACTTATTGGTGACAAAAAAGCCATTGATACCACTAAATACTTTGTGATTTGTACCAATGTGCTTGGCTCATGTTTTGGTTCAACCGGTCCTATGAGTCCAAATCATCCAAGTGAAGATCCTTATAGGCTTAAATTCCCTGTGGTGACGGTAAAAGATATGGTACGCGCACAAATGCACCTTCTGTCCCAACTGGGTATTTATCATGTACGTGCCGTAATCGGCGGTTCAATGGGCGGTATGCAAGCACTGCAGTTTGCTGTGGATTACCCAAATTTTGCAGATGATATTATTTCACTTGCAAGTACCTATGCAACCAGACCATGGACTATGGCATTCAACAAGGTGGCCATAGAAGCGATACGCAGAGACCCACGGTTCAAACATGGGAATTATGAAAAAGATGCATTTAAAGAAGAAGGTTTGGACGGTTTGGCTATAGGAAGAATAGCCGGACACATTTCTTACCTATCTCCTGACTCTATGGATAGCAAGTTTGGACGAAATTATGTTAGTAATGATGGTCTTTTTGAGCTTTTTGGACGCTATGAAGTTGAGAGATATATGGAATACAATACCAATAATTTTTCACGTATTTTTGACCCGCTTTCATATCTTTATATTGTAAAAGCAATTAATACATTTAATTTGAGTCGAGGATATGACTCGCTATATGAAGCCATTTCACGTATTAAGGCAAATGTAACCTTGATAAGTTTTAGTACTGATTATCTCTTTTTCCCTTCTGAAATGGAACATATAGCCAAGATGATGGAGCGTAATGGACAAAGCTATACTTACCTTGAAGTCCAAAGTAACTACGGGCATGATGCTTTTTTGGTAGAATTAGATAAATTTAAAGAAAATATAGAAGAGGTACTTTCATGAAAAATAATACATTTGAAGAAAAACTTGAATATTCTAAGGCCTTGTTGGAAAAACTAATGAATCCTGAGATTACACTCGAAGAGTCAGTAAAGCTTTATGAAGAAGGTTTGAAAAACATTAAAGAGGCGCAAACACTTATAGAAGAAGCAAAAACAAAAATCACAGTGATTGAACAGGCAAACCAAAACATCGGAGACAATGCATAATGGCGCAGCTTGTTGTAGCCGCACTTCAGTTGCCGACACTTGGTATGAATGCCACAAGGCTCGAATTCTACCTTAAGCAGGCAAAACAAAGAAATGCAGATGTAATGCTTCTTGGCGAGTATGTATTGAACCACTTTTTTAAAGAGTTCGCAACCATGTCACCCAATATGGTAAAAGAACAGACACGTAAGCACATAGAACTCCTTAAAAATCTTGCAGAAAAATATGACATTATTTTCGTGGCACCTATAATTGTGACTAAAAAAGACGGATACCATAAAACCATTGTGAAGATAAGCCATAAAAATACCAGATATTATGAGCAGCAGATTCTTCTTCCTTATGCACACTGGAATGAGAAAAAGTTTTTTGCAAATCCTGTTAAGCCTCTCAAAGATCCAATGACATTTAATATTAAAGGGTTCAAAGTGATGGTTATGGCTGGCTTTGAGCTTCATTTTGATCATTTCTGGCAAAGAGTTACAGAAAAAAAAGTGGATCTTGTGCTGCTTCCAACTGCATCAACATTCGGTTCACATAACCGTTGGAGAGAAATCATTAAAGCAAAAGCTTTTTTACATGGTTGTTATGTGCTTAGAGCTAACCGTTTAGGCGAATACACTGACAATGGGGTAAAGTGGAAGTTTTATGGCGACACGATGCTGGTTTCACCAGAGGGTGAAGTAGATATGATGCTTGAAGATAAAGAATCTATGTTGGTCGAAATCATAGACAAGAGAGAAGTATTGGAGCACCGAAAAGCATGGGCGTTCGAGAAAGAGTTACAGCTTAGAATTGAGTAATCATTTTATGCGAAAGGTAAATATTTTTCACTTGAATATACTGTGGACTTTATCCATAGGCATGGAAATTGATAAAAAGGATTTAGCATGACACAAGAAGAATACTTTAACAGACAGATACAATTGTGGGGAGAAGCTACACAAAAAGGGCTTCAGAACAAGAAGATAGCTATTATTGGGTCAGGCGGTCTGGGGTCTACTTTGGCAATGGCGCTGGGTACTTCAGGCATTGGCGAGATACATATGGTAGACTTTGATACGGTGTCAGGACATAATATACATAGACAGATAGCCTTTAATTTACAAGATGAGGGGAAAAGCAAAGCCAAAACAATAGCCTCCCTTATAGAATCTAAAAATCCTTTTGTCAAAGCGCTAGCTTTTGATATGGATTTTGAAGCCTTTATGGGCATGGAAAATAGGTATGACCTCATATTGGACGCTACAGATAATCTTCTTGTAAGGGGACAGATAGACAAATATGCCAAAAAAACAAGTACGCCATGGATCTATGCCAGCGTAGAAGAGTTTAATGGACAGGTATGTTTTTTTGATGAAGCGAACTTTGAAGTCTTTAATATTTCTGACCATAAACCAGGTGGTATTGCTGCGCCAATCGTAATGCATATTGGCTCGCTTCAGGCAAATTTAGCCTTGCGTTATCTTGCCGGACTTTCTGTAGCAAAAGACAAACTTTATTATCTGTATTTTAATGACGAGGGAGAGTTAATCACCCAAAAGTTTGGAATGCCAAAAGCTTAGCGCAATCGCGCTACAATATTAAAAAAAGGAAATAGTTTGAAATTTAAAACACTACTTTTATCAACGGCGATATTATTTTTTACAGGATGCACACAAGAGACACAAAACACTCTTAGTCGCTCACTTCAAAATTGGACAGGAACCAATGGCGTACTTGATATATATGCCGGCGATAAATTGGTACATAAGTTTATTAATATAGATAAACTTTCAACAGCCCGGGGAACTAATGATAATAATATGAGACCTTATCGTTATGGATATGGAATTGATGATTTAAATTTTAATGGCAAAAAAGATGAGGGAGAGAAGAAAGTGTATTTTGAATTCTCTGATTACTCAACATCTTATGTATTTTATGAAAGAAATTAAGGAGAATAGTTAAATGAAATTTATTTCAACAAAAGAAGCACCAGCAGCAATAGGACCATATTCACAAGCAGTAGAAGTAAACGGATTTATTTATACATCAGGACAGATAGGATTAACACCAGAAGGTGTTATGGCTGCAGATGATGTAGAGAACCAAACACATCAAGTGATGAAAAATCTTTTTTATGTACTTGAAGCAGCAAATACACATTTTAATGACGTCATCAAGACGACAATCTTTTTAGCAGATATGAATGATTTTGAGAAAGTCAATGCCATCTATGCACATTATTTTGGTTCTCATAAACCAGTCAGAAGCACAGTAGCAGTCAAAACACTGCCTAAAAATGCCCTTGTAGAAATAGATTGCATTGCATTAGCTGGGACAGAATATCATTACTAGAGATAAAAATATGTAAAACACAAGGAAAGTTGCAAAGTTTAAAAAAATATTAAAATAACTTTGGGTATAATCACAAACTTTTTAAAAAACAATAGATATAAAGGGTTTGCAATGTACGCAATCATTAAAGCAAGTGGTCAACAATTTAAAGTGCAAGAGGGTGATATCATTTGTTTTGATAACATGGGTCTTGAACCAAAAGCAGCGGTAGAATTCAAAGAAGTTCTAGCACTTGAAAACAACGGTGAATTAACCGTAGGAGCTCCTTTTGTAGAAGGTGCTGTAGTTAAAGGTGAAGTAATCAATGAAGGTAGAGATAAAAAAGTGATCATCTTCAAGAAAAGAAGAAGAAAAGATTCAAAACTCAAAAGAGGTTTCAGAAGAGATTTTACAAGAGTAAGAATTACTAAAATAGCATAAGGAGCATAGAATGGCACACAAGAAAGGACAAGGGTCCACCCAGAATAACCGTGATTCAGCTGGACGTCGTTTAGGCGTTAAGAAATTTGGCGGTGAAACAGTTATCCCAGGTAACATTATCATTAGACAAAGAGGAACAAAAGTTCATCCAGGTAACGGTGTAGGAATGGGTAAAGACCACACACTATTTGCACTTGTGGAAGGTGTAGTTAAGTTTGACAACAGATCTTCTACTCAGAAGAAAGTTTCAGTAATACCTGCATAATCCCTATTTAAGTCCGAAATATTTCGGACTTAAATATTTCTGCTTATCATATTAGCTTTCCCATATTTTTTCGTCTACATCCACAATTAATAAATGTTTACATCTGTTGCGTCCTAAAAACCAACCATCATTATAGCCCTGGTTACTATTGAAAAGTGTATGCGATTTTTTATACTCACCTTTTGCTGTAATGCACCCATCTGTTATGCCCTGTTTGTAGTTTGGTGAAAGGTTTTTACCAAAATAAATTCCACTGTAGTAATAGCCACCCTCCCTTTCCGGTGTTTTCCCGGATTTGCAGCCCGCAATATAGAATAAAGCACTTGCAAATAAAAATATAGAAATACTTCGCTCTCTCAACATATATGTACCTCCTGTATCAAATACGAAATTATAGCAATTATTCCCCCTAATTTGGGTATAATTCCATAATTCATATTTTATGGGCATATATTAACTTGCATATGTTTGTTCCGTAGATTAAAAGGTTATAGATGTTTGTAGATAGTGTTGAGCTAACAGTTAGTTCAGGTAAAGGTGGTCCAGGATCCATTTCTTTTTGGACAGAAAAATTTGTTGCTTATGGTGGTCCTGATGGTGGTGATGGAGGCCGTGGAGGGTCTGTCTATTTGAAAGTAGATAATAATACAGATACACTTTCAGGATTTCGTGGACGTAATCAGATTAAAGCAGAAAATGGTCGTCCTGGAGAAGGGCGCAAGTGCTACGGTCGCAAAGGTCAGGATACTGTTGTTACGGTGCCACCAGGAACGACCGTGATAGATATGGAAACAGGCGAGGAACTCTTTGATTTAATTACTGAAGGTGAAGAGGTTTTGTTCCTTGAAGGGGGCAAAGGTGGTTTGGGAAATATGCACTTTAAGAGTTCCAGTAACCAAAGACCAACGTATGCGCAGCCGGGACTTCCAGGTATTACGAAAAAGATAAGACTAGAGATGAAACTGATTGCAGATGTAGGGCTTGTGGGCTATCCAAATGTTGGAAAATCTACACTAATTTCGACTCTTTCAAATGCAAAACCAGAAATAGCAAACTATGAGTTTACTACGCTGACGCCAAAACTTGGTGTGGTACATATGGGTGACTATGATTCATATATGATGGCAGATATTCCAGGTATTATTGAAGGTGCAAGTGACGGAAGAGGTTTGGGTTTGGAGTTTTTAAAGCATATTGAGAGAACTAAAACCCTACTTTTGATGATAGATGCGGCAAACTATAGAGAGATGAAGTATCAGTATGAAACACTTCTTGTTGAGTTGCAGCGTTATTCTAAAGAGCTTGCGATGCGTAAACATGCAATAGCCATCACAAAGATAGATTCACTCTCACAAGAGGAAGTGAATACTTTGACAGAAACATTCCTAGCCGATATAGGCTTAGAGGCAAATGATACATTGAGCAAGTATAAATCTAATCCAAAGTATATAAGTTATGGATTCAAGACAGATTTTGGTATAAAATTGCCACAAGAGAAACCATTTTTTGTGCTTCCTATTTCATCTGTAGCCCATTTAAATACTGAAGCCTTACGTTATGCAATTGGGGATTTTATAAAAAATGTTAAAGAAGAAAATGAAGCTGAGTAAGTAGGTCTTATGAAAAGAGTTGTGATTAAAGTTGGTTCCCATATTTTAACGGAGAATGGAACTATTGCAAAAGTACGCATGTTGGCATTGGTGGAGTTGATAGCAAAACTTAAAGCAGAGATGTATGAAGTTATTTTAGTTAGTTCAGGGGCAGTATCAGCAGGATACACGCAATTACCATTAGACAGAAGTGTGGTGGCTAACAAACAAGCACTTGCCGCTATTGGGCAGCCGTATTTGCTTAAAATGTATCAAGAAAAATTTGAAAAATTTGCTTTGCTCTGTTCCCAGGTACTTTTGAGTGCAGATGTTTTTGAGTCCAAAAAGCATAGGGATCATGCCAAAAATGCTATAGATACACTTCTGAGCAATAATGTGGTGCCCATTATTAACGAAAATGACACTGTAAGTATTGAAGAACTTGTATTTGGCGACAATGACAGACTGTCTGCACATGTTGCACATTATTTTGATGCATCGCTACTGGTTATACTTTCAGACATCGATGCATTTTATGACAAAGATCCAAACAAGTATGAAGATGCAAAACGAAGAGTTATTGTAAATACTATACATGAGGACGAACTCAACGCAGATCATACTCCCAATAATGAATTCGCTACAGGGGGCATCGTGACTAAACTTCAAGCTGCAGATTTTGTAATGAAGCATGGCAGGGCTATGTTTCTGGCAAGCGGATTTGATCTTAGTGATGTGAAATCTTTTCTTATAGACGGTGTACATAAGGGCGGAACACTTTTTAAAGCCTGATAAGGTTTAATTTATATCTAAGAAGAAGAGAATGAAATACAAAATAGTTTACATGGGCACACCCCACTACGCAAAAGAGATTCTCGATACCTTGATGCATGCCCAAGACATGGAAGTCTTTTTGGTCTTAACTCAACCAGACCGTCCTGTAGGACGCAAAAAGATTTTGACCCCTCCTCCAGTGAAAGTATCGGCATTAGAACACGGTATAGATGTACTTCAGCCAAATCGTCTAAGTGATGTGGGAATTGAGGATGCCATAAGGGAGATAAAACCTGATTTTATAGTGGTTGCAGCATTTGGACAGATCTTGCCTAAGTCTATATTGGACATTGCTCCTTGCATCAACTTGCATACTTCACTTTTGCCTAAGTATAGAGGTGCTTCACCTGTGCAGCAGGCTTTGCTTAATGGTGACAAAAAGACAGGTGTCACTTCTATGATGATGGAAGAAGGACTTGACACTGGGCCCATACTTGAAAAAATAGAATTTGAAATACCATCAGACATGAAACTCCATGCACTGATGGCGCAACTTACCAACGATGCATGCAAACTTATATTGAGCACTCTTAGAAAATACGACCATATAAAAGCAGAGACACAGGATGAAAGTCAGGCAACACTTTGTAAAAAAATTAAAAAGAGTGATGGCGAAGTGGATTTTGAAGATGCTAGTTTGATTTATAATAAATACCGTGCATTTGAAGGTTGGCCAGGTATTTTTACTGCTGAGGGAACAAAACTTGATGGACTTTCTTTGGTAGACACAAGCTCTCACAACAAGATACATGAAATCCTCTCTTTCGTAGGCGACAGTGTAGTGGTTGCTTGCATGGAAGGATCCTTGCAAATTGAAACGCTTCAGCCTGCATCCAAAAAAGCAATGTCTGCAAAAGCATACTGTGTAGGAAGGGGGCTAAAAGTTGGAGATCTTATCATTTGATACTTTAGCCTCTACACAAAAATATCTTCTAGAGCAATTAGAGAAGAAAACAATGAAATCACCTATAGCAGTTATTGCGACACAACAATATTCGGGTATTGGAAGTCGTGACAACTCTTGGTCCGGAGGAGAGGGAAATTTCTTTGCCTCTATCGCTTTGGATCTGGAGAGGCTCCCTTCTGATTTGCCACTCTCTTCAGCCTCTATCTATTTTTCTTTTATTATGAAGCAAACACTTTTGGAGCTTGGTAAAAATATCTGGTTAAAATGGCCAAATGATTTTTATTTAAATGATGATAAAGTAGGCGGGACCATTACCCAAAAAATAAATGATACTTTGGTGTGTGGAATTGGCATAAATTTAAAAAATTCACACAATGGTCATAGGGCCTTACAGTGCGATATTTCACCTAAAAAACTACTCGAGAATTACCTTTGCAAACTTGAAAAATTTCCTCAATGGAAGCATATCTTTAGTGAGTATAAGATAGAATTTGAGCTAAGTAGGAAGTTTTCAGTTCATATTGAAAACTATCAAACGAGCCTAGGGGACGCAGTGTTGTGCGAAGATGGCTCTCTAATAATTGGAGGTAAAAAGGTGTTTAGTTTACGATGAGTGAAGTGATTAGTATAGCCAACCAAAAGGGTGGTGTAGGAAAAACAACAACAGCAGTAAACTTGGCAGCATCCTTGGCAGAAAAAGGCAAAAAAGTCCTTCTTTTAGATATTGATCCCCAATCTAATGCAACTACCAGTTTAGGCTTCAGCCGTAGTGATTATGAATTTAATATTTATCATGTACTTATTGGGAGCAAAAAACTTTCAGAAGTGATACTGAAAACAGATATTAAAAATCTAAAATTAGCACCGTCAAACATTGGCTTGGTCGGTATAGAAAAAGAGTTTTATAATCCTAACAAAAAGAATAGGGAGCTGATACTTAAAGAAAAAATCAAAGAGGTATCTTCCAGTTTTGATTTTATTATTATCGATTCTCCTCCGGCACTTGGACCTATTACCATTAATGCTTTGAGTGCATCAGATTCTGTAATTATTCCCATACAATGCGAATTTTTTGCATTGGAAGGTCTGGCGCAACTACTTAATACAGTGAGTCTTTTAAAAAAGACCATTAATCCAAAACTTAAAATAAAAGGCTTCTTACCTACGATGTATTCTGGACAAAATAATCTTTCGAAACAGGTACTGGCAGATTTAAGTCATCATTTTAAAGATAAACTTTTCCATATGAAAAAAGGAAAAGAATGTATTGTTGTACCTCGTAATGTAAAGATAGCAGAGAGCCCGAGTTTTGGTAAACCTGTAACGCATTATGCAGCAGACTCTAAGGGTTCGATTGCCTATAGAAATCTGGCAACTGTGATAGTAAGAGGTTAAGGTATGGCATTGGGCAGAGGGTTGGAAGAAATACTTTCCGAAGTAGAAGAAGCATATGAAAAAGATTTTAGCGGTATTAACAGTTTTGAACTTGAAGCACAAGGAGCAAGAGTAGAGGAGCTAATATTAGACAGTATCTCAGCGAATCCTTTTCAGCCTCGTAAACATTTTGATGAACAGGCACTTAAAGAGTTAAGTCAGTCTATTTTAGAGCATGGACTTCTTCAGCCTATTGTTGTTATAGAAAGAGAAGATGGCTATTTATTGATTGCCGGTGAACGTCGCTTAAGGGCGCATAAGCTTGCAGGTTTGGCACGAATTAAGGCCATTATTGCTAATGTAGATATCGATGAGGTGCGATTACGCGAACTTGCGCTTATTGAAAACATACAAAGAGAAAACCTTAATGCCATAGAGCTTGCAAATTCCTATGCAGAGTTGATTGAAGTACACAACATTACGCACGACGATCTTTCTGCAATTGTGCATAAAAGCCGTTCACAAATTACCAATACGATGCGTCTTCTTGGCTTATCTCCATATGCACAGCTACAGCTTATTGAAGGCAAAATCTCACAAGGGCATGCAAAAGTTTTAGTGGGTCTTGATGAAAAGAAACAAAAGATTGTTATTGACAGTGTTATCGGTCAGAAATTAAGTGTGCGCGATACTGAAAATATGGTGAAAAACTATAAAGGTAATGTTTCTGCAACGATACCCAAAAAAGCTACTCCTAAGTTATTGGAAAAATATGCTGAATTTTTAGCGGAGACTTTACCTTTTAAACATAAATTAAAAGACAAAAGTATTGAAATAAGTTTTCATAATGAAAAAGAAGTTGACAAATTCATAGCATTTCTTGGCCAATGAATGAGAATAAAATAAATACAGCATTTAAAGTGAATACTAAAATAATTATTTTATAATATCTTCTTATCTTTTGGCAAATATCTACTAATTTTAATCATACCCTCATAACAATAATGGTAAAATAATGCGAAATTACACGAGGAGTTTTAATGCTTGACATACATTTACCATTGATGTTGTTCGTTCTAGCTTTGTTTCTAGCCCTACTTGTTCTTTTGAATAATATGCTATTTCAGCCATTGGTTAAATTTATGGATGAAAGAGATAACTCTATAGCAAAAGATTTAGAAGCAGCAAAAGGTTTGAGCGGAAACAGCGACGAGCTAAATGCAAAGGCGGATGAAATTATTAGCAATGCTAAAAATGAAGCTGCAGGAATCAGACAGAAAGCAATTGATGATGAGAAAACATTAGCTGCAGGCAAAATAGAGACCAAACAAAATGAATTAGAAATTGAGCACAACAAGTTTCTAGACAAACTTAGCTCTGATAAAGAGAACCTTAAAAACTCTCTTCTCTCTCAAATGCCTCTTTTTAAAGAGAGCCTTAAAGCTAAATTTAGCAAATTATAGGAAGGGATAAATATGAAAAAAATAGTATTGTTGTCTTTACTTGTAGTGCCTGCTATTCTTTTGGCAAGTGGCACAGACGGAGAATCAACTCGTTATTTTGCACAAACAGGCAGAGAGACAGATTTTTGGCCAAGAATAGTGAATTTTTCTATCTTTGCAGCTTTGCTTTATTATCTGCTTGCTAATCCGATCAAAAACTTTTTTAAAGGTAGAAGTGAGGGTATAGCAGCACAATTGAGTGAGATTGAAGAGAAACTTCAAGCTGCAAAAGATGAGAAAAAAGAAGCACAGAATCGTTTAGATAAAAGCGAAGAACGCGCAAAAATCATTATTGTTGATGCTAAGGCAGAAGCAATTTTGTTAGCAGAAAAAATTGCTCTTTCAAATCAAAATGAGTTAGCGATGCTAGAGAAACAACTTCAAGATAAAATCATTTTTGAAGAAAGAAGAGTAGCGAGAGAGGCTATAGACGAAATCTTGAGTGAAAACATCACCAATGATGATATCATGCTTGATGAAGCTAAAGTTGTTGAAATAATTTCCAAGAAGGTGGCATAAATGGAAGAGCTAATCGCCAAAAGGTATGCACAGGCACTCTCATCTGTTTCTACGGATCTTCCAGGTGTTCTAGAAGTTCTCAATGTGCTTTCTGAGGCAACAGGCAGTTCAGAGATTAAATCAATGTTAATATCTCCAATCATATCAAGTGAGAAAAAGACAGAAACAATCTTAGCTGCGCTTGCTCAGAATGCAGATGGTTCACTTGTAAATTTTATTAAAATTTTAGGTGAAAATAATAGACTTGATTTGATTCCTGCCATCACAAAAGTGTTGAATGCAGAGCAACAGCGTATTTCAAACAAGTATGAGGGTGTGGTGAAAAGTGCATCATCATTGGATGAAGCGGCTTTGGCTAATCTAGAAGAGACACTTAAGAAGTATACAGGTTCAACGATAAAATTGACACAGGAAAAATCTGACCTTGAGGGGTTGCGTGTTTTGGTGGATGATTTGGGTATAGAGGTAAACTTCTCTAAGCAGAGAGTTAAAGAACAGTTAATCGATTTCATTAAGAAATCTTTATAGTTATCTAATTAGAAAGGAGTATCAGTGGCAGTAAAATTGCAAGCAGATGAGATAAGTTCAATCATCAAAGAGAGAATTGAGAATTTTGAAATTGATGTTGACATCAATGAAATAGGAAAAGTAGTAGGTATCGCAGACGGTGTTTCAACCATTTACGGTCTTAACAATGTTATGGCTGGAGAAGTTGTAGAGTTTGATAATGGTGCCAGAGGACTTGTATTAAACCTTGAAGAAGCCAATGTGGGTGTTGTTGTTCTTGGCTCAAGTGCAGGAATAAGAGAAGGCATGACTGTTAAGAGAGCCGGAGACCTTCTTAGGGTACCAGTAGGCGATGCATTAATGGGTAGAGTTGTTAACTCACTTGGTGAGCCGATTGATGGTAAAGGTACAGTAGTAGCCGCAGAGCATAGATTCGTAGAAGAAAAAGCACCAGGAATCATGGCTAGAAAGTCAGTTCATGAGCCACTTCAAACGGGCATCAAAGCGATTGATGCACTCGTACCAGTTGGTAGAGGGCAAAGAGAGCTTATTATTGGTGACAGACAAACAGGTAAGACAACTTTGGCCATTGATACCATTATCAACCAAAAGGGCCAAGATGTTGTATGTATCTATGTTGCGATTGGTCAAAAGCAATCAACAGTAGCCGCTACAGTAAAAAAACTTGAAGAGCATGGCGCAATGGATTATACGATCATTGTAAATGCTGGTGCATCAGATGCAGCAGCATTACAATTCCTTGCTCCTTATGCAGGTGTAACTATGGCTGAGTACTTCAGAGATAATGGTAGACATGCAGTTATCATTTATGATGACCTTTCTAAACATGCGGTTGCATACAGAGAGATGTCACTTATTCTTAGAAGACCTCCAGGCAGAGAGGCATACCCTGGTGACGTTTTCTATCTTCACTCAAGATTACTTGAAAGAGCAGCTAAGCTTTCTGATGAATTAGGTGCTGGCTCTATTACCGCATTCCCTATTATCGAAACTCAAGCAGGTGATGTCGCGGCGTATATTCCAACCAACGTTATCTCTATTACAGATGGTCAAATTTTCTTAGAGACTGACCTATTTAACTCGGGTATAAGACCAGCGATTAACGTAGGGCTTTCAGTTTCACGTGTTGGTGGTGCTGCTCAGATCAAAGCGATCAAACAAGTTTCTGGAACACTTAGACTTGACCTTGCGTCATTTAGAGAACTTCAGGCATTTGCACAATTCGCATCTGACCTTGATGACTATACTAGAGGACAGCTTGAGCGTGGGCAAAGAATGGTAGAAGTACTTAAGCAGGGACCTTATGCTCCAGTGCCTATTGAAAAACAAGTTGTTATTATCTTTGCCGGTGCAAATGGATTCCTGGATGATATCGCTGTATCTTCTGTAACAAAATTTGAAGCAGAGCTTATGCCATTTATGGAAGTAAAATATTCCAATATCCTGGATGCTATCAGAAATGAGAAAAAAATCTCTGATGATACTGATGGAGAATTACGTAAAGCTATAGAAGACTTCAAAGCTTCATTTGCTGGATAAGAAAGGCTAATTATGGCTAATTTAAAAGAGATAAAGCGTAAAATTGGATCTGTTAAAAATACACAAAAGACCACTAAAGCCATGAAGCTTGTCTCTTCTGCGAAACTGAAAAGAACAGAAGAGCTTGCTAGAAGGTCTAGAGTCTATGCTGCAAAACTGACCGAGCTTTTAAATGAGATTGCTCAAAAGATGCAACAAAATAATATCGGTGGTTTAGATAATATTTATTTTAGAGATGTACAAAATCCTAAAATAGTCGATATTGTATTTGTGACAGCAGATAAAGGTCTTTGTGGCGGTTTTAATGCACAGACAATCAAAAGAGTAAATCAATTGATTGTGAAGTATAAAGCTGATGATGTTAAAGTGCGTCTTCGAGCAGTTGGAAGAAAAGGTATTGATTATTTTAAATTCAACAACATTGATTTAATTGACGAAATTATTGGACTTTCTGCCGCACCAGACTTTAAACAAGCTGCAGAGTTCATCTCTGAAGTAGCTGAGTCGTATGTAAAAGGTGAAACAGATAAGATAGTTTTAGTGCACAATGGTTATGTAAGTATGATTACTCAAGCGATAAGAGAAGATCAGCTTTTGCCAGTAGATGCATCAAAATTAGCACTTAACGCTGTTTCTACTTCAGAGCTTGAAGTAGAACCTGATGATGATGACACACTTCTTGAAGCATTGGTGAAGCGTTATGTTGAGTATACGATGTATTACTCACTTATTGATTCATTGGCAGCGGAACATTCTGCTCGTATGCAAGCAATGGATGCAGCAACTACCAATGCTAAAAAGATGGTTAAAGAGCTTACTGTAAAGTATAATAAAGCAAGACAAGAATCCATTACTACTGAACTCATAGAGATTATCAGTGGTGTGGAATCAATGAAATAATTAGAGGAGAAGTAATGATAGGTAAAATAGTACAAGTCTTAGGTCCCGTGCTAGATGTGGATTTTACAGACTACCTGCCAGAGATCAATGAAGCGTTAGAAACAACATTCATGGTTGATGGCAAAGAACAAAAATTGGTTTTAGAAGTAGCGGCTCAACTTGGTGATCACAGAGTTAGAACTATTGCTATGGATATGAGTGAGGGTGTTGTGAGAGGTCAAGAAGTCAGAGCGACTGGTTCTTCTATCAAAGTCCCTGTTGGTGAAGCAGTTCTTGGACGTATCTTCAATGTTATCGGTGAAGCTATCGATGAGGCCGGTCCAGTAAATGCTAAAGAATATTGGTCGATCCACAGAGATCCACCACCATTTGAAGAGCAAAGTACAAAAACAGAAGTTTTTGAAACAGGTATCAAAGTAGTTGACCTTCTTGCACCATACTCAAAAGGTGGTAAAGTAGGACTATTCGGTGGTGCCGGTGTTGGTAAAACCGTAATTATTATGGAACTTATTAACAACGTTGCACTTAAGCACAGCGGTTACTCTGTATTTGCCGGTGTTGGTGAAAGAACCCGTGAAGGTAATGACCTTTACCATGAGATGAAAGAATCAAACGTACTTGACAAAGTTGCACTGTGCTACGGTCAAATGTCTGAGCCTCCTGGAGCACGTAACCGTATTGCTCTTACAGGTATTACAATGGCCGAGTATTTTAGAGATGAGATGGGTCTTGATGTATTGATGTTTATCGATAATATCTTTAGATTTGCTCAATCAGGTTCTGAAATGTCTGCACTTCTTGGCCGTATTCCTTCAGCTGTTGGTTACCAACCAACACTTGCAAGAGAGATGGGTGCACTTCAAGAGAGAATTACATCAACAACTAAAGGTTCTATTACTTCTGTTCAGGCAGTATATGTTCCTGCGGATGACTTGACTGACCCGGCTCCTGCAGCCGTGTTTGCCCACTTGGATGCAACGACAGTTCTTAACAGATCTATTGCTGAAAAAGGTATCTATCCTGCGGTTGACCCATTGGACTCAACTTCAAGAATGCTTGATCCGCAAATTGTTGGTGAAGAGCACTATAACTTGGCACGTGGTATTCAAAAAATTCTTCAAAAGTATAAAGACCTTCAAGATATCATTGCGATTCTTGGTATGGATGAGCTTTCTGAAGATGACAAACTTGTTGTGCAAAGAGCAAGAAAGATTGAAAAATATCTTTCTCAACCATTCCACGTTGCTGAAGTATTTACAGGTTCTCCAGGTGTATATGTTACACTTGAAGAGACAATCGAAGGATTTAAAGGTCTTCTCGAAGGTAAATATGATCACATGAATGAAGCTGCTTTCTATATGGTTGGAAACATTGCTGAAGCTATTGAAAAAAATGATAAGATAAACGCTAAATAAGCAAGTCTATAAAGGATAATTATGGAACTCATGAAGCTAGAGATTGTCACACCAAATGGTGTGATTTTTGACGCCGAAGTAAAACAGGTTACATTGCCAGGGCAAGAAGGTGAGTTTGGTGTTTTGCCCAAACATGCTACTTTGGTATCATTGCTTGATACAGGTGTGATTGTGATCGAAAAAGCAGACGGGAAAGAAGTAGCAGTTGCTATTAATTCTGGCTATGTAAAAGTTGATGAAGAGAAGACAACTTGTATCGTAGACGGAGCAGTTGCTCTATCAGGCGATGACAGTGACCTTGCTCAAGCAATTGCAGAAGCAAAAAAACTGCTTAAGAGTACTGAAGCCTCCAACGCTGCTATTGCATCCGCAGTAAGCAAAGTGGAACAAATCGGAAAGTCTTACTAACTTGGGCTCGCTTATTACTTATTTATTTGAAAGCAGTGCAATTACTATTTTTGTACTGCTTTTACTCTCAGGCTATTTCATTACAACTTTTTGGGTATTTTTTGATAGATATCATATATTAAATTCACGAATAAACTCCGAAGCTACATCACTCAAGGCACTTTATACAGGCCAGTCAAAATCAGTGGCTAGATCTTCACTTATTTTTACTTATCTGTCTCGGGTTAGTACACCAAATAAAGCTATACTAGAGGCAGCATCTTCTGATGCAATCCGTGTTTCAACAAAAGGACTCACTGTGCTTTCAATTATTGCGTCTACTTCACCTTTTATTGGACTTTTTGGTACGGTTATAGGGATACTTGAAACTTTTTCGAAACTCGGTACACAGTCTAGTGCTTCTTTGAGTGTTGTTGCTCCAGCCATATCTGAAGCACTTATTGCTACTGCGGCAGGCATAGCAGTAGCAATCTTTGCCTATACCTTCCACTTGATATTGAAACGTAAGGCATACGAATTAAGTTCACTGCTTTCTTCACAGTCTGAAGTCATTTTATCTCAAGTGATGGAGGATTGAAAATGTTTGCCTGGGATGATAGTCCGGACTTGAATATTACGCCATTGGTAGATGTCATGTTAGTATTGATGGCTATTCTAATGGTGACTGCACCTACAGTTACTTTTCAAGAACAACTTACGCTGCCTGATGGCTCCAAAAGCGTTCAGGTGGCTAATCCAAAAACTTTAACTATCCGTATGGATAAGAATAAAACTATTTATCTCAATAAAGATACCTATGCACTAGATACTTTTGCAGATGATTTTGTAAATCAGTCAGTAAAATTTGATAAAAATTCAGAAGTATATATTCGTGCAGATGAAAACTTAGAATATAAAAATGTCATGTACCTACTCAAGAGTGTAAAGGCTGCCGGTTTTCAGAAGGTCTCACTTATAACACAATGAGATATAGGTCCTCTACTCTTATATCTGGAGCGATGGCTTTTGGTATTTATATTGCTATAGTCTTACTATTGATTTTTTATTTTAATACACGTGATGTCAAAAAATCCGTGCATTATGTAAAAAAAAATGAAAACCGTATAAGTATTTCCATGAGCGCTTCTAGCTCATCGCCTTCAAAGCAGACAAAAAAAGCAGTTAAACCAAAGCCAAAACCTGTTCAAAAGCCAGTGGAAAAGCCAAAACCAAAACCAGTGGAAAAACCAAAACCTGTTCAAAAACCAGTGGAAAAACCAAAACCAGTGGAAAAACCAAAGCCAGTGGAAAAACCAAAACCTATTGAAAAACCAGTAGAAAAGCCAAAGCCAAAACCAGTGGAAAAACCAAAACCTGTTGAAAAAAAAGTACAAGATAGCAACACTACTAAACCTAAGGTACAAAAGAAACCTAAAGATCTTTTTGCTAATGTTGCTTCAGAAAAGGAAGTTGAAAAGCCAAAGTCATTGACCAAGACAAACGATATGCCCACAAAACCTAAGAAAAATAATGTGATAAAATTATCGGATAAGCCAAGTGCGAGCGAAATGGTTTCTGATTCTCTAAAGATGCAAAAAAATAGTGACAGCGGTATAGAAAATGCTTACCTTGCAAGAATAGAAGAAAAGCTCAAAGGTTGGCCTGCACAAAGTGAATATGCGGGAGAAATGGCACAAGTATCAATAACAGTAAACGCTAGTGGCGAATTTACATTCAAAGTTATTACGGCATCAGGAAACATGGAATTCAATGAAGGATTAGAGGCTTACCTGAAACAGTTACAAAGTATTGGATTTGGCCGTCACAGGGGTGACAGACCCTATGAGCTTGATGTGGAATTTGTAGCTAAAGATTAGGTATATTACAATATTTTTTACTTAAATATTATATTTCAAACTCTTATTTTTCGATGGGTTTAGAAAAATAATATCCTTGATAGACAATGAGTTCTTTAAAATAATTCAAAATAGATTATCATCCTTATTATGCTATCTAATGTGTCAACAATTATTTCTCTTTATACTTTTTGACTTGATAGGTGGAAATCTCAGGGTGACTAGCAAGGCAATCTCTGTTTAAGTTGGCCTTGAGACATAAAGAGGAAAAAAGTCATCAAATTTAGGCAGCTGTTCCCAAACCTGAGGCAGATAGGGTCGCTTGATTTCCATTGTGTTTAAGCACGATACCATCTTGAAAAGGTACGACTTTATTTTTCAGGTCTTCGGCATCATCATCCAATTTTAACTCCTAATGATTTATTCTAGTATATTTTTAGATAAGTAAATTTTTTAATGCATATTTAATGCATATTTTAACACAGCACTGATACAATACTGAGTTAAATACTAACATAAGGAATCAAAGTGCGATATTTATTTGTACTATTACTAGCCATTAACTTTTTTACATCCAGCCTCTTAGCCGTAGATGCAAAGTTGAGGATAGAAAAAGATGTTGAACAGCGTGTGCGTATAGCTTTAGTAGATGGTTCGGTTGCTAAGAACAGTAAAGTATTTAATATTTTACTTTCAGATCTTAAAATAAGCGGACATTTTTTACCGGACACTATGCATCATCAGGGAGATGTTTCTTCAGACCTCCTTCCTCCTGCACTCAAAAGTCAAGAGTATGTCCTTAAATATAGTGTGAATCAGCAATCAGGCACCCAGCTTTTAGTACGTCTCCTGAAAGCTTCTGACGGAACACAGCTCTTCAAAAAGAGTTATAGTATCCCGACAACAGACAAGATGCCATTTTTGGTACATAAGGCTGTTTCTGATATTAACAATGCATTACAATATCCAGATATTTCCTGGATTACACGATATGTGGTTTTTGCTGTCTATACTACGCCTGGACGAAGTGAAATACGTTTGGCTGATTATACACTTAATTATAAAAAAACCATTATCAGAGGAGGGTTAAACCTTTTTCCAAAATGGGCAGATGAAAAACAACGATCTTTGTACTATACTTCGTACAAAGGTGTAGTTCCTGCATTATATAGGCTTGATATTTATAATGGTTCAAAAGAAGAGATAGTAAGTTCAGATGGTATGTTAGTCTGTTCAGATGTAAGTAAAAACGGTTCAAAACTTTTACTGACAATGGCACCCGAAGGTCAGGCGGATATCTATGAATTTGATCTTGGATCAAAATCTAAAACAAAAATAACAGACTTTAAAGGTATTGATGTAAATGGCAAATATATTGACAATGAAAGTCGTATAGTATTTATCTCTAACCGACTCGGGTATGCAAATGTTTTTAAGAAGGCTATACACTCTCCGGCGACTTCACAAGTAGTTTATCACGGACGAAATAATAACGCCTGTGATACTCATGGAGACAAAATAGTGTATTCCAGCAGGGAAAGCAATAATGCTTTTGGAAGTAATACTTTCAACCTTTATCTTACTTCTTCGGGAAGTTCGGATACGAGACCACTTACAACAACAGGCACAAACCAATTTCCGCGTTTTTCTACAGACGGCTCGGTGATACTCTTTCTTAAACAGAGTGGTCGTAGCTCATCTATAGGATACATAAATTTAATCAGTCAGCAAAGTCTGCTTTTCCCGTTTAATGACAGGAAAGTGCAATCTATTGATTGGTAATACTTCTTTTTAAAGGATAAAAATGACACACAAGTTACTTATGGCAACAGCATTACTTTCACTATTATTGAGTGGATGTGGACAAACAGCACCTGAGTTGGACGGTAGTAAGAATAATATTTCAGATGCTCCAGATATTGGGGGAGATACGGTAAGTATAGACGAAAATGGTTATGGCAGCGGGTCTGGCGGGTCTGGCGGGTCTAATGGTAATTACAACAGCAGTAGCGACGGCTTTAGAAGTATTTATTTTGGATTTGGTGACTATACAATATCATCAGATATGGAAAGTAATATGAATACAAATATCAAAGTAGCAACGTCGGCAGCTTCTAAAGTTAAAATAGAAGGTAACTGTGACGAGTTTGGTACTGATGAATACAATTATGCTTTAGGACTCAAGCGTGCAAAGACCGTTAAAGACAGCCTGTCAGCACAAGGGGTGAATACAAGCAAGATGGTGCTCGTGAGCTTTGGTGAAAGTAGTCCTGTATGCAGTGAACCAAGCGATAGTTGTTATGATAGAAACCGAAGAGTTGATATACGTCTAGTTAGATAAGGCTGATGATGATATTTAAGTATGCTAAACGTAGTATATGTATTTTTGCTCTAAGCATGGGATTTGTGTATGCTGAACCTTCAGTCTATGGATTTGGAAGTGATGAATATAGTGACAATGAACCATCATCAGTTCAAGACTCTAGCACTATAGCCTCTTTGAGGCAACAAATAGCGCAGCAGAATGAGAGATTAGATGGTCTGACAACGATTATAGAAGGTTTGAGTGCATCCATCAATGAACTGCAAATTGGAAGAGACAATACCTCTTCTGTAGGAAATGATAATGCTTCCAGTGATGCTGTGCTGAAAAAGTTGGCTGAAATGATTGATAAAATCAATCAAAATTATGTCACCAAGGATGAGCTGCAAAAATCTTTAGGCAATAAGCATGCAGTTGTCAGAGAAAATAAAGTATTGAATGAAAATACGATTAAAGCACCTAAAGATACGCAGGACTCATTGCAGAATGAAAGTAGCGCAACACTCTATAATGAAGGAGTAAGGCATTTTGTAAAACAGCGTTATGCTGAAGCACAAAAAAGATTTACACTTACAGATACAAAAGGGTACAAGCCCGCAGCTTCAAATTATTATCTGGGGGAAATTGCGTATTATACAAATAAACACCAAGATGCAATTTTTTATTTTAAAAAAAGTGCTGGTTTATATGATCAGGCGAGCTATATAGATACGCTACTTCTTCATACTGCCATATCGCTTGAAAACACAGGAGATAAAGCACAGGCAAAGATTTTTTACGAGAATATCATACAAAACTATGCAGAAAAGAAGACTGCTCAAATTGCCAAGCAAAGGTTAAAAAGACTATAGTGAAAGAAAATGGCATGTTTAAAATTATTAGTATCTTCGCTTCTCTCATTTATGTGCTGTTTGCAAGTGAAGAGTATAAAGTATTGCCACTCAAGGGCACTGAGACTATCCCTATAGAAAAAACAGTTTTTAAACTGGTAAAAAATCATAATGAAAAAATTGTAGATCTTACAGGGAAAAACTTCATACTTGTTTCTGTGAGGGAACCTGGAAGCGACGGACGTTTTTATGCAGTTGACAAAGACGGTACTGTATGGTGGAGCGGACCTGTAACCTCAGGTGCACCAGAGTTTAGAAGTCCATCAGGTATTTTTACTATTATACAGAAAAAACGTTACCATATGTCGACGCTTTATCCTGAAGATAGCGGCATCAATAATATGAATTATATGATGAAGTTCACACATGGTGGACATGCGCTGCATGAAGGAAGTGTAGACTGGATGTCTCATGGTTGCATACATATAGATCCTAAAGATGTGCCCGTTATTTATAACTGGTCTACATTTAATACAAAAGTGGTCATCACCAGACATACTTATATGCCCTTTGCAAAAGAAGACTTGAAAAGAATTTATGGTAAAAAGTAAAGAGCCTTCCCGTAGCTCTTTTAAATGCTTTTTCTACGGTATTTATGCAAGTGGTTCTAGTAATTACAGTTGTTCCGATTACTTATACATGTGATTGCTTGCATAATGTATCTTATTTGTATTCTCAGACAATATATATCAACTTCACCCACTCAAGTGCCACTTTTGGTAAGATGTGTTACGGACATGATTATATCATTATTGGTATTATTTGTTAAAATAGAGGCCATTTACAGTGACAGGAAAATTGATGGATGTTCTCGTGCATGTAGGTATAGAAGGTTTGAGAATGTATAAATTTAAGATTTATGATCTAGGGCAAATAAGATAAAAATTATCTCTTGTCTAAGGCTTGCTAAAGTTTGATTGGCTAGAATAACACAAATTTAACAATAGGAAACAGTATGATAATTACAAATGAAAACTGTGTTGTAGGCATAGAATACGAAGTAAAAGAAGCAGGTGCAACAGAAGTTGTAGATACTAATAAAGGTGCACAGCCACTAGAGTTTATCATCGGGAAAGGTCAAATCATCCCAGGTCTTGAGAATGCACTGGTTGGTATGGCTGAAGGTGAAAGTGGAGACATTATGGTTTCTGCAGGAGATGCATACGGTGATGTAAACCCAGAAGCAGTACAAACACTTCCTGTCGATCAGTTTGCTGGTGTAGATCTTGTAGAAGGCATGACACTTTATGGTCAAGGTGAAGATGGTCAATCAACACAAGTAATAGTAAAATCATTTGATGAGAAAGAAGTAAATGTAGACTTTAACCATCCATTGGCCGGCAAAGACTTAGTCTTCTCAGTAACTGTACTGAGCGCTAGAGAAGCAACAGCAGATGAAATCACTTCTGGTCAAGTTGGCGGACCTGCAACTTCAGGCGGTAGCTGTGGTACAGGATGTGGTTGCCACTAATATTTGTCTTATTTTGCGTCAGCTTCATAGAAGTTTGACGCTTCGCTAAGTTATACATTTTCTTCGCAATATGCAACAAATTCCAAAACAACACTAAGACTAAAATACCTCATTTTGTATTATAATTCGATATCATATCTTTTAGAATTTCGTGAAAGGGTGATATGGACAAGACAGAACAACATTTTGATGTAAGTATACTATTAAAGACTCTTTTTTCATCCTTGGAAACAATAAGACACGAAAAGAATATCGAACTTATTTATGATATGGAAGCAACAATACCAAGAGAATTAAGAGGCGACTTTGCGGTATTACTACGACTACTTATTAAAATTCTTACTTTTATTTTTAAAAATACAGACAAAAAAGAGATCGTATTATCTCTTGGAGCACCAGAAGATTTTTTATATGAAGAATTAATGTCTTTTGAGATAAAAGATACAAATATAGCTCAAGAGAAGATACTCGAATTTTTAGAAAGCAATATCAGTAGAGACCTTGAGACACTTCGAGGAAAAGTTGTTTACGAGAAAGCGGAAGATGTACATATAGATATACCTTTTAGAGCACAAGAATTAGGATATAGGCGACACTATAGATTGCCGCATATATCAATGTTGGGCAAAAGGGTTTTGCTGATTTGTGTAAGTAAGAAAGTATCCCACAGTATAGAGAAAATGCTTAAATATTTTCTCTATACTGTGGATGTGGGACTTGAGGCATACAAAGTGCAAGGCAATAATTTAGCTAGCTATGATATTTTGATTGTAGAAGACCGTCTTAGTACTGATGCATTAAATGATATTATTATGAAAGCGCAGCAAAATATACCTTTAAAATGTGTAATACTTCAAGATTCACATATGACGCAATCTGAGACAATGCCATGTGTCAGCACACATTTGGTAAAGCCTGTGACGCAAGAGAGTATATTTGAATTAATTTTGTCTCTTTATAGAGATGAGGGTGACAAGATAGAGATAAAAATAAACGAAAAAAATTATAGTGTTGATATAGAAAAATATCTTCAAGAAAAAAAAGAAAATCCTATCAAGGCAAACACGGTAGAGAATCATTTGAAACCATTGCCGACATTTCAAAATACTGCAGAAGCAAGAAAGGGGATTATATTGCCCATTTTAGACAAAGTGGTGGGCGAGAAAAACACAAAAAATATGGGCTCAAACTATAAAAATGAGTTAAAAATTTTTTTAGATATTTTCGATCGTTCAGATTTATATTTTAGGCAAATTGTAAATGAAAAAGCAATTAGTAAGATTAAACAATTTAGTATTGATTTAGAAAAACAATCTAAAATTATCGGTGCACAAAGTATGCTCAAGTTTGCAGATACTGTCAGCCTCATTTTTGTGTATAATAAACTTGATATGCTTGTAATTTATCCTGGAAAATACCATATAGAGCTGAGAAAACTCATTGAAGAAATAAAAAAAGAACTACATATTAAGTAGTTATTCCAATAGACTATGTTTCTCGAAGCTCCTCAAAATCCTCTTTACTCACACCACAATCTGGGCACTCCCAATCCTCAGGGATATCTTCAAATGCTGTTCCCGGCGCTATGCCACTATCCGGGTCACCTAATGCGGGGTCGTAAATATATTGACATACGGTACAAATGTATTTTTGGCTCATTACTTATCCTTTTTATACTGTAGTACTCTATCTTTGTGCGTGTGCAATCTGTGTTTAGTCCTGCCTAGATGAACTGTAAACTAAACATGGTAAAATACATAAAATATTTTAATACTTCCAAAGGACACGTATGTCAATCAAATGTGCATTTTTATTTCCAGGGCAGGGTTCGCAGGCTATGGGAATGGGTCAAGACTTTTTTAACAACTCTGATGTTGCTAGGCAGATGGTGGCTGATGCCAGCGCAAGAACAGGTATAAACTTTAAGAACCTGCTTTTTGAAGAGAATGATGATCTTGAAAAAACGGAGTTCACACAACCGGCCATTTTGCTTGTGTCTGCCATAGCACACAAACTTTTTGAAAATGAAATGCCTATAAAACCTGTGTATGCACTGGGACACTCATTGGGCGAATTTTCTGCCCTCGTTTCTGTAGGTGCCATAGATGCCATAGATGCGGTAGAGCTTGTAAATCTTCGTGGCAAACTTATGGCTGAAGCATGTGCCGGGCAGGATGTCGGTATGCTGGTGTCTCTTGGTCTTGCAGATGAAGCAGTAGAAGAGATCTGTGATGCACAAAGAGAAGCAGGATTAAAAGTATGGCCTGTAAACTATAATGCTGAAGGTCAGATTGTCATCGCCGGTATTAAGCCAGATCTTGAAGCGTTGGTACCCATCTTGAAAGAAGCCAAAGCAAAAAGAGCAATGCTTCTCAATATGTCTGTTGCAAGCCACTGCCCACTTCTTGAGTCGGCAACTGCACCTTTGGCTAAGAAGCTGGTAGAGATGATTAAAGATGAGTTTATTTCACCTGTAGTGTCTAATGTAACCGCTAAAACATACAATACAAAGGCAGAAGCTTTAGAGCTTTTACCCAAGCAGCTGGTATCGCCTGTACTGTATAAGCAGTCTATTGCCAATTATGATGACGAGGTGGATTGTTATGTAGAATTTGGACATGGAGGAGTGCTTAAGGGGCTGAACCGTAAAGCAACTATAAAACCACACTTTGTTGTCTCAGACATGGAATCTTTGGCAATAGCTATTGAAGAGATAGCGAAATTAGGATAGTGATGAATAGTCATAAAATAGCCATCATGGGTGCGATGCCAGAGGAGATAGAACCGATTTTGGCTAAACTGGATAACGTGACACAAACTATCTACGCGGCAAATACATATTATGAGGGTACGTATCATGGTAAAGAGGTTGTACTTGCCTATTCTAAAATAGGCAAGGTCTTTGCAACGCTTACTGCTACGATACTTATAGAAAGATTTGCTTGTGACATATTGCTTTTTTCAGGTGTAGCGGGGGCAATCAATGATGAGCTTAAAGTAGGGGACCTTATCATTGCCGAGGGGCTTTGTCAGCATGATTTGGACATCACTGCTTTTGGTCATCCTTATGGGTATGTGCCAGAGGGAGAAGTGTATGTTGGTACGGATGAGGCCTTACGTAATGTGGCCAAAGAAATTGCCAGACAAAAAAGCTTAACACTTAAAGTTGGCATCATAGCAACCGGAGATCAGTTTGTAGCAAACAAAGAGCGTAAAGACTGGATAGGCAGTACTTTTAAAGCAGATGCTTTAGAAATGGAAGGAGCCGGTGTTGCGGTGGTTTGTAATGCCTTGAATATACCTTTCTTTGTTTTGCGTGCTATCTCTGACAGTGCTGATATGGATGCAGGTTTTGACTTTGATGCATTTTTGGAAAGTTCTGCAAAGATATCTGCTGACTTCATTTTGAGCATGGTGGACGCTATTGCATAACAATAAAAGACGTATGGCCTCTAAAAGTATCCCCATAAGTAAGAAGCTACTCAAGTTGGTCGGTAAGACCAATGCAGAGTTTAAACTCATAGGCGAAGGTGACAAAGTACTGGTTGGACTCAGTGGAGGTAAAGATTCGCTGGCACTCATCCATACGCTTAAACATATGCAACATCACGCACCTTTTGAGTTTGAGTTTGAAGCATGTACTATTAAGTATGGTATGCCAGATGAGCACTATGCATTTCTGAGTAAACATTGCGAAGAGTATGGTGTCAAACACACTGTATTTGACACCAATATCTTCGAGATATCCAATGATGCCATACGCGAAAACTCTTCCTTCTGTTCATATTTCTCACGTATGCGAAGGGGAGCACTCTATCGTTTTGCCGAAGAAGGCGGATTTACAAAAGTCGCCTTAGGTCATCATTTTGATGATATGGTGGAAAGTTTTTTTATGAATATGTTTTACAATGGAAGCATGAGATCTTTGGCACCTATTTATAAAACAAGCAGAGGATTTCACCTCATACGCCCGCTCATTCAGGCCAGAGAAACGCAGTTGCGCGCTTTCGCTATTGATAATAATCTACAGGTTATAGGCGATGAAGCTTGTCCTGCTATGCTAAAAGAAGTTAAAATGCCTCATGCAAGAGCTTCTACCAAAGTATGGTTGGCTGGACTGGAAAAAGAAAACAAAGATGTTTTCAAAATGTTTAAAGCCTCGTTTAAACATATACACGATGATACGTTTTTGGACCCTGAACGTTGGAATAGGGATGATATAAAGGAAATACTATGAAAATATTTTTACTACTAGCCTTGGTTTTTCCAAGTTTGTTTGCAGATGAGAATATTCACCCTTCGGAATTTACAGTTAAACTTATAAAAAGATGTGAGGTCCTTGTATTAAGTGAAAAACCCAATCGCAAAGCAAAAAAGATCATTACACGTGTTTGGACAGATGGTTGTGTTCAAAACTTTGGCTGTGTAAGAGAAATTACTCAAAAAGAACTTGATGATATGAATGAAACTGAAAAAAACCATATGGCATGGAAATACCCAGTATGGTGTAAAGTGGATGCAAAAGGTAAAATAGGCTGGGTGCGTAAGCAATTTTTGGTTGATGAGCCTTGCAATAAACAGGACTGATTGTTCTTTTGCTCTCATCACTCAATTGGATCATTTGTTGCACAATGTTCTTACACGCATAAAGGCAGGTATAGTTTGAAAATACAAAGAGAAAAATATGAATAAATTTACAGCTATGGCATCAGGACGCTTAGACAAGATACTTGCAACCCAGATTGACGTAAGCCGCAACCAGGTTGAAAAACTTGTAAAAGATGGTCTTGTAAGTGTAAATAACCAAGCGATACTAAAGAGTAGCTTTAAGGTTTTAGAAGGAGATACGGTTTCTTATGTTTTTAAAGAAGCTGAGAAGAGAGTGGCTCCTGCTATAGATTTTGATGTAGAGATACTTTATGAAGATGAGTATCTTTTGGTAGTGAATAAACCTTCAGGGCTCGTGGTCCATCCTGCACCATCTGTGAAAGAACCCACCTTGGTAGATTGGCTTATACATAAAGGTATTTCACTCTCTACCATCAGTGGAGAAGAGCGTCATGGCATTGTGCATCGTATAGACAAAGAAACTACGGGTGCGCTTGTGGTTGCCAAAGATAACAAAACACATGAGGCACTCAGCGCACAGCTTCAGGACAAGAGTATGGGACGCTATTATTTGGCAGTGATTGACTGCCCTCTAAAAGACGATATAGTAGTAGACAAGCCTATCGGACGCAACCCTAAAAATAGGCTTATGATGGATGTGATACAAGATGGCAGAACTGCAAAAACAACTTTTGTGAAACTGCTTTTGGGACAATGGGACGTGGAGCTTATAGCTGCAAAACTTTTTACAGGAAGAACACACCAGATACGTGTGCACTTAAACAGCTTGGGCCGTCACATACTTGGCGATGATTTATATGGGTTTAAGACCAAAAGAGATAAAATATCACGAGTTTATTTGCATGCGTATTTATTGTATCTGATACATCCAGTTACGGGTAAAAAGATGGAATTTACCGCACCACTTTTTGATGATATGAAACGCTTTTTATCTAAATATTTTGATCAGAGTCAAGTGAATGAGAAAATAAATCCCGATGATCTGGGCAAACTTTTTACTCATATTTAGTGCCAGAATCATAATGATATATTATTTTAGCATATAGTATAATCTACAACTATATAAGCAGGAAAAATGCCACACGTAAAAGTTACTCCCTTTGATAGCACAAGTATAAAAAAGAAACTGGTATCAAGTCAGACTATGACTTTTCTGGCAGCATCGCTTAGTGGCAATGATATGCTGATTGGTGTTGAGCGTGGTGGTGAGGAGTTCTTATTGCAACTTAAACCAGGCAAAAATGCAACGCTGTTAAAATATGATAAAGCAACAAGACCGCTGAAAGTAAACCTTATTAAAGAGGCCATTGGTATTATATCTGAAGAGTTGGACCTAGTGATACTTTCAACTAATATTGCTATATCAAATACCAAAGCAGCACTCTCTTCAAAGTATTTTAAAAAGATAGAAGATTTCGAAAATATCATATTTCCTAAGGAGAAAATCTCTGTCGAGGTAGGATTTGGGAGTGGACGTCATTTACTTTATCAGGCAAAAAAGAATCCCGATACACTTTTTATAGGTATAGAGATACATACGCCTTCTGCCCAACAGGTGCTTAAGCAGATAGAACTTCAAGATCTTGAGAATATTTGGGTAGTGAATTATGATGCAAGATTGTTCTTGGAAATGCTTCCTTCCAATAGTTGTGAACAGATATTTGTACATTTTCCTGTGCCTTGGGATAAGAAACCTCAAAGAAGAGTTATTAGCCCCAGTTTTTTAGATGAGTCAATGCGGGTATTAAGAAGAAATGGACGTTTGGAATTGCGTACGGACAGTGACAAATACTTTTGGTATGCTTTGGAGACTTTTTTTGCTGTACCAAAGGTAGAAGTGGAAGTACGCAAAAATGAAGGCTTGGAAGTTACAAGCAAGTATGAAGCAAGATGGTTAAGGCAGGAAAAAGATATCTATGATGTCCATGTCAAATGTTTGCAAGATTCAGACCCTAAAGAAGTGATTGTAGACTTTAACTTTAATGATGTAAAATATACACAAGGGTTGGAAGATCGTTTACCTCAAAAAGCATTGGTTTTTGAGAAGTATTTTATACACTTTGAACGTGTATATAGGATATCTGAACAAAGCGTACTGATTAAATGTGCTTTTGGAAGTTTTGACAGGCCTGAACATAAATATATTTTAATTGATAACGAGAGTTGTAGATACTTTGTCTCTTCCCCCGTGAAGACGTCAGTCAATTTCCAGGCACATCAAAAATTGGCCGAGCAAATAATGCTCAGCGAAGGAGAGTAGAATATGTCCAATGTGATTCATGCTTCACATCTTACACTTAGCTATGGAAACGTAGACAAAGAAATCATTAAAGATGCTAGCTTTAGCATTAAAAAGGGTGAATTTGTTTTTATTACCGGACCCAGCGGTTCTGGTAAATCTACACTTCTTAAAGCGCTGTACGGGCAGCTCAAACCCAGCGAAGGTAGCTTGGTAGTGGGTGGGCTTGATCTCTCAAGTATAAGTCGAGGCAAACTGCAAGAACTTAGAACACACATGGGCATTATCTTTCAGGATTATAAGCTCGTAAATGAATGGACAGTAGCAAAAAATGTTGTTCTGCCACTAATGATTGCAGGATACTCTACCGAGATACAAGATACACAAGCAAGAAGACTTCTTAAGCATGTCAAGCTTTCAGAGCATGCAGATAGATATCCTTTGGAATTGAGCGGTGGAGAACAGCAACGTGTCGGTGTTGCAAGGGCATTGGCAAAAAATCCAGTAGTCATTTTGGCAGATGAGCCTACGGGTAACCTTGATGACTACTCTTCGAATGTAATCTGGGATTTGATGGAAAATGCTTGCCAGCAGCTTGAGACAACCGTATTGGTTGTAACGCATAAGATCCCAACAATCTTTTCGTTACCCTATAGACATTTTATTATAGAGAGTAAGGGTGTATATGAAGTTCATTAAAAATCATCTTATGTTTATACTGCCATTGATGGCAATTTTATTGGGCATCGAATTTTATCTGGTCTTTGAGCGTACGACCAATACCTATGAAAAAGGACTTAAAGAAGGGTATTCAATGTTTGTGGTGACGAAAGAACCTATGGAGCTATCTGCTTTTCAGACCTTGAATGATCATATTAGTGCAACTGAGCTAATAAAACGCGAAAATATAGTTGCAGAGATTACAAAAGGTGTAAGCAAAGGTACGGGCAAAGAGATTATGGCCGCCTTGCCTTATTTCTATAATCTTGGTTTAGATTCTTATCTTCAAACTTCAGAGCTCGAAGAGATTAAAAAAAATCTTTTATCGCACAACAATGTTAAAAAAGTTGAAACCTTTGGCAGTAGCCATAATTCTAATTATAAACTTTTTTCTTTTATTAAGTTTATCCTGAAGATTTTTATTGTTTTTATGGCAGTTGTGAGTCTGTTCCTGATCGTTAAGCAGATGGAGATATGGAAGTATGCACATAAGGAGCGTATGCAGGTTATGGAGATATTTGGCGCACCTTTGATGCTGAGATCGGGTGTTCTTTTTAAGGTAGCTTTTATAGATGCCATATTTGCGACTATTTTGGTCTCTGCCATTTTCTTTTATGTCAAGTTTTACTGGGCAACACAGAGTGGAATCGATATAATGGTGCAAAATCAGGAAGCACTTTTTAGGCTTGGTGATATAGGAATTCTGCTGGCTTCTGCATTTGTTATCGTTATTCTTGCTGTGTATTCGGTAGTATTTAGTAGTAAGGGAGTGCAGGAGTGAAATCCTTCATTTTCCTTTGTTTTATTGGTATAAGCATCCTGCACGGCGCTTCAACAACTACAAAAATTAAAAAATCACAGCAGACTTTGTCCACGGTTGAATCTGAGAAAAAACAGGCAAGCAACTATTTAAATAAAATTGCCAGAGATATAAAATCTGCAGAGAAGGATGTTGTTTATCTTGAAAAGAAGATGGACGACCTTGCAGTGGATCAGGAAAAAACACAACAGCAGTATGAAATATTGAAAACCGAATTGGTTAAGTCTGAACAAGAGTTGACGCAGACCAGTCAGGCACTTGAAGAGAAGCGTCAAGCATTCATTTCGTTGCTTTCTGAACAGTTTTCAATTGTGTTTGCGATGGAGCAGTCTCATGAGCCTACGAGAACATCTATTATGACACAAGAAGTGTATGCTGCCTATAAAGCACAAAATACAAAAATGCTAGCTAATCTAAGAGTCGATATTACCACGCTTAAAAAACAGAAAAATGATAAGATATCTTTACGCGATAAAACAAAAAATGAGATCCAGAAAATTGTTAAAAAGAAAGAAGAGTATACTCAAAAGAAGTTAGCAAAAGAGAAGTTGCGCAAGAAACTCACCAAAGATGAAGAGATATATAACGTAAAACTTGAAAAGATGGTGGACAAACAGAACTCTTTGCGCTCTACTTTGGCACAATTAAATATTTTGCATGGTCAGGAAGTTGAAGAAGCAAGAAAGAGGGCAGCGGCGGAAAAGGAAGCGATGCGTCTTGAGAAAAAAAGACAAAGAGAGATTCGTGATGCCAAAGCATTGGCTCGTACTAATGCAAGAAAAGCGCAGGAAGCATTACGTAACGCCAAAACAAAAGAAGATAGACAAAAAGCACACATAGTTGTAAAAGCGGCAGAAAAAGAAAATAAAAAAGTGTATAAAGTGAGTGAAAAGGTGAGGCAGGTAAACTCTTCGTATAAAGCCTCTGCAACCTCTTTATATTCAGGGGGAAAAACAATTTCTCCTTTATCTGGGGCACGGCTTGTGAAAAAATTTGGTACTTATGTGGATCCGATTTATAAGATTAAGATTTTTAACGAGTCTGTCACACTGCAGGGTTCTACGAATGCAAAAGTACAGAATGTGCTGAATGGAAAAGTAGTTTTTGCAGGTAAAAGCAGCATGCTTGGCAAGGTTGTGGTTGTTTCGCACAGTAATAAGATACATACTGTGTATGCAGGACTCTCCAAGATTGCCCCTACTATACATGTCGGTGCAAAGATACAAAAAGGATATGTGGTGGGAAAAGTATATCAAAAACTTATTTTTCAGGCAACAAAAGACTCTAAACACATAAATCCTTTGCAGCTGATTCAAATTTAGTCAATTTAATATAAAAGAAGAATATATGAAAAAAACATTATTATTTTCGTTACTGGCATCAACAATGATTACGGCCGGTGGTGATATTGCTTCTGTTGTGCCAGTGGTAACAAAAGTGGATGTCAAAACAGAGGTAGAAACACAGGATCGTACTTTTACAGAAAAAATGCTGCTTAAACCAGTAAAACCGTTGACTCATGACGAATTGGTAGAGAGGGTAATCTATACAAATATGATCGGTGCAGGTGTGATTGCATTATGGGGTGCAAGCTTTTGGGACTATTTCACCATTATGCCTGTTAGCGGTGATGAAGGATGGTTTGGAGCGGACACTAAGTATGGTGGAGCAGATAAGCTTGGGCATGCATACTCTACGTATCTTTGGTCTCTGGGGTTTTCTTCTCTTTTTGAATATTGGGGAATGAGTGAAGAAGAGGCGTTGTTGTATGGCCCATTTACTTCATGGGTTTTTCAAGGCATGATGGAAGTAGGAGACTCTTTCAGCCAGTCTCAGGGATTTTCTTATGAAGACCTGGTGATGAATACTTTTGGCGCAGCATTTTACTATGCGAGGGAAAAATATCCCGCAGTAAAAGATACGCTTGATTTTCGTTTAGAATATATCCCCGATTTCAACAGCAATGTAGATATATTTACCCAATATAACTCTATGAAATATCTCATGGCACTTAAATTTAGCGGATTTGAGAGTATGAAAGATACCCCTATGAAATATTTTGAACTACAACTGGGGTATTACACAAAGGGCTACCAGGACCATGACTCTTATGCAGAGAAAGAAAGGGTCATTTATGCGGGTGTAGGTATCAATTCGTCTGAAGTACTCAAAGCTTTGGGTTGGACAAAAACAAGTGAAGTCCTGCACTACTATCAACTACCATACACCTATGCCCCTTTTGGATATGATTTTGATTCAGAGAGTTATGTAGCGCCTTATTCTAGACCTTTTCGAGGGTATAAGAACTAAAGAGATGAATATGCTTTGCATGAGGGGGTTAAGGTTTTTAATTTAACCCCCTCCTAAAGCACATTTAGGTATAATCGCGAAAATACATAAAAGGTTGTTTGTGACTAAAAGAGTATTGGTAAAATTTTCTGGAGAAGCGTTGGCAGGCGATGAAGGGTATGGTATTGATACCAAGATTCTCAATTTTATTGCAGGCGAAATTAAAGAACTTGTGGACAATGATATTGAAGTCGGTATTGTTGTGGGCGGCGGTAATATTATTCGTGGCGTGAGTGCAGCAGCTGATGGTATTATTACCCGTACTTCAGGTGACTATATGGGTATGCTTGCAACCGTCATTAATGGTATTGCCATACAAGAAGCATTGGAACATATAGGTTTGGAAGCAAGATTGCAAACTGCTATAGATATGCAAGAAATAGGTGAGGCGTTTATCGTACGCCGTGCAAGAAGACACTTGGAAAAAGGTCGTGTGGTTGTGTTTGCAGGAGGCACGGGTAATCCGTATTTTACAACCGATACAGCAGCAACACTCAGAGCATCCGAGATAGGTGCAGAACTACTTATTAAGGCCACAAAAGTAGATGGTGTGTATGATAGAGACCCCAATAAATTTGATGATGCAGTCAAACTTGATAGCCTTTCGTATGATCAGGCATTAAGCGACAATATCAAAGTGATGGATGACACAGCTATTGCACAGGCTAAAGAAAATGGATTACCTATTGTTGTGTGTAACATGTTTGAAAAAGGTAATCTACTTGCTATTATCAAGGGCGATACAAGCCTTTGTTCTATTGTTAAATAACGCTTTTAAACAAAGAGTATAGAGATATGCCAAATACTCTGTTTGTACCAAAGGTATTTCTTTGGTACTTTGGAATTTGGGCCACATGTGATGAGTCGCACTTTAAAAATGAAATATACGCTAAAGGATAAATATGAGAACAGAACAATTAACAGCTAAAGCACTGGAAAAAGTAGATTTTGACAAGTACCTTCTTGCAAATGCAGTAGGAAAAAGAGCAGAAGCTATAGCCAATGGCGCTAAACCATGTTTGGATATAGATACCTCAGGTATGAAATATGCAGAAATTGCACTTCGAGAGATAGCTGAAGGAAAAATTATTGTAAGTTTAGAAGGCTAAAAAACTTTGGATGCTTTTCTGGATAAAGCTAAAGAAATAAGCACGATAGAGGAAGCAATCGCCTTTCTCTTGACTGTTGTTCCAGCACCACTGCCTGCAACAAAAACCGCATTAGAACTTTCACTCAAAGCACATGAGGGCCAAACACGTAAAAGTGGTGAGCCCTATATTGTTCATCCCATAGTGGTTGCAGCGATTACTGCCCGAATTTCTAATGATGAAATGATGGTGCAAGCCGCATTGTTACATGATGTAGTTGAAGACACAAGTTATAGCATTGAGGATTTACTGGATGAATTTGGAGATGATGTAGCACATATGGTCGAGGGGCTTACCAAGATCATTGAGATACGTGATGAAGAGTTGATTCCATCAGGATCGGATGAAAGGCTTATAAACTCTGCGCTTTCCTTTAGAAAAATGCTCATCGCTTCCATAAAAGACGTACGTGTACTTGTCATTAAGCTTTGCGACAGACTGCACAATATGCTTACGCTAGGCGCACTGAGTTATGAAAAACAGAAACGAATATCAGAAGAAACTATGGTTGTGTACGCACCTATAGCACACAGACTTGGTATTTCTCAACTTAAAAACCATTTGGAGGATTTAAGTTTTCGTTATATTTATCCTGAAGATTATAAAGAGATAGATACGTACATCAAGTCAAATACACAGAATTTACAATTTAAGCTCAATGCCTTTATTCAAAAAGTAAAAGATACGATGGAGAAAGACGGTTTTACCGAAGAAGAATTTGAGATTATTGGAAGAGTGAAACATTATTATTCAATTTACCTCAAAATGCATCGCAAGGGTGTGAGCATAGAAGAAGTGCTTGATCTGCTTGCTATTCGTATTATCGTGAATGAACCTATAGGATGCTATAGAGTTTTAGGGCTAATGCATTTAAATTTTACACCCCTTATATCCAGATTTAAAGACTACATAGCCGTACCTAAAGAAAATGGATATAAGACCATACATACTACCCTTTTTGATGAGGAAGGTATCGTAGAAGCCCAAATACGAACTGTGGAGATGCATAGGCTTGCGGAATATGGTATAGCAGCCCACTGGAAATATAAAGGTGGAGACAATACTGTAAACTTGGAATGGTTGCAGAGTTTACATTATCAGAATGAATCTATAGAAGAGTTTTACGAATTGGCAAAATCGGATCTTTTTTCTGAAGATATTACGGTATTTTCACCTAAGGGAGATTATTATACCTTGCCCAAGGGCTCTGTTGCGCTCGATTTTGCCTATGCTATTCACTCCGAGGTAGGAGCAAATGCCACCGAAGCCTTGGTAAATAAACAGAAAGCATCACTTTTGACCATTTTAAAAAATGGCGACATTGTAAAAATTTTAAAAGACAAAGAACCACATCTATATTGCTCGTGGGTTGATACCGTGAAAACATCCAAAGCACGGGATGGCATACGAAGTGCTTGCAGATCTAGAATAAAAGAAGCAGATACTTTAAGCGCTTATAATATTTTGGGTACATTATTTTCCCAAAAGAACACGGCAATGATCGAGCTTACAAAACGTATTGAGCTTAATGATACGATTTATAAATTACCGATTAAACTTGATTATTATAAAGAAGTTATACACCAAGTGGCTGACTATATGGGTACAAAAGAAGTACGTTTTTGGGAGTTACTTAAAAAAGGGTATAAAAAACCAAAACTCAAAGAGCTGGAACACTTTAGCTTTTTCACTAATAAAACACTAGATGGCGTAGAATTTGATTATTGCTGCCACCCCAAAGTAGGGGATCAGATTGTTGCATTCTATAAGGGAAATAAGATAATTATACACCATAAATTGTGCAAGAAAGCCTATGCTAAAATGGTAGAAGGCGAAGAGATGATTTATGTGAATTGGAGTGGTTCTAAGCTTACCAGATACCGTCTCACCATAAGTCTAAAAAATAAAAAAGGCATTTTGGCAGATTTACTGGCCAAACTTTCTGAACTTAATCTCAATATATTGAGCATAGAATTTGGTATTAAAAATTCAGAAGAAGCAGAGTTTTGTCAAATAGAAGCTGAAAGCAGCGAATCAAAAAAACAGCTTCTTTCAGAAAAAATCTCACAAAAGTTTAAACTTATTGAAATTATTAGTTTAGATGACGCATATAATAAATAAACAGGGGACATAAATATGGTACAAAAAGCATTAGAAGAGATAAGTAGAGGTACTGCAGAAATTATAGATATGGAGCGTATTGAGAAACTCATTGTGAAATATTATAATGATGGTAGTACTTATACAGTTAAAGCAGGGTTTGATCCTACGGGCGCTGATTTGCACTTAGGCCACACGGTGCTTCTTCAAAAGCTTAGAGCATTTCAAAAGCATGGGGGAAGAGTACAGCTTCTTATTGGTGATTTTACTGCAACCATAGGGGATCCTACGGGTAAGAGCGAAACGAGAAAAATACTTGACCATGAAACAATCATGGCAAATGCAAAAACGTATCAGGAACAAGTGTTTAATATTCTTGACGAAGATAAGACTGAGGTAGTATTTAATTCTACCTGGCTCAATGAGCTGGGTGCTGCGGGTATGGTTGCATTGACAACACTGTTCAATGTTGCCAGAATGCTGGAACGCGATGATTTTGAAAAACGTTATAGAGGCGGACAGAGTATTTCTATTTCAGAATTTTTATACCCTTTGCTTCAGGGGTATGATTCTGTTGAACTTAAGTCTGATATTGAGATAGGGGGAACAGATCAGAAATTTAATCTTTTGATGGGAAGACACCTCCAGCGTGCATATAATACTGGGAAAGAACAGGCTGTGCTGATGATGCCTATTTTAGAAGGGCTGGATGGTGTGCAAAAGATGAGTAAATCTTTGAATAACTATATAGGCATTACAGAAGAACCTAAAGATATTTATGCAAAAATACTTTCAATTTCAGATGAATTAATGTGGCGTTATTATGAACTTTTAAGTGAGAAATCCCTTGAAGAGATTGTCAGGATGAAAGATGATGTACAAAAGGGCACACTTCACCCTAAAATTGTCAAGGAAAATCTTGCACTTGAGCTTGTTACAAGGTTTTATAATGAAGAGTTGGCTACACTAGCCAAAGAAGAGTTTGATAACGTTTTTAAATCAAATCTGCTTCCAACTGATATGAATGAAATAGAGGTGGAAGAGGGAATTTGGATATGCAAGGCGCTAGTGGATGCTGGCATAGAGCCTTCAACCTCTCAGGCTAAAAGAGATATTAAACAAAATGCAGTAAGTATCGATCAAGAAAAAATTTCTGACGATACATTAAATCTTAGCGCAGGAGAATATATCTTGCAGGTAGGAAAACGAAAATTTGCGAAAGTAAAGGTAGGGTAATGCCATTTAAATCTTTTAAAATTGGAAAATACACAATTGAAAAACCTATTGTTCAGGGCGGTATGGGTGTTGGCATATCTTGGGATCAGTTAGCAGGTAGCGTTTCAAAAGAAGGTGGACTGGGTGTAATATCTACAGTGGGTACGGGTGTTTACAAAAAAAGAGCTTATGTTGAAAAAACAGTGGGTAAAGATAAAAGACCACTTGAAGCAATCAATTTTTATTCATATCCTGCACTTAAAAAAATATTTGAGAATGCAAGAAAAATTTGTGGCGATAAACCTTTGGCAGCCAATGTTCTCTATGCACAAAGCGAATATAACCGTGTAGTAGAGGATGCTTGCAAGGCTGGAGCCAATATTATCATTACCGGTGCAGGTTTACCGTTGACCATGCCTGAGGCGACTAAAAATTATCCCGATGTTGCTTTGGTGCCTATTGTTTCTACGGCTAAAGCATTGAGAATTTTATGCCGTCGTTGGCAAAAAACACACAATAGACTCCCCGATGCTGTCATTGTAGAAGGGCCGCTTAGCGGCGGACATCAAGGCTTTAAATATGAAGAGTGTTTCATGCCTGAAAATCAACTTGAAATTATCTTGCCTGCTGTAGTGGAAGAAGCAAAGAACTGGGGCTCTATGCCTATTATTGCTGCGGGCGGTGTGTGGGATCATGATGATATAGTTAAAATGATGGAGTTGGGTGCAGATGCTGTGCAAATGGGTACACGTTTTATCGGTACAGTAGAGTGTGATGCGAGTCAAGTGATGAAAGATATTATCATTGCAGCCGAGAAAGACGATATACAACTTTTTAAGTCACCAGTGGGCTATCCTGCCCGAGGAGTAAGGACACAGCTTCATGAAGATATAGAAAAAGGTACGGCGCCAAAAGTAGCCTGTATCTCAAATTGTGTGGCTCCATGCCATCGCGGTGAAGAAGCTAAGATAGTAGGTTACTGTATTGCAGACAGGCTTACTGATGCTTATGATGGCATCAGGGAAACTGGACTTTTCTTTACAGGGGCAAACGGGTATCGTCTTAAGGAGATTATCACAGTGAAAGAACTTATGGGTAAACTTATGAATGGTGAAGACAACTAAAGGGATGCTGAAAATTAGTAGGTTTTTTCTTTTACTGCTTCTATTCAATACACTACTTTTTTCAGGTGTAAATACTCTTCAAAAAGCTGTAGTGGAAAAAGGTGAGCTTCGTCTCTTTTTTTCCAAATCGTTCAATAAAAATGATTTAACGCACCTTACATTAAGAAATCCTCATCGAGAAATTTATGATTTTAAAAATACACGCTTGGGACATGATCGCATACCACTAGGATTGGGTATACATGTACGCATCTCTCAGTACAAAGTCAATACTGTACGGATTGTCATTGATGGCTACCCCTCTTTTAAGGCCGGAGGATATCAACCCTTTTATCCAGATAATCATTATTATATCGCCTTACCTAAAAATGGCAAGGCGATATCTGCTCAGCTGAGTCACGTTGCGCCTGTGCAGCGTTATCAAAAACCTAAGAGTTATCCTGAGGAAGTCGGAATACCTGTACAAAATAGTTCAGCACATTCTAAGCTTATAGTGATTGATGCAGGGCATGGTGGGCAGGATGCCGGTGCTGTGGTGGGAGGAAAAAGAGAAAAAGATGTTGTCTTGCAGATAGCAAAAAGACTTGAAAAAGAACTCAAGAAAAGAGGCCATCCTGTCTATATGACACGCACAACAGATCGTTTTTTGAAACTTCCACAACGTACAAAAATTGCTGACCAGAAAGAGTCTGCAGCATTCATATCAATACATGCAAATTCGGTAGCAAAAAAAAGTCAAAATAAAGTTCAGGGTGTTGAAACTTTCTTTTTGCAAAAAACAAGAGATGCAAGGTCCAAGCGTATAGCAGAAAGAGAAAACAAATCAGTACTTCAGGGGACGACCCAGCTTAGCCGCAATATTATCTTGGATTCTGTGCTTTCTGGACCAAAAATTGTGCAGTCTAATAAGCTGGCCATTGATGTGCAGCGAAGGATTTTAACCAATGTACGCAGTAAGTATAGTGGAGTAAAAGATGGTGGTGTAAGACACGCGCCATTCTGGGTGCTAGTTGGTGCGAGCAGGCCTTCTATTTTGGTAGAAGTGGGTTATATTTCCCATCCTCTAGAACGTGAAAGACTCTGCAATCCACATTACCAGAATCTCATCGCACAGGGTATTGCCGAAGGGGTGGATAATTATTTGAGTAATAGAAAAAAAGAAATAGATTTTTAATAATAGGACTAAAAATGAAAAAAGTGATAAGTATTAAAAAGAGTATTGTAGCCGGAATAGGAACACTCTTCTTGCTTGCGGGTTGTGGTGGTGATAGTTTGGGAATTGACAGATCTCAGAATCTTGTTGTAATAGATGCAGGTCATGGCGGACATGACGGTGGTGCAGTGAACAGTGGAAAGAAAGAAAAAGATCTGGTATTGAAAATCGCTCTAAAACTCCACAAAGAGTTCAAACGCGAAGGCTATAGGGTGCACCTAACAAGAGCCAGTGACAGGTTTTTAAGGCTTGATCAGCGTACAAGAATCGCCGACCAAAAAGATGCAGATGTTTTCATTTCTATTCACGGTAATGCCATTGGCGATACAAGTCGTTTCAATGTAGTTGAAGGAGTGGAGACATATTACCTGCAAAAAACAAGAGATGCTAGGTCTCAGAGTATAGCGGCTAGAGAAAATGCATCCGTACTTATGGGTACAGACAAGTTAAGTAAGGATGTTATCTTAGATTCTGTTTTAAGCGGCCCTAAGATCATACAGTCGCACAAGCTTGCTATAGATGTACAAAATAATATGATGGCACAGTTAAATAGCAATTACAAAGGTGTAAAAAATGGCGGTGTACGGCCAGCACCTTTTTATGTACTTGTTGGAGCCAGCAGACCCTCTATACTCGTAGAAGTAGGATATATAACCAATCCTAAAGAACGAAAAAGACTTTTTACATCAGCATATCAAAAAGATATTGTTAAGGGAATTGTTGTTGGTGTGGGAAGGTATGTTGACAACAGAAAGAAAGAAGTAGGTTTTTAATAAGTATAATGTTATTGAAGCAAAGCTTCAATAACTGTGTTAGTACTTACTTGACTATTATTTATAGTTTTTAATTGCTTTGTCCAAGATAGCTGTTGCGGCGGCTTTGTCTTTAAATCCTGATACCTTTACCCACTTGTTTGGCTCAAGCATTTTGTAAGTTTCAAAGAAATTTTTGATACGGTTTAGTGTATGTTCTGGTACATCGCCAAGGTCGTTGATATGCGCATATGTCGGGTCTATTTTTACCGTAGGCACAGCGATAAGTTTTTCATCTCCACCGCTTTCATCTTCAGTCATAAGAACACCGACAAGTCTGCATGTGATGTATGAACCTGCCTGGAGCGGGTAGTCGCAGAGTACAAGAATATCTGCTGGATCACCATCATCTGAAAGCGTGTTTGCTACAAAACCATAATTTGCCGGGTAATGCATGGCAGAATAAAGCACTCTATCTACTTCAATTGCACCTGAGTCTTTGTCTATTTCGTATTTGATAGCTGAGTTTAAGGGCACTTCAATAATTGCTTTAACTGCATCTGGGTTTTCACCATGTCCGATTTTACTAATATCCATTTGAATATCTCCATAGGTTAAATTTTGGAGATTCTAACATAAATATGATAAATAATATATCAAATCATGGTACTATCTTGTAGAATAAAATTTAATCCATAGAATATCGCTTTGATAGATAAGAATCTCTAAGCTTAGTCAACCATGCAAATTTGTAATTTAATATAGACTATAAATAGTGTATAAATGTAACAAAGTAAAATTATTTTTCTTAATTAAAGTCTTTTAGGATAGATGCTATGTTAATGCTATACTTTTGGCTTACAATTAAATGAAGCTGGCACATTCAGCTAATTAAATTTTGGAGCGTAATTATGAGAATTTTCAAACTTGCTTATATAGCAATGTTTGTGACTTTTTTAACTGGAAGCTTAAATGCATCTGATAAAAAAGTTATTACTTGGAAACTGGCACAGACATGGGGATCAGGAATGCCTATCTTTGGTGATGCAGTTATTAACATGGCTGAGAGAGTCAAAAAAATGTCTGATGGCAGATTTATTATTAAAATTGATTCTGCAAACAAGCATAAGGCACCTCTTGGTATTTATGATTTTGTAAAATCAGGACGATATCAAATGGGACATTCAGCTTCTTACTATTGGAAAGGTAAAGACATGAATACAATGTTCTTTTCAACTGTACCTTTTGGTATGATCGCTCAAGAACAGTATGCATGGTTCTACTACGGTGGCGGCATGGAACTGGCCCAAGAAGTTTACGGCAAACACGGCATGATGTCCTTTCCTGGTGGAAACACAGGAAATCAGATGGGCGGTTGGTTTAGGAAAGAGATGAAGACTGTTGAAGATTTCAAAGGTCTCAAAATGAGAATTCCAGGTTTCGCGGGCGAAGTATTGTCTAAGCTAGGTGCTAGTGTTGTTAACATTGCCCCAGGCGAACTATATACAGCACTTGACAGAGGTACTATTGATGCTCTAGAATGGGTTGGGCCTGCACTTGATTTAAAGATGGGCTTTCATAAGGTTGCACCTTATTATTATACGGGATGGCATGAGCCGGCAACTGAGTTGCAGTTTTTAGTTAACGAAAAAGCTTTCAATGAACTTCCTGCCGATCTTCAAGAGATCTTGAAAGAAGCTATGAAATCATCAGCTTATGATATGCTTTCTCAGTCCATGCATGAGAATGCTGAAAGTCTAGCAACCATTAAAAAAGATTATCCAAATGTTCAGATTAAGACATTTTCTAAAGAGATCATGACAAGAATAGAGGCAGAGAATGATAAGCTGCTGATAGAATTATCTGAAAAAGATCCAATGACTAAAAAGATTATTGACCATCAAAAAGCATACTTAAAGAAAGTACGTGACTGGACAAATATTTCTGATTTCGCTTACTTGAAGAGTTATTAGATAAAGCTATTTGCTTCCGGTTAACGGAAGCAAAGGTTTGAAAATTAAAGAGAATACAATGAAAGAGAAAAGATGCTACTTAGACTAGAACGAACTATCGACAAAATTATAGATTGGATAGGTAATTTTAATGCTATTGTAATGGTTATTATGATGCTTAACGTCTGTTATGATGTTATCATGCGCTATTTTTTCCATGACAGTAAAGTAGCCTTTCAAGAGTTAGAATGGCATTTTTTCTCTTTCGTAATACTCATAGGTTTGGCTTATACCTTAAAAGAGGATGCTCACGTAAGAGTAGATGTTTTTTACGAACATTTTAAGCCAAAGACAAAGGCAGTGATCAATATCGTTGGTTCAATTCTCTTTATTATACCCTTCAGTCTGCTGCTTATATATGGCGGATATTTGTATGCTTACGAAGCTTACTCCATATCAGAAGTGAGTGAAAACCCAGGTGGACTGACGCATAGATGGATAGTAAAATCATTTATTGCGACCAGTTTTGTACTTCTTGTTTTTGCAACAATAGGTTTTATAATCAAAAATATAAATGTGTTTTTAAATATAGAACAACCAACAGTACATCATATAGAAGATGATGTACTCTAATAACTCTCAAGGTACTTTTTAAATGATAGCAATCGTTATGTTCGTCACAGCCTTATTACTTCTTGTTATAGGCTTTCCTGTTGCCTTTACCTTTGCAGGTGTTGCAATAATATTTGCACTTATTACTGATGGTTTTTTTGGATCCATAGATCTTTTCACAATGGTGCCCTATCGTATTATGTCAACAATGACAAATACGATTTTGATGGCAATTCCTCTGTTTATCTTTATGGGAATAGTACTTCAAAAAAGTAAAATGGCAGAAAAACTCCTTGAATCAAGCGGTATGCTTTTTGGTTCTGTAAGAGGAGGCATAGCTGTTTCAACAATACTCGTCGGTGCAATGCTTGCAGCTTCCACTGGTGTCGTCGGAGCATCTGTTGTGGCAATGGGTGTTATTGCTCTTCCTGTAATGCTTAAACATAAATATGATCCTAGTCTTGCCTCTGGAATTATCTGTGCTTCTGGAACGTTGGGTCAAATAATCCCTCCGTCAATAGTACTCATTATACTTGCGGATGTTATGTACGTTCCCGTAGGTGATTTATTTAAGGCCGCTGTTATCCCGGGGCTTACGCTTGTGGGACTATATATACTATATGTATTGATCTTGGCATATTTCAAAAAAGATGTGGCACCAGCAATTGTCTTTGAGGATGACACTATCTCTAAGTCGCAACAGTGGAAAACCGCACTAAAAGCTATTGTGCCTCCGCTTGTACTGATTGTACTTGTGCTTGGTTCTATATTCTCAGGTTTCGCCACAGCAACGGAATCTGCAGCTATAGGAGGTATCGGTGCGCTTATCTTATCTTATCTATATAGAGAGTTTTCATTCAAAATGCTGCATGAAAGTGCTCTTGAAACGGCGAAGATAACCAGCATGGTTTTTGCCATTCTTATCGCAGCAACGGCATTTTCTATGGTTTTTTCAGAAATGGGAGGAGATGTTATTGTCGAAGAATTTATGATGGGTCTGCCTGGCGAAAAATGGGGCTTCTTGGTTCTTTCTATGATAGCTATTCTTATACTTGGATTTTTTATCGATTTTGTTGAAATATCATTTATAGTTGTGCCTATCCTTGCACCTATCGCGGCAAATCTTGGGATAGACCCTGTATGGTTCGCGATTTTGATTGCGATGAATCTACAAACATCTTTCCTGACCCCGCCTTTTGGATTTAGTCTTTTTTATCTTAAAGGTGTTGCTCCCTCATCAGTAACAACGGCACAGATCTATAAAGGTGTTGTTCCCTTTATTCTGATACAAGTGATGGTGCTGACTGGTATTATTATGTTCCCAGGTTTTTTTGGATTTAATGTATAAATAGGAGTCTTCATCAAGACTCCATCACAGAAAAAATATGCTTTTCTTTTCACCTTTTTTGTTTATACTCCTATCTTCTCACTAAAAATAAAATATAGTATCTTTTTACTAGGATCAAAAGGGTTTCTGATTCATAACCTCCTTTGTTCTTGGTCAAAAAAGTATAGACTGCAATCAGTTAACATTTTACTTCAATCTGTGTATTTTAAAATTTACTAAATACTTCTATCTTATAAGTTAATGCATCCTTAGTAATTTAATGGTAAAATTGAAAATTAAAGAGGGTATATTGTGGAAGGATAATGTCATTTTTTTAAAAAATAAAACAATTGCGGGTATCCATGTCGTTGGTATGCTTATGATGCTTATGGTCATTATTATATTTTCGATAATAGTTGCCTATAGTGAATACCAAAATTTTGACGCTGAAGTTAAAAGTATTCAAGCAGAATTTATTCAAAAACAAAAAGACACTATTGCCTTTGATGTCACGCGCGTACTCAAGTTTATCAGTAACGCATATGAATATAGAAACACAGTGATAGATGAAAATGTGTTGAAAAAACAGATACTTCATGCCATTGAAGAACTCTATGGGCGTCCCGATGGTACGGGATATATTTTTGTGTATGATTTTAACGGTATCGTGCTTTCTGACCCTATACAAACACAGAATATAGGTAAAAATCTTTATACAATTGCAGATATGAATGGTGTAATGGTCATTAAAGATCTTATAGATATTTCACGAAAAAAAGAGGGCGGATTTGTTGAATACGAGTGGCTAAAACCTACTACAGGTTCATTGAGTCCTAAAATATCTTATGCGAAATCCTTTGAACCTTGGGGTTGGATGGTTGGGACAGGTGTGTATCTTGATGAAGTAGAAATACTTATTCAAACTCAAAAAGAGATACTCAAAAATAGACTTAATAAGTATTCTCTTGAAATGGTGTTTCTTTTGGCTATTTTGTTTATAGCGGGTATTATAGGGATTGTCATTACAAATCGTATACTTCAAAGAGAGATATCTTCATTTAGTGATTATTTTAAAGAAGCTTCATCTACGTATGCCATGATAGATGAGGATAATATACGTCTTTCTGAATTTAAAAAAATGGTGCATTATATTAATGCGATGATCAGCGTTATCCATCTAAGGAAAGAAAAACTAAAAAAGTTGAACCTGACACTTGAATCAAAAGTAGCGCAGAAAACAAAAGATTTAAGTGAGCAAAACATTTTGCTTGAAAAAGAAAAAGATTTTAATGCTTCTCTTGTCAAGGCACAAGACAGTTTTATTAAGCATTCTATCCACGAGATCAATACACCGTTGGCGGTGATTATGACCCATATTGATTTGTTTAAAATGAAAGAAGGTGAAAACAGATATCTTAGAAAAATAGAGGCAGCAAGTAAGATCATTTCTAACATCTATGATGATTTGAGCTATGTGGTGAAAAAAAACCGTTTTGTTTATGTTAAAAAGCACTTGAATATTTCTCAGTTTCTTGAGGAGAGGATTGACTTTTTTTCTGAAATTGCATTAGGAAATCAACATAACATCATTGCTGAGATTCAAAATGATCTTTGGCTTTATTTTAGTCTCGAAGAATTACAGAGGATTATTGATAACAATTTATCTAATGCCATTAAATATGCCAATAAAGATACGGATGTAAGGGTGATACTTAAAGAAGAGAAAGAAGAAATTATGTTGAAATTTTTAACTATTTCTCCTAAAATAGGAGATACTGAACGTATCTTTAAAGCTTATGAGCGTGAGAATAATGTACGGGGTGGCTTTGGATTGGGACTAGAAATAGTCTATACTATTTGTCAAAAAGAAAACGTTAAAATAGAAGTACAGTCTGATGATGACATGACAGTATTCAGTTATAGGTTTAATAAGGAGGGGCTAGATGAAAGTATTATTGCTTGAAGATGAGTTAATGCTCCAGAGTGCGATAAAAGAGTATTTGACGGATACAGGGTATGCAGTGACAGCATTTGAAGATGGCAAAGAAGCGTATGCCAATATATGTAATAACAGTTACGACCTTTTTATCTTTGATATCAATACACCCAGTATGGATGGACTTTCTTTACTTGATACCCTGCAAAAAGAGAAGATATATGTACCTACTATCTTCATCTCTGCTATTACGGAGATAGAGCAGATAAGTAAAGCGTATGAGTTAGGGTGTTATGATTATTTGAAAAAACCTTTTCATCTCAAAGAATTAAGTTTGCATATAGAACGATTGCTAAGAATTGCAGACATACGAGCAAAAAGTTTTATAAAGATATCCAAAATGTATGGTTATGACATTGAGAACAAATGTTTGTTATTTGATGGTGCAGAACAACTGCTAACCAATAAACAATCACAGATCATAGAACTTTTTGCTGTAAATATCAATAAAGTGGTTGACTTTGAAATGCTTAGATACTATGCATGGGATGACAGTCCTGTAGATAATGCTATCATGAGAGCAGAGATACATAGGGTTCGTCAAGTGCTCAAGGAAGACTTAATCGTAACACTCAAGGGTGTTGGATATATACTGATCAAAAAAACTTGATTTTTTTGATCAGTATATATCTCCATTTTGTAACCAATATACACAGATAACTTTTTTTAATAAAACTTTCCCCTTCTTTTCCCTAATGCTACGTTAATGCTACGTTAATGCTTCATAATATATGTAAAAAATAAGAGGAGACAAAATGAGAAGATATTTAGCTTTATCTATGGTAGCATCAACACTGCTTATGGCTGGGGGAGATATTGTGCCAGTGGAGCCAGTAGTAGGGGTGGCCGCAGAGCAGGATTATGGTGAGATCTTTGGACAATCAAGAACTTTTTATCTTGACAGAACATATTCAGGGTCTTTAGTTAACAATCGTAGTTCACTGGCAACAGGTGGTTACATAGGTTATAAAACACCTGACTTCAATGGCTTTACAGCAGTAGTTGCAGCGTATGGAACCTATGGATTTGATATACATGATGAAGATGCATCAGTTGCAGGTGCTTCAGCTTATGATCCTGCACTTTACGGTGATAATTTTGAGAATTATGCATTTATAGGTCAACTTTACCTCAATTATGCATTTGGAAATACCAATATCAAAATAGGTCGTCAACAACTTGATACACCGATGGCAGGTTCAGATGATGCAAGAATGATTCCTAACCTTTTTGAAGCAGCAGTATTGAGTAATACAGACATCGATGATACAACACTTATTTTGGCACATATAACTAGAGAGACTGTAGGTACGTTTGCTAATGTGTACCCTGCAAGTTTACCTTCTCTTGCTATCCAAGGTGGATATGGTTATGGATATAAAGAAGGTACTAACGGTCGTTTTGCTGATATGGGTGTTATTACATTAGGTGCAGGTACTGATACCGCAGGCGTTACTGCAGGTGCAATCATTTATAAAGGCATTGAGAATCTTACGCTTCAAGCTTGGGATTACTATGCGCATGATATTTTAAATGCAGTATATTTACAAGCGGATTATGGATGGAATTGTTTACTTAATAATGATGTAAAAATGACTGCTTCTGCACAATATATCAACGAAAGTGATGTTGGTGACCAACTAGCAGGTAATGTAGACAGTAACTATGGAGCGGTGAAGTTAAATGCGGCTTATGGAGCACTTAGCGGATATGCAGCTTACTCTCAAACTGCTGACAGTGACGGGACTATGAATGGTGGCATTCTCACACCATGGGGCGGCATGCCGGCATTTACGCAAGGGATGGTTACAAGACATATGTTCTTTGCAGACACCGACGCGACTAAAGTTTCAGGTACCTATAGCTTTAAAGAGATGACCGATCTTGACTTAAAAGCAAGTGTATATTATGTATCATTTGATGTGGGGGACGTAGCGACTTATGCATCAGGTCTTAACTCATCAGAATCTGGATTTGATATAGAATATCAAGCAACAAAAGCATTGAATTTGAGATTTAGAGGGAATTTCCCAAGAGATTTCGGAGATACTGCCGATGGACCGTACAATTGGGATGAATATAGACTCATAGCAAACTATAACTTTTAAAAGACTATAGTACAAGTAGCGTTGACTATTTGCACATTAAAACATGAAGGAGAAAAAATGACTAAAGAACAAGTACAAGCGATTAAATATAATCCTAAGTACCAGGAGCTCATTAGTAAAAGAGGTAAATTCGCATGGACACTTACTATTATTATGTTAGTAGTATATTATGCGTTTATTTTGTTAATCGCATTTAGCCCAGAAACACTAGGAGCCAAAATAAGCCCAGATGCTATGATGACCGTAGGTATACCTGTTGGTATTGCCATTATTGTTTTTTCATTTGTTTTAACAGGGGTTTATGTCAGAAGAGCAAATGGTGAGTTTGACGGACTCTTAAGTGACTTAAAAAATGATCTAGAAAAGGGGATGAAATAATGTTAGGTAAGTTTTTATCTCTATTTATACTTGCGGCAACAACAGTTGCATTTGCAGTAGGCGCAGATTTGGGAGAAGGTACAAAAGCTGAATCACTAAATGTTCCAGCGATCGTTATGTTCCTTATTTTTGTTGCCGCGACACTTGGTATTACATACTGGGCTTCAAAAAGAACAAAATCAGCAAAAGATTTTTATACTGCCGGTGGTGGTATCACAGGTACTCAAAATGGTACTGCGATTGCAGGTGACTACATGTCAGCAGCATCCTTCCTTGGTATTACCGGAATGGTCTACCTCAAAGGGTACGATGGACTAATTTTTTCAATCGGATTCTTAGTCGGTTGGCCGATTATTCTTTTTATGATTTCTGAGCAACTTAGGAACCTTGGTAAATATACATTCGCCGATGTTACTGCATATAGATTAAAACAAAAACAGGTAAGAATTTTGGCTGCACTTGGATCTATCTCTGTCGTTATTCTCTATTTGATTGCTCAAATGGTTGGTGCCGGTCAATTGATTAAGATTCTATTTGGCTTAGACTATGAGTTTGCAGTTGTTCTTGTTGGTATATTGATGATCTTATACGTTGTATTTGGTGGTATGCTTGCAACTACATGGGTACAGATTATTAAAGCGGTTCTACTTCTTTTGGGTACTACTTTTATGTCAATTATGGTGATGTCTGAATTTGGATTTAGTTTTGATACACTCTTTACAAGAGCAACAGAGATACACTCTCAAGGTGTAGCGATTATGAGTCCTGGTGGACTAGTGTCTGATCCTGTTTCAGCTATCTCTCTTGGTATTGCGCTTATGTTCGGTACAGCGGGTCTGCCGCACATACTTATGAGATTCTTTACGGTTGCAGATGCAAAAGAGGCTAGAAAATCAGTGTTTGTGGCAACGGGACTTATTGGTTACTTCTATGTACTTACATTCATTATGGGATTTGGTGCCATCGTACTCGTACTTGGCGACCCAGCGGGTACTTACTTGTCAGCAGATGGTGTTACACTTAAAGGTATGAATAACATGGCAGCAGTATGGCTTGCTCACGCTGTGGGTGGTGACTACTTCTTAGGATTTATCTCTGCAGTTGCTTTTGCTACTATCCTTGCGGTTGTATCCGGTCTTACGCTTGCGGGCGCTTCAGCCATTTCACATGACCTTTATGCCAACGCATTTGCAAAAGGTAAAATAGTGGATGAAGCAAAAGAGATGCAAGTATCAAAAATGGCGACAGTTGCCATCGGTATTGCTGCAATCTTCTTTGGTATTGCTTTTGAAGAACAAAATATTGCATTCGTGGTTGCACTTGCATTTACAATCGCAGCTTCAGCTAACTTCCCAGTATTGTTTATGTCAATCTTCTGGAAAAAGTTAACAACAAGAGGTGCCGTGATTGGTGGATACATCGGTCTCATTTCATCGCTTGTACTCGTTATCCTTGGCCCTGCTGTTTGGGTAGATATCTTAGGTAACGCTTCGGCTATTGTACCTTATAGCTTTCCGGCTGTTTTCTCAGTGCCTTTAGCGTTTATTGCTATATGGTTCTTCTCGATTACAGACAATTCAGACGATGCAGCGAGATGTATCGAAGAATTTGATGCCCAAGACATTAGATGTCAAACTGGTATTGGTGCAGATGGTGCAGCAAACCACTAGCTCAACCTTTAACCAAAGTCCTTTTGGGCTTTGGTTAAATACTAAAATATTATTTAGGAAAATCATTGATAGCTTTATTGGAAAGTTTAAAAGCACACCATCCCTTCTCGCTTCTTGACAATACGTCATTGAAAATGATTGAAAAATCTGCACAAATTGCTTATTACCCAGAAAATACTACACTAGTGAAGACACAAAATGTGCCTCAAAGCATTTATTATATTATTAAAGGTGCTGTATGCGTAAAAAATGAAGATGAGTTATTGGACGTGTATCATAGCTATGATACCTTTGGTGGTATTGAGATCATAGGAAATAAACCTTCAGAGTACAACTATATTGTAAGTGAAGAGTTGATTTGTTATGAGATACCAGCAAAGATATTTTTAGACTTGTGTGAACAAAATAAAGCATTTAAAGAGTATTTCTTTTCATCTATTATAGATAGAATGGATATGCTGAATGATAAAAAAGAGTATGCATGTATTAGTGACTTAATGGTAGCAAGAGTAGAGAAGTCCATCCTTCATAAAGCATGTGTTGTACCTTCAAATAAACCGATTATTGAAGCATTAAGACAAATGCATAATTCAGATGCCACATGTCTTCTTGTGGAAAATGAAGAAGGATTTGGTATTGTAACGGATCAAGATTTCAGACATTACATTCTAGAGAAAGAGGTAGAAAATCTAGAAATGATTAAAGATATTCAAACCTACCCAATTCATACTATACAAGAAGGTGAATTACTTTTTAATATCTTACTTCTTATGACTGGACAGTCCATTAAGCATTTACCTGTCTTGGACAAAAAGAATCAGATAGTAGGTGTTTTAGAGCTTATTGACCTTTTAAGTTATTTTTCAAACCAAACACACCTTATCACTGTACAGATGGAAAAAGCAAGAGATTTAGATGCAGTGATCTCCGCATCTAGCCGTATGAATATTATGATTGAAACACTACACGCCAAAGGAATTAAAAGTCGTTATATAGCTAAACTTATTTCAGAGATCAACCGTAAAATGTACAATAAAATCTTTGAATTTGTTATTCCTAGGGAGTGGCATGAAAAAGTGACATTCATTTTGTTAGGGAGCGAAGGTAGAGAAGAACAGATCTTACGTACAGACCAGGACAATGCACTCATTTTTGAGGATGGATTTACGCCTATTGATGCGGATGAAGTCACTGAAAAATTCATCAGTGTTTTAGATGAAGTGGGTTTTCCACGTTGTGAGGGTAACGTAATGATCATCAATCCTAAGTGGAGAAAAAGTGTTTCAGACTATAAGAAAGATATTAGAATCTGGTTAGATGAGCCCACTTATGACGGCTTTATGGATATGGCGATTTTCTTTGACTCCCTAGCTATTTGTGGCAATACAAAACTCCATGAGGAACTTATAGAATACCTTATAGTCAAAGTATCAGAAAATAAAATCATCCTTTCTCACTTTGCACGTTCAATACAGACTTTTGAATCATCGCTTGGGATGTTCTCACAGTTTATCAGTGCAGATAAAGAACATAAAAATGAAATAGATATTAAAAAAGGTGCGCTGTTTGCCTTAGTGCATGGGGTAAGGGCATTGGCACTTGAAAATGGCATTAGAGAAACCAATACTACTATGCGTATCAAAGCGTTAAATAACATTGGCTATTTGACTAAAGAAGATGCTTCAAATCTTATAGAAGCGTTAGAGGCTATAAATACATTAAGGTTACATGCACAGTTAGGAAAGTTATTCAGAGGTACTCCTATGGATAACTTTATTTCTCTTGAAAACATAGGAAAATTAGAACGAGATTTACTCAAAGAATCTATCAAAACAGTTAATCACTTTAAAAAGAGATTGACACATCATTTTAATCTTTCAATGGTAGGGTAATTGATGTTTGATAAATTCTTTTACAATCGAAATCGTAAAAAATTGACAGATGAGCGTTTTGCTTTTTTGTTTGATGAACCACATGAAGATGAATATGTTGTTTACGATTGTGAAACTACAGGACTAGATCCTAAAATAGATGACATTATTTCTATTGGAGCAGTTAAAATTAAAGGAAATAAGATTTTAACCAATGAGGCGATCCATATTTATATACAGCAAAAAAAAGATATTTCTCATAAGAGTATTACCATTCATCAAATTAGAAATTGTGATCTACAGGGAGCCATTCCTCTTCAAGAGGCTATAGAAAAATTTCTTTACTATATCGGCAGCAGAACACTGGTTGGATACTATTTGGAATTTGATGTAGCCATGATAAATAAATATATCAAGCCGATATTCGGCATTACTCTACCCAATAAAAAAGAAGAAGTCTCAGCACTTTATTATGATAAAAAAATTGCAAGAATTCCTCAGGGCAATATAGATTTGAGATTTGACACTATTTTAAAAGATCTGGCATTGCCGAGCCTTCAAGTACACGATGCTCTGAATGATGCTGTTATGATGGCGATGATGTATGTAAAGTTAAAAAATATGACTAAATTTAAAGGGGCATAGGGCATATAGCTGAGTTTAAATTTATCTTGAAATTACGTCGGTAATTTTTATATAAATTTACAAGAGGAAAAAATATGTTACAAAAAATCTATCATCCAAACCCTGAGTTTGCAAAAGATGCAAGAATAAAAAGTATGGATGAGTACAGTGCTTTAGTAAAAAAAGCTACTGATGATTATGAAGGTTTCTGGAAAGGGTATGCAGACGAGAAGATCGATTGGTTTGAGCCGTATAATACGGTACTGGATGAATCTAATGCACCGTTCGTAAAATGGTTTAGTGGCGGTAAACTAAATGTTGCGCACCAATGTGTTGACCGTCATATCAAGACTCATAAAAATAAAGCAGCAATTATCTTTGAAGGTGATAGAGGAGATAAGCAGGTTATTACCTATCTTGAGCTTTTTTACAATGTAAACAAGTTTGCCAACCTTCTTAAAGAAGATTTTGGTGTAAAAAAAGGTGACAGAGTAATCATCTATATGCCAATGATCCCTGAAGCTGCCTATGCGATGCTTGCCTGTGCACGTATCGGCGCAATCCACTCTATTGTATTTGGCGGATTCTCTTCGGAAGCACTACGCGACAGGATCGAAGATGCTGGAGCAAAAGTTGTGATCACTGCAGATGGTGCCTATAGAAAAACAAAGCCATATATGATAAAATCTGTGGTAGATGAAGCGCTTACAGGTAAAACACCGGTTGAAAAAGTGTTAGTGGTAGAGAGAAATCATGAAGAGGTTACTTGGGTAGCAGGACGTGACTACTCGTATAATGAACTGATTCAGGGTAAATCGGGAAAATGTGATGCTGAACCCATGGAGAGTGAAGATCCTCTCTTTTTGCTTTATACCTCCGGTAGTACGGGCAAACCAAAAGGAGTACAACACAACACGGCAGGATACATTCTTTGGGCACAAATGACGATGGAATGGGTATTTGACGTGAAAGAAAATGATACCTACTGGTGTACAGCAGATATCGGCTGGATCACCGGGCATACCTACATTGTTTATGGGCCACTTGCCATGGGCGCTACAACGCTAATGTTTGAAGGTGTTATCACCTTCCCTGATGCAGGTCGTCCTTGGAAAATAGTAGAAGAACATAAGGTAAATCAGTTCTATACTGCACCTACTGCGATACGGGTACTTCACAAAATGGGTGAAGAAGAGCCAGCCAAATATGACCTTTCGAGTCTCAAAGTATTGGGAACCGTAGGAGAACCTATTGATCCAACGGCATGGAAATGGTACTATGAAGAGGTGGGACAGAGTAAGTGTGCCATCGTAGATACATACTGGCAGACTGAGACAGGCGGCCACATTGTTTCTCCACTCCCTGGAGCTACGCCTATAAAGCCGGCATGTGCGACACTGCCCTTGCCAGGTATCATGGCAGAGATACTTGATCCTGAAACGGGCGAAAAAGTAGGTGAGGGTGAGAGTGGATATATGTGTGTAACACGCCCTTGGCCGTCACAGATCCGTGGCATATGGGGTGATGATGAGCGTTTCAAAAAGTCTTACTTCGGTGACGTGACAAAAGAAGGTAAACCTGTATACTTTACAGGTGACGGTGCAATCTATGGTGAAAATGGCTACATTACGATCACCGGCCGTACAGATGATGTGATCAATGTATCAGGGCACCGTATGGGTACGGCTGAAATAGAAGCAGCGATTAAAAAACATAAGAATGTAGCTGCAGTAGCAGTTGTAGGTAAACCCCATGATCTTAAGGGAGAAGGTATTTTTGCCTATGTCGTACTCAAGCTTGTACCAGTAGACCATAAAGATGATGTAGCGGATGAGCTTGAAACCATGAAGGAGATCAATCAGATTATTAAAACAGAGATTGGTAACATTGCTTTGTGCGATGGCATCGTCTTTGTTCCGGATCTTCCAAAAACAAGATCCGGAAAGATTATGAGAAGAATTCTTAGGGCACTTGCAAAAGGCGAAAAGATTACTCAAGATACCTCTACTCTTGAAGATCCCAGTATTGTTGGACAGATTGAGGATCTTCTCAACGCATAAAAGAAGGGGCGATGATTCAAGTTAAAATTCAAGTGTAGGACAGTTATTTATGGAAAATTTTATTTTAATAGTATTGGCTATTTCCCTTGGATATGTATTCAAAAGATTACGTATTTTTCCGGAAGAGGCAGCAGCCATACTAAATAAGTTTGTTATATTTATTTCGCTTCCTGCAATGATACTGCTGCAAATCCCTAAGCTCTCATTCACGGTGGAGTTTATAATCCCCATCATCATCGCATGGAGTGTGACGATCATTGCAGCTGTTATAACACTGACGGTATCTAAAATACTCCATTTTACAAAAGAAGTGACAGGAGCTTTAATGCTTGTTGCAGTATTAACCAATTCATCTTTTTTAGGTATTCCTATTATTAGTGCCTATTTGGGAGCAGAGGCACTGCCTTTTATTTTGGTATATGATCAAATAGGTACGTTTTTGGCACTTTCAACCTATGGTATATTTGTAGTGTCTTATTATTCAAATAAAAGTGAAATTAACTTTCAGACCATGGCAATTAAAGCGCTCACATTTCCCCCATTTGTATCATTGATCACTGCATTGTTTTTTATCAATACGCCTTTTTCTGATACCGTCTCCAATGTATTGTCTACTTTGGCCAATACTATTGTGCCTGTTGCTTTAGTCGCAGTGGGGTTACAGCTACAGCTTAGAGTACCTAGACATGAAATACAACCTTTTGGTGTAGCGCTCTTTATAAAATTAATCATTTCTCCAATCGTAGCTTTAGCTATAGTTTCCATAGCAGGATGGACAAATCTGGCAGCAAGTGTGTCGGTTATGGAGGCGGGAATGGCACCGATGATTACAGCAGGGGCTCTAGCATCTTTATCTGGACTTGCTCCAAGACTTAGTTCAGCCATCGTGGGCTATGGTGTACTCATCTCTTTTTTTACTACAGCGGTGTTATTTAAATTTATATAAAGTGTGCCAGGACTAGACATATGTGATGCTTGAGGACGATAAACAAGTATAGCAGATACTTCTATTGACCTTTTCCATCAATATATTGCTTTTTAAACCAAACATAATACAGTGCAGCAAAAATAAATCCGATACCTAAAATTAATGTGATACCCTCAAGAGAAAGTCCCCATTTTGCAGCATACCCTATAAACATTGCTGTAGCTACATTGGAAAGCATGAAGAACATATCATTGTAGGAAATGACTCGTCCCATGAAAGATGAATCTGTTTCTTCCTGTATGAGTAGGTAAGTGTATGACCATAATGTTGTGATGAAAAAACCTGTCACAAACAAAGCGACGAGTGCTAGATAAAAGTTGTATTCAAATACCGACCAGAGCATAATGGCAAGCCCCTGTAGGATGAAAAAATAATGTAAATTTTGTTTTGAAATAATTTTGCTTATCAAAAAAGGCCCTATCATTAAGCCTAGTGCCCTGGTGGCGTTCATCCAGCCTATGGCAAGAGGGACGGCTATGAATTCTTTGTATTTAAAATCTGCAAGCAGGGTAATGAGTGCATCAAAACTAGTGAGTCCTATGGCAGCGTGCAGTAAGATGAGATGAAGTATCTTTTTATGTGATATCAGATAGCTAAACCCATTTTTGAACATTTGCCAGTTTGAGTCAGTGTGTACAATTTTTTCAAGAGAGAGCTTTAGTTCAAGCAAGAGCAGTATCGCGACACTGTACAGGACAACATCTATCATAAAAGCGGTATCGAATCCCATAAAATGTGTTGCAATGCCTCCTGCGGCCATACCTAAAGCATAACATAATGACCAGATGATAGAGTGTATCTCGTTAGTATTCTTAAGCATTTTTCCTTGTACGAGCTTAGGAAAGAGTGTCATCTCGGCAGAAAAGAGCATTGAAGCAGCCGAAGAACGCAGAAAGATGAGTATCATTAAAACCCAGATATGCTCCAATGAATCAATGAAGATAAAACCCAGGGTCATAGTGATTTCTATTAGCAAGAGAGTGAGCATAAGTTTTTTAAATTCTATACGGTCGATGATTATGCCTATAAGCGGAGCAAGGATAACCGCAGGTAGCATCGCCATGGAAGCGGTTAAAGCAATGGTGATCTCATCTGCACCATAGGCTACAATCATAGAGAAGATGGCTACCTGGGAAAACCATGTTCCAAAATAGGAGATGAATTGCACAAGAGAGAGTCTTCTTATGGTGGGATGTTTAAGTGTTTCGAGGTAGGTCATAATGTTTAGAGGTTGCTTTCATCAGTGAGGCTATAGATTATTTTTTTGTCTTCGAGTAGATCTATGTATCTTTGAAATGCACCCTCTGCCAATTTTTTATTTCGTGAAGCTGCTGAGATGGTGACTCGCCATCCATCACTATAGAGTTTTGGTAAGGAAGAAGACTCGACTTCTTTGGGCATAGTTTCCATCACTTCAATAAATATATTTTCCTTGCAAAGTGCAGTAAGCGTATGACGATAGTAGTTTGTTTTGTTGGGTATGAGTTTGTCCAGTATTGCCTCTACCATCGGGTGACTCATTTCTGGAAAACCAGGCATAAAGTAGTAGCGTTCATCCAGGGAGAATGCAGGCATGTTATTGACAGGGTTATCGAGGAGTTTTGCATCTACGGGAAGTTCTGCCATACGTATGGAGTGTGGGTAAGCATTTTTTCCAAGTTTCTTTTCGATGATTTTTTTTGCTTCTTGGTGAATGAGAATGTGGCCGTCTTTAAGTGCAATGGCTGCACATTTTCTAGTGTAGTCATCAGGGGTAGAACCGATACCGCCAAAAGAAAATAATATAGAATTTTCCTGAGAAGCGATAAACTTGATGGTTTGTACAATCAGAGCAGGGTCATCTTCGATGATAAAAGAGCCGCTGAGTTTATGCCCTTTTTGTTCTAAGGTTTTGCTAACAAAGTCGAAGTGTTTATCTATTCTCCGACGGTTAAGGATCTCCGTGCCTATGATTAGGGCGAAAAATCTAGGCTCAGACATTTAAAATCCTTTGAATTACTCTTCTATGTAGTTTTTAAGTTTTCTACCTACTTTAGGGTGTTTAAGTTTTTTGATTGCAGATGACTCTATCTGGCGAACTCTTTCACGCGTAACATTAAGCTCTTTTCCTATCTCTTCAAGTGTTCTGTCACTTTCATCTTCTAAAAGACCAAAGCGCATACGTATGACGGCTTTTTCTCTTTCATTAAGCTGGTCAAGCACGTCATCTATTTGGTTGTTAAGGTCATCTTTGAGTACAACATCGGTCGGACTCAGAGTTGTTTTGTCTTCGATAAAGTCACCAAATCTACCATCATCTTCATCTCCTACAGGTGTTTCAAGACTGACAGGTTCTTTGGTGATTTTGATGACATTTTTTACTTTATCCACAGAGAGTCCTACTTCTTCGGCGATAGTATCAAGATCGGGCTCTTTTCCTGTTTCCTGAAGGTGCTTTCTGATGATCTTATTGATACGGTTAATCGTCTCTATCATGTGGATAGGGATACGAATGGTTCTGGCCTGGTCTGCAATGGCTCTGGAAATAGCCTGGCGTATCCACCACGTGGCATAGGTTGAAAATTTGTATCCTTTTTCGTATTCAAATTTATCAACCGCTTTCATGAGACCGATATTTCCTTCCTGAATAAGGTCAAGAAAAGGAAGTCCTCTGTTTGTATAGCGCTTAGCAATGGAGACAACCAATCTGAGGTTAGACTTTGCCATACGTGTTTTAGCCACTTCGCTTTTGGCTTTACCTCGACGTATCTGCCCCAAAATCTCCTGAAGCTTTTCTTCGGAAAGATCAAAGCTGCCTTTACTTGCTTCTCTTGTCTCAAAAAGTTTTTTGATTTCAACATAGGTGCTTACCATCGTAGTCTCAGGTACAGCATCGATAATATCGTCTTTGTCCATATTGATGATGTTACTAAGCAGCTTGGTATGATTTTCGTTTAGTGTTTCATTGAAAAGTGGTAGTTTGTATTCCAAACGTTTAAGTTCACGCTCAAAGCTGTCATCGCTTGTAAGTGCAGTTTCCATAGCTTTTACCAGTTCGTTGATCAGTTTGGATGTAGGTCCAAGGTTCAAAAGGGCAGATTTAAGCTGTTCTTTCTTAAAAGCAATCTTAAGACGTTCATGAAGAATAACGATGGGATCGCTTTCATTTTGCATAAAAATATCAAGATCATCACGCGCTTTCATCCACTCTTTTTTTGCTTTTTCCAACTGTTTGAAGCTGTCTACTACCTGTTTGACTCTTTTATCATCTTTTGGCAGAGAAGTATTGCTGTCTTCATCATCACTGTTATCATCCTCATCATCACTATCCTCTTTTTCGGCTTTTTCGTCTTCGAAACTTTTAAAAAGCTCTTTTACCCGTCTTTCACGATTAAGTAAAGGTTCCTTGTAGTTGATAATGTACCCTATAAGATAAGGGACAGAGCAAATAGCATCAATAATAACATCTTCTCCTTCTTCGATACTCATGGAAAGATCAATTTCCTCTTCCTTGGTCAGCAAAGGAATCTTACCCATCTCACGCAGGTACATTCTTACAGGACTATCTGAGCGACTCCACTCTAGAAGTTCTTTTTCTTTGTGCAGGTCAAAATGATCTTCAGTATCATTTTCTAGAAGCTTTTTTCTTGCGTCTTCTTTTTTCTTTTTTTCTTTGCCTGTGAGGAACTTTGAGTATTCTGAAGCAGAAACGATTTCTACCTTCGCTTCTGTTGCAAGTGAATGGATCTTTTTTGCCTGTGCAGCTGTGGGCTGTTTGCTAAACTCTTTTGCCATGTTTTCAAGTGTGACCGCATCACCTTTTTTCTTGGACTTAAATAACGTCTCTATACTTTTCATACTATCTTTTATTGCCATTTAAAACCTTTGATGTGCGAGGCGAAAACCTCAGAGTTAATTAAGGTGGATTATACCGAAATTTTATTGTTTTTGTAGTATAAAATTTGTCAAAAGTTATTTTTTTGGTTATAATCGCAAAAATTTTAGTCGCATCAAGATCTAAACACAAAGCTTTAGTGAGAAGAATTTGAAATGGGTTTTGCTTATTTTGAAGGAGACAATGATGAAGGATAATACTTTGCAAGGTAAAGTTTGGAAATTTGGTGATAACGTCGATACCGACCTGATCATCGCAGCAAGATACCTCAATACGAGTGAGCCATCAGAATTGGCTAAACATGTCATGGAAGATGCAGACCCTGAGTTTGTCTCTAAGATGACAGAAGGCGATATTATAGTTGCAGGTGAAAATTTCGGATGTGGTTCCAGTCGTGAACATGCCCCTATAGCGCTTAAGGCAGCAGGTATTTCTGCAGTCATTGCTCCCACATTTGCACGTATCTTTTATAGAAACGCATTTAATATGGGACTTCCTATTTTTGAGCTTGCCCAGTCAGCAGAGATTAATGAAGGCGATGTAATAAGGGTAGATATGGCAGCAGGTGAAGTAATCAATGTTTCTCAGGCTAAAACATATAAATTCTCGCCTATTCCTGATTTCATGCAGGAGTTGGTAGACGCAGGCGGACTCATAGCTTTTGCTAAAAAAGAGATAGCAGAGAAAAAGAAATCATAAAGATTTAATATCTTTTTAAAGTAAAAATGCAAAGACCATGCAGATGTTGAATTTTTTTTCACAGAAAGCTAAAGCAATTCATTGTTTATTAAAATAAGGAAATAGAGTATGAGTAAAAGTTATAGAATTGGTGTGATTAAGGGTGATGGAATTGGTCCTGAAATTATTGATGAAGCCATAAAGGTATTGGATGCAGTTTCTGTGAAACAGGATTTTAATCTTAGGTATGAAGAGATGCTGCTTGGCGGTGCTGCCATAGATGAAACAGGCGTACCTTTACCTGAAGAGACCATTCAGGGGGTAAAAAAGTGTGATGCTGTCCTTTTTGGTGCTATAGGGGGGCCAAAATGGGACAATCTTGAGAGACAGTTACGTCCTGAGACGGGACTTTTGGGTCTTCGTAAAGAGATGGGCACCTTTGCAAACCTCAGACCGGCAATGGTCTATGATGAGTTGATAAATGCATCAAGTCTTAAGCCTGAGGTGATCGAGGGTGTAGATATTATGGTGGTGCGTGAACTAACCGGCGGCATTTACTTTGGGCAACCAAGAGAGTTGCAAAAAGATAAAGCATTTAACACAATGATTTACACACGGGAAGAAGTGCAGCGTATCGCAGTTGTAGCGTTTGATATTGCGATGAAACGTAAAAAACGTATCTGTTCAGTGGATAAGGCAAATGTACTTGAGGTAAGCCAGTTTTGGAGAGAAATCGTAGAAGAAGTGGCCAAAGATTACCCTGAAGTAGAGCTTTCTCATATGTATGTAGACAATGCAGCTATGCAGCTTATCAGGGACCCCAGACAATTTGATGTCATTTTGACAGGAAATATATTTGGCGATATTCTTTCGGATGCAGCAAGTATGCTAAGTGGGTCCATAGGTCTTCTTCCAAGCGCAAGTATGGGCAAGGGTGTAGGTTTGTTTGAACCTATTCATGGTTCTGCGCCAGATATCGCCGGACAAGGTATTGCCAACCCGTTGGCGACCATCTCTTCTGCCAGTATGATGCTGCGTTATGCGTTAGGTGAAATAGCTGCAGCAGACAAGATAGACAATGCCATTAAAAAAGCATTGAGTGAAGGTTATCGCACGGGTGACATTGGTGACTATGATGCAAAAGAGATATGTACCTGTAGTGAGATGGGCGATATCATCGCTGATTATGCATCTAAATAGGACATAAAACGAACAAAGTCCGTTTTACTGCGTTAACACTGGGTTTCCTTCAGCAGGAAACTCACGCAACTGGTTGCTTTTTACTTAATTTCAACCAGATAATGATAAAAAAGGGATGGCATGCCCACTATTAAATCTTTTCCACATTTTTTTTCTCAAACAGACCCCCGTATACTTCAAGATATTCAAACAGTGACTGATTATTTAACGCAAAACTATAATGCCAAGTGCTATGTGGTGGGCGGTGCCGTACGTGATCGTATTTTAGGCTATGTGTGTAAAGATTATGACATTGAGTGTTTTGGTATCTGTGTAGAAGATTTTGAGAAAGCTATGCAGCATTTGGGTGGACAGGGTGTGGGGAAAAGTTTCTTTGTGTATAAATATCACCATTTGGATATCTGTTTGCCAAGAACGGAACAAAAAATTGCCAAAGGACATAAAGGCTTTAAAGTAGATTTGGCAAAAGATGAAAAAGAAGCATCTAGAAGACGGGACTTTACGGTGAATGCTTTAATGTACGACATCCAAAATGAACGCATAATTGACTTTTGGCATGGCTTTGAAGATTTGGAACATAAAATACTTCGTGTTGTGGATGAGCATGCTTTTGTTGATGACAGCTTGCGCGTACTGCGTGCCATGCAGCTTGCTACACGTTTTGGTTTTAAAGTAGAGGAAAAAAGTTGTAAGCTCTGTCAAAGTATTGCTCTAGACGATTTACCAAAAGAACGACTGTTTATAGAGTTTGAAAAAATGTTTACGGGCAGGTATTTACACTATGGACTCTACTATTTGTTTGCACTTGGTATTTTTGAAAAACTTTTTCATGTTGAGAAGTCTTTGTCTGAAAATATACAGAGAAAAACTTTTATAGCCTTAAGCAAAAAGCTCCAAAAAGCTCAGCAGGATTTTGCAGATAAACTAAGACCGTACTATTATCTTTTTATCTGTAGACCGTATTTGCAAACAGATATAGTTGAGGTATTGGAGCGTCTAGGTGCGCCCAGGCGCTATTATAAAAAAATAACAGCAGCACCCATACCTAAAAATGTTACACCGTCTTTTGTAGCCAATCTGTCACTCAAGGAAGGCATCATAGAGTATGTGGGCAATTATGATGCCAGAGTGAGAGCTATGGCAAAGAAACTAGATGTATGGGACAAACCTTTCGACAGAGGCGTGACGGCGGAAGAACTTTTGGATGAGGGGTTTGTGGGCCAGGACCTGGGTTGTGAACTTGACAGGCGAACCCAAGAGAAGATAATGACTTTGAAAGAAAAATAGGTATAATTTTATAAATGAATCCATTATGGGTGTCTGGATTATTTAGAGAATCCAATTTAATAAAAACTAGGGTGACTATGGAAAAAACAGCAAGGGTTTTAATAGACTGTAGAGATGCAAAAGGATTAGTGTATAAGATTTCAAAAGTTTTTTATGACAGAGGACTGAATATCGATAACAACCGTGAATTTGTGGACAAAGAGCATGGAAGATTTTTTATGAGAACGGTTGTCTCAGGGATGTTTGACATAAAAGAGCTACTGAATGAACTAAAGACCGTCACACCAGATGATGCACATATCAGAGTCATAGAGCCAGAAGACAAAAAATCATACTCATGGCAACTAAAGAGTCTCATGCCCTTGGTGATATTTTGGTTCGCCATGCAAATGGTGAACTTGATGCCGTGATAGAATGTGTTATTGCCAATCATGACACGCTTGAGACATTTGTGCGTAGATTTGACATCCCTTTCTTCCACATTCCAGCAGACGGTATGAGCAGAGAAGAGCATGAAGAGCATGTAATGAAGCTTATAGGTGAATTTGAGTTTGATTATATTGTTCTAGCCAAATATATGCGTATACTTACACCTACTTTTGTCAAAGCGTTTCCGGAGCAGATTATCAATATTCATCACTCTTTCTTGCCGGCATTTATGGGCGCAAATCCTTACAAGCAAGCTTTTGACAGAGGAGTGAAAATCATTGGTGCTACGGCGCACTTTGTAACCGATGACCTGGATGAAGGGCCGATTATTGCACAAGATGTGATACCCGTAAACCACCGTCTTTCATGGAGAGATATGCAAAGAGCAGGCCGTGACGGCGAGAAGATAGTACTTTCGCGTGCTTTGTCACTTGTACTTCATGACAGAGTGTTCGTAAACGACAATAAAACGGTTATTTTTTAGTGAAAGGACGTAAAATGAGCAAAGCCCATTTCTCTTCGCTAACGCTAGGTTTTCTTCAGCAGAAGGCTCAACCGACTGGTCGTTTTTATGTTTAATATCGTTCTGGTAGAACCACAGATTCCACCCAATACTGGTACCATAGGGCGTCTTTGTGTCAATCTGGGTGCAACGCTGCATCTCATTAGGCCACTAGGGTTTGATATAGATGACAAAGCAGTGAAGCGTGCAGGACTTGATTATTGGAAAGATCTGGATCTTGTTGTGTGGGAAAGTTTCACTGAGTTTTTGACTGCACATCCCATAGGTAAAAATACACACATGGCAACCACGAAAACAGACAATCTTTATTTTAATGCTGATTTTAAAAAAGATGACTATATTTTATTTGGGTCGGAAACTAAAGGCATAGATGAACAGGTATTGCTTGCCCATCCGGATAGATGCATTACTATTCCCATGGGCGGTAAAGGCAGAAGCCTCAATCTTGGTGTGAGTGTCGGTGTTATTATTTATGATGCACTACGTCAAAACTACGAAGGTTTTGAGAAGATTACTATAGCCAATACTTTGGAACACTGATATGCATTTTGGAGATGTACTTTACATTATCGCTATGTTTTTATTCGTATTTATTACCTTTGGAATCGTTAGAAATTATTATAAAAATAAATTTGATGATAAAGGCAGACGTATAGATATGCTGGATAAAGAGGAAGACGAGGACTAACCACCTCTTTACCAACTCTTAGGTAAAATATTAGCTATTATTATTTACTAGGAAATCCTACAATGACAGAAGCATTACTCATCGAGATCGGTGTAGAAGAATTACCCGCGATACCACTACTTAAAATTGTAGCAAGTATAGAAAATTCATGGAAAAACATACTGAATGAGTATAATCTCTCTAATGATTTTCAATTTATGTATACTCCAAGAAGACTTGTATTGAAACACAATGCAATGCCGCTCAAGCAAGCTGACGCTATGGTAGAACATTTTGGACCTCCCGTACAAGCAGCACTTAAAGAGGGAGAGCCTACGCAAGCAGCATTGGGTTTTGCACGCAAATGTGGTGTGGAGTTTTCTGAGCTAGGCAGGAGCGAAAAGGGCGGCAAGGAAGTACTTTACTTCAAGCAAGAGGAAAAAGGCGCAAATACAACATCACTTTTACAGGAGATGTTGGAAAAATGGCTTGCCTCTATGGCGTTTGGAAAGATGATGCGCTGGGGGGAAAGAACGGATGAATTCATCCGACCTATAAGATGGCTTCAAGTCAGACTGGGTGATGCTTCTGTGCCTGTAAAAATTTTTGGAGTAAAATCAGATACAAAAACCTACGTACACAGAATGCTAACTTATGATGCAGTTGAGGTCCCCCGCATAGATACCTATGAGGATATCTTGACAGAATGTGCAGTGATGCTTTACCCTCGGTCTAGAGAAGCTAAAATCTTAGTTGAGTTTGATGCTTTAGAGGCAGAGCATGGCATTATCATTGAAAGAGACAGAGATTTACTTGCTGAAGTAGTGGCTATCACAGAAAACCCTAAAGTACTTATGGGTACATTTGATGCACTTTTCTTAGAACTCCCGCCTGAAGTGATTATCACTTCCATGAAAGAGCATCAGCGTTATTTCCCTGTGTTTGAACATGGGAAAATAGCCAATAAGTTTGTAGTGGTGAGCAATGCTTATACGGATGACTATTCTAAAGTAGTAGCAGGAAATGAGCGTGTACTTAAGCCACGTCTGGCAGATGCACTTTTCTTTTATAAAAATGATCTCAAAAACGGACTGAGTATTAACGGTCTTGAAAAAGTACAGTTCATCGATGGCCTTGGAACGCTTGCGGATAAGATTAAAAGAGAAAAAAATATCGCTATTAGACTGCTTGCACTTTATATGGATAAAGTAGAGCAAGCTACAGGAGAAAGCTCTGTAATACTTGAAAAGGCTATGGACAGAGCAGTGAACTTTGCCAAAGCAGACCTTATGAGTGAGATGGTATATGAGTTTACCGAACTTCAGGGGCTTATGGGATACTACTATGCCAAAGCACTGGGTGAGAATGAACTTATCTATAACGCCATAAAAGAACAGTATATGCCCGTAGGTGAAGGCGCAGAGCTTCCAGGTTCTGTTTTTTCGTCTATTGTGGCAATGAGCATCAAGCTGGACACACTTTTTGGACTCTTTTCTGTAGGAAAAATACCAACAGGCTCAAGAGATCCTTTTGCACTTCGCCGCGCGGTAAATGGCATTGTTCGTATAGTCACTGAATATGATTTGTCTTTTAATATCGATGATATTATCACACTGCTTAAGGGAAGCTATGATGACTTTGACATTAACATTCTGAGTGAATTCATCATGGAACGTATCAACAAATCACTTGATGCCAATCCGTCGGTTATCGCTGCGGTACTGGCTTCAGGAGAAAGGGATATCAACGAGATAGCCAAAAAAGTTTCAGCACTCAACGATATCGTTTCGGCAGATACGTTTAAAGAGCAGTTCTCAACCTTTAAGCGTGTAGCAAATATTTCTAAAGATGTTGACTTGGAATCACATTTGAGTATAGATGTATCATTGTTTAAAGAAGATGCAGAGGTGACACTCTATAGTGCCTATGAAAAAGTGATTAATACTACTTACCATAATTACAAACAAGAACTCGAAGCCCTTTTTGGACTAAAGCGAGAGCTTGACAGGTATTTTGATGATGTTATGGTAAATACAGATGATGAAGCACTAAAAACCAATAGACTTCATACGATAGGATCTGTATATAAAACGTTTAAGAGTGTTGCGGATATTAAAGAGATTACGGTTTAGATACATTATATGAATTCTTACAAGATAGCAATTAAGGGCGTATCTAAAAAGAATGAAGACGGTATAAGCAGACAAAAAATTATTAAAAGTATTAAAGCAGGTGATAAAGTTTTTTTCAATGCAGAACCTACAAGTCCACATGATAGATGGGCAGTTTCTGTTTTGACAACAGAAGGCAAAAAAATAGGGTATTTACCTTCTGATGCCCGCGATGCATCAACCGTACTCAAAGGTGAACCAATAAGCGGAACCATCGTACGCTTGAGGGGTGGAACCAATTGGTTTTTTCGGTTTTTCTTGAGAAAAAAATATATAGGTGTTGTGGTTAAACTTGAAAAAGGACAAATTGATTGGGAAAGATTTAATGACTTGTCTCAAAAAGTAAAACCATTTGATAATGCAGTTAGGGAAGCCTTAGATTTAGACAAATCTGAAAATATACAAAATGCTATTGCTGCTTACAGGGCTGTACTTGAGAGTATTTATAAGTTAAATTCTGAAAATAGTTATGCTTCTGCACATAGAAAATGTATTGCACCGATTAATAGATTAACATTTTTACTGGAAAAAGAAAAAAAATATGATGAGATTAAAGATATTATTGAAAATTTCATCAATGTATATGACCCTTTACAGCCCAATAAAAAAGAAAGAGAAGCAATGATTGAACGATATAATCGCACTTTGGAAGTATTAAGTCTTTGATATACTCCTGCAATACAAATAAACCGACTCATCGACACGGCCTTATATGGATTCCTGTAACAGGGTTGGTGATGTTTTATGGGTTGCAGAATAAAATGAGGATATTATTGCCATGCATTTAGACCTTACCAAGGGTGTCATCAAAGGGCATATGTTCAAACTTGCTGTACCTGCTGTGGTAGGGTACTTTTTTCACACGATGTTCAACGTCACTGATACCTTTTTTGCAGGACTTATTTCCACTCAGGCACTCGCAGCGCTCTCTTTGTCTGCTTCGGTGTTTTTTATGGTACTTGCCATCGGCATCGGTATGAGTGAAGCAGTGACTTCTTTGGTGGGCAATGCCTTGGGAGAAAAGAATAATCCAAAAGCACAGCATATTGCACTCAATGCCATTGCTTTTGCAGTGCTTCTGTCAGCGGTTCTTTCTGTTTTGGGTATACTGGGGGTTCCCTATCTTGTAGAGGCATTGGGCGACCCCTCCTATAGAGCCGAGACGCTTGAGTATATCAATCTCATTTTGTATGGAGCTTGCTTTTTTGTGGGCGCCTTTTTCTTTAATGCCTTGCTTAATGCTACAGGAGATACCAAGTCATTTCGTAATGTTCTTATCGTAACCGCTGTGTTAAATGTCATTTTGGATTATGTGTTTATCAAGCATTTTGAGATGGGAGTGAGGGGTATCGCTCTAGCGACAGTGATAGCAGAAGCGATTACGATGTTTTACCTCATCTACAGAGTCAGGCAAACCAACTTATGGTCAGGGTTTCGGGCATTTGAGTATGATGCACATATTATCAAAGAGTTACTCAAGCAAGGTCTTCCCCCGAGTATCAATATGTTTATGATGGCGTTTGGTATGTATGTGATCACCTATTTTGTGGCACCTTTTGGCAAAGAAGCTGTGGGAGCTTTCGGTGTAGGGATGCGCATAGAGCAGGTTTTTCTTATGCCGGTCATCGGACTCAACATCGCTACACTTGCCATCGTTTCTCAAAACAACGGGGCAAAGGCCTACGGCCGCATCACGCCTACGGTACGCTCTGCCATACGCTACGGATGGGTTATGAGTACCATAGGCGTCAGTGCCTTTCTTCTCTTTGCAGATGATTTTGCTTCACTGCTCACTTCTGACCCTGCAGTCATAGAGCAAACAGCACTTTACTTGCGTGTATCTGGAGTTGCCTCGTACGGATTTGTCCTAATATTTATCTACATAGCGATGCTTCAGGGCATAGGTAAACCCGCAGTGATTATGCCGGTGAGTATATATAGACAGGTGATTGCTCCCATACTCGTATTTTCTGTGTTGGCATGGATGGATTTGGATATTTTGTTTTTATGGATAGGACTGGATATGATCATCTTCTCTTCGGCAGTTTTTTTGTGGTGGTATGGAGAAAAGAAGATGAGAGCGTTGCTTTTGCGACCCAAAAATCAAATCTGAAATACAGTTATACATATGCAGCAACCCCTCTTCACTTAAGGTACAATAGTGAAATTTCAAAGAATGAAGTGTGGCCGAAGAGGGCTATCTATGAAAATGGAATCATTCCAATTTGTATATAGCCTAGAGAGATAAATCTCTTTGTTAAAATGAAAGGACAATCCATATTGAATTCCTATGACAGCATCATTATCGGAGCAGGTATAGCGGGCGCTACTGTTGCTTATGCGCTCAAGCAAAAAAATCAAAAAGTATTGGTACTAGATAAAAATGGCATTGCTGCTGGAGGTTCTGGGGCTGCTGGGGCATTTGTCTCTCCTAAGATAGGTAAAGGCTCCTCTCTTCAAACGCTCACCAACGAAGCGTTTGCGTTTGCTAAAGATTTTTATCTTGCTACTTGCCCACAGTACTTTCATCAAACCGGTGTCATGCGTATACCTAAAGACGAGGTGGATGCTCAGAAGTTTTGTGAGTATGAACGGTTTAATGACAATTTGTACGAGAACTACTCTAAGGGACAACTCCAAAAGTTGGGCATAAACACTACATTTAACAGTTTCTTTTTCCCTGAAGCGGGAGATTGTGATGCTTCAGAAGTGTGTGCATTTTTACTGAAAGACATTGAAGTATTGCAATATGAAGTCAAAGAACTCAAAAGAGAAAACAACGTTTGGATGGCGGGTGAACACCGCGCTAAAAACATTATACTTGCTACCGGGTTTGAGGGCGGCTTGTTGGACTTACGGTACATGGGAATTAAGGGCACATGGGGAACTAGAGGCGATTTCTCTTCAGTATTGGACCTAAAAGTAAGCATGCACCAGTCTATGTCTGTAGGTGCAAATGTGGACGGCATCATCAAGCTTGGTGCTACACACGAGAAAGAAGTAAAACAGGTACAGCCTTGCAGGAAAGAACAGGCCTTGGCTTTAAAGGCACAAGCCTCTACACTGATAGATACTTCTGACTTAGAGCTAAAAGAGGTTTTTTGCGGTATGAGAGCCGGCTCCAAAGACTACTTCCCCTTAGTGGGGAAAGTGATAGATGTACCTGTGATGTTAGAAACCTATCCTGCCATCACAAGAGGAAAAAAAACCGAAGTTAAATATATAGATAGTCTTTATATTTGTAATGGTTTAGGGGGCAGAGGGTTTGTTTTTGCTCCGCTTATGGCTAAATTGTTGGCCGAATGTATAGTTGAAGATAAAGAAGTAGATGCAAGAGTTTGCGCTGATAGGTTATTTTTTAAATGGTGTCGCAAAAGCCCTGGCTTGGATATTTTACAATAACTCTGACTTTTCCCACGTCTCCCATTCAGGATTTTGTGAGAGATGAGGGAAACCATCGAGTATCTCTTGAGGTTGGAACTTTGGTTTATAGGCAAAGGCTTTGCATCCGTCTACCCAGTATCCCAAGTAAATCCAAGGCAGTTCAAGTATGTTCGCCAGCTTTATCTGATAGAGCAGTGAATAGGTTCCAAGTGAAAGATTGGCATAGTCAGGGTCATAATAGAAGTAAATAGAACTTATACCGTCGTCCAAGACATCGATGAGATCAACACCGATGAGTTTGTCATCTTTGACATAGAGTATTTCTTTACCGAAATCATGCGCACCATCCACAAAGTTTTCATAATACTCACGCTGAGATATGTTTTTATGCTGCCATTGGTCTTTTGTATGTTTGTAGTGATGGTATTTATTGTAAAGGTTTATGTGCGCCTGCGTAAGTGTAGGTTTTTGTACAATGATTGTTGTGTCAGCATTGCGTTTGATAGATTTCTTCTGTGATTTGGTATACTGGTAATTTTTAGCATCGATGCGTATGCTTTTGCAGGCATTACAGCCATTGCAGATAGGGTGAAAGAAGTACTTACCAAACCGTCTCCAGCCTCTTGTTATGACGGCTGTTGCAAATTTTTTGCTGGAATGGGCCACATATTTGTAATTCATACGGACCTTGTTTCCGGGTAAGTATGCGCAGTCATAGTCAAGCATTGAAAAGTCTGTTGATGGAGGGTTCAATAACTCTAGTTCTTCATTCATAAACGCGATTATACTGAAATTATTGTAAAATTAATCAAAAATTAGAGGGCAGCATGTTTCTTTATCAGCCAACATCGGGATACTGCTACAATAGTGACTCTATTTTTTTGTATACCTTTATTTCTATGTTTAAGCCCAAAGGAAAACTGCTAGATGTGGGTTGCGGGGTGGGTATACTTTCGCTTTTACTTAGCAGGGACTTTAACATAGAGACAAGCATTATAGACAAACAGAAAAAGATGCTCGATTATGCGCAACATAATTTCTTTCTTAACAGTCTGGAAGTCAATAGCTACCTTGGAGATTTTACGCAGTTTGAGAGTGCCCAAAAGTTTGATTATATTATTTCAAATCCTCCTTTTTATGATTCGCGTGTTGTACAGAGTGAAAATACACATTTGAACATTGCCAGATATGCACATCATTTACCCATAGAGGATTTTATACGCAAGGTAAAAAAACTGTTGAAGCCCAGAGGATATTTTATATTTTGTTATGATGCAAAGCAGGTAGATTTATTATTGTATTATTTAACTTTGTATGGTATAAACGTTGAAACGATGCAGTTTGTACATTCCAAAATAGACAGAGAGTCTAAACTGGTAATGATAGCTGCACGTATGGGTTCTAAATCGATGACTCAAATACTCCCTCCTTTCGTGGTTTTTAATGACGAGGGCATCTATGCAGAGCGAGCGATAAAAGCATTTGAAAAAGCAAATACAAATAGCATAAAAGGTGATTTTTAGTGGAACTCATATCCGAGGAAGGTTATAAATATCAGTTTACCTCTACTGCCTGCGAAGCATGTGGCGGACACTGTTGTACTGGAGAGACTGGTTATATCTGGGCAAAATATGAAGAGATAGAGAGTATGGCTTCTTTTTTGAACTTAAGTATAGAAGAATTTGCCACAATGTATTTAAGAAAAGTAAAACATCGCTATTCTCTTATAGAAAAACAGTTGGAAGCAAATAATTTTGCCTGTATTTTTTTCGATGAATCCAAAAAGAGATGTTCTATTTATCCTGTGCGACCATTGCAATGTCGTACATTTCCATTCTGGGAACAATTTAAAAATGATGAAGATGAGGTGCGTAAAGAATGTCCTGGAATCGTATAGTTTTAACTCTATTTATGGTACTTGGTTTTAGTATGGTAGCCGGTCATGCCAAAGAAATTATGAAGATAAGCGAAGATGAACTTATCATCAGGGGACTTTTGTATGATGAGTACAAGGCTTATGAAAATAGCTATCAGGTATATAAAAAACTCTTTGATAACACCGGCGCAGAAATTTACCTGTTCAAAGAGGCAACATCTGCACTGTTGGCCAGGAACCATATATCCGAGAGTATCGCACGTCTGAAAATATGGGACAAAACACATCCGCAGAGTATAGAAGTGAGACGATTGCTTATACCGCTTTATTTGACTGTAAAACAGGTAAAAAATGCGAAAAGAGAAGCAGAATATTTACTTGAGCAGTCAACACAGCCGATGGATTTGGATTTGGCTTCAAATTCATTTCTGTATGCCGGAGAATTTGAACGGGCCTTGGAGCTGCTAACTAAAATATATGAAACCCAACCCCAAGAAGCGGTACTGCTCCGTATGACTGAAATTATGGATGAGTTTACTAGTGAACGTAAAAAAGCTATACAATTACTTGAAGCACATCGCCGTATGAATATTGTGAGTAATGATCTCTACATCAGACTGTTACTACTATATCAGAAAGAAAAAGATATTAACGGTATTTTGGAAACCTATAAAGCACTGTATGCGCAAGATGATAATGAAGAGTATCTTATTAAGATTATAGATGCCTATGCCTATAAAAAAGATATCGATGGCGCCATCTCTTTTTTGGAAAAAGATGCAAAAAGAGAAGATATTCTTTATGAGCTCTATAAAACAAAAAAAGATTTTTCCAAGGCACTGATACTTACTGATAAATTATACAAAGAAGATAAAGATGCCAAATGGATAGCAGAAAAAGGTGTGCTTCTTTTTGAAAACTCAGAAAATAAAAATGATAAAAAGATGATAGCACAAGTGATTTCTTATCTTGAAGAGGCAATACATCTAGGTGTAGATGACAGTATTTATTTGAATTACTATGGGTATACACTTATAGACAAAGAGGTAGATATTAAAAAAGGTATGAAAGTAATAGAAGATGCATTGATTCAGCAGCCTGACAATACGTATTATTTAGACTCTTTAGCATGGGGATACTATAAGAAATACGAATGCAAGAAAGCCTATGAGCTCATGAAGCGCGTGGTAGATGAAGAAGGTCTTGAGGAAGAAGAGATCATAGAGCATTGGAATGCAATCAGAAAGTGTAAGTAATACTAATAGGGAACTAGCTATAATACGCGAAAATTCAACCAAGGTAGAACTATGGCTCAGATATTAGATGAAATCCTTAAAAAAACAAGAGCAGATCTAGAGAAGAGAAAAGTAGAATATCCACTGGAGTGGTTAGGGCGTTCATTGGCCTTTAATCCTTTTGTGCCCAAGGATGTTAAAAGTGCTCTTAGGTCTACAAAAGAAAATCCTTACCGTATCATTGCAGAAGTAAAAAAGGCGAGCCCGAGTAAAGGGGTTATACGCGAGGATTTCGACCCTATGCTTATTGCTCAGCAGTATGAAAAAGGCGGAGCAGACTCACTCTCCATCCTTACCGAACCCCATTTTTTCCAAGGGGACAAAGAGTATCTGGGTATGGTACGCCGTTATGTCAGTTTACCCTTACTTAGAAAAGATTTTATAGTGGATAAATACCAGCTTGTAGAAGCTTTGGTTTTTGGTGCGGACTATGTGTTGCTTATAGCTGCTGCACTAAGCCGCAAAGAGCTTAAAGAACTCTATAACTATGCTTTGCATTTAGGACTTGATGTGCTTGTTGAAGTTCATGATAAATATGACCTCATAAAAGCAACGTTAGCAGGTGCTGATATCATCGGAATCAACCATAGAAATCTTGAAACCTTTGAGATGGATATGAGCCTAAGCGCAAAACTTATTCCGCTCATTCCTAACGGTAAGATCATAGTGGCAGAATCGGGCATTACTGATCATGAAACAGTGGTTGAGCTATCTAAGATAGGCGCAGATGCTTTTTTGGTGGGAGAGCATTTTATGAGACAAGATGATATCACCGCGGCCGTTAAAGCCTTGAAATATGGTGTTTAATTAGTCTAGCAATTTTTTTACCATTTGGTTAATCCGCCCACCGTCTGCCCGGTTTCCTATGGCTGATTTGGCTCCAGCCATGACTTTGCCAATATCTTTCATGCTCTGGGCACCTACGGAAGCTATAAGCGCTTTAATCGTGGACTCTAACTCCGCATCATCCATTGGTTCGGGTAAATACGTTTTGACTATAGCCATTTCTGCGTCCTCTTTTGCTACAAGGTCATCACGCCCAGCATCTGAAAACTGCGCCCTGGCATCTTCTCTTTGTTTGGTGTATTTCATTAAGATGGCTTCAACATCCGCATCACTCACCTCTCTTCGCTCATCTACCTCTATCTGTTTTATGGCAGCCTGTATGTTTCTGAGTGTGTCTCTTTTTACGCTGTCTTTCGCGCGCATCGCATCTTTTATATCAGATTTAATTTGTTCATTTAGGTTCATTGAAATTCTCCTGTATATTTAAAAATGATTATACTATAATTGACACATAAGTAAGTGCCGTATACAGAAGATAAGAGTAGCATTGAGAGCGTCAGACATTGTATTTCTCATAAATTTCTCACTTTTATCTTAATTTTAGTTTAGCATGATACAGTAGACGCAAATATCCCAAAGGAACAAAGATGGATGAAGAGAACAATAATGAATACGGTATCAAGGTAGCGATGTTAATAAGCGACTCTAAATATAGAGGTACAATTTCCGAAGAAGAGGCTAAAGCATTGGGAGCTTCACTTTTTAACTATAGTTATGGAGATGAAGCACTGGGCTATAAGCTCACATTTCACTGGGCGGTCAACACGCTTGAAGATACTGTCGTTCTGGCACGCCACACGTATGAAGGCGTACCTTCAGGTATAGCAGTGAACCACATGTTGGCACTTCTATTTACCGATAAAACCATAGGACAGATAGATACTGTGAACTATCAAGGTTTGGAACGTTTATTACGAGATAATCCTACTATTGAAGCACTTCCTTCTTCTGAAAACTATGCTATAGTATTTGGAGTTGATGCTGTAAAACGTGCTGTAAAGATGTACACCAAGCAGGCACTAAGCCATGAAGAGCAAACTATTCCATGCAAAGACAGCCCTATGAGCCTCGCCGCCATAAAGGATGCCATTAAGCTACATAACATTCAAACGCTTGAAACACTTGTGGACTATACTAAGGCCGGATCTGCAGATACTGAGTGCAAAGAGAAACTTTTGGACCTACTTGAGGAACATAAAATTGCACTAAAAGAGCAAGAAGAGGCAGACAGTATTCTCTCTGCTACCCCTTTTGAGGACTTGTGTGCCGAGGGTAGAATCATTGCTATTGAGACTGCTATCGATAACACGGTACGACAGTTTTTGATCATGGATGGAGGAGATATTGACATACTTAGTGTTAAGGAAAAAGGCGATGAGTTTGAAGTTTATATAAGTTATCTAGGTGCGTGCAGCAGCTGTTCAAGTTCGGGTGGGGGTACACTTCTTGCCATAGAAAATGCACTTAAAGACAAACTTCATCCAAATATACGTGTGATACCTATCTGATTTACATGATACCAAAGTGCTACTCTTTTAAAGGGATTACACTATAATCCCTTTATGATAATAACAATAGAAGATAAACAATTTGATACAGCAAAGATAACCCAACTTTACCCTGCGGCCGTAATAAAGACAGGGCACAAGGATGAAACCACACAAGTGAGTCTTGAGTGGATAGATACTGAGGCTAAAGATAAGGTAGAAATAGTAGGGTATGGACTTTTTGTCAACCTGTCTGAGGATGAAAAACATACCTTTATGTTTAATACAAGAGAAGAGATGGATGAAGCTGTAGGGCACTTAGCCGTACAGCTTAAATCCTAGTTTTCTTCAAAATTTAATGATGCAGAGTTAATGCAGTAACGCTGATACGTAGGTGCGGGGCCATCAGGAAAAACATGGCCCAAGTGTGCACCACACGCTGCACAACGTACCTCTACCCGTCTCATTCCCAGGGTAGCGTCTACAATTTCTTCTACAGCATCGCTCTTGATAGGTTCGAAATAGCTTGGCCATCCTGTACCTGAATCAAATTTACTTTCTGAAGTAAAAAGTGGTGTTGAACAGCATTTGCAACTGTAGGTACCTTTTCCTTTAAAGTCATGAAATTCATTCTGAAATGGTGCTTCAGTTCCGTGATTTAGGCACACATTGTACTCTAAAGGCGTTAAGTCTTTTTTTAACTTTTCTTTTTTTAATTCTATTTTATAAGCCATTATAATCCCTTGTTTTATTTTCTTAATCATAGCAGGTTTTCTTTGGATTTAAGTTAGATTATTCTATGATGTTATATAAATTATTGGAGAGACCATGACTACATTTCAACTATTACTTCTTGTGATTGCAGGAGGAATATTTTATCTTTTCTTTAAACAGCTTTTTTCGGGAAATCATCCTAAGCGGGGTGTGGATTTTGAAGCTAAAGTAGCAGATGAGCAGATAGGGGGCATAAACCGTCCAGACAAAACTTTTTCTTCGTCTACTGTGCAACCAACGCGAATGGAACAGCTTATTTCTATAGCCGATGAGGCAGTGGAGAAAGAAAATTTTGACGAAGCAAAAAAAGCACTAGGCTCAGCACTTATTATTGACGATAAGAATGCAGAGGTCCTTCAGCGAATGGGGTATGTACAAGTGCATATGAAAGAATACAATGAAGCCAAAGAGAGTTATGAAAAGCTCTTGTTTATGGATGAGAATGATGATATGACACATGCATCACTTGCAAATGTTTTACATAAACTCTCAGATGAAGAGGGTGCAGAAAAACACCATGAGCGTGCAATTACACTAGATCCTGAGTATGCGCCACATCACTTTAATTATGCAAATACCCTGTATGACTTGGGACGTAAAGAGGAAGCACTTGTGGGCTATGCCAAAGCATATGAATTAGATGATACCCTTGAAGAAGCGAAAAAAATGATAAAAGAACTAAAGAGTGACAATGTCTAGCGAATGCTTTATAACACAAGAAGCAACAAATGAGATACTTTTAAGAGTGACCAATGTGTGCGCGGAGTGTTATGATGATATCAATAAGGGCGACACCATTCATTATGATATGCAAAATTATCGCTATTTATGTAAATCATGCCAAGAAAGACTTTGTGCACAAATGAATGAAAACTGTGAAATGATTGAGGAAGAAAGTGGCGGGCTTTTTTACTAACTTTCTACAATATATTTTAGAGCATTTATATAACTTAACCCACTTAATTTTACCTCTTTATATGCTACATCAAATGCCGTGCCATGATCTACAGAAGTCCTCAGTATAGGCAGGTTTAATGATACATTGATACCTTCATCAAAATAGAGTGCTTTGAGTGGCGCCAAACCTTGGTCATGGTACATGGCTATGTAGTGTGTATAATGTGCCCTTACTCTTGGAGTAAAAGCCACGTCTGGAACAAGAGGCGAAGTGAATATCTTTTTGCCTAGTGTTTTGTGTGCATTGTCTATGGCTTTTTGTATGATTGTCTCCTCGTTTCCAAGTACACCCTCATCTCCGGCATGTGGATTGAGGCCTAAAACAGCTACTTGTTTACTTGGTTTGGCGGTATGGTAAAAGTCTATCAGAAATCTTGTAAGTGACTCTTCTTTGATGCTTTCAGCTACCATTTTAAGGGGTATGTGTTCCGTAAAAAGAGCGACATACATTTTAGGTGAACCTAACATCATGATAGCTTCAGCATTAAAAAAGTCTCGAAGTGCATCGGTATGACCCTTGTATTTGACACCTGCGAGTTCCCATGCTTTTTTATGTATAGGAAGGGTGGTCATAGCATCTACCTCTTGGTTTCGTGCAAGCTCTACTGCTTTTACAAATGAAGCATAGGCATATGCTCCACTGGATTTACTGACTACGCCTGCTTCGATGTCAAAGTAGGGAGCGATATTTTCTACGGTTTTAAAATCATTCGGGATATGCAATATTAGTTTTTTGGCAGCTTGTTCCAGCATCATTCTGTCGATGCAATAGACAGGGTCTACTTCTTTTGAAATGATGTCATGATTTTCAAGTGCAAGCTGGATACCTATACCGTTAAGATCACCGACCGAAATGGCTACTTTTTTCATCTGTAAAGTAAAGCTTTCATGTCTACTATGGCTTGTTCAAGTCCGGTATAAATAGAACGCGCAATAATGCTTTGTCCGATGTTGAGTTCTTCTATGGTTTCTATCTCGACAATCTCTTTCACATTTTGCATATTGAGTCCATGCCCTGCTGCAACACGTATGCCTAGTTTCACAGCATCACAAGAGAGCAGACGCAAGTTACACAGTTCATCATTCAGCATTTGTTTGAGTATTTTTCGCGAGAGTTCAAGTTCAGGAATGCTGTGATGTGTTTTGGAGAGATTGGTATAGAGCATGGCATAGATATTTGCGTATTTTCCTGTATGAAACTCTATCCACTCCACACCAAGATCAATGGATGCATTAAGGGCGTCTAAAGTGGGGTCAATAAAAAGTGAGACTTCAATCTCTTCTTTTTGTAGTCTTTTGATGGCTTCTTTGAGTTTAGGCTGCTCACCCATAACAGCAAGGCCGCCTTCGGTCGTTATCTCTTCACGCTTTTCAGGTACGAGGGTGACACGATGGGGCTTAAGTTTGCAGGCTATGTCTATCATTTCAGAAGAGATGGCACACTCTAGATTTACGGGCAAAGAAGAAAGCTCTATGATATTTTTTGCATCCATGTCTTGTATGTGCCGTCTGTCTTCACGAAGGTGAATGGTTATCTGGTCTGCTCCCGCACGTTTACAGATACTCAGTGCATCAAGCGGATCAGGGTCAGCTACTTTTCTTGCTTCTCTCAGTACCGCGATATGGTCGATATTTACACCTAATAGCATATTGTATCATTCTCCTTCTTCCAAGGCAAAGCCTCGGTAAGATTCTTCTCACTAAAGCTACGCCTGTGGCGAGAATTAGGATTTAGAATCGGTTAAGATTTATTATAGCAAAAGTTTTTAAGATAGCATGAATATTTGAGTAGAGCTTAACCAACATTATGGTAAAATCGCCACAATTCTAATTATAAGGCTTATAGCATGGCAAAAAGAAAAATTAAAAAAGCAGTATTGGCTTATTCTGGAGGACTTGATACGAGTATCATCCTTAAATGGCTTCAAGATGAGTATGAATGTGAAGTGGTGACATTTACTGCTGATCTTGGTCAGGGTGAAGAGGTAGAGCCTGCACGTGTAAAAGCATTAGCTATGGGTATTAAGCCTGAAAATATTTTCATTCTTGATTTGAGAGAAGAGTTCGTAAAAGATTTTGTGTTTCCTATGTTTAGAGCCAATGCCATCTATGAGGGCGAGTATCTTTTGGGAACATCTATTGCCAGACCGCTCATAGCAAAAAAGCAGATAGAAATTGCTCACCAAACAGGCGCAGATGCAGTCAGTCATGGTGCTACAGGTAAAGGAAACGATCAGGTGCGTTTTGAGCTTGGTTACCTTGCACTTGACCCTGACATCACAGTCATTGCTCCATGGAGAGAGTGGGACTTGAATTCGCGTACTAAACTGCTTGCCTATGCTGAACAGCATGGCATCAATATAGATGGAAAAGGTAAAGCAAAACCATACTCTATGGATGCAAACCTTTTACATATTTCATACGAGGGTGAACACCTTGAAGACCCATTTGCTGAGCCTGAAGAAGATATGTGGCTATGGTCAGTGAGTCCTGAAAATGCACCTGATAAGGCAGAGTATATCACTCTCTCATATAAGTATGGTGATCCTGTGGCAATTAATGGTGAGGAGATGAGTCCTGCAACACTATTAACAAAGCTCAATGACTATGGTAAAAAACATGGTATCGGACGTTTGGATATCGTTGAAAACCGTTATGTGGGTATGAAAGCACGTGGTTGTTATGAAACACCGGGCGGGACTATCATGCTTAAAGCACACAGGGCTATCGAATCTATTACACTTGACCGCGAAGAAGCACACCTTAAAGATGAGATGATGCCAAAGTATGCAAAACTGATTTACCAAGGTTTTTGGTGGTCTCCAGAGCGTAAAATGCTACAAGCAGCCATCGATGCAACGCAGGAACATGTGCATGGTGATGTAAAACTGAAACTATACAAAGGCAACGTAACCGTAGTAGGTAGAAAATCAGAAGTTTCTCTTTATTCTGAAGCACACTCTACATTTGAAGCAGATGAGGTCTATAACCAAAAAGATGCAGAAGGGTTTATCCGTCTGAATGCACTTAGATTCATCATAGAAGGTAAAAAACAGCCTGAGCGTATAGCAGCACTGATAGCCAATGATGACAGTGATAAGAAAAGCTGAGACTGTCTAGCGGCTAAGTTATTTCAAGAGTGTTTCCATCTCCTTTAGGACTTCTGAAGGAGTAAATTTTACAAATCTATCTTTTGGCTCTAAGCTATCTCATAAAGCTTTGTGAGGCTTTTAACATCGGGTTTGCGTCCAAGCCATGCTTCATAGAGTTCACTCATCTCTTTTGAGCCACCGTTGGCAAGTATGAACTCTTTGTAGCCTTGCGCATGTGCTTTGTTAAATCCGTCTTCATCATCCAAGCAGGAGAAAAATGCATCTGCTGAGAGTACTTCTGCCCATTTGTAGCTGTAGTATCCCGCAGCATACCCTCCCGCAAAGATGTGCGAGAAACCATGTTGAAACTTATTGTAGTCTGGTGCTTTAAGCAAAGAAGTTTTTTCTCTAACGGTATCAATAAGGTCTTGTATTTCTTCACCCTGATAAAGGTTTTGGTGTAGCATAAAGTCAAAAAGTGACAACTCTACCTGACGCAATATACCAAGGGCTGCTTGAAAGTTTTTCGTTTCTTTAATTTTAGCCATGAGCGCATCAGAGATAGGCTGATGCGTTTTATAGTGAAACCCAAAACGTTTGAGTATAGCAGCCTCGTAAGCAAAGTTTTCTAAAAACTGGGAGGGAAACTCAACGACATCCCATGCCACACCGTTGATGCCTGAGACCGAACGCTCCTTACAAGTACCAAAAAGGTGGTGGACCGCATGTCCCATCTCATGAAAAAGTGTCACAACGTCATCATGTCTTAGTAGAGAAGGGGTTTCTTTGCCTGTGGCAGAAAAGTTACATACAATGAAGGCAGAAGCAAAATGTTGTTTTCCTTTGCTGTCTACGTAATGTGTTTCCCAGTCATTCATCCATGCGCCGCCACTTTTGTCTTTACGCGCTTCAAGATCAAAGTAGATACGTCCAGAGAGGTTGCCGTTATCGAAGATATCAAAGGGCTTCACGCACGTATGCCAGGTAGGCACATCGGCTGGCTTAAATGTCACAGCAAAAAGTTCTGATACGATAGCCAGAAGACCATCTAGTACTTTACTTTGTTCAAAATAGGGTTTGGTCATGGTGTCATCAAAGTCGAACTTTTCTTTTTTCAGCTTCTCGCTGTAGTAAGCGACATCATAGCCGGCTAAGTCTTCGATATCCTCTGTTTTTTTCGCAAAAGCTTTAAGTTCTTCAAGTTCATTTTTAGCCTGGGGAAGTGCTGCGTCTGCCAAATCATTTAAAAAAGTTACAACATCTTCTTCTTTGTTGGCATCTCTGGTTTCAAGTGCATAGTGTGCATAACTTTCAAAATCAAGAAGTGTTGCTTTTTCATGTTTAAGTGCAAGTATCTGGTCAATGATGTTGGCATTTTGAGGAGCGCGTGTTGCATAGGCTTTTGAAAGTTCTTTTCTGTACTCTCTGTTTGACCCATAGGTCATGTACGCCAAATAGCTGGGAAATTGGAGAGTAAATTTATACACTGCTTTCCCTTCTATTTCTTCTTTGGCTGCGTCAATGTCGGACTGAGGTATGCCTTTTATATCTTTTTCCTCTGTGATGATGAGTTCATACGCATTGGTCGCATCAAGAAGATTTTGAGAAAATTGGTTGCTGAGTTCAGAAAGCGTAAGTGAGATCTCTTCCATTCTTTTCTTTTTGTCTTCAGGTAAATTGACACCGGAGAGGACAAAGTCTCTTATCTCGTGTTCTACTACCTTTTTTGCTTCAGGATTACTTGTTTTTATCTGTGATATTTTCTTAAAAAGCGCTTCATTTTGTGCTATTTCTGAGCTAAATTTGGAGAGCAGCGGTATGGATTCTTCGTATGCTTTTTTACTTGCTTCTGAGTTCATCACTGCGTTTAAATGAGACAAAGGTGTAAAAAAAAGCCCTAATTCTTCATCTAGATCCTGTAGAGGCTTTAGGACTTTTTCATAGCTGCTTTCATCATTGCTTGTGATGGCATTGATGATGTTTCTTTGTAGGTTTAAGACCACATCTAAATCTTGGGGAAATTGTTCTAAATTATCTATTTTAAATTCTTGAAACATGGGTTGGTATCCGTTATTTTATTTTTTTGATTGTAGCATATTTTATAAAAGCAGATATTAATTTTTTGAGTTTAGGGCAAACTTTTCACAATGTTTTGTCTTTTAAAACAAGTAGGACTTTATTTGCTTTGGTATGCATGACTTGTTTCGTGTGTATCGATGATATGATGTTGGGAAATATTTGAATCTATATGCGTTATATTGGTTTGTGAAGTATTTGGCTGTAGCGTAAATTTTTGTGTGGTGTACTCCTGAAATACAAAAACAACAAAACAAAAAAGTAATGTAAGAAATTCATCAAAAACCCCTTCTTCCTATTTTCGTAACTATATTATCATATCGTGCACTTTATGTGAAACATGTATGAATCTTTAACCGATGTCTAGTAAAAGTTGGTTAGAATTATAACAATATATAGCACAAGAAGGAGTGAGTGAATGAAAGTACTATTAATAAAAGATATAAAAGCACTTGGAAAAGCAGGCGAAATCAAAGACGTTAAAGACGGCTACGGGCAAAACTTTCTTATAGGCAAGGGCTTGGCAAAATTAGCTACACCCGATGTGATAGAAAACTGGAAAGCACAACAGGATGAGATGGCACGTAACCTTAAAGATGAGCTTGCTAGACTTGAAGCAGAGAAAATCACACTCGAGGCTAGCATTGTGAAAATAGAAAAACCTGTAGCTCCTGTTGGAATAAAAGGTTCAGTAGGAAATGGAGATATCTCTGCTGCCATACAAGAACAGCTCAATATTGAACTTGACAAGAAGCACATTAACCTAAAAAAAGCCATCAAGACCACTGGTATACATCAAGTAGATGCCAAACTGGGACATGCCATACATGCCACAATTAGAGTAGAAGTAGTAGGAATATAGGCATGTTTGATGCTACCACGATATTGGGCTACAAGGGCGAGGGTAAGGCAGTCATCGGCGGTGACGGACAAGTGACTTTTGGCGATACCATCCTCAAGGGAAATGCTACGAAAATTCGTACACTTCATGAAGGTAAAGTTTTAGCTGGTTTTGCAGGAAGTACAGCAGATGCCTTTAATCTTTTTGATATGTTTGAAGGCATATTGGCTGAAAAAAAAGGGGATCTTTTTAAATCCGTTATAGGCTTTTCCAAGATGTGGCGAAAAGACAAGCATTTGCGACAACTCGAAGCGATGATGATAGTGCTCAATAGAGAGCATATTTTTATTCTTTCAGGAACAGGTGATGTGGTAGAGCCGCAAGATGGTAAAATAGCAGCCATAGGGTCTGGCGGCAATTATGCGCTTTCTGCCGCACGTGCTTTGGACAAACATACAAATCTTGACCCTAGAGAACTTGTGCAGGAGTCACTCGAAGTGGCAGGCGATCTTTGTATCTATACAAACAAAAACATAAAGATATTGGAATTATAAATAACGATGGATAATTTAACACCTAAAGAGATAGTGGCTTATCTGGACAAGTATGTGATAGGGCAAAATGCTGCCAAAAAGACCATTGCCGTTGCACTGAGAAGCCGCTATAGGCGTATGCAACTCAGTCCTGAAATGCAACAAGACGTAACACCTAAAAATATATTGATGATAGGTAGTACGGGAGTGGGTAAAACAGAGATAGCCAGACGTTTAGCAAAAATGATGAACCTTCCTTTTATAAAAGTGGAAGCCAGCAAATACACCGAAGTAGGTTTTGTCGGACGGGATGTAGAATCAATGATACGTGATTTGGCTGCGGTGTCTATGAATATTGTACGTGAAGCTGAAAATGAAAGAAACAAAGAGAAGATAGCAAATTATATAGAAAACAAGATCATAGAAAAACTTCTTCCTCCTTTGCCTATGGGTGCTAGCGAAATAAAGCTGGCTGAGTACGACACTTCTTTTTTGCGAATGCAGGAGAAGTTTGCAAAAGGTGAACTTGATCATCTGAAAATTAAAGTAGATGTACCAAATAATGTAACAATGCCAGAAGAGGGGCTTCCTCCTCAAATGATACAGGTGCAGGAGTCTATTATCAAAGTGTTAGGTGGCATGGGTAAAAAGGGACAAGAAAAAGAAGTCACCGTTAAGGATGCCATGAAAATACTTGAGGCCGAAGCAAGTGAAGCTTTATTGGATGAAGAACAACTTAAAATAATGGCACTTGAAAAAGTAGAGAAAGGCGGTATTGTATTTCTTGATGAAATAGATAAGGTTGCTGTATCCTCCGGTGCACAAAGTAGACAAGATCCAAGTAAAGAGGGTGTTCAGAGAGATTTGCTTCCTATAGTTGAGGGCTCAGCAGTACATACTAAGCTGGGTATGGTAAATACAGACCACATTCTTTTTATTGCAGCGGGGGCATTTCACGTAAGTAAGCCCAGTGACCTTATGCCCGAACTTCAAGGGCGATTTCCCCTACGTGTAGAGTTGGACAGCCTGGATGAAGAGACGTTGTATCGCATTTTAACTGAACCAAACAATTCGCTTGTTAAGCAGTATAAAGCTTTGATGCATGTCGAAGGTGTTGAATTGGCTTTTGATGAAGAAGCACTGAGAGCCATTGCCCACTATGCGTTGCTCGCAAATGAGAAGACAGAAGACATAGGCGCTAGACGTCTGCACACGGTAATGGAAAAGATTTTGGAAGAGATCAGTTTCTCTGCAGATGAACATAAAGGCGAAACAATACCTGTAGATAAAATATTGGTAGAAGAAAAAATAAGCAAAGTGGTTGAAGATGAAGATACAACCCGATATATATTGTAAGGAATAGAATGTTTGATCATAATGAAAAGATAGATACTAAAGCTGGGTTTGTGGCAGTGGTGGGAAGACCTAATGCAGGAAAAAGTACTTTACTTAACTATATAGTAGGTGAAAAACTTGCTATGGTTTCAAAAAAAGCACAAGCAACACGAAAACGTATGAATATCATTGTGATGCATGGAGATACACAGATTATTTTTGTCGATACACCGGGCATACATGAAAAAGAGAGATTGCTCAATCAGTTTATGTTAGAAGAAGCACTCAAGGCAATGGGGGACAGCGATCTTATTATTTTTCTTGCACCGGTGACAGACAAGCTTGTGGAGTACGAGAAGTTTTTAAAACTTGCTCAAGCTAAAGGGACAAAGCACATAGTAGTTTTGACTAAAATAGATCATGCAAAACAAGGTGATGTATTGGCAAGGCTGGGCGAATATCAGAAGTATCAAGAGTATTTTGAAGCCATTATTCCTTTTTCTGTCAACAAAAAGGTAGGAAAAAAACAACTTCTTGATGAGATAAGTAAATATCTGCCGACATCACCTTTTTTGTACGACACGGAAATTCTTACTACATCACATATAAGAGATATCTATAAAGAACTGATACGTGAATCTATTTTCGAAAATTTAAGTGACGAAATACCTTATGAAAGTGATGTCACCATAGAAAAGATAGAAGAGAGTGATACTTTGGATAAAGTATATGCCACCATTGTTGTGGAAAAAGAAACACAAAAAGGTATGATCGTAGGCCAAAAGGGTGTAGGTATTAAACGTGTAGGAAAACTTGCACGTGAACAGATGGAAATTTTTTCGGGCAAAAAAATATTTTTAGATTTGCATGTATCTGTAAAAAAAGGCTGGAGTAAAAATAGAGATGGTTTAGAAGAGTTTGGCTACATTATCTAAAGCTTTCTGCAAAATCAAATGCGATAAACAGCCCACATATCGGGTATTGATATTAAATTAAATCTCAGTAATTAAAAAAAGTTATAATTTTAAGAAAGTTTTACATTTTGTAAGATAGTTTTAATATTATAACATATATAATTGTTTAACAAACAAGGAATTTTAGAATGTTTTTGAAAAAAAGTTCGTCGAAATCGACTGTAAAAAATGTTGTTACACTTAATCCATATACAAAACAAAGCTATCTATTTAAAGACAATTCATTTCAATCTTTAAAGAAGCTCACCTTTAATACTTCCAATTTTATTACATCGTATATAAGAAATAAAGATATTATTACTACAGTAGTACATTTAAGTAGAAGTATCCCAGAGGAAGATATCGCAGATATCATTGATATTAAGGCGTATGAGGAGTTGGGTCTTGATCAGGCAAACTCTTATATTATTTCCTCCATCGAGGTTGAAAATGGAGGCGAGGAGAGAGAGTATCATATCTTTGTTGCTGAGCCTGAAGATCTTGATACTCTGTATCTTCCTATAAAAGAGCAAACCAAATACGTTGATCTTATTGTTCCTGCGCCACTGCTTTATAAGTCACTGTATACGAAAGAAATACTCCCGAACACTGGCGCACATTGCTTTGTATACTTTACACAAGATGATACTTTTGTTACGATATACAGAAATGGTGAATATATTTATTCTAAATCAATTGAATTTTCTTTAGAGCAGATATATGATAAATATTGTGCTGCAGTAGGTGAGAAAGTTGATGAAAAAGAGTTTTATACTATACTAGAGTCTGAAGGTCTTAAAACAACAAATAGCGATTATCAACAAAACCTTATGAAGATATTTTCTGAAGTGTTTATTACGATCAACGATATTATTATTTATGTAAAGAGAGCGTTTAGCCTAGAGGCGATCAATCAAATGTTTATAGGAAGTGAAAAAGGTCCTATGATAGGTCTGGATGACTACAGCCAGAACTATTTAGGTCTACACTCATCAGAATTAAACTTTAACTATCATATTGATAATGACGAGTGGTACACAGATCAATTGCAGTATCTGATGCTTTTAAGTTCGTTGATTTATATGGAAGATGAATCAACTTTTGTCAACTTGACGATGTATCCAAGACCACCATCTTTTGCCAATAGAGCCAGCGGACAGTTCATTATTTCAACGTTTGCCGCTGTTTCTCTTAGTTTGGCATACCCTTTAGTTTATCTAGTCGGCTCTTATGTCAACGATGCAAAGATTTATGCCTTAACAATAGAAAATAATGAATTAACCGCAGAAGCCAACAAATACAAACAAATCCTTAGTGAAAAGAAAAATATCATTAAAGGCTTGGATGAAAAAATAAAAGCATTATCAATGAGATATGATAAAAAAACAAAGACACTTACCTCTATCTATGATAAAAAAGTAAATTATCGGCTTAAGTCCGGAATATTTCATACCGTTGCCAAAGATCTCAATAAGTATGGAGTGCATGTAGATATGTTAAAAAGCGATAATGATACTATATGGATGTCTTTGGTTAGTTCAGATGATAGAAAATTTACAGAAGTGATTAAATATATGTCAGATACACATTTCGAGGATATAGTCGCAATAGATATTGAAAGAATTGAAAAAGACCTGGCCAACAACTATTACAAGGGTCTGTTAAAGGTTGAATTAAGATGAAGTATTTAGAAGATAAACTAGAAGCGTTAGATACCTACTTTGCTCCAAAAAAAGAGAGTGAGAAATGGTTAATCATTTTAGGTATAGCAGGCTTTATTGCCTACCTTGGATATGATTATTTATTACCTTATACAGAGAATTTGTATAATAAAAGTGAACAAAGTAAAAAAAATATAGAAAAAAATATAGTTGACAATAATACTTATTTGAATTCTATTACTGTAAACGGAAATCGCGAATACTACATTGCAAAATATGATAATGATATTGTCATGAAAAATAAAAATATTGTTAATTTAAATGATAAGATCAAATTTATAGATACAAGTTTGGAAAAATTATCTGATATGCTATTTAACCAGAAAAGCTGGTCAATATTTTTGAATTCTATTACAAGTAAAGCAGAAGTGCAGAATGTTCAATTGCAGTATATAGCAAATAAATATGTGGATAACAATGGAAGTTTTGGTCATGTGCTCGAAATTGCTATTGGATGCAAAGGAGAGTATAAAAATACCATTAAGTTTATAAACGAACTTGAACAAAATATTTTGGTCACAGATGTTTTTAAAACGGAGTTTATTCCAGACAACAATTCATCGGATGTTATTGCGGATATTCATATTTCAGTATGGGGGATAAATCACTAATGAAAAATATATTCTTATTATTATTTCCAATAACAGTGCTTCTAAATGCAGATGTTTCTGTGGAGCAAATACAAGAAATGGTCGTGAAGATACATGAAAAAAGAGAAGGTGTACAATTAAAAACACTAGAGAGCGCAGAAAGTCCATTTGTACGATTGCAACAAGATGATAATGCGACAACATTTGCTGCACCGGAAAAAGAAGAAGAGAAATTAGTGTTACATGCCATTGTGAACGGTAAAGCCTATATTAATGATTCATGGAGCAATCTTGATGATTCTATTATGGGGTATACATTAAAATATATAGGTAAAAGCGGTGTGGTACTTAGAAATGGCAATCAGATTAAGAAATTATATCTTCATGAAAATAAAGATAATTTCATCAATTTAGAAGAAAGGTAATAGAATGAAAAAAGTACAAACACCAGGAATGAAGTTTTTTGTCGTATTTGCCATACTGGTAGGTCTTACCAGTGGGCTGACAGCAAATAATTGCTCTACAAAACTATTTTCTGTCACCATTGACAGTAAATTAACCATTGGAGATGTGATTGACAATCTTGCTGATACTTGTGGATTAACAGTCGTCGTTAATGATGATGCGGCAAAATTGAGGATGAATAAAAAACTTTATTATGTAAAATTGAAAAATAGTACATTAAAAGGTTTTTTAAATACTATACTTAAAGATAATGATTTAAATTATTCGCTAAATGGGAATAAGCTTAAAATATCCTATCTAATTACGCGTACATTTCGTATACATTATATTTCTGGGCAAAGAACAGGAAAAAGTACGGCAAATGTAACCATTGCAAGTTCAAGTAATTCTGCTGCTGGAGGTGCTTCTGGAGGTGCTGCTGGTGGAGGTGCTGGTGGAAGTGGTAGTAACATATCTAAGACGGGCATGATGATAGAAAATACAGATGAATTTCAGTTTTGGAAAACGGTTGAAACAGAGGTTCAGCGTATTCTTGTGGGCGCTGCAGATGGGAGCACCCACTATACAAAATCGGGAGATACCTGGACTGGACCAGATGGCAAAATATGGGAATATAACCCTTTGGCGCCTATTGTTAATCCTGAAGCAGGCATGGTAACCGTAACGGGTACAGACAGACAGATCAATAGGGTTGCGAGATATATACATACGCTATCAAAGCAAATTAAGTCACAAGTTTTGATTGATGTACGTATTCTTAGTGTTCAATTTGATGACAGTTCAACCACTGGAGTTGATTGGTCTCAGTTGTATACTTTGCAAAATATTACAGTCAATTCATTGGGAATGGCGCAAAAAAATATTGGGAGTTATACTTTTGATAATGCACAGGGCATAACTGATGCAACATTTGAAGAGGGTAGTACTCCTGATAAGGCTAGAGTTATAAGTGCAACGGGAAGCACGAAAGTAACTGAAATTGTAAAATTTTTATCTACACAGGGTGATGTTAAATCTATTTCAAGTCCTCGCATTATGACGCTGAATAACCAGCCCGCACTCATAAGTGTAGGAAAAGAACTTTTCTATAAAATTAAATCTAGCAGTACGGCAAGCAGTGGCGGTGGTGCAGTGGCTGCAGAGGGCGAAATGGTTGATTCTGTTTTTGCGGGTATTTTGCTCGATATTACGCCTGAAATTGATGATAACGGTATGATTACTTTAAAAATAAATCCATCTATTTCTGACACGGTTGATACTGTTGCTCCTGATGCAGGCATAAGAACTATTCCGCCTGACTTGGTTAGAAGGCAGATAGCGTCCGTGATTAAAGTGAAAGATGGTCAGCATGCCATACTTGGAGGTTTGATATCAAGTCAAACAGGTTTCAAAGACAATCAAGTACCTTTATTGGGAGACATGCCACTTGTGGGAAGTTTATTTAAGCGCCAGGAAAAAATAAATAAAGTTGAAGAATTGGTATTTATTTTAACACCGCATATAGTGAGCAATGCTAAATCAGTATCATTGGATGATTTGGGGTATTCAAAGCTTAATGAAAAGTAGATACGAAGCCGCTAAAAATGTATTTATAGATTCTGTAGATATCGATGATTATATTGAATTGGATTCTTCAGTAACGGCTTATCAACAGCTGGAACACAGTATTGAGAAACCGCTGAAGATGATTTTACTTTTTGGTAAACCAGGTACAGGGAAAAGTATCTTGCTTAATCGTATTCAAAATAAGTTAAAGCATAATAAAGAAATACATTATTTTGATACACCTGCAATAAATGAAAAAGAATTTTTTTATAAACTCTTTAAAGTTTTAACCAAAAAGGATTTACCAAGCAATACAGAGGTGAACTTCTCTGCATTGGTTGATTTTTGTAAAACCCTCAGGGGCAAAAGAGAGATTATTATTCTGCTTGATGAAGCACAGATGTATGGTCCTGAGATGATGGAGAAAATAAGACTTCTTTCTGATACTAGAGCAGTGAAGTTTGTGGTTTCACTACATAAGACGGACGATGAAGACTTGATTGCAAAAGAGCATTTTCAATCGCGTATTTGGGAAGTGATTGAGCTGAAGAATGCGACAAGAGAAGATCAAACCGAATATATACATAAAAAACTTTTAAAGAAAAATCTTTTTGAAGTAGCAAACAGTATTAAAGAAAAGAATATGAAATTCATCCATAGGTTTACTAATGGAAATTATAGAGAGTGCAATAAACTTATGTTTACCATTTTTGAAATTTGTGAATATTATGATGAAAATGAACCGTCAAAAGTGAATTATGCTCAAATGTCCCAAAAGATAATTGAAATGTCCGCATTAAAATTAGGATATATTCATGTATGACATAAAGCCATTAGAAGAAGAGTGGAAAAAATATAGAAGAAATAAGTTAAGACCTTGGTATGTGGGTAGTTTTATTTTGATTATATTTGTTGTCACTACAGTTTTTTTTCTGGACAATAAAAATATTGACTCTAGCCATTTGAGTACCTACATGAATACTTCAATAGATACATTAATGTTTTCAGAAAATAAAGCCGAAAAAGAAATTCAAAATAATGTTGAAGTTAAAATTCAAAATAATGTATTAGTTAATGGTCCTCTAAATATACTTGAAACACAAGAAGTTGTTGCAGCTGTGAAAGAAGTAGATGAAAAACCTTCTGATATACTTGTGGATATACCTATACTTGAAGATGGTACTGAGCTTACTACAAATGAGACTCCCGACCTTAGAAAAAGAATGCATTTAGATATTGTTGAAACATCAAGTCCGACTGCATATGAAGATGTAGAAAGACGTTTTTTGCAATCACGCGATATTGATGATGCTTTATTCTTGGCAAACAGTTATTATAAAAAAAGCAACTATAAAAAAGCGGAATACTGGGCATTGCAAACAAATAAACTTGATGGAGATGTTGAGGAAAGTTTATTGATATTTGTAAAATCTAAAATAAAATTAGGTTACAAAAATGAAGGGATATCTATATTGACATCCTATATTGAAAGATCTAATTCTGAAGAAGCAAGAAAGTTATTAAATCAGATTAAAAATGGTAAATTCTAAAACTATATTTAGTATTTGATGTTATACTTTATTAGTTATATTAAGGGGTGTTAAAATGGTTAGGCTCATTGAAATTATGCTGGAAGAAAATCTCATTACCAAAGATGCCATTTCTGCATTGGTAAAAAGCAGACCACCCAAAAAGATATCTTTTGCAAATCTTTTGGCAGAAAAAATGATTGATCTGCAGACTGTTGAAATATTTTTAGCTAAGAAAATCAGACAAGGTGTGATCAATCTGGCTCATCTTGAAAAAATAGAGGGAATTAATATTATTCCCATTATTGAAAAGGTTGCAGAGTCATTACATATAGAATATGTGGATTTAGACAATATTGAAATTGATATGAATTTATTTTCAAAAGTTTCTTATGCGCAATTGATTAAATATAATATTATTCCAATATCAGAAAATGATTTAAATGTTCTTATTGTATTTGACGATCCTCTTGATATGGCTGCACAAGATTCCATACAAAGACTTTTCCCTAAAAAACCTATTAGAATAGCTATTTCAAATCCAAAGCAGATTAGTCAACATTTGCAGCGTCTTGAGATAAACGAGAGCATTAAAGGGTTAGTCTCTGATATTCGCAAGGATTTAAAGCAGGAAGGAAAAGTTGATGACAATGATGAATCACCCGCAGTTTTAAAACTGATTGATGTCATTTTGAAATCAGCCATTTTTGCTGGTGCCAGTGATATTCATATTGAAGCAATGGAGATAAGCTGCATCATAAGAGTCAGAGTAGATGGTATATTGCGTCAAAGTTTTACGTTTGATAAAGATATTTTCAATCCATTGGCTTCAAGAATGAAACTACTTTCAAATTTGGATATCGCAGAAAAAAGAAAACCCCAGGATGGCAGATTTTCTGCAACTGTATCCAAAAAAGAGTTTGACTTTAGGGTCTCTACTTTGCCGACCATATTTGGCGAGTCTATTGTTCTTCGTATTTTGGATAAAACAAAAGCGATGATTAGGCTTGAAGATGCGGGTATGAGTAAATTTTGTTATGATAGATTTGCTGAGGCGATTAAGGTGCCTTATGGGATTGTGCTAGTTACGGGACCTACAGGTTCTGGTAAAACAACGACGCTTTATGGCGCGCTTAATGCAATTAAAGATATTAAAGACAAGATTATTACCGTAGAAGACCCGGTGGAATATCAAATGGCGGGCTTACAGCAAGTACAGGTAAAAGCAAGTATTGGCTTAAGCTTCTCTGATGCACTGAGATCCATATTGAGGCAGGATCCAGACAAGATCATGATCGGGGAAATTAGGGATCAAGAGACATTGCGTATTGCAATTCAAGCTGCACTAACTGGACACCTTGTGCTTTCTACGCTTCATACGAATGATGCTATATCTGCTGTAACCAGGATTTTGGATATGGGTATAGAAGAATATTTGGTTAGTGGGGCGCTGGTTGCCATACAGGCACAAAGACTGGTACGTAAAATATGTACACATTGTAAAAAAGAGACAGTACTTGATTTGGCACTCCGAAAATCTGTTGAAAAATATCTTCCGGAAAATCCTACCTTTTATGTAGGAGAAGGATGTAAGGAGTGTGGACAGAGTGGATATTCTGGAAGGGAAATGATATCCGAAGTGCTAACTGTCAGTGAACAACTTTCTCGCATGATTGCAAGTGGCGCATCAAAAGAAGAGATGACAAACCAGGCGATGGAAGAGGGATTTGTTACCATGTTTGAAGATGGAATCCATAAAGCATTAGAAGGTAAAACAACTATTGCAGAAATTTACAGAGTAGCGAGATTATAATATGAAATATTTTAACGTAACGGTAATGGAGAAGGGTAAAAAGAGACAAGAGACGGTGAAAGCCAACAATAAAATGGCAGCAGTGAGCCTGGCTAAGCAAAAATTTCCTATGACAATGGTAATGAAAGCCATAGAGACATCTGCTCCCCTTGAAGACAGTATTTCTGAACTATTTTCCGGATTGAAAAAATCATTTAAATCAAAGATACCGATAAATGATAAAATATCTACTATACGTCAAATAGCAGTAATGACCGATGCGGGTATTCCTATCAATGATACTTTAATTGAAGTGTCCGAAAATACTGAAAACAAACAGCTCAAAGAAATATATGCAAGAATAAACAGTGATATAAATGCGGGAAACAGTATGTCAGATGCAATCAAGCCTTACACGCAAGAGTTTGGCCATGTTGCCATTGCTATGACAAATCTGGGAGAGAGAACGGGTAATATTTCTGAGTCATATCATAAGCTTGCAGATATACTTGAAAATATTAGAAACAATACTGCAAAATTTAAAAAGGCCATACGTTCACCACTCATTACATTAGCTGCAATGGGAATTGCTTTTACTATTTTGATCATGGTAGTTGTGCCCAAGTTTAAAGATATATTTTCAAAATTTAAAACTGAACTTCCAATGCCTACTCAAATTCTTCTTAAGCTAGAATGGGCATTTAGTAATTATGGTATATATCTTCTTGTATTGTTATTTGGGTTTATTTTTGGTGTCAAGTTCTTATATAAGAACAACAAAGAGTTTAAATACAGGATGGACAAGATGATGATTCATCCAAGGTTTTATTTAATTAATAAAGCCATATTTCTCTCCACCATGCATAAATATAACTTGGTATTTGGAGAGTTAGTTAAGTCTGGTATTCCTGTTTCTGAAGCCCTAGACACAGCTGTGGGGATGGTTGATAATGCTGCGATTAAAGAGAAGCTACTAACTGTCAATGCAAATATAGGTCGAGGTATGAACTTAGCAGAAGCTTTTAAAATTACCGGTCTTTATGAAAATATGTTACTGCAGATGATAAAAGCAGGTGAAGCGGGAGGTCAGTTAGATGCCATGTTGGATAAAGTAACTAACTATTATGATGCGGAGTTTCAGGATTTGATCGATAATCTTTCCACCTATATCGAACCTATTATGATGTTCTTTATTGCAGGATTGGTATTGCTGATGGCGCTTGGAATCTTTATGCCTATGTGGGATCTTGGTAAAGCAGTAAAATAAATATTAAGAAGAGGGCGGACAAATTTTGTCCCCTTTTTTACTTAAAGATTATGGTGTTTAATTGCTTTTTCTAAATCTTCCACAGTATCTATGCCAAAACTCTCAGTTTGCACTTCTGTCATCGCAATACTGTAGCTATGATAGAGGGCTCTTAGTTGCTCCAGTTTTTCAATCTCCTCCAGTGGCGCAGGATTAAGCATACAAAAGTTACGTAATGACTTTACGGTAAATCCATAGATACCCAAATGTCCTTTGTACGTATTAAAATGATGATCTCTTGAATAAGGTATTTTCGCCCTTGAAAAATAGAGCGCAATACTATTGCTGTCTGTGACAACTTTTACTATATTGGGGTCATCAGCCTCTGGGTTGGAGATTATTTTATAACACGAATTCATCATGATGCGATCATCGTCTTTATTTTTCTTTGTTAAATTATAGACAGCCCACACCACAGCAGTTTCTATGAACGGTTCATCACCCTGCACGTTGATAACAATCTCATTTTCATCTAAGTCCAACTTTTGGGCAGCTTCATAAATACGGTCAGTGCCACTTTGATGTTTTGATGATGTAAGTATAGCTTGTATACCATGGTTGGAGGCTATAGCAATAACTTCCTGTGAATCCGTAGCGATGACTACATTGTCTATATCTTCAACCGCCTTGGCTGTTCTTATAACCATTGGAATCCCTCCGATATCTGCTAAAACTTTGTTGGGAAAACGACTTGACCCTATGCGCGCAGGAATGATAATCATTGATACAGCCTTAATTTTAATTACTATAATTTTACACTTTATATGCTAAGATACAAGACTTTAAAGGACGGTAATGAAACAAGCACTTTTTCTTCTTAATATGGGCGGCCCCAATAGTGTAGAAGAGGTTGAACTCTTTTTGAACAATATGTTTTCTGATAAAAATATTTTACCAACAAATGTTATTACACGAGCTCTTGTGCGTAAAATAATTATTGCAAAACGTTTGGAAGATGCAAAGGAGAGCTATGCGCATTTGGGCGGAAAATCTCCTTTATCGGAATTAACACAAGAGCTGATAGAACAACTCAAAAAAACCTTAGATATGCCAATTTATCCTGCAATGCGCTATGTACCTCCATTTGCAGATATATCACTTATGCAATGTAGAGAGGATGGTACCGAAGAACTTTTGTTGTTTCCTCTGTATCCACAGTATTCAACAACGACAACACTTTCCTCTTATGAAGATATCGTGTCCAGATGTGATGCTTTGAATTATCATCCTAAAATCACTATGCTTGCATGCCAATATTATGATGATATTGATTATATCAAAGCCAATGTTGAGCAGATAGAAAAAGCTATCGATGGTAAAGATATATCGCAATATGATTTACTTTTATCGGCACATGGATTACCCGTGAGTATCATAAAAGCAGGAGACCCCTATCAAAGACAAGTTGAATCAAATGCAAGCGCAATTAGAACGCTGCTTGAAATTAAAGGTATCACTTTTAAAAATGTTAAATTGGTATATCAGTCCAAAGTTGGGAATGCCACATGGTTGGAACCCAATCTTGTGGATGTTCTGCGTAATCCACTTAACCGTAAGGTACTGATTTATCCTTTAGCATTTACTATTGATAATTCTGAAACACTCTTTGAGCTAGATATTGAACATCGAGAAATTGCAGAGAAAATTAAATATGATGATTATATTGTGGCTACATGTATGAATAGTAGTGAGTCTTTTGTTAATTTGATTGTTAAATATGTCAAGATGAATAGTTCAGAAAATAAAAATAGTATGTTTGCTTGTTCTGATTGCAGTGCCTGTCTTTGTTGTGGAGCAGCAAAGACATATGATTCGCAAACTGTAAAATACTAAATCTCAATCCAGAGGATAAGGAAGCTCTATAGGGCCTCTTCATCTTCTTCACCTGTTCTAATACGGATAACATGGTCAATAGTACTTACAAAAATTTTACCGTCACCAATTTTTCCTGTTTTTCCAGCAGTAGTGATAGCCTCTATGGCTTTATTTAGGTAATCATCACTACTTACTATGATTTCTATTTTTATTTTAGGAATAAATTCAACTATGTATTCTGCCCCCCTGTAGAGCTCAGGATGCCCCTGTTGCCTTCCGTAACCTTTAACTTCAGAAACAGTCATACCCTCAATCCCGGCTTCTACAAGCGCCTCTTTTACTTCTTCAAGTTTAAATGGTTTAATGATTGCTTCTATTTTTTTCATTTTTTTTCCTTTAAATACTTTAATTTTAGATATAATAATTACATATACTTCTGGGCACGAGTGTGTTGAGCGGGCCTTGTTTGGTACACATCCTTAAATCGACCGTTTAAACTCCGGATATGCTTCCAGTCCACAGTCATTGACGTCAAGACCTTCGAGCTCTATATCATCTTCTGCTCTAAATGGTACCATTTTGTTAAGTATATATAATACAACAAAAGAGCTACAAAAAGCAAATACTGCTACAACGAGTATACCTTTAAATTGCTCCCATAAAGATACATCCGTAAAGAGTGCAACGGCGATAGTTCCCCAAATACCATTAAGCAGGTGAACAGAAAGTGCACCTACGGGATCATCAAGTTTTAGTTTATCAAACAGTGAAACACCTATAACAACGATAATTCCACCGATGCCACCAATGACGATAGGTGAATAGATATCAAAGATATCTGCACCGCCTGTGACAGATACAAGACCACCAAGTGCACCATTGAGTATCATAGTGATATCAAATCTTCTGTATTTGATATACATAAGAATTCCTACCATGATAGCTCCTGCTAAGCCAGCTGTGTTTGTATTCATAATGGTAAGTGCAACTAAGTCAGCATTTTCTTTGCTTGAGATTGATCCTATGGAACCACCATTGAATCCAAACCAACCTATCCACAATAATAGAGTGCCCAAGACAACCAGGGGGATGTTGGATGCGGGTATAACATGTATCTTTCCATCCTTGGTATAGCGTCCACGTCTGGGACCGATAATGATGATTGCAGCCAAGAGGGCCCATCCTCCCGTTGAGTGAATCACTGTACATCCGGCCAAATCATGCATACTGGAGATATCCAACATACTTCCAGAGAGTAAGTTTGCTCCCCATGTAGCATTGACAACCAGAGGGTAGATGAGTGCAGCCATTATTACTGTAAAAAAGGTAAGAGGTACGATTCTTGTTCTTTCGCTGACGCCACCACTCATAATGTTCACTGTTTTCCCCACAAAAGCCATCTGAAAGAGGAAAGCAGCCCATTTGCTCATATCACCATTTTCCCAGCTTCCAAAAGCGAGTGAATATCCTATGAGTAAAAATGCCATAGAAGCAACCGCATACACCATAATGTTTGTTGTGAGCACAGCTGTTACATTTTTGGTTCGTACCAGACCAGCTTCAAGCATTGCAAAACCTGGCACCATAAAGATAATAAGTGTCATTGCAAAAAGTGTAAAGAGTGTATCAATGATGTAATTTATTTCCATAAATAACCCTCCGAAATATTTGTATAGTAGTGTATCGGTTATATAAAAATATTTAAAGGAATAAGTGCTTGAAAATAAGGCATTTTGTAATACAAGGAAGAGTGTAGTGTCTCTATATTGATTAAATTTTAATCAATCATGTAGCGTGTCAGATGGAACTGTGTTCCATCTGAAGATTTATTATAGTGCGTCAGCGTCAGTTTCGTCTGTTCTGATACGAATAACATGATCAATCGTACTTACAAATATTTTACCGTCACCGATTTTCCCTGTTTTTGCAGCTTCATTAATGGCTTTTATGGCAATATCTGCATACTCATCTGTGCTTACAACGATTTCTATCTTAATTTTAGGAATAAATTCAACGACATACTCTGAGCCTCTGTAGAGTTCTGAGTGTCCCTGCTGTCTTCCGTACCCTTTGACTTCAGAGACCGTCATGCCTTCAATACCGGCTTCCACAAGCGCTTCTTTTACATCTTCTAGTTTAAATGGTTTAATAATTGCTTCGATTTTTTTCATACTATTTCCTTTATACATTAATGGTAGTAAATTCTTATGAATTTACTACAACTTCACCATGGATTGATTCATCAAGGCCATTTGCTTCGGCGTCTTCATTTACGCGTGCACCACCAGTTAATGCAGATGCAACATAATAAACAATCACTGTACCCACAAGTGTCCAAAGACCAACAACGACTACTGATTGAACTTGAACCATGAATTGTCCCATGACATCCGGAGCCATACCTGCTGCAACGTTTTCAGCTGAGAGTGATGTCTTAAGCGGACCATCCCAAAGTAAATCAGTGTCTTTAAGCGCAAGGAAGCCAGTTGCAAGTGCACCCCAAAGACCAGCTAAGAAGTGGATACCAAAGGCATCAAGAGAGTCATCGTAGCCAAGCTTTTTCTTGAGTGTAACCACACCGAAGAATGCAACGATTGAGCCCACGATACCTATGATGAATGCACCGCCAACACTTACAAAACCAGCAGCAGGAGTGATGGCAACCAGGCCGGCGATGATACCTGATGCAATTCCAAGAAGTGTAGGCTTCTTAAAGATAAACCACTCAAGAAGCATCCATGCTATAGCTGCAGCAGCAGTAGCAACAGTGGTAGTCATTACAGCAAGACCTGCGATAGCATTTGCACCAAATGCAGAACCACCGTTAAATCCATACCAGCCGAACCAAAGTAGGGCTGCACCAACCGCAGTAAGAAGGATACTGTATGGTTTCATAGCTACTTTGGGGTACCCTGTTCTTTTACCGATTAAAAGAGCAAGTATAAGACCAGCCAAACCACCATTCATGTGGACAACAGTACCACCGGCAAAGTCAAGAGCACCAGCATCAAAAAGAAGTGCACCGGCTCCACCCCATACCATGTGAGTAATAGGAGCATAAACAAGAAGACCCCAAAGTGCCACAATAATCATCCAAGTAGAAAACTTCATACGCCCAATTACCGAACCTGAAGCGATTGCTACAGTTATAGCAGCAAATGTGCCTTGGAATACGACAAAGACATATTGAGGATAATTGGCAGTACCAGAAAGGTCAGTCCATTCAATACCATTAAGCATTACATTGCCAAATCCACCAAATACATTTTGAAGCAGCGTACTTTCATTTGTACCAAACGCAATAGAATAACCTGCAATGATCCATACTACAAATGCAACTACAAATGCACCCATAACCATGGCGTAGGTATTAAGTACGTTTTTTGATCTTGTCATACCACCATAAAACAGTGCTAAACCCGCAGGTGTCATGAGTAGTACAAATGCAGTAGATACCATCATCCACGCAGTGTCTCCCGAATCCAATTTGTCTTCTGCAAAAGCAAAGATAGGCAAAAGCATTGTTAGTAGAGCTGAAAATTTTAATTTCATACTATTTCCTTTATTTTTAATTTCTTACACCACAATAGTAACATGGTTGATAAGTTTTTACTATAGAGAATTGATTAATTTTTAATCATTGATAATCTATTATTGAATTAGAGGTATTTCAAGTTTAATAGAGTGTTCCCCGAGAAGACATTTGATGTGACTTGTACTTGCAAGTGTGCGTATTTCATCATCTGTATCTGCATAGCGTCCGTTTGCAAGTATGTTTAGTTGGGCGATTGACTCTTTTTTGTTATCAATAATAACATGTTCTCCAAAGAGAAGCTTGAGCGAGATATCTATAGAATCTGAGGCTCTGAATGTATTGAATATTTTTCTAAGAAGTTTAGAGAAGGTATTTTGGTCTATTTTAAATGCTGGTAAATCCTGATCGGTCAGTAGCTTAATCGGATTGGTATTTTTGGTTCTGAAAAGAGCTATATTTGCCTCAAGCAAGATGTTGATATCTGTGACAATAAGTTTATCGGTTTCTATTTTGCGTGTGGGTTTAATGCGTGGCGCATTGTATAGACGTAGCGTAATTTGCTCTTCATTTTCGTAGCCTACTGTTATGGCGTGAAACACGAAAGAGTCATAGTTAAGTGACAAAGACGTCGTCTTGTAACCGAAGCTTTGAGGGGCATAAGACAAAGCGATATCATAAAGCTCTTTGTTCGAGACATACCCAAATAAAATTTCTGCGGCATTATTGAGGTAGAGTATTTTACCTTGATCGTTAAAAAGTATAAAAGGGCTGTTGTCCCATTCTGTAAAAGCTTGAAAGTTAATATCCATTTTCTTTGTCCAATAGGGTATTGAGCGATAAGTCGCGTGAGCAGTCTAATGAAGACAACACAATGTTGATGTAATTTTTTTGATTTTGTATTAAAAAAGTTCTAGTCAATATGATTTTCATGTATTTTTTTCCTAAGAGTGTTTCTGTTGATACCTAAAACCTGTGAGAGTTGCAGTTGTGAGCCAAATTTTTTAAGACCAGCTTCTATAAGAGGTATTTCATATAAACCAAGATGTTCTCTATAGCCATCATTTCCATCTAGGTGTTTATGTAAATAGTGATAGAGTATGGCTTTGATGTCTTTATCATCCATGGAATGCTGAAGAAGGTAGGTAAAGATAGACTTTTTAAGACTCTTTGTGTTCATTGTCAAATTGAGAGGTATTTTGTCAGTTTTGATGGTATCTGGCTCTAGCATTAGTGTCGAAAATGCTTCCTTGAGGAAAAGGCCTTTGATATAGTTGATATCTTCAGGACGTTCCTGAAGAGAAGGCATGGTATAGATAAAGGCAAATAAGTCATCGATAAGTTCCTGGTTACCCATATAGTTTGCAGTAGCAATAATACGTTTATTGGAAAAATCAAGAGAACTTTGGTTGCTTAACTTTTCAAAATTAGCAATAATTAGTTCATCATGATTTTCAAGTGCAGTTTTGACTTCTTCCTGATTTTCGCCAGAGACTAATGGTGCATTTGGAAATAGGTGGCGGGCAAGTGATTTCTTGCCCGTGTGGGCTTCGCCTATGATGATGGATGAGACAAAAAGTGTCTTTGTGAGATTAAGACTCTTGATGATATGTTGTATTTTATCTGATGTGGTTAAAAATGTTCCCATAGTTCTCTTTCTGTATGATTAATATTTAATCATACAGAAATTCAAATAAAAATATGTTAAAATAATTCAATTAAGGTATAAAGGTACGCTATCAAAACATCATTTAAAATGTTTTATCAATATCATTCCTATTTGGAACTCGAGCAGGCCGTTGAATACTTTTCTATTTTGGGTGGTATAGGAAAAAATATAGAGTTGGACTATTTTGATGATATTTTCTCCATGGTAGAGTCCAACTTTGTGCAGAACTTTAGCCAATTCCAAACACTTGTCTCTCCTTCTTACCTTTTGGAAAGTCCTTACAGGGAAATACTCATTGCAGTGGCCAGAGGAGACGGAAAACTCTACTCTGTGCTCAGAAAAGCAAAAGTAAGTGAAACACTAGGAGAGCAGATAGTCCATGAGTTAGTTGCCCTAAATATCTTAAAGATGGAGACTTCAAGAGAATTTCCGTTGCGTATGCATCCCAAACATAAACTTAAAAAGGAACAACGTTCTTATCGTGTGCAGGACAAGCTTCGTTTCGTGCAACCCTTTATGCGTTTTTGGTTTGGCTTTGTGACATACTATAGAAAAGATTTGCTTCTGGGGAAAGGTGATGCGTTTTTGGGGAACTTTAAGAAGCATTATGAGAGCTTGCGTTCTTTAGTCTACGAACAGCTTTGCGATGCACTGCTTGTGCAACACTATGCACAATTGAGTCCTGTTGTGGATAGCGGAAGTTACTGGAATATACATAGTGAATTTGACATTTTGGCAGTCAATAAAGACAAAAAAATCATCTTGGGAGAGTGTAAGTATAAAGACCGAAAAGTATGTAAGAATGAACTCTCTAAACTGAAAGCAAAAGCAGAACAGTCGGGTATAAAGGTAGATGTGTTTGCCCTTTTTTCAAAAACTGGGTTTTCAAATGAGCTTTTGCAAACGCAAGATGAAGATTTGCTTTTGTTTGATCTGAATGATTTGGAACAATTACTTTAACTCTGTGATGTAGTGTTATAAAAATTTAGAGTCATCTATTTTTTCTATTCTCACGGTACTATGATTGTAATCAGGTTCTTTTGATAAAGGATCAAGTTTATCATTGGTCAAATAATTAATCTCTCGATGTGAGATAGGGATAAATATCGTTTTGACATTCATATCTGCGAAAACAACTTTTGCTTTGAGATTTCCCCTAAGAGATATAACTTTGATTATGTCACCCTCGTTGATTCGAAGTGCTTGGGCATCGCTTGGGTTCATTTCTACAAATTCCAGCTCTTTATATTTTAAAAGATTTTTTGCCTGCGCTGTTTTACTGCCTGTATGCCATTGATCTCTTGTACGTCCTGTCAGTAGGATAAAAGGATACTCTTCAGATGGCTGTTCTGATAAATTTTGGTTTTCAATGAAAAAAAGATTGGCTTTTTGATCCGCTGTAAAAAAACAATTTTGCTGATAGAGTTCCTCTCCCCAGACAAAGGGTGTATGTTCCAGTGCATCATAGTCTGCTTTGTAAATGTCAAGATGTTTGTTGTCACTTAATTTTGTCATCTCTTGATATTCTTCAAAGACTTCTTTGGATGATTTAAAGTCAAATGACTTTTTATGACCCAAATAGTGACCTATTTTGGCAAAAACTTCCCAATCTTGCAGTAATCCATTTTTCTCTTCAAACGCCACTACCCGAGTCAGTGTTCTGTCAAGGTTTGTTTGTGTTCCTTCTTTTTGTCCAAACGGTACTGTGGGTATTTGAATATGAGCAAATTTTGAAGTTTCACTTCCATTGTACGCATTAATCTCAACTACCAAAGGGATCTTTTTGAAAGCCGCTTCGACAAAGTTCCTGTGTGGAAGATGATATACCGGGTCTGTATGACAGATTATGAGGATATCCAATTCATTTTGTTCTGCTTTTTGTATCATTTCAAAAGCGGTTAATCCATTGGCCTGGGGCAGTTTTTTACTTTTCCAAAAATCTGAAACTTTTTTACAGTTTTTCTCATTATAATCCAAATGCACGGCCAAAGATGTACTCAATCCTCCTACTTCTCTTCCACCCATTGCGTTTGGTTGTCCAGTAAGTGAAAACGGGCCGCTTCCTTTTTTGTTAATTTGACCTGTAATGATATGCAGGTTATTGACGGCCAGGTTTTTATCTACACCTTGAATAGATTGATTAAGTCCCATGGTCCATGCAGTGATAATATTTTTGCTTTCTATAAAGAGTTGATAAAAAGTGTCAAAAAGTTTGCTATCTATTCCTGAGCTTTCAAGTAGTTTTTCTTCATCTAGGAGCAAAAGTTTCTCGCGATAAGACTCAAAGTCATGGCTATGACTGATGATAAAATCATGATCTATATTTCCACTTTTGATCAATTTGATAGCAAGTAGATTTAAAAGGTCGATATCGGCACCTGCTTTGAGAGGCAAGTAAAGATCGGCACTTTTTGCACTAAGCGTAAATCGTGGGTCTATCACCACCACTTTTAAGCCATTTTTTTGTGCTTTTTTAATCCTGTTGGACAATACTACATGCGCTTCTGCTACATTGGCCCCGATAAGTATCATCAAATTACAATGTTCGATATCATTCATTCTTACAGGCACATAATCAAGCCCAAACGATTTTTTATATCCCACTACAGCACTGGCCATACATGTTCTGGAATTTGTATCACAATTTGCTGTTCCCACAAAACCTTTAGCGAGCTTATTGGCTACATAATAGTCTTCATTTAGCATTTGTCCCGAAAGGTAAAATCCAATTCTGTCAGGGTTGGCAGTCTGCCTGATCTTGTCAGAAATCATTTTAAAGCTATCTTCATAGTTAGAAGGTCTGAAAACATCCTTTATAGTTTTTCTGCACTGTACTTTTAGCAGTCTATTGGTATGGATAGTTTGAGATTGTGATATACCTTTGGCACAGGACATTCCCTGATTTGCAGGATAACTCTTTACTCCCATAAGCTTATGGGTTTGAATTTCAAACTTACATCCCACGCCACAATATGCACATACAGTTTCACTCATCTAGCACACCTCTTTAAGTGCTACCAATAATTCTGAAAAAACCTGTGCTCTCTCTCTTTTCTCCTGGTGTGTCATGTTGTAAATGACTTCACTTAGTTTTGCAGGTACTTTAGGATTGAGTTTACTGACTTCATCCCTGGTTATTTTTCTAGGTTTCAATAGTATAGGTGTAAAGTTTTCTACGGCTTCATAACGTCTCTTGCCTGTAAGTAGTTTAAAAAGTTTCAGACCAAAACTAAAAAGTTCAAACTCCTCTTTTTTAAAAGTTTTAGGCTCGCTTTCAAGTTCAAAGTGCACATCTAAACCTAATTTCTCATTGAGAATATAGTTTATCTTTGTGTAAAATCCAAGGGCTTGAAATGAATAGTTTGCAGATAAAAACCTATCATCAAACATTTCGTAGGTCTCTCCTCTTTGTTTTTGAGCAGCATACATTTTGAGCAGATACTTTACATGGTGTTTTGCCTCCGTGATAGGTAAGGCTTTATGTAGTACGTGGGCTTCCTTGGCGATACGGGTGATTTTTCCCCCAAGAAAAATATGCACACCATGCACGCGGTTTCCTGCTTCATCTTTGGCAATGCATCCTTCAAACCCTATATCGGCGATACCATGAACACCACAGCCTTTTGGGCAAGCTGACCAGTTCATGCGTACGCTTGCATTTTCTATGGCCACTTCAGAACCAAGGAAATGAGCCATTTCTATGGCATCAGGTTTATTGGGTATGACAGCAAAGCTACAGGTTGCAGTTCCTGCGCAGGCTATCATGTCATTAAAGTATAGATTGTTAAATTTTCCGTAGTTTTTGATGACTTCTGTAGATTCAAAATCTTCAAGTAGCTCTTTGGCGATGTTGACAACATAAACATTTTGGTCATAGGTGAGTCTTATGTCTCCTGAACCAAACGCTTTAGCTGCTTTAGCTACTTCCATCATATGGGTACCTGTGAAGATTCCAGAAGGTACGATGAGCTTATAAGCAAATTTTCCATTGCGTCCAAGTACTTTGTTCGAACCCAGAGCGATGGATTGTGACTGTACCATCGTTGTACCGGCTGAGGTAAATTGATAATCAGCTTCTTTTTGTACAGCTTCTATAAAGTGATCCATCCCTACATCATTGATCAGGAAAACCAAACGGTTTTTGTTTCTGTTGTCACGGTAGCCGTAGGTTTTAAAAACTGTTAGAAGTGATTTGAAGAAAAGAGGTACTTCTTCTACGGTTACAAAAAGATCGGCATCTTGTGACTGAACACCTACACGTGCGCCCAAGTAGACATTGAACCCAAAAATACCTTCTTTTTGAGCCAAGACAAAACAGCAGTCATGCCCAAAAATGTTACATGAATTTGAGAGAGAACCGAGTATTCCTGTGTTAAATTTACGAGGTAATACTGAGATCCACTCAGGGTTTTCTCCAAATATATTTTGAAGTTCATTGATGATAGGCATAGTCTCTATGATATTATCGTATGCTATGCCATCGAGCGGGTCAGCTACGATGTTACGGGGATTGTCTACGCCTGTCTGAAAAGTAGAGATACCTACTTCTTTGAGTTCCTGTAGGACTTTGGCGATATCTTCTATTTTGAGGTAACGTAGTTCAAGTTGCATACGTGTGGTAAGGTCTATATAGTCATTGCCATACTTTTGTGCGACTTCAGCGATGCGTAAAGCCTGTGCATAGTTTAATTGTCCTGCAGGAACACGCACGCGAAGCATAAAGTCTTCACCCTTGTCAAAGAGTCCAAAACATTTTAAAAAGTAGGCAGAGTCTTCTTGGGCTAAACCTTCATATCCGGCTGCAGCAATTTCTTCCAGTCTGGCATGTACATCCATAGGATTTTTAAGTGCTTTGCTTATCTCTACTTTATTTACTTTCGTATTTCTTGCCTCTACGGCTTTTTCTAAAATGTTCATTTTTGACTCTCTTTTAGTGTGTTTGTGTAGTGTATGACATCTCCAAAGACCAGTATCGCAGGCCTGGAAGCTCCAAGAGAAACTTCTTCGAGGTTTTCAAGCGTAGTGGTGAGCATACTTTGATTTTTTCTGCTTGCATTGGAAACTATGGCACAGGGGGTTTGCATCTCTATATCCAATGTTTTTGCCTCTTGGACTATCTCTTTAATGCGCGTAAGCCCCATAAGAACGATGACGGTGTGATTCTTGTGCACTAACATAGGTACCCAGTCAAGGTTAATGGCATTGCCTTTTAAATGGGCTGAGACTACAGTAAATGCATTGCTATAGTCTCTTGCAGTGATGGGAATGTTTGCCATTAGTGGCGCAGAAATAGCCGAAGAGATACCAGGAATCACTTCAGTGCTGATGCCTTTTTGCGTAAGATAGAGTAACTCTTCCGCCCCGCGACCAAAGATAAAAGGATCACCACTCTTTAAGCGTGCAACAGAATGCCCTTTCTCGATGTATTTACGTATGAGTTTGTTGATCTCTTCCTGAGGTTTGGTATGAAAACCTTTTTCTTTACCTACAAAGATTTTTTTTGTATCTTTTGGAACGAGCGCCATGATCTCATCGCTTATGAGATGGTCATACAGTACGACATTAATGTTTTTAATAATGTTATAGGCTTTGAGTGTAAGCAGTTCAGGATCACCAAGTCCACAACCGACCAAATAGGCTTTAGCTGACATTTTACCCAGACTCTTAAGTGTTTTGTCTACCGCTATGATACCTTTGTTCCTTTGTTCCTGTAACTCTTCTATAAAGGTTGCCATGTCATTAGGTATGAGCGCTTGACACTTGTCTCTAAAATACTGCGCTACGGTTGGACTGGCCCCAGAACTGGAAACAGCTATTTGAAGGGGTGCATTTGGAGTGAGTGCCATAAAGTAAAAGTCACAAACCTTAGGTTTATCTACAACATTGAGTAACAGTGGGTGTTTCTTTTTATATTTTAGAAGCTTTTGTGTGACTTTATCATTTCCTGTGGCATCTATGACTATGAGACGGTCTTGAATGTCTTTAGATTTGAAGGCTTTGATCTGTATGTCATTGCAGAGTGTTTTTATTTTAGGGTGTACGTCTTTAGATATCACAGTAAAAAAGATGTTGTTCTCTGTCAATACTTCTGCTTTTTGTAATGCTACGTTCCCGCCACCGATTAAAAGAATATGTTGCTCTTTCAGCAATATGGGCAAAGTCTGTCTTTGTTTCATCTTTATGTTTATCCTCTCTATATTGCAATGATTATATCTTTTAAAGGATGGGTAAATCCACGATAGTTGTATATTTTTTAATCAATCATATAAGTCAAATAATTGATTAAAATTTAATCATTAACTGCCCAATATCAACTATCTTATCATTGTATACTTCACGCAACATTTATCTAACAGGAGACAAAAATGGCAGGATTTAAAGCATTAAAAGGGCAAGGACATACACCGACATTGTTTATGGCTTTTTTATATTTTGATATGAGTTTTATGGTGTGGACAATGCTTGGACCACTAAGTACAGAAATTTCTGAGGCTTTGGCACTTGGCGGTCATATGACGACAGAAGGAGAAATGGCAACTTTGCTTTCACTTCCTATCTTAGCGGGAGCATTTTTAAGAATTTTATTGGGATTTGGAGTCGATAAACTTGGTGCTAAGTTGACAGCATTGCTTGCGCAAAGTATTGTTATCGCTGCACTCTTGACAGCATATTTTCTAGGCGAGAGTATCACTTACAATATACTTCTTATCGTTGCAATTGGTCTTGGGTTTGCCGGGGCTTCTTTTGCCGTAGCACTTCCGCAGGCTGGGCAATGGTATCCACCTAAGTCTCAAGGTATTGTACTTGGTATCGCAGGAGCAGGTAATATAGGTGTTGTTATCGACTTCCTGTTTGCTCCTAAGATTGCAGAGCTATGGGGATGGTCATCAGTATTTGGTGTAGGTGCCGCGATGTCTATCGTGGTATTTGTCGCTTATGCTTTCATTGTAAAAAATGCACCTGAATCAGTTTACAAAGCAAGACCTAAAAAACTTTCAGATTATGGAAAGCTTTTAAAAGACAAAGATACATGGTGGTTTAACCTCTTTTATGCGGTAAGTTTTGGCGGGTTTGTCGGGTTTGCAGGGTATATGAAAGTTTATCTTATGAGTACCTATCAAGCGGATATGTCAGTATTTGGTACAGAAGTTTTTAACGAAGGAAACGTAAAGGTAATCGCTGGTTATTTTGGCGCATTTACTATCTTTGCAGGAGCAGTTCTTAGACCTGTCGGTGGAGCCATAGCCGATAAAATGGGTGGGGTAAAATCACTTTACTTTTTCTTTGGCACTGTTGCAGCATTGGCTATGGTGAATGCTTTAGTTTCTTTGTCATTCTGGTTGGCAATCGTGATCCTTTTTCTCATCATGGCAAACCTCGGCATGGCCAACGGAGCGGTATTCCAGCTTGTTCCCCAAAGATTTGGAAAAGATATCGGCATTATGACAGGCATCATCGGTGCAGCTGGCGGTCTTGGTGGCACAGCTCTTATTCAGACCCTTGGTTGGTCTAAGGGCGCATTTGATGGGTACGCAGCAGGATTTATGATCTTTGCAGGCGTTGTTTTGGTAGCGATTGCAGGCATTTCACTTGTAAAAACAAGATGGAGAACGACTTGGGGTGTACAATCCGGAGGTATCATATAATCTTTGAATGCTGATATAAGCAGGCTTTTTGGGTTATTGTATGTTTGTTTTTCTAGTCTGGCCTATTGAAATTAGGCTAGACTAGAATAGTGGGTTTATGATTATTGATTAAAACCTAACATTTGACCAAAAAGTTTATCTTCTGTGAGCCTCATCTTGGCCGAAGTCATTAAGTTGTTTTCTGTGTAGTAGGCTACAAGCTCTTGTGCATCCTGTCCTGACATCATTGCCTGAAAATAGAGTGCCGAAAGCACTTCTTGCTCATTAACCACAACACCTTCTTTCTTCGCCAAAGCATCGACAATAAGAGCGGCTTTAATGGTCTTTTCCGCATCTTCTCTCACACTGTCTCTTAGTGCATGGAATTTCTCTTTGTTCTTGTTGTAAATGGCTTTTTCATTTTCATTCATTTGTTGTATTTTTTCATAGGTTTTGGCATCTATTTCTTGCTCAACAATGTTGTTGGGCAAAGTAAATTCAAACTTATTGAGTAGTGCATTGATAAGTTTTGGTTTTAGTTCATCATAGTAAAGCTGTGATAGCGACTCAGAGGTTATTTGGTCTGCAAGTTTTCCTTTGAGTGTCTCCAGTGTCGCTTTTTCGTCATTGAGTATTTTTTTTGCAAAAGCATTATCCGGTTCAATCGCTTTTTGCTCTTGAATTTCATGAAGTTTTACTTTAAACTCGGTCTCTTTACCCGCTAAATCTTTTGACTGGTACTCTTTCGGAAAGGTAAGGGCGATAGTTTTTTCTTCATTATATTGCATACCAATCACCTGCTCTTCAAAGCCGGGGATAAACGAATTAGAACCAATTTTTAAATTAAATTTTTCAGCCATACCTCCCTCAAAGGCAACACCGTCTACAAAACCTTCGAAATCAATGACGGCTACATCTCCATGAGTAACTGCCCTTGCATTTTGTATGGCAGTAAACGGTGCCTGTTGAACCACCATCTCTAGCAGTTTTGCTTCTACTTTTTTGGGATCTGCTTTTGGTTTATCAAAAGCAGGGACTGCATCCTTATAGTTTACGCTTGTGTCAATCTCTGGGTTCGTAGAAATTTGTATCTCAAGATAGATACCGTTGCCTCTTTTTTCATATTTTTTAAATCCTGGTTGTCCTAAAATATTTTCTATATCAATGTTTGCCTCTTTTAAACCAGCCTGGATGAACTCTTTGAGTATCTCACTTTCAGCTTCTTGTTGAAAAGTATCATCATTCGTTTGTGCTACTTTAGTATCTGTAGTCTCTTCATTTTTTGTTTTTATGGCTGCCTGCTCTTTAAGTTTGGCTGCTTGCTCTTGAGTCATTTTATCATCGACTGTGCCACTAATGATCATATTGATATCATCTAATTTTTCTACCGTAACCTTCACTATAATCCTTTAGTCTTTAATTGCGCGATCCTAACACAATAAGCTAAAACTAACTTTTCTAAGGCGCGATGTGTAAATTGAAGATGCATATATTTTAAGCATGATTTTTGTGATTCTGTTACTTGAATTGCTATAATGCACATAATGAATGTAAAGGCTCGTCATGTTAAAACAAAATATAGAAACAACGGGATTGACACTTGCTAAGGGTAGCAAATTGAAAGGCGATGACTTTTTTGAAGTTAAAGTGATGGATAACATTACAGTGGCCGTGGTGTGTGATGGGGTAGGGTCTGCGCTTCATGGTGCACAGGCAGCCCAGCATGCGACTAATTTTTTAATACATTCTCTTAAAAACAGACCCAAAAGCTGGACGATGGAAAAGTCCATCAAACACTTTATAGAAAATATTAACAGGGTGCTTTATCTAGAGTCGTTGGCAGAGTATAAGCGCGAGGAATTGGTGACCACACTTGCCCTAGTGGTCATAGAGGGAGACAGACTCTATGGAGCCAATGTAGGTGATAGCCGCATTTATTTGCAAAGAAACAGTGATGCACAGACCAAACTGATTCAACTCTCAAATGACCATGTCATGCAGGAAGAGGGTATGAAAAATGTACTGACTTTGGCCATGGGACTTGAAGAGAATATATCTCCGTATTATTTTGAAAATAACCTTTTAGCAGGTGATCAGATACTTCTTTGTAGTGACGGACTCTATAACGAACTTACAGAAGATGAGCTTGCTCAAGGTATACATATGGGTGCTTCTTTTTTGGTTAAGCAAGCCAGTAAACTCCATAAAGACAATCTTCCTGATGACACTACAGCAGTTGTGCTTGAAATAAAAGAAGTTGATCCTAGACTAAAGTTAAAACAAAGTGATCTCATAATACAGCAATATTATAAGGCAGGAGAAATCATTGATGGGTATACACTGCTCAAATCGCTTATACAAAATGAACGTACCTGGCTTTGCGAAAAAAGAGGGTTAAAATACGTCATAAAATTTGCTCCCTATGAGGTGGTAGATAACGAGACATCACTTGATTTATTTGTCAAGGAAGTATGGATTGCAAAGAGACTCAAGGCAGGTTTTTTCCCAAAAGCAGTCATTCCTAAAAACCGTACACAACGTTATTATATTATGAGTTTTCTAGAAGGAGTAGCGCTAAAAGAGCATATTGCTAAAAAACCTCTTTCTGTAGACCTGAGTGTTGAGTTGGCTATTTTTCTGCTTAGAATGTCACAGTTTCTTATGAAACTTGACTTGGTGCATGGTGATATTAAACCCGAAAACATCATACTGACACAGCGTAAAGGGAAATTGGTATTTAAAATGGTTGATTTTGGAAGTATTACGGAAGCTTACTCGAACATTTCACGCGCTGGAACACCCTCCTATCTGGCACCAGAACGTTTTAGGCAAGAGCCTGTCAATGAACAAACAGAAGTCTATGCCATAGGCGTGACACTCTATGAGGCATTAACACAACAATTTCCTTTTGGAGAGATAGAACCTTTTCAAAATCCTTCTTTTGACAAAAAAATAAAAGCGCCCGTAAAACTTAACCCTAAAATACCTACATGGCTCGAAAGTGTAGTTTTGAGGGCACTAGAAACGGATACAGATAAACGCTATAGTAACTATTCTCAAATGCAGTATGAGTTAACAAATCCAATGAAAGTAAAACCCTATTTTGATAAAAACACTTCTTTTATGGAGAGAAACCCCTTACTGGTATGTCGCATCGGTTTTGTAGCGATGCTTTTGTTGAATTTTGTACAATTGTTTTGGTTTTAGTCTTTAGAGCAGTAAGCCATTTCTATGAAAATATGTGATGATTTAATACTTCTGTTTATTGATTCACATTAGATTTATACCATCTTCCATATTTGAGTCTTGAGATACATTTGTAGGCAAAATGAAGGAATTTTGATCCGGATATGCAAGTAAATATAAGGTAAAATCCAATCCTAATCTTTTTATGGTAATTTAGTCTGAAATTTCAGCTAGGCCCTGATTGAAAATACAAGTTAAAGAATAACAAAATGAATGATACTCAAGATTATATAAAAGTTGCAAACAAACTCAGAAAAGCACTTACGCAAGAGTTATTTGGACAAGATAGAGCTATAGATGCTATCGTTAACAGTATAAAAACAAATATACTCACAACCAAAAGCGGACCTAAGGCAACCTATCTATTTTTAGGATCACCAGCAACGGGTAAAACGTATTTGGCTGAGCTGATGACTAAAAATTTGGCAGAGTATAAGATTAGAAAATTTGATATGACCCAGTATCATGAGCAAAACGGCGGTGAGCTGTATGGGTATCCAAAAGGCTGGTCTGGGTACAGCATAGGGCAGCTAACCGGTTTTGTGCATGACCATCCAAAATCCATCATCGTACTGGATGCCTTTGAGAAAGCAGACAATGTCATACAGACGAACTTACTTTCCATTTTTGAGGGCGGGGTGATGAGAGACGCCTGTGGTTGGGATAAAATCACTGACCAGCCGTGCAATGATGCTGAAGAAAAAGTCTATACCGACGATAATGCCACTTTTATCGTTGATTTTAAAGAAACGATATTTATCATCACCTCCAGTTTGGGTGAAGAGTTGTATTCGGACAATAAGTTTATTAAGCTCATTGATGATGACTACATTCAGGCTGAATCAATGATACTTGAAGCACTCAAAAGAGAAGAAAAAACCAATATCAAAACAGGTGGGCTACAAAAAGCAATTATTCCTGAACTCATTTCAAGATTTTCACAAGCGACGATTGTGCTGTTCAATAAATTAAATTATCCTGCGTATGAGTCCATCGGTCAAAAAGCATTTTTAGAATACCAGGAGGTATTTAAAAATAAATTTAAAATAGAGTTTAAGGTAGACAAGCACTTTCAAAACTTTTTAAAAACCCAAATTCTGCTTTTTGCACCAGAACTGGACGCAAGGCGTATCAAAAACAAACTGGGAGAAAACTTTTTTAGTAAATTGACAGACCACCTCATAAGTCTAGGCGACGATATGGAGAAGTATACAGAAGTCAAGGTAGTTCTCTCTAAGAAAACAATTGATTTTATCAATGAAAATATCTCTACGCTTATAGCAGAACAAAAACTGGTAAAAGAACTTTTTAGAAAAAATATAAAACTTGAAATTGATGAGACGTTTAGCAGTAAAGGTTCTGTTATTACCTATACGGTAAAAAATTGCAGATTTAAGCAGGTAAAACGTATCAAAGACTTTAGTGAAGATGGATTGGTTTTTGATATACCAAATGTTTCTTTTGATGACATAGCAGGCCATACTAATGCAAAGACCAGACTGCTAGAAGTCATCAATTTTCTAAAAGAGCCAAAATTACTCAAAGAGTTTAATGTGCAACCTCCCAAGGGAATGCTGCTTTACGGCCCTCCGGGAACAGGCAAAACCCTTTTGGCAAAAGCCTTTTCTGCAGAAGCACAGCTGCCTTTTATCTCCATTACAGGTGTGGAACTCTTGCAACTGGATAAGATTAAAAAAGTTTTTGCAAAGGCTAAAGAGTATGCCCCATCAATCATCTTCATAGACGAGATAGACACCATCGGTACACGTGAAAAAGGCAATAATCGTGAAGTGCAAATCAATAAATTTTTAGCCGAAATGGATGGTTTTTCAAACAAGGCGGATGAAAATATCTTCATTATTGCAGCCACCAACTATAAGGAAAATATTGATAGTGCCATTATTAGACCAGGAAGAATTGAGATACATATTAAGATAGATGATTTAGATAAAGACGCTAGAAAATATTTTATTGATAAAATTATCAAAAATAAACCAACCAGCGGTAGATTTGATATGAATAAGCTTTTGACCTATACGGCGGGCATGACAGGTGCACAGCTTGAACTTATAAGCAAAGAGGCATCATTTTATTGCATTAGACATAATTTGCCCCATATTACCCAGGATATTTTAATCAAACAAATTAATACGATTAAATATGGTGAAAAAATTTCACATATATCCAATGAGCAGGTATTTTTAAAAGCATCCATTCGAGAGGCTGCGCATACCATTGTATCAAAGATACTGACGCCCCATGTCAAAATAAAACAAATCACCGTTACTCCACGAAACAACAAGAATGGGTTTATATCTAACAATTATGAAGATTTAGAAACCAATATGACTATTGAAGATATTAAAAATAGAATTTGTGTATCGCTAGCCGGAAGGATAGCGCAAATAAAAAAATATGGGAACATAGATGGTATGGATATGGAAGGATCTCCCGATTTACAGCATGCCATCAATGATGCGTATATGGCTATTACACATTATGGCATGGACAAAGAAGTAAAATATATTAATATTAAAGGTACTACAAATACCCAACAGCAAACGTCAAATTCAAGTAATACGCAGCATAGCTATAGAAAAATTGATGATGCACTTGAGCGATGGATGACAGAAGGTGAACAAAAAACCATAAAATTGGTAGACGATAATTGGGATAAGATCGAACATTTGTCAATAATATTGCTAGAAAAAGAGATTATGTATGAAGATGATTTAAAGAGTCTTTAGGGACTCTTTAATAGTGTCAGTTTATTTAAATACTGAAAGTAAGACTCTATACTTATAGCCTTATAGTGAAGTGCTTATTGTGGACCAAACTCAACAGAATTAATCTCTTCCATAAATTGCTCAATATAGAAGGTAACAAGGTTTGCTAAATCTTCTGGTGTTTTCGTAAGATAGGTTGTTTTAAGAGGTATCTTTTGCTCTTGCGCATGTGTTCCATTGACGACATACTTCAGTAGAACATATGGTTCAACAGATTGAGTAGTATGTACTCCATTTTCTTCAATATTTTCAGGGATGTAATAGTCAATATCTATATCTGGATTTACTAAGACATTATTTACAAGCTCTACCACTTTTTCTAACTTTTCTTTCAGTTCTTGTTGCATTTTATTTTTCCTTTTGATAAATAGTTTGATAAATGGTACCTGATATTCTACACATTATCAGTCTAGAAATGATACCAACCTTTTTTAGTCCAAAATAAACCGCCCATAGAGGCGCTATTTAGCCCATCTCTACAGAGTCTATTTCTGTTTTAAACTGTTCTATAGAGAAGGTAACTAGATCCGCTATCTTTTCAGGTGTATTTAGGAGATAGGTTCTTCCTAAACGGATTTTGCGTGTAGGTACGGTATATTTGCTTACCACATACTTCACTAAAATATACGGGTCTCCTGAAACATCACAAGTATCTGATGTCATTGCTATGTCGGGTATGCAGTATTCAATGTCAATATCAGGGTCTACCATTATGTTATTAATAAGTAATACAACTTTGTCCAGTTTTTCTTTAAGTTCTTTTTTCATTACTTTTCCTCTCTCGAATAAAATAGCTCAACGTTCTTAATGATGAGCATGAAGTACTATTGCGATTGACGCTATATTATGCATATCCATCAAATCACAGCTCCATATTGCATTGTATCAAAAAAAATTAAAAAATTAAGTAAAGTGCCTGAAGAAGAAGTGATAAAAAGTTTTAAAGTGGGCACATACAAAAACTGTAGAGTATGTTACCGGACTCTTTTGATATTTTGACGATGCTCTTCATAAGTGGCTGTAAAATCATGAAAACCTTGGGAATTTTTCATAAAATAGAGGTAGTTGGTTTTTGCAGGTTTCATAGCAGCCTTGAGTGCATCTAGGCTTACTGTACCTACAGGTGACAAGGGTAATCCTTTATACTTGTAAGTGTTAAAGCGGCTTGTGTCGTTCTGTATGCGCTCAGGAGTGACTTTAATGTGTGAATATGGACCATAATTTAAAGTACCATCCATCTGTAGCGCCATACCTTTATTGAGACGGTTATAGATGACCGAAGAGACCAAGGCCATCTCTTCGGTATTGGCAGCTTCTTTTTGTATTATGGAAGCTATAATCAGTATTTCCAGCCATTGCTTCTCTCTGTAACTACCGTAGACTTTTTTGGAGATCTCTTTATACTTTTTGCTAGATTCATCAAGAAGAAAATACATAAGATGTTTTTCGCCGATGCCATAGGGCACATAATAGGTGTCAGCATATATACCTGCTTCAGGATAATGGGAAAATTCTTTGTAATAGGTTTCTAGCTTACTTTTACTGAGTTTAAGCTCTTTTGTTACAGAGGCTAAAAAAAGTTCAGTCGTCTCACCGGGAATAAGGGTTATCTCTTCCATTTTGGCTTTTGCAGTAGTGAGTTTATATAAAAAATCAATACGGTTTAGGCTAGTTGCACCTATGTCTACCCAGCCACTTTGAGGTTTGCCAAGAAAGACTAAAATATAGGTATCTATGGGACTTAATGCATAGCCTTTTTGTGTCAGCTGTGATATAATGTGCGAAATAGAGCCCTGTGGCACCAAAAGTGTACGTGTCGTTTTGATAGGCAGTGTAGTATAAAAGGCAAAAGAAATGACGAAGACAAGTACAAATTTTTCTGTCCATGCCATCCAACGTATGCTACGCAATATACTCATTTTTTTCTTCCTCCTTTTCCTCATATTTTTTATCTGGCTTAAAGCAGGTATCAGGCTAGATACACTGAATGTTGCACATTATAAAGTAAGTGGATTATACATTAAACTCGATAAGAAGCTTACACTGATGGCTGAGAATATGGTTATTCCTCAACGTAAAACTGCACCTTCATTTGGAAATATAGATAAAGCTTTTGACAATATAAAATATCTTTTTACCTTTTTCGATTATATTGAACTCAATAATATACAGTTTGAAAACAATGAACTCAATATTATTTTTGCAGATGATATACTTTATGTGACCAGTAATGATTATGAGATCGCGGGCAATATTCACAGAGTAGGACAGACGTTTGAAGTAGATGTTTCAATGTTGCATCTCAAAAAAGACAATGTTGACATAACGGGAAAACTTACTTATAACCCCAAGACAGACAATTTAAAAACCCAAGGAAACTTTTATGCCTATGCCATTAGAGGAAGATTTTTTGCCAATAAAATAGATAACATTATTGATTTTAATCTTGACAGCGATACCTTTAGTGACTTGCATCCTCTTATAGATAAGTTTGATTTAGATGACACGGTGAAGACCTGGATTTTAGATAAAGTAAAAGCAGAGAGCTATCAACTACTTGGGCTAAGTGCCAGGGCCAGCATGGTGAATAAACAGTTTAAAATAGATATGGATATGCTCAAGGCAAAAGCACTTTTTAGCCGAACCAAAATACATTTTAAAGAAGATGTGGAACCTGTTCTTGCCCCAAGCTTTGTGTTGAGCTATGAAGATGATGGACTTTATTTTGATTTTAATGAGCCGACATACGTAGAAAAAAATTTGAAGGGAAGTAAGGTCGCTATACTCAATATGAGCGATGCAAATACGACTTTAAAGCTCGATCTTAAACTAGAGACTCCTTTTGATGCAACTATGCAAAATCTCTTAAAGGCGTATGATTTAAAGTTGCCTGTTCTGCAGGAGAGTGGACAGGCAAATACAGTATTTCATGCTGATATAGGTTTGAAAAATGATTATAGAGATTTTCTAGTAGATGTAAATTTTACCAAGGGGAGTGTGTGGCTAAACAAAGTAAAGCTTCCTATAGTAAAAGGCCAATTACATTATGAAAAAGGAGTAATTGTTTTAAACGATATTGTCTTAAAGAACACGATGTATGAAGTGCTGGTTGGAGGCAAAATAAATTTGACAAAACAAAAAGCAGATTTGCTTGTTAGGGGTAAAACAATCCAACTAGAAGCTGAGGATGAGAAATTTTTTGTTTTAAAAGATCAGGTATTTTCTGCGATCTTAAAATATAAAGAGAATTTAAATATCGTACTACCAAAATTTGCAATTGAGATTACTAATACTAAAGAAGAGACACGCATCAATGTCAGAGACTTGAGTAAAATAGAAACCTATCTTGCAGGCTCCAGTCCTCTGGGTGAAGGCGGAAACATTGACATAAAAACAAATGATTTTAAAACTTTTACATTTAGTGGGGTACTAAAAAGATCTTCCTGTGTTTTGTATGAAAAAGAAGATCAATGTGAAACACGTGTACCTTTTCATGCACTACTGATGCCTTCAGGTTTTGACTTTTATGCTTTTGATAAACGCGTTCATTATAGTCAAGCAAAATCACGCCTGAGCCTCCAAGATATCAATATAGACCTTGAAAAATTTTTAAAAACACAAATAAAAGAGAGTATTAAAGAGGGAAGAAAACTGCTTATTTTAGGTAAAAATAGTAATTTAAGATACGGAGACTACACGCTACTTACAGACAGTTATGATGTTGAAATACAAAAAAATGGCGATATAAAAGCCATAGGAAGTTCGGGAGGCGACATTATCAAATTTTCCAAAATAAAAGATATCGTCTCCATGCAGGCCTTGCGTATCAAAGACAAAGTACTCCATTCATTGATTAATTTTGATGGATTGCATGATGGACGCTATTCTTTCAAGAGTGAAGGTGAGCCAGAGACGGTAATGAAGGGAGAGATTATTGTCGAAGGCGGTGTTATGAAAAATTTTAAGGCATATAACAACACTTTGGCACTCGTCAATACGCTTCCAGATTTGGCCGTATTGCATAATCCTGGGTTTTCACAACAAGGATTTACAATAGAGGAAGGTGTAGTGGAGTATCGGATGATTGAGAGAAAGAAAATTATTTTTGATTCTGTCTACATCAAGGGTGCTGCTGCAACGATAGTTGGAAGAGGAGAGATTGACCTGGAGAAAAAAACAATTCATATGAGTTTGGCTATACATGTTGCTCGTCAACTGGGCGAGTTGATAGGCAATTTACCTCTGGTAGGCTACATAGTAATGGGAGAAGACAAAGGCATAACAGTGGGGCTAAAAATTACAGGAAATCTGGATAAGCCAGTAGTTAAAACTTCGGCAGCCAAAGAGATATTAACCCTACCACTGCAAATGCTACAAAGGACTCTGGAGTTTCCTGCGAAGCTTATGAGAAAACAAGAATAAAGTATAAGGTAGATGAAAGCGATGAAAAGAATCATATTACTTACATAGAATCTTGGTGCTTGGCTATGTATTGCTTTTAATGATAATGAAGATATATCCGCTGGCCAGCAAGGTAAGACTTCTGTTTTTAATATGCTTGGTCAGGGTAATTCAATGATGTATTAGTTTCACCAGAAACCTCTTTAGCGCAGCGCATTGAGAACGCGGCGGTCTTTTATATGAAGATCAAGTTGTGGGTGAGGCATCGCGATTCCCTGGGCGCTAAGGGTATCGTAAATCAATATAAGAAGATTTGATTTTGTCGAAGGCCGTATACCTTCTATCCAGACAAGCAATTCAAGCTCTATGAAACTTTCTCCCACCGCACTCATCCACACGGCAGGTTTTCTCATCCTTACATCTCGAAGCAAGGGAATTTTACTGCTCATGACAGCTTCAAGTATCAAAGACCTTATTTTTTTTACATCAGCACCATAGGGTACTTTGAACGGTATATAAATTCTGCGTACTCTGTCTTCAAGTGTCAGGTTGATAACCTGCCCATCTATCAGATCACTATTGGGCACAAGTATATGAATATTGTCTATAGTTCTGATGACTGTTGCCCTAAAGCCGATGTCCATAACTTTTCCGGTCAAGTCTTTGATGCGGATGTAGTCTCCTAATTTGATGTAGTTTTCACTCAGCAGTACCATACCTGAGATAATACTTGAGACTAAACTTCTGAGCGCAAAACCAACACCGATAGAGAGTGCACCGGCAATAACTGCAAGATTTGTAATACTTAGCCCAATATTACTCATAGCAATTACAAAGGTAACAAAAAATATGAGTGTAGCACCTATGTTTGCGATTATTTTAATGGAAACAGTGCTCATATCCTTACGTCTTTTATGCAATTTGGTAAAGAGTTTAAAATAGATTTTTGCTATTAAAAATCCAAGCATTAGAATACCAAGTAGCCGCAGTATGCTCAGAAAACTTATAGGTGTCTCATCTAGTACAATAAAGGGGGTACTGATGTAGGAATAAAAGTTTTCATAGAATGACAGAAGATTTTCACGGACAGTCAAATATTTGTAGTCTATGGAATCGTCACTTGACTTGGTTAGATTTTCAAGCACAGTAAGTTTAGCATTGTATAAAGTATTTTCGACAGACAATAGTTTAATGGTAGAGCGTAATTCTTTTCTTTGCAAAAGTACTGAGCGGGCATCCTTTTTCTGATAATAAGATAGTCCTAGAAGCAGTCTTTTGTCTGCGAGCGCTGTGAGCGCTTTATCGTGTGAAAGTTCTAGCACCTTGAGTCTATCTGCAAGTTTTTTTGAAATACTCTCTTGAGAGAGAAGTTCGCGCTCCTTGGCAAGATTAGTTGCAACAAGCTTCTTACTGAGGCGGTCTATTTCTTGTTGATCTTTCGCAAGGGTGATTTTATAGGTATCGAGGTCAAAATTTATACGCGAAATGAGTATGGAAAGAACTTTTTCTCCTTCTGAAATAAACTGCTGATAATTTTCGATAGATATTTTCTCATACTGTTGTTTTAGTTTGTAATAGGCAAATTGCAGTTGATAAAGTAATAGACTCTTGTGTTGAGGGTCCGCAATACCTTCAATGCGTTTCTTGAGATAAGAGAGCCTTTCTTGAATAAACATCTGATTTTCTTCGAGTTTCTTTTTCTTTTCAAGTGCATCTGCAACTATATTGAAAAGATTGATATAATCAACGGCTTCTATATACTCTTTTCCGATAAGTTCAGTATTGAACGCTTGCATCGGAGGTTCTTTCATTACCATCATACGCAGTTTTTCTAAAAGACTTTTTTCACTTTTTAAACGCTCTACATCTTCATCATCAACGGCGGTAGCATTTGAAATTTTTTCTGAAAGTTGATCATAGTAGGCTAATGTGTCACCTTCTTCATAAAGCCTTGTGTCTATTTGTATTCCAAATACAGATATGGTTAAAAAAACGATAATGCTTAGTATTTTCACGTGTATCCTAAAAATAAAATTGTACACAGAACAGGCTTCAGGTCTGTAGAGTTATTTTGATATCATACCATTTTTTAAGTATATAAACTATTGAGCGAAAGAGTATATGGCACTTAATTTACATGTTTATATCTATTCATTTCTTAAGACTGTTAAAGGATCTGTTTGTGCTGCTTTTTTTGCCGGGTAGAGGGCTGAAAGCAATATGATGATGCTTGTACCAAGGATGATAAGGCCAAAGTCATTTAGTGTCAGGTCAACAGGAAGCTTGGAAGTACCATAAACATCTTCAGGCATAGAGATGATATCAAAGGTTTTAAGTATCCATATGCCAAACGCACCAAGAAGTGTGCCTGCAAGGATACCCATACTTCCAATGATAAGACCTAACTTAAAGAATATAGACTTTATTTCTGTTTTTGTAGCGCCCAGTGTACGCAGTAGGGCTATCTCAGATCTTCGACTCATTACGGTCATAAGCAAAGAAGAAATAATATTAAGTGATGCTACTAGAATGATGAGAAGCAAGACCAGGAAGAGAGCTTTTTTCTCCATTTCCATGGCAGCAAAGAAATTTCCATTTTGCTGCCACCAGCCTTCTATAAGTACCATTTCAGGCAAAGCACTTTTTATATCGGCAATTTCATCAAGAGGATTTTGGGTATAGATGTGCAGTCCGTCATAGCTTCCTTTTTTGCGTTTGAGGAGTTTTTCAAACGCTTCCAAAGAGGTGTACATAATAGCTTTGTCATAAGCCTTTAGACCAGACTTGAATACGCCATCGACGATGAAACGCTTTTGAAGAGGCATAGTACCAAAACCAATGGCTTCTTGTTCTGAAAAGTAAAGGGTGACTTTCTCACCTTTGGGAGCATTCATTTCAAAGGACAGCCCTTCGCCTATGATTACCCTGAACTTATTGGTTTCATCGCCTCTTGCCTCTTTAAAAATGGGGTTAATTTCCCCCTCTTTGTCATAATCCACACCATACACCAAAGAGCCTTGAACTGCTCCGTCATTTTTGCTGATGACTTGTGTTGTGTAGTAGGGACTGAATTTTAGATGCGGAAATTTCTTGCTTAATGCACCGATCAGTTCGTCATTGACAGCATCTTCTTCAAGTGGAAGCACAGTAAGTGGGTAGTTCATGACAAACAGTTTTTTGCTAAATTCTTTTTGTGTCCCGTTCATGATTCCCATAGCTATCATTAGTACCATGACTCCAGTGGCTATGCCCAAAAAAGCCAACACTGCAGAGATAAAAATAAAAGGGTTTTCTTTGTCATATTTAAGATAGTGTTTGATGATATGCCTAACTAATTTTTTATTAGGCGAAGTATGGCTCTGTGTTCTCATCAATTAGGCCAATAGGCCTTTTTTTGGACCACTTTTCCCGCAACAGCTTTTGTATTTTTTGCCAGAGCCACAAGGACACGGTTCATTTCTTTTGGGTTTTTTGTCTGCTGTATACTGTTTGTTTTTAGACTCATTCTGCTGGTCTGTGCTGAGAGTAGCATCGGCTACACTGTTCTCAAGCTCTTCCCTGATGTGTTCAACTGCGGCCTCTTCCTCTTCTGGAGATTCAAAGTTAAACTGTACAAGCTGAAGCACCTTGACAGCCTCAAGCTTGATTCGCACCACAAGGTCTGTAAAGAGCTTATAGCTTTCTTGTTTGTACTCGGTAAGCGGATCTTTCTGGTTATACCCTCTAAGCCCAATACCCGTTTTAAGTACATCCATTTCATACAGGTGGTCTCTCCACTGAGGATCAAGCACTTGAAGGTACAAGATACGTTCTATTTCCCGTCTTTGTTCTGTATCGAGTTGAGACATTTTTGCTTCGTAAAGGTTCTCCATCATTTCTGTGATCATAGAAGTGATTTCTTCTACTTCTTTGCCTTTAAACTGTTCACTTTCTACCTCAATGCGGAGTTCTTCTTTGATGAGCGCAGCAAGTCGATCCACATCATAATCTTCTGTTGCAATACCTGCAAATATTTCAGATTCTGCTAAAAGAAAGGCTATATACTCAGCACGGTTTTCTCTAATCTTGGCAGAAATGTCAAATTCAGGATCAAGAAGCTGATTTCTGAAGGCATAGATAGCTTTTCTTTGGTGATTGGCCACATCATCATACTCTAGGATATGTTTTCTTGACTCATAGTGTTGGTTCTCTACTTTTTTCTGTGCTTTTTCAACAGAGCGTGTGACGATCTTGGAGTCGATATATTCACCATCTTCAACACCAAGTCTATTCATGATGTTTCTGATTTTTTCGCCACCAAAGATACGAAGAAGGTTGTCATCAAGACTCAAAAAGAATTGACTCTCTCCTGGGTCACCCTGGCGTCCTGAGCGACCTCTGAGTTGGTTGTCTATACGTCTACTTTCATGACGTTCTGTACCAAGGATCATTAGTCCACCCAGACTTCTTACTTCATCATCTATCTTGATGTCAACACCACGTCCTGCCATGTTCGTAGCAACAGTTACAGCACCTTTTTGCCCTGCATTTACGATAATCTCTGCTTCTTGTGCATGGTTTTTTGCGTTGAGTATGTTATGGGGAATCTTTTCTTTTTTAAGTCTCTCATGTATCATTTCAGATTTTTCAATGGAAGCCGTGCCAATGAGAACAGGTTGTCCTTTTTGGTGCAATTCTTTCACTCTTCTTACTACGGCATCCATTTTTTCACGCTCTGTGTTGTAGATAAGGTCATTTTTGTCATCTCTGGCTACGGGTACATTGGTAGGAATGGAAATGACATCCAAGCTATAGATTTGCGAAAATTCTGTTGCTTCAGTTTGTGCTGTACCGGTCATACCCGCCAGTTTTTTATACAGTCTGAAGTAATTCTGATAGGTGATTTCTGCCAGAGTCTGTGATTCTTCCTGTATCTCTGCTCCTTCTTTGGCTTCAAGTGCCTGGTGCAGTCCCTCTGAATATCTACGTCCTTCCGAGAGTCTTCCTGTAAACTCATCTACGATGATAATCTCATTGTTTTGTACCACATAGTCCACATCTTTTACAAAAATATAGTGTGCTTTAAGCGCCTGGTCAAGATGATGAGAGAGTGCGGCATTTTCTAGGTTATAGAGGTTTTCTACCTCAAACAGATCCTGTGCTTTTTGGAGACCATCTTCTGTCATAACAATGGTTCTGTTTTTTTCATCAACGATAAAATCACCTGTTGTTTGTTCGGGTTCGCCCGCTTTGGTTGCTATCTTTTCTCCACGTATCATTTGTTTGGCAATTGCATCTGCTCGTGCATAGTGATTGTGATCACGTTGTGTAGGACCAGAGATAATAAGTGGTGTACGCGCCTCATCTATAAGAATTGAGTCAACTTCATCGACGATGGCATAGTTATGCTCACGCTGTACTTTCTCTTCAACGCGTACTTTCATGTTGTCACGAAGGTAGTCGAAACCATATTCGTTGTTTGTACCATAAATTATGTCTGAAGCGTATTGGGATTTTCGCTTTATTTCGTTGTGAATACCAGAAGTGATACATCCTACACTATAGCCTAGAAACTCATACAGAGGTCTCATCTCTTCAGAGTCCCTCGAAGCCAAATAGTCATTTACGGTAACAACGTGTACGCCTTTACCGGTCATAGCATTGAGCACAACGGAAAGTGTGGCTACAAGCGTCTTACCTTCACCTGTTTTCATCTCCGCGATGTTGCCGTCGTTAAGTACCATTCCCCCAACCATTTGCACATCATAATGTCTCATACTCAAGGTTCGCTTGGCAGTTTCTCTGGTAATAGCAAAAGAGTCGTAAAGTACATCATCTAAGGTTTTAGCGCCACCTTTGACTTCACTTTTTAGTGTCTCAAAAGATGCCTTAAGTGCTTCATCGTCGAGCGCTTCATACTTGCTTTCAAGCGCATTAATATTTTTTACTTTTTTGAGATAGTTTTTTATAATTTTGTCATTTTGAGTGCCAAAGAGTTTGAGTACGCTTTTTATCATGGTAAGTATAGCCTTTGCATAAATTGAGGTTATTTTATCTAAATAGTGATTAATATTCCGCTATGAAAGAGCGACTGTTTACCACGCCTGCTTCACAATTTTATGGCACTATGGGATACATTATCATGATACAAGTGCTATTTTGGTATATTTCAACACTAAGAAGGAAAATAAATGAGACTGTCATTATCGCTATTATTCGCATCATCTATGCTGTTTGCCAATGTAGAATTACCAGAAAATTTTCAAGCAGAATTTACGCAGAAAATAACCAACACAAAAGAAAAAGTGATTCATTACAGCGGTAAAGTACGTTTTTCAAATGAGAGTTTTTTCAAATGGAACTATGAAGAGCCTACTAAAAAAGAGGTATGCACCAATGGCTTAGAGTTATTGGTGGTGGATCATGATTTGGAACAGGTTTCTGTGTATCTGATTACTAAAGGTATTGATATTGCCAAAATACTCAAAAAAGCAAAGCCACATAGTAAAAATATCTATGTGGCAGAATATGAAAATAAAAAATATACCATTCAGGTTGATAAGCAGCAAAAACTCCATAGTATTGCATATTTTGACGATTTGGATAATAAGGTTCAGATCGTTTTTAAACATATGAAATACGGTCAAGTAGATTTGCCTTCGTCTACGATGAAATGTAATTATCCAAACGATTATGATCGAATAGAAGGGTAGGAGAGAGAAGTGCAAGATATAGCGTTGAAAATGCAAAATGATTTCACCTTCATGCTGATGGGTGGTATAGCATTAGCGGTACTTTTGGTGATAGTATTGGTAGTAGTTGTCTCAGCGATGAAAGTCAAAACGTATAAAGACAAATTTTTGGACATAAAGTCTGACAATAAAGAAAAAGCAGAATATATCTCCGCTTTGGAGGGAGAACTTCAGGCGTTTAAAATTAAAAATGCAAGTAATGAACAGTCTTTGCAGCAGTTTGCTGAAACAAAAGAGATACTTAAAACCACCAATGAAACCTTGCTGACCTTGCAGACGAAATACAATGAACTGGATAAAGAACTCAGTCAGATAAATGCAAGATTTGAGACGCTTCAGGAGACGCATAAGACATTGACGCAAGATCATATAGTCTTTAAAGAGCGCTATGATGTACTACAAGAAGACAACAACAGGTTTCGTACGAACAATACGCGTTTACTGATGAAGCTTGAAAGTGAGGAGCGCCAAGCTTCTTCTCGTGCTGGGTTAATGAATAGCAATAAAAAAGAGACTAAGGGATAGACATGAAAAATAGAAAGACCTATTGTGATGAAAGACAGTAAAGCTGTTATTGGGCGTCCCATTGAGAACATCATAGACTTGTTAAATTAAGATTTCATCGGTATAAAGAGTTTTCTTCTTGCGCAGAAGCGCTCTACTGACAGCTTTCTTTCACTTTCAGAACATTATGCTAAAATCCCATCAATTATTAAATACAAAAATATACAAGGATTACACTTGCTTAGTACAGTAAATTTAACACAACGCTATGGAAAAAGAGTGCTTTTTGATAAGATCAATATCACTTTAGATGCAGGTAAATGCTATGGACTCATCGGCGCCAATGGAGCAGGGAAGTCTACATTTATGAAGATACTTGCAGGAGAGTTAGAGCAAAGTGATGGTGAGGTACAACTTCAGCCAGGACTGAAATTGGGCATGCTTAGTCAAAACCAGTATGCTTTTGAAGATTTTACCCTTAGAGACGCAGTACTCTATGGAAACAAAAAACTTTATGATGCACAAAAAGAGAAAGAGAAACTCTACATGGAGGGTGACTTTGAAGATGATGCTGTCAATAACCGTCTAGGTGAACTTGAAATGATCTGTGCAGACGAAGATCCTACCTATGAGTCTGATGTAAAGATAGAGAAGTTGCTTCAATCTTTAGGCTTTCCTGTAGAACAGCATGATGATCTTATGTCTTCGCTTACAGGTAGTGACAAGTTTAAGATCTTATTAGCACAAGTACTTTTCCTGAAGCCAGATGTACTTCTACTCGATGAGCCAACGAACAACCTTGACATGGAGACTATTACTTGGTTGGAAAATGAATTGAAACGTCATGAAGGTACACTGCTTGTCATCTCTCACGATAGACACTTCATTAACGGCGTAGTTACACACATACTTGACCTTGACTTTCAAAATATACGTGAGTTTACAGGGAACTATGACGAATGGTACATTGCTGCAAATCTCATAGCCAAACAGGCAGAAACGGACCGAGCTAAAGGAATGAAAGAAAAAGAAGAACTTGAAAAGTTTATCACACGGTTTTCTGCAAATGCCTCCAAGGCAAAACAAGCTACAAGTAGACAAAAGAAATTAGACAAACTTGACGTGCAGGAGATAAGACTTTCAAGCAGACGAGATCCTTCTATCATGTTTAAACCACATAGAGACATTGGAAATGAAGTACTTGATGTCGAAGGGCTCTCGAAGAGTTACGATGGTGAAAGGGTATTTGAAAATATTAGTTTTAAGGTAGACAAGGGCGATAAGATTGCGATTATCGGTGGAAACGGTGTGGGTAAAACCACACTGCTTAAGATTCTTATGGGTGAGACTGAAGCTGATGCAGGTACTTACAAGTGGGGTCAGACTATCACTACGAGTTATTTCCCTCAAAATACAACGGATATAGTTGTAGGAGATGAAGAGTTACCGCAGTGGATACAGGGGTTTGATCCTAAATGGCACATAGATGACATTCGAAAAACACTTGGACGTATGCTTTTTTCCGGCGAAGAGCAGAAGAAAAAAGTAGACAGTTGTTCAGGTGGAGAAAAACACCGTGTTATGCTTTCAAAAATCATGATGGATGCTTCAAACTTCTTAGTTATGGATGAGCCGAACAACCACTTGGATCTTGAGGCTATTATCGCTTTGGGCGAAGCTTTGTATAATTATCAAGGTGGTGCTATCTGTGTTTCTCACGATAGAGAACTCATTGATGCCTTTGCAAATAGAATTATACAGATTCAAGAAGATGGCAGTATCATCGATTTTCATGGTGACTATGAATCTTTTGTAGAGCAACACGCAAACTAATTAAATAGGAGGATTTGCCCAGCCATCAAGAAAGTGGTTTTTTTTGGACAAGTTAAGAGAGTTAAGTAGGGTAGCGCTACTTAAGCGATATTTGTGTAGACGACCTGTACGTCTTCATCATCTTCAAGTTTGTCGATGAGTACTTCTACTTCTTCAAGTTGTTCTTCTGTAAGTTCTGTGGGTGTATTGGCTATACGCTGGATATCTGCTTTGCTTACCTGTATGCCTTTTTCTTCCAAAGCTTTATTTAATGCACCAAACGATGCGAATTCTCCAAAGATACGAATGATCACTTTATCATCACCATTCTCTTGCGGCTCTATGTCTTCTTCGATTTCTTCAAGGCCAAAGTCGATGAGTTCAAGCTCTAGTTCTTCTATGTCCATATCTTCGGTTTTTTCAAAAATAAATACTGATTTTGTGGTAAACATGAAGTCAAGCGAGCCGTTCTTGAGGGCCTCTCCACCATTACGTGTAAGGATGGCTTTCACATTGGCAACTGATCTGGTGTTGTTGTCAGTAGCACAGTCTATGAAAAGAAGTACACCATGGGCAGCTTTAGCTTCAAAAGAGACCTCCTTGATGTCGGCAAGATCTTTAGCCGATGCTCTTTTGATTGCTGCATCGATGTTGTCTTTAGGCATATTTTGGGCTTTAGCGTTGATAATGGCCGTACGAAGTTTAGGATTCATGTCAGGGTCTTGGCCGCCTTCTTTAGCAGCCATGGTGATAACCTTTCCTAATTTAGGGAAAACCCTTGACATAGTTCCCCATCTTTTCAATTTTGATGCTTTACGGTATTCAAACGCTCTGCCCATATTTAATTCCTTCGTATATAATTGGTGTCATTATATCCCTATTTTACTTAAGTAAGTTCAAAGTGCAGTGTATAGAATGCACCCTAGAAACTCAATAAATTAAAATTAAATAATCCATATTTGAAATAGCTAAAAGCTCTTATGCTAAATATGAATAGCATGAAAGATGGCATGCGTACAGCATGAGAAGCTGAGTTGTAGTTCTTAACAGTTATAATTTGTAAAATGAATACAGGAATAAAAATGACCTTAGAAGAACTGGAGCAAACAATTAGAGAAGAAGTAGGCGTACTCTTGTATTTCTCTGGAGAACACTGCAGCGTGTGTCATGCACTGAGACCTAAGTTTAAAGAAGTCTTTGATGAAAACTTTTCTCAGCTTAAGCAGATATACCTAGATGCCCATGAAAACCCAGAAATATCTGCACATTTTCAAGTTTTTTCCGTACCTACCATGATAGTTTTTATGGATGGAAAAGAGTTTGCAAGAGAAGGACGTTCTGTCAGTCTGCATCAGTTAACGGAACAACTAAAACGTCCTTACGGGATGATGACAGAGTAATGCTTCAGGGTATTGTGTGTACCACCATAGCCTAAATTCTATTATTGCTTAGTAATAATAGAAATATTCTCAAACCCTTTGGTTTTTAAAATATCTATGATACTGACAAAGTGTTCAAAAGCACTGGCTTTGTCCATATGTAAAGAGACCAAATCTTTTTTGGGATCCAATTTGAGGAGTTTTTCCTTGATAAGGTCAAGACCCAAGGCTTCTTTATCATAAAAGTATTTTCCCTCTTTATCTATGGCAATATGTATACTCTTTTTCTCTTCACTCTTTTTGGCACTAGCAGAGGGAAGATCGACTATAATCGTCTTATTTTTAACAAAGGTTGAGGTAGCAAGTATAATGACCAAAAGTACCAAAACGATGTCGATGAATGGCACAACATTCATCTTGTCAAAGCGTTCACGTCTCATTTAATGGGTTCCTTTTTGGGCAAAGCCCAAGAAAGAACTCTTCGGCAGAGTACCCATACGGCTAGCCGTATTTTTTGTAAGTTGTTTTAACATTTTACTTTTCATCCTGCATGATTTCCCATTTTGAAAGAAGAATATCTACTTTGGTGAGTAGTGCATTATAGAGTACAGTTGCCGGGATAGCAACTACGAGTCCTGCCGCGGTTGCTTTGAGTGCAAGGGCAAGGTGTTTCATGATTTCGCCAGGGTCAATGGTATCTTGCTGGTCACCAATGATGTAAAAAGTCAGAATAATAGCAAGCACAGTCCCCAAAAGTCCTATATAAGGTGCATTTGAACCGATAGAAGCGATGGTAGCAAGACGCTTGGAAAGGTCAATTTCAAGAGCAAGTTTATGCTGATAGTCGGACAATTTGACTGCACGGTAGAAGAGCACTCTTTCTATGGTGTAGGCGAATGTGATGAAACTCAAAAAAATGAGTAAACCGATAACACCATAATCTACGATGTTTTTTAGTTGTTCAATAGGCATGCAATTTCCTGATTAATATAGTTGAGGCATTATATTCTAAGTATGTTAAGAGAATGTTAATGCAGAATCGCCAAAATAAGCGACATCTATAAATATATTATGTTAACCATAAAAGATTAAAAAATGTATAAATCCGTTTTAAGACACCTGACAGCGATTTTGAGCCATTTTTAAGCCTTAATAGACATACGATTAGATAAAATGTAATTACTTTATTTGAAGGAAGAAAATGTCAGACTTGTTTGAAGAACATCAAAATACACAAGAGATTTTAATAGAAGACAGTATGAAGGCCAGCTATCTTGACTACTCTATGAGTGTCATCATAGGTAGAGCATTACCAGATGCCAGAGATGGGCTAAAACCTGTGCACAGAAGAATACTTTATGCGATGAATGACTTGAGTCTGGCGCATAGAAGTCCTTATAAAAAATCTGCACGTATTGTCGGTGATGTTATCGGTAAGTATCACCCGCATGGCGACAGCTCTGTGTATGATGCACTTGTACGTATGGCACAAGACTTTTCCATGCAGGCACCGCTTGTTGATGGTCAAGGAAACTTTGGTTCAGTCGATGGCGACAGCGCTGCGGCGATGAGATATACTGAAGCACGTATGACCAAGATAGCAGAAGAGCTTTTGAGTGATCTTGAAAAAGACACGGTTGATTTTGTATCAAACTATGATGACTCTATGCGCGAACCGGATGTACTCCCTTCGCGTGTACCCAATTTACTCCTTAATGGTTCAAGCGGTATTGCGGTGGGTATGGCTACAAATATTCCTCCGCATAGACTTGATGAAATCATTGAGGCACATATTTACCGCATAGATAATCCGGACTCAACTATTGAAGACATTATGAAAATCGTTCATGGTCCTGATTTTCCTACAGGAGGAATTATTTTTGGTCGAAAAGGGATTACAGATGCCTATACTACAGGACGTGGACGCATAAAGGTACGTGCCAAAACACATATAGAACAAAAGGGGAATAAGGAAGTTATCGTCATCGATGAACTTCCTTACCAGGTCAATAAGGCAAGACTCATTGAAAACATCGCACAACTTGTGCGGGATAAACATATTGAGGGTATTTCTGAGCTACGTGATGAATCTGACCGTGAAGGTATGCGTGTTGTTTTTGAGCTAAAACGTGATGCGATGAGCGAGATAGTACTCAATAACCTTTTTAAAAGTTCACAAATGCAAGTGACCTTTGGTATCATCATGCTTGCTATTACAAACAAGGAACCAAAAGTATTTAAACTGATGGAACTTTTTGATCTTTTCCTGAAGCACAGAAAAACGGTAGTCATCAGAAGAACTATTTTTGAGCTTGAAAAAGCAAGAGCAAGAGCACACATCTTGGAAGGTCTCAAGATCGCTGTGGATAACATCGATGAAGTCATCAAGATCATTCGTGCATCTGCGGATGATGTCGCAGCCAGAGAAAACCTCATAAGCAGGTTTAGCCTCTCCGAAATTCAGGCAAAAGCTATCTTGGAGATGAGACTTAGACGTCTCACAGGTCTTGAGATAGAAAAAATTGAAAGTGAATTGGCCGAACTGCTTAAACTGATAGCTGAGCTTGAAGCTATTTTGAAAAGTGAAGATAAGATCAATGAGATTATCCGTGCAGAGCTTGTAGAAATAGGGGACAAATATTCAACACCACGCCGTACAGAGATCGTGGATGATTATGATGACATAGATATTGAAGATCTCATTCCAAATGAGCCAATGGTTGTGACTATCACACACCGTGGATACATTAAGCGTGTACCGGTCAAACAGTATGAGAAGCAACATCGTGGCGGTAAAGGTAAAATAGCTGTAACTACATATGACGATGATTTTATAGAGAAGTTCTTTACTTCAAATACCCATGATACGCTCATGTTCGTAACGGACAGAGGACAACTCTACTGGCTCAAAGTCTACCGTATTCCAGAGGGATCTCGTACGGCTAAAGGTAAAGCAGTTGTGAATCTGATTAATCTTCAGCAGGATGAGAAGATCATGGCGATTATCCCTACAACGGACTTTGATGAGGATAAAGGTTTGGTATTCTTTACACAAAAAGGTATCGTGAAGAGAACAAACCTTTCTGAGTATTCTAACATAAGAAGCAATGGTGTAAGAGCAATCAACCTTGATGAAGATGATGCGTTGGTGGAGGCAAAGATAGTTAAACCAAATACGAAATGGCTCTTTATCGCGACTAAAAAAGGTCTGTGTATTAGATTTAAAGTAGAAGATGCCCGAGAAATAGGTAGGGTAGCGCGCGGTGTTACGGCAATTAAGTTTAAGATAGAAGATGACTATGTTTGTGGTGCTATCACCATAGAAGATGAGGAAGATGAGCTTCTCATGTTGAGCGAAAAAGGTCTTGGAAAGCGTACGACTGCGAGTGAGTATCGTGAACAAAACCGTGCAGGTAAGGGGGTTATTTCTATGAAACTTACACCTAAAACCGGTGATGTTGTGGGTGTAGTAATGGTTGAAGATGATCAGGATCTAATGTGTTTAACCAGTATCGGCAAGATGATACGTGTAGACATGGAAACTATCCGTAAAGCAGGCAGGAATACTTCAGGTGTGAAGATAGTAAGCGTTGAAGCAAAAGATAAGGTTGTCAGCATTGCAAAATGTGCAAAAGAAGAGATAGCTGAAGATTTTGATGATGAAAATATAGATGATACATTAGGGTTGGAATAAGGTGAAAAAATATAACGTAGCAGTTGTCGGTGCAAGCGGCGCCGTAGGTGAAGAGCTTTTTAGAGTGTTGGATGAGTTAGACTTTCCTGTAGGAAACCTTTTGCCTTTGGCTAGTGCAAGGTCTGCAGGTGGTCCTGTTGAGTTTAAAGGAAAAGTCTACAAAATTGAAGAACTGACTGAAGAAGTATTTGAAGGCAGAGGGATTGATATCGCTTTCTTTTCGGCGGGCGGGAGTATCTCTGCACGCTATGCGAAGTATGCAGTAGAATCTGGGGCAGTGGTCATAGACAACACTTCTCACTTCAGAATGGATCCGAAAGTACCATTGGTTGTACCTGAAGTGAATCCTGAAGACATTGAACTTTGGGAAGATGCAGGTATCATAGCAAACCCTAACTGTTCTACTATACAGATGGTACAGTTGCTTAAGCCACTGCATGATCTTTATGGCATAAAAAGAGTAGACGTGAGTACCTATCAGGCTGTGAGTGGGGCAGGGAAAAAGGGGATGGAAGAACTTGTTACGCAGATGCAAGCCTTCTTCAACTTTACGCTGGATGATGCGAAAGTAAAAGCTTTTGCTCACCGCATAGCACTGAATGTCATTCCTCATATTGATACCCCTCAGGAAAATGGCTACACCAAAGAAGAGATGAAAATGGTTAATGAGACCAACAAGATCATGCACAGTGATTTTGCAGTATCTGCGACTTGTGTGCGTGTACCGGTTCTTAGGAGTCACTCTGAGTCTATTACCATTACATTTGAAAATGATGTAGATGTGAATGTGGACAAAGTAAGAGAGGTATTGGGTAATTTTGAAAATGTCACCGTATTGGATGATATGTCTAAAAATCTATATCCTATGCCACTTACTGCAACAGATACAGACGAGACCTATGTTGGGCGTATACGTAAAGATTTATTTGCAAATAACATTTTACATCTCTGGGGAGTAGCCGATCAAGTAAGAGTAGGAGCTGCAACAAATGCAGTAAGAATCGCACAAAAATGGATTAAATTAGAGGAGAATGCTTAATGTTAGAATCACTATTTGAAGGAGCTATCTGGAGAAGTAGGTTTATTGTACTTTTGGCAGTTGTTTTTGGTTTGTTGGGAGCGATTATACTTTTTATTGTTGCATCATTAGATATTTGGAATGTAGCAACACATACATTTGATGTTATTACAACAGGGGCTCATCCTGCAACTTTTCATGAGGACGTTGTAGCGGGTATTATAGGGGCAGTTGACTTGTATCTTATCGCTGTGGTAATGTTTATTTTTTCATTCGGTTTGTATGAACTTTTCATTTCAGACATCGATGAAGCTACTGGTAAAAACGGAAGCAAACTGCTTGCGATTACTTCTCTTGACCAACTCAAGGACAAAATAGCAAAAGTCATCGTGATGGTTCTGGTGGTCAACTTTTTTCAAAGGGTTTTGCATACGAACTTTGCAACACCGCTGGAGATGTTGTATTTCGCACTCTCTATTGCCGCACTCTCTGTAGGGTTGTATTTCTTGGGGAAAGTAGGTAAGTATTAATGGGAAAGATATTCGTAGATGCATGTCTGGGTAAAGAAACACCATACACGCCCGTATGGATGATGAGACAGGCAGGACGTTATCTTCCTGAATATATGGCAGTAAGAGCAGAAGCAGGAAATTTTCTTAACTTGTGCCATGACCCAAAAAAAGCAGCTGAAGTAACCATACAGCCATTGGACATTGTGGGTGTGGACGCAGCTATTTTATTTTCAGATATTCTTGTGATTCCGGATGAAATGGGAATGGATTTGAGCTTTATAAAAGGTGAGGGACCAAAGTTTTCTGACCCTTTAGCTTCCCAAGAAGATTTAGATAGGCTCATTGGCGGTGAAGAGGCTGCGAGTAAACTGACTTATGTGTATGATACGATCAAACTCTTGAGAGAGCAGCTCGACGCAAGAGGTGATGACAAGGCACTTATAGGCTTTACGGGAGCACCTTGGACACTTGCTACATATATGATAGAAGGACAAGGAACCAAAACGTATAATATTTGTAAAAAGATGATGTACACAAACCCTGAACTTTTACACAATATCTTGGCTAAGGTCACAGAAGTGGTAAAATTGTATATGGAAAAACAAATAGAAGCGGGTATCGATGTCGTTCAGATATTTGACTCATGGGCAGCAGCGATAGAGCCGGGAAAATATGATGAATTCTCATGGAAATATATGGTAGAGATAGCTGACTATCTTAAGTTAAAACACCCGACTGTGCCTATTATTATGTTCCCTAAGGGTATCCCTGCATTTTTAGACAAAGTGTACGGAAATTTTGATGTGTTTGGTGTAGACTGGTCAACACCTATGGCTCTTGCCAAAGAGAAACTGGGTGAGAAGTATGTGCTTCAGGGAAACATGGAGCCTTGCAGACTCTACTCTAAAGAGGCAACTACGCAATGCGTGGAAGCCATTCAAGAGATCATGGGGGGAAAGAGACATATTTTCAACCTTGGGCATGGTATTCTTCCTGATGTACCAGTAGAAAATGCCAAGCATTTTGTAAGTGAATGTCAGAGAGTAAGTAAACATTAAGTTTAAAGGACTTTCTTGAAAAGAGAAACCCATCATATAGCCGTGGAAGAGTGCGAGATGGACATCGTGGGACACAAGATTTTTGTGCGCCTTAAAGATATTCCTATGTATCTCTCTAAAAGCACCAAAGACAGTATACGAAACCGCTATAGCCACTCTATAGAAGTAGGGCTAAGTACAGAGTATATATTGAATCATCTCAGCGCACAATTGGGAGATGATGTTGATTTGAATTTTTTCAAGATAGGAAAAATAGTAGGTTTCATGCATGACATCGGCCATACTGCATTTAGTCATGATGGAGAGATCATCTTGGATAAAATGCTTCAAAAGGCTTCTGAATTATTTACAGCTCCCCTCAGATTTAATGCAAACCTCAATAACTTTAGACGTATCCTCAAGTATGAGTTTTATAATAACCTGCCAGAGGATGTTCGACAGTACGCTTTTGCTTCTTTAGTGAAACGTGTAGGAGAACTCGAAGAGTATCCTGAATATCTGTATCTAAAAACATATGTTATGGATGCAGTTGCGCTGGAGGAGAAGTATCTTAGCTCTAAAGGTGTCCCCATAAAAAATACTATGGGTAAAACCATTTTGTGCCAAGCGATGGATTTGGCTGATGAGAACCGGTACCGTGTTACCGATATCATTGATGTGCTCAATATCTACTCCAAAGAAAAGCTCCAGGAGATACTCCTGCGCTGCATCAAAAGTGAAGTACGCGTTAAAGATGTGCGTAAATTTGTTCATCTCAAAACACTCATTGTCCCTGGCTATGAGGAACTACACTACGACAAGATGAAGATAAAAGATTTGCTCATCGCATTACTTAAACGTTCAAGCAATGCTAAAACAGAGTTTCAAAATACAATGAACAGTATCTCTATGGCTTTTAATAGAAACTTTAGACTCAGAGAAGATGGAAAACTTGTCCCTGTTGATGCAGAGATAGAAGCGTTAAGAAAAGATTTCCAGAGAGTAGCTGCAAAATATATATGGGGATCAAAAAAGGTTCAAAAAATCAAGAAACCTTTTAGCCACTATTTTATGACAGTAGCAGATTACTTTATCAATAAAGAATTTGACATTGAACTGATTGACAGCAATACCTATAAAGAGCAACTGACAAGCTTGAATAATAGCGATTTAAGTAAAGAAGCATATCAAAGAGAGAGGCTTAGTTTATTACGCAATTTTTTAGGCGGATTGACCAACCTTAAGATTATAGAACTCTACAAAAAGATAGCACTTGTAAAGTTTGAAGTAAAATTGGGGTATAAATTAGAAAATCGTGATAAACTTGTTGAAAAAAATTCAATAGAGTCTTTTGAGAAAAAGTTAGAAAAACAAGGTCAAAGATTACTCACAAAGAGGTAGCTATGAATATTATATTTGGTCCCGTACATTCACGTCGTTTTGGTAAATCTTTAGGGGTTGACCTAAGTCCGGGTAAAAAACAGTGTAATTTTGATTGTCTTTACTGTGAGCTTGAGCCTGCTAAAACCATGGATACTTATGATGAAGTAGTGAGTGTAGAAGAAATCACTACAGCGCTTAAAGCAGCACTCAGGGAACATGATGATATAGACTTCATCACACTCACTGCAAACGGTGAGCCTACACTCTATCCATACCTTTCAGAATTGATAGACCAGATAAATACCTTTAAAGGTACAATGAAGACACTTATCCTGTCCAATGCAGCAAATATTGATGACATTAAGGTGCAGGATGCACTGCTAAAACTTGATGAAGTAAAACTCTCTTTGGATTGTGCCACCCAAAAATGTTTGCAAAAACTTGACCGTTCTCATGCAGGTATAGATGTGGAAAATATCAAAGCAGGAATGCTGGCTTTTAAAGCAAGATATAATGGACCACTTGTCATAGAGATACTCATCGTGAAAACACTCAATGACTCTAAAGATGAGATAAGCAAGCTCAACGAGTACCTGCTGAAACTGCAGCCCACACGTATAGATATGGGAACCATAGACAGACCACCTGCATTTGATGTAAAGCCTGTAAGCTATGAAAAACTACTGGAAATCAGTCATCTTTTTGACAGTACTTTGCCAGTTTACATAGTATCACGTAAAAAAGCAGAAATCTCAGCTTCTAGTTACAGTAACGAAGAGATACTCGATACATTGTCAAATCGTCCTTTGACAGAAGAAGACATAGAAGCACTTTTTGATGCAGAAAGTAAAAAAAGAGTAGAAAACCTGCTTCGTGAACATAAAATAAAGATTGTTTCCACAAATGGGGTAGAATTTTACAAAAAAGCTTAAGTAACTCTTGACTTTAAAGGTCTTTTCCCCTATAATCTCCCCCACGAAACAAGTACCTTTCTTTTTTCTTAAACCATTCCGGATTAGCTCAGCGGTAGAGTAGGTGACTGTTAATCACTTGGTCGCTGGTTCGAATCCAGCATTCGGAGCCACCCTTCAAAAAACCATTAAAACACTTTTTCTCCATATGGTCGATATAATTCCATCATAACTCTGATTGTCAATGATACATAGAAATATAAAAATTTAAAATACATGGTGCTTCTTTTGAATACGGTATATTTAGCAAGACAAAAAATTTTCAATCGTCAAGGTAAGCTTTTTGCCTACGAACTTCTTTTTCGAGATCATGCACACGGAATAAAAGCATTCCCGACTAATATTCGAGCCACATCCCAAGTTCTTTTAAATACACTTACCAACGTCCACCTCAATGAATTACTGGGAGAAGAGGGAATCGCTTTTATTAATCTAGATGAACATGCCCTTACTTCAGGAATTATCGATCTATTAGACAAAGACCGATTTGTACTGGAAATTTTAGAGACAACCGATTTAAATGAAAAAGTTCTGTCTAAAATTATGCAATATCATAAAAGAGGTTTTAAAATTGCAATCGATGATTTCGATTGCAGTGCTGAAATGATTAAAAAATTTACCCCTATTTTGAAATACGTCCACATTTTAAAAATGGATGTACTGGCCGCAGAACAAGATAATTTAAAAAATGTCATGACTAAAATCAAGCAGTTGGGAATCAGAGTCCTCGCTGAAAAAGTTGAAACGGAAGAAGAATATAAATATTATAAAGATATGGGATTTGACTTGTTTCAGGGGTATCATCTTCACAAACCTGAAATAGTCGAAATGAATCGCTATAAAGATGCCACCCAAATAGTTCTTTTACATTTAATCAAATTAATCCGAAATGACGGTCAAACGACAGAAATAGAATCCTATATCAAACAACGAGCAGACTTATCGTATAAATTGGTTAAATTTATCAATAATCACGGAAAATTTGATACTCAAGTCGAATCGATTACACAGATTATTACCCTCATGGGAAGAGACAAGCTTTTGCGATGGCTCTTATTATATCTCTATGCTGAAGTTTCAGACAACCCGATTTCAGAAACGATTATGAACGTCGCTATCCGAAGGGCTGAGAGTATGGAAGAAACGGCGCACCACAGCGACAAAGATAAAGCCTATCTTGCTGGAATGTTCTCTATGTTAGGGGCTCTTTTTGAAACAGACATTAAGAATGTATTGAAAGATATCAACATGGATAAAGATATCACGGACTTGCTCCTTAGTAAAAAAGGGAAGTTTTTATCCAGTTTCAAGAAGGCGGAGTATTCAGAGCGAGAATATTTAAAACGGCTCTTGTGTACTAACTTTGAAAAAATTGATATCACCCTGATTCTCTATGCATTAGAGCTTAGTCATATTCATGTTGATAAAGATGCTTTATGACCGACACGGTTGATTAAATTGGCCTATAATCTTTTTTGACTATAATTACAATTAGAAAATTCTTAGAGGAGTAGTATGAAAGGGATTATCTTAGCCGGCGGAAGCGGTACACGACTCTACCCTATCACCAAAGGGGTTAGTAAACAACTCGTTCCCATCTACGATAAACCGATGATCTATTACCCTCTCTCTGTACTCATGCTGGCCGGTATTCGTGAAGTTCTCATCATTTCTACCCCAACCGATCTCCCCCGTTTCGAAGAACTCCTCGGAGATGGAAGTGACATCGGAATGAGCTTCGCCTATTGTGTACAGCCCTCACCTGACGGACTTGCCCAAGCCTTTATTTTAGGGGCTGATTTTATCGGCGATGAGGATGTATGCCTCGTCCTTGGCGATAATATCTTTCACGGTCACGGTCTTACCAAAATGCTTGAACAATCGGTACGTAATGTCATCGAAGAAGGAAAAGCAACCGTTTTCGGGTATTGGGTTAAAGATCCGGAACGTTACGGTGTCGCCGAGTTTGATAAAGAGGGAAATGTCCTCTCTATTGAAGAAAAACCCGAAAAACCGAAAAGTTCATATGCTGTCGTAGGACTCTATTTTTATCCTAATAGCGTCGTCGAAATCGCTAAAAATGTCACCCCTTCCGATCGGGGAGAACTCGAAATCACAACCGTTAATCAGGTCTATTTGGCTCAAAATGCACTCAAAGTGGAGCTGATGGGGCGCGGGTATGCATGGCTTGATACCGGAACCCATGAATCTCTTTTGGAGGCAAGTATGTTTATTCAAACCATCGAGAACCGTCAAGGGCTTAAAGTCGCCTGTATTGAAGAGATCGCCTTCGAGATGGATTATATTACAAAAGAGAAACTATTAGAACTAGCGCTCCCTTTGAGTAAAAACCAATACGGTCAATATTTGATTCGCAGAGCCAATGAAGGGAAGACCCTTTAATGACTTTCACACGTACAGCCATACCTGATGTCATTATTATTAATCCAAAAGTACACGGTGATGAACGCGGCTATTTCGTCGAAACTTTTCGTGCCGATAAGCTCGAAACCTTTTTAGGTTTTTCTCTCTCTTTTTGTCAAGACAACGAGTCTAAATCTTCCTATGGAGTACTCCGCGGATTGCACTATCAACTCCCTCCCCATGCTCAAACCAAGTTAGTACGCGTTATTGAGGGTAAAGTGCTTGATGTCGCTGTTGATATACGAAAAGGCTCACCTACTTTCGGCCAACATGTCGCAGTAGAACTCAGTGGAGAAAATAAACGCCAACTCTTAGTGCCTCGCGGATTTGCTCATGGGTTTGTTGTTCTAAGCGAAACCTGTACTTTCGCCTACAAAGTTGATAATTATTACTCTCCTGAGTGTGATAGAGGAATCGCATTCGATGATTCAGCCTTAAATATTGACTGGTTGATTGATACACAAAAACTCCAACTCTCTGCAAAAGATACACAACAACCGCTTTTTATCAATGCCGATCATTTCGACTTTAATGAAAGCCTTTATAGCCAAAAGGGGACCCGTGCCTAAGATTCTCGTTACCGGAGCCAATGGTCAATTAGGTTCTGAAATCAGAAAACTCGATTCTCTTTATCCTCACTACGAATTTACCTTTTCTGACAGAGAGAATCTTGATCTCGGCAATTTATGCAAAATGGAAGAGTACTTTGAAAATAGAGTTTTTGATGCGATTATCAACTGTGCTGCCTATACTGCCGTGGATAAAGCTGAGAGTGAACGTGAACTTGCTGATACTATCAACCACCGTTTCGTGAGTATGCTCTCTAAAATTGCCAAACGAAGAAACACGACTCTTATCCATATCTCAACCGATTATGTGTTCAACGGGCAAAATCACTGCCCTTACGTCGAAAGTGACCCTACCGATCCTCAAGGAGTCTACGGCCGGACCAAACAAGATGGAGAAAGCGCCATTCTCTCTGTCGCACCGATGAATACAATCATTATCCGTACGTCATGGGTCTATTCAAGCTTCGGTAATAACTTTGTAAAGACGATGCTCCGTTTGAGCAAAGAACGTGATAGCCTCGGCGTTATCTATGATCAAATAGGGACTCCGACTTATGCTCGTGATTTAGCAAAAACTATTCTTGATATTCTCCCGAATATCCAAAATAATTCTCCGGAAATCTACCATTACAGCAATGAGGGGGTTGCGAGTTGGTACGATTTTGCTCAGGCTATTTTTGAGTTCTCTGATGTGAAGTGCCGTGTCAACCCAATTACAACGGATCAATATCCGACACCCGCTGCACGACCTCATTATTCTCTACTGAATAAATCAAAAATAAAAAATGATTTTGCCATCACCATTCCCTATTGGAGAGACTCTCTCCGTGCATGTTTAAAAGAATTAGGAGCTATTTCATGAAAACGATTCTCGTCACGGGATGCGCCGGATTTATCGGGAGTAACTTTGTCCCTTATTTTCTCAACAAATATCCTGATACCCGTTTAGTTAATCTAGATCTTCTTACCTATGCAGGGGATATGAGCAATCTATCTGATGCACCGCAAAATGATCGTCATGTTTTTGTAAAAGGGGATATTTGTGACCGTTCCCTCGTTGAATCACTTTTTAAAGAATACGATATTCACGGTGTTATCCATTTTGCCGCAGAAAGCCATGTCGACAACAGTATCAAAAATCCGGGAGTATTTGTCCAAACAAACGTGAACGGTACGTTTACCCTCATCGATGTCGCCTACAAAACATGGATGGAAAAGCCATTCGTCACTAAAAAAGGATATGAGGAGTGCCGTTTTCACCATATCAGCACCGATGAAGTTTACGGAACGCTAGGAGAGAGCGGTTTATTTACTGAAGAGACCTCCTACGCCCCAAACTCTCCCTACAGTGCCTCTAAAGCAGGAAGCGATATGATCGTACGCAGTTACCATCATACCTACGGAATGAAAACAGTCACTACCAACTGCTCCAATAACTACGGCCCAAAACAACATGATGAGAAACTAATCCCAACCGTTATCCGCAAAGCACTTAAGGGAGAAAATATCCCCGTATACGGTGACGGTAAAAATATCCGAGATTGGCTTTATGTCTTAGATCACTGCAAAGGGATCGATTTGGTTTACCATACCGGGCGAGTGGGTGAAGTCTACAACATCGGCGGACGTAATGAGCGTAATAACAACCAAATCGTTGATCGGATCTGTACACTACTAGATTCAATGCAACCAAAAAATGACGGCAAAAGCTATAAAGAACAAATTACCTACGTCGAAGACCGTGCGGGGCATGATCGCCGTTACGCGATCGATGCGACAAAAATCGAAACCGAGCTGGGTTGGAGTGCCGATGAAAATTTCGATACCGGTATTGTCAAAACCATTGCATGGTACCTAAATAAATATATGCAAGACGCTTAAATGGCTACTTTACACAGCGTTAAACGAGTGCTGGTCCTTCGTTGCGGAGCTTTGGGTGATTTAGTGTATGCAACAGCCATTATCGATGCCTTGCGTATGCAATACGGAGAAGATATCATTATTGATTTTATCACAACACCCGGTACCGCTAAACTTTTTGAACGAGATACGAGAGTTAACCGAGTTTTCCATCTCAAGCATAAAAAACTCCCCATTTGGCTCAGTCCGCAAAAACGCGATATTATTCACCATTCACGTGAATACCCTTACGATGTACTCATCTCATTAGAATTTGGGAAACAATTCAAAAGCCTTATTAAAGCCATTCATGCCAACCATAAAACAGGGATGGGGATTTTAGAAACTACAGTAGATACGACCTCCATCAATCGAGGTGAATCAACCAAGCTCTATTATCGTGATATTATTGATTCCCAAATCCTTGTCTCCGCCAAACCTTCTCTTATTGGAGCAGATTATCCATCATTAAAAGAAAAATTCTCGTTGCCGGATCATGCGATCATTATCGCTCCAAGTAACTCCCATAATCAAAAAAAGGGGCTTAATTACCGAGCCTGGCCGTTTGAGCATTGGCGTACCCTTATGGAAAAACTCTCTACACAGACTCCTCTCATCATTGTCGGAGCTCGCGGAGAAGAAGCTTTCTTTGATCATATTAAACCCTACCCGAACAACAATAGTATCGATCTTGTAGGTCGTCTCTCCATACCGGAACTCATCACTATCGTGCAACACGCTGAGGGGCTCATCTGTACCGATTCCGCTACCGGACATATTGGAGCTGCCGTTGATACCCCGACTTTTGTCCTCATGGGACCAAATAATCCGGTTACAGACAGCCCCTATAAAAGTGATACGAATAAGGTTTATCCATTATCACTAGCTCTGCCATGCGCTCCGTGTTACAAAACCGAAACTATGGAACAGTGCCGTGATAACATTTGCATGAAAAACCTTAGCCCTAATAATGTATTTGATACTATCAAATCAACCATAAAATTATTTTAATATTAAGAAAAGCAATGAATTATAACCTTATCTTTAACCGTTTAAGCGCTCTACTCGCATTTGTCATCCCTATTTCCATAGCCGGATATAATTTAGTACTTGGGTTACTTTTAATCACTTGGATTTTAGAAAAAAACTGGAAACATAAATGGGAAATGATTAAAGCTCAACCACTTTTTAAAATAATGTTCCTCTATTTTATTTTTGCATCTATCAGTTTAGTGTGGACAGAAAATTTATCCGATGGTTTGCGCTATCTGAAACAGTATTATATTTTTCTATTTCTCCCTATCTTTTATACTTCTATCGACCGTTCTAAAATTCCGCAATTTTTCTCTGCTTTCTTAGCCGCTATGATTATCAGTGAAATTTTCTCGTATCTCATCTTTTTTGACTTAATGCCCTTCAAACTAAAAGATTCATGGAACGCAGGCGATCCTACTCCGTTCATGATGCACAGTATTTACAGTATTTTCCTAGTTTTTGCCATCTTTCTAATGCTAACACGGCTTGCAACGGAAGAAAGAACCCCCAAGCAAACTTTTCTATACTCATTCTTTATTCTTACAATGACCATTAATCTCTTTATAAACTCAGGGCGAACGGGTCAGTTTTCATTGTTGCTTGCCCTTATGGTATTTATCTATCTTCACTTCCAATTGCATTGGTTTAAAACTATTGTAGTAGGGATGATAATATCCAGTACCATATTTTTAATTGCCTATATGGTGAGCCCAAATTTTAATAAACGAACCTTAGAAACTTTTAACAGCCTCCAACACACGGTTCAAGAAAAAGAGGCATTAAACGACAGTACCGGTTTACGCTTTATGATGTGGCAAGTAGCCTCCGATATCATTATAAAAAATCCGCTTATCGGTGTCGGTGTCGGAGATGAGAGAGATAGTTACCATCATACTCTTTTATATGAGCTACCTAATTTACATTCCCATATTCATGGATTTACCGATTTACACAATACCTATCTTAAAATTTTTGTATCTACAGGGATCATAGGGTTATCCTTATTTTTGATGATCTTTTTTACCCTCTATAAACAGCTTGACTCCTCAGCTGAACTTCATACGGTAGGGGCAATTATGGTGAGTCTAATGCTTCAATATATGTTTATAGGGAATTTGCCGGCATCGTACTTAACCATTTTATTTATTTTTATCATGAGCCTGGCATTAAAACCGACGGAAGAACATTATTTTAGTCATTCTAGTGTAAAATCATCATCATAAATTGATAAATAGGTTAACCATGAATTTTCCAAATACCTCTATTATAATTTCAGTCTACAAAGATACTGAAGCTCTTGGATTTATTTTAGAGAGTTTAGAAAATCAGACCCGTCTTCCTGATGAAATTATCATCTCCGAAGATGGTAGTTCGACTGAAATGAGCAATTTTATCACCACTCAGAAGGATCGTTTTCCTAACCTTATCCATCTTACCCAAGCTGATGAGGGGTGGCGCAAAAATATCGCAATGAATAATGCCATAAAAACGGCGAGTAGAGAGTATCTAATATTTATCGACGGTGATTGTGTCCCTTATAGCACCTTTATCCAAGCTCATGTTGAAAATGCGCAACACGGCATTGTATTGTGTGGAAAACGGTTTGAACTTGGACCAAAATTTACTGCTAAAATAAAAAGAAATGAACTAAAAATATCGGATATTGAAAAGAAATTCTTTTGGTATCTCCCTAGCATGATTGCGGATGATGCCCGCCATCCAGAAGACGGGCTTATCTTTAAGTCCCATTCCTTTATCAGTCGTCAAATCCATAAACGCTACGTTCGCCATATTCTTGGGTGTAATTTTTCATGCTATAAAGACGATTTTCTAAAAATAAATGGCTTTGATGAAACATATCGGCTCCCAGCCGAGGGTGAAGATGTCGATCCAAGCTGGCGTTTTCGCGGTATGGGAATAGAGCTAAAATCGTGCCGAAATAATGCCAATATTCTCCATCTTTACCATCCGAAACGTTTTAGTGCAGTTGAAGGTGATGTCAATAAAGCCATAATGGAAAAACATATTAGTGAAAATGCATTTTTCTGTAAAAATGGGATTCATAAAGAGTGATTGTTTCACCTCTCAATGCACAACGTTGGTCTATCCTTTTTACGGTTATATCAATTATCTTCATAGGAATTGTTTTTGGGATCAATTACACAATCGACCCCTACGGAACTCGTGAATGGATTGTGGAAAAGCATTTTAAACCCATCGTACATGAGCGAAGTGAAAAATACAATTATCTTTTCTATCAAAATAATATTGAAAAATACGACTGTCTTATACTTGGAAGTTCGCGGGTTATGTCTCTTATACCAAAACACTCTGACGAAACACAAAAATGCTACAACTTCGGTGTTCATGTTGCAAATAATCCTGAAAAATTGTTTATTTTGCAAGAGTGGTTAAAACATGCTCCGTTAAAAACACTCTATTTAGGCAATGAGCTCTATACGATGCATGCTGAATCCGAGCCGATGCATCTTAATAAAAATAAATTTTTGGATGGTTCCGAGGGGAGTTATCTCTCAGTACAAACCTTTAAAATAAGTATCCGTTCATTGCTCTACAAAATTTTTAATGCACCCCAAACCCATTTTAAAGCCGATGGTTCGATTCGTTATCCCCAAGAAGAACAATTTATCCGATCCAACCAATTTAACCATTCCCTACGCTACTTTCAAGAGCTTAGCCATATGACTTTGAACGAGGATTATGTCAAACGCCCTTTTATCTATGAAACCCATGCCCTTGCACCTCTGAAACAAATCAAAGTGCTCAGCGATCATCACCACATAGAATTAAAAGTATTTATCACCCCCACCTACAGCGAGCTACATACTTTAATAGCATCTTCCCCCCCATTGGCAAAAGCATCTCAGCAATTTCGTTCTGATCTACTCCGTATTTTTGGGGAAGTTTACGATTTTGATGACAACCATTCTCTCAACCGTAATCCTCGCAACTTTTATGATCCTTTGCACTATCGCCCTATACTCGCTCAACAAATGATTCAATCCATGCATAGTGATAATCAATTACAACCCTACGGTACTCTCCTCCGTATATCAGAGCAAAGAGATTAAATGCTCTTTAACAGCTACGAGTTCATTTTTTTCTTTTTACCGATTACCTTTGTAATCTATTTTTGGCTGAATAAAAAAAGGCTCACGCAAGCATCCAAAGGATGGATGGTATTTGCCTCTTTGTTTTTCTATTCATGGTGGAATATCATCTATCTTCCTCTTATATTGGGCTCTATTCTCTTTAATTTTGCCATTGGCTCCACGATCACTCGAATCGGAAATTCCTCTCATAAAGTCAAAAAAGGAATATCCCGCAAGAGCATTTTAGTTTTTGGAGTAGTCTCCAATATCCTTTTACTTGCCTACTTTAAATATATGGATTTCTTTATCTCCAATACCAATATGATACTAGGAACCCATTGGGATCTGATGCATATTATCTTACCTTTGGGGATTAGCTTTTTTACCTTTACCCAAATCGCTTATCTGATCGATGCATATCGAAATGAAGTCAAAGAGATGGATTATCTTAACTATACTCTCTTTGTCACTTTTTTCCCCCATCTGTTAGCCGGTCCGATTCTTCACCATAAAGAGATGATGCCTCAGTTCGATTCAATCAAAAATAAGATTATTAATTATCACAATATTGCTGCTGGACTCTTCCTTTTTTCTATCGGTCTTTTTAAAAAGGTCATTATTGCCGATACATTTGCCGGGTGGGCCAATGCAGGATTTGACACCTCTGCCTCTCTGAATCTTATTGAAGCCTGGGCTACCAGCCTCAGTTATACTTTTCAACTCTATTTTGACTTTAGTGGGTATACCGACATGGCCCTAGGTGTCGCATTGATGTTTAATATCCGTCTTCCAATCAATTTCAATAGCCCCTATAAAGCTCTGAATATTCAAGATTTCTGGAGACGATGGCATATTACCCTCTCACGTTTCCTACGTGATTATATTTATATTCCCCTTGGTGGAAATCGCAACGGTGAATTCCGAACGTACTCTAATCTCTTTACCGTCTTTCTTATCGGCGGCCTTTGGCATGGTGCCTCTTGGATGTTTGTAGCGTGGGGAGCTTTGCACGGTAGTGCTATCGTTATCCATCGGGCATGGCAGCAATTTGGACAGAAGATGAATACTTTTTGGGCTTGGTTCATCACCTTTAACTTTATCAATATCACTTGGATATTCTTTCGTGCTAAAGATTGGGAAAATGCTAAAAATATTCTCAATGGTATGATAGGTTTAAACGGTATCGTTCTGCCGGAAAAATACGAAAAATATTTTGGAGAGCTCAATAATCACCTAATTCAGTTTGGTCCGGTATATGAGCATATCAACGGTAAAGCACAAACTACTGTGTATGTGATCTTAGGATTTTTTCTCGTCCTCATACTAAAAAATTCGATGCAACAATGGAATGAGTTCAAACCAACTCGACTCAACTTGTTTTTTATCCTGACACTCTTTTTGGTAGCCGTTTCAATGATGTCGCGTGTTTCTGAATTTTTATATTTTAATTTTTAATTTTCCAATACGCATTACATTTCTCGACAAAGTGTTGTACCGACTGATTTGATTCTTGTTCTTGACGTTCCAGCTTTTCAAGAAATAATTCTCTTGTACTCGTCGCATAGTCAATATCATCGAAGCCGTATGCCATACCGTAACGGTTTTCTTCCGTAGGCTGCCACTCTTCTTTGGAAACTCCCTCTTCGGGAATGATAATAGGGATACATCCGCACATAGCGGCATAAACCGTATACATTGTGTACGTGTCGTAAGAAATACAAAATTCGGTTTGATTAAATACTTTCGCCGTCTCTTCATGAGACATTCCGTCAATCAAAATTGAGTCTGTCACATTGTGCACAATTGGTCGTTTATTCCCTTTTCTGAGCAAATAACACGTCCCTTTTCGTCTCTCATTATTGATTATTTTATAAACGTCTTTTCGTTGAGAAATAATATGTAAAAGATTGTCAGGATACGAGTTAAAACGGCTATCATCATATGCTTTATCGTAATAAAAGAAAAGATCATCTTTCCCAAAATCAATCTTTCCGCCATTGTTAAATCCAGGTTTATGTAAAAGCCATCGGACAACACGCTTTGCGTTCAAAGGATTACCAACGATAATCTCAGGATAAATGACAATAGAATCTTCTAAATCTTGGTTGGTTGCTACAGGGGTTTTTAATTTAGGATTTAATGCATACCCGTATTTTAAAGTTTTACGAAAATATCTAAAAAAGAGATACAAACTTTTTAAAGGTTGTTTGCTATCAAATACCGGTTTAAAAATCGGCCACAAGAGCCCTTGGTATCCCAATTGGTTCAAACGGTCGCAAAGTTGGTGAAGGACAACAATTCCACCTGAATCATCATCATATCCGGGGGAAAGAATAATATATTTCATAACTCTATTCAACGCTTATCTGCGATATAGTGTTTAATTGTATCTATCATATAGCGGATCGGTTCATCCCCCATACCGGGGTAAAGTCCTACCCAAAAACTGTCATTCATTATTTTATCCGTATTGGGGAGATAACCGGCAATGCGATAATCAACACCTTCAACCATACTGTCAAACATTGGATGGCGAAGCATATTCCCGGCAAAAAGGTTGCGGGTTTGGATATTTGCATTTTCGAGATGTTCGACGAGTTCGTTACGGGTAAATTTTAACCCCCCTTTGAGTGTCATCATAAATCCGAACCAACTCGCGTCTCCCTTAGGCTGTGTTTCAACCAAGATCAGTTCTTCTACATCTTTAAGTCCGTCATAGAGTTTTTTATAATTCTCTTTACGTTTTTCGACAAATGCAGGAAATTTTTCCAGTTGTGCGACACCGACTGCGGCTTGCATATCGGAAACTTTTAGGTTGAACCCGAAATGACTGTAAACGTATTTATGATCATACCCTTTCGGCAACGTTCCAAAACTTTGTGAAAATCGACAGCCGCAGGTATTGTCAATACCGCTTTCACACCAGCAATCGCGTCCCCAATCACGCATACTAAGCATGATTTTTTTGAGAAGCGGATTATCCGTATAGGTCGCACCCCCTTCTCCCATGGTCATATGGTGAGGCGGATAAAAGCTCGATGTTCCGATATCACCCCATGTTCCTGTTGCTCTCCCCTCATAAGTAGAACCTAACGCATCACAGTTATCTTCGATTAACCAAAGATTGTTCTTATCACAAAACTCTTTAACCGCACGAAGATTAAAAGGATTGCCAAGAGTATGAGCTATCATTACCGCTTTAGTTTTCGAGCTGAGCGCTTTTTCAAGCTGCGTCACATCAATGTTAAAATAGGTCAATTCCATATCTACGAATACGGGAACCGCTCCGTATTGGACGACAGGGGCAACCGTTGTCGGAAATCCTGCGGCCACCGTAATCACTTCATCTCCCCGTTTCACCTGACGCTCTCCAAGTAGCGGCGATGTAAGGGCATAAAAAGCAAGAAGATTGGCCGAGCTCCCGCTATTAACGAGAAAGGTCCATCGAACGCCTAAAAATTCAGCAAGTTTTTTCTCAAACGTTTTTGAATACTCACCGTACGTAAGCCAAAAGTCGAGGGAACTGTCCACTAAATTCATCATCTCTTTTTCATCAAATACGCGCCCCGCATAGTTTACACGGCTTTTACCCGCGACAAACTCTTTATTTTGTATGGGTTTATGCACCAATTCATAATATTCTTTGGTCTTGGCTAAAATTTCTTGTTTTAGGGCTTCTTGTTGTGTCATTGTTTCTCCTCGTTTTTGTTCCAAAATGTAGTGCACAGCTGCAAATAGGGGTCTGCTTCAATCTTTTCTCTGTCGATCGTATCTAAAATGGAACTGTAATAGTTTCGCATTTGTATAATGGCTTCGCGATGCTCGGTACATTCAAATCCAGTGATTTCATCCATCAAGCGATTGTTGTTTGACGTGTACTCATTGTTTAACCCTTCATTGACAATCTTGATCTCAGAGGTGAAATCGCTGGTTTCATTTACCAGATTAGCTAATGTGATCAAATCGATTTTTTTGCCTGTTGTCAGATTATAAACTTTATGTTTGCTATCATGATGTAGAAAATGAGCGACGATTTTTACCAAATCATCTACATAAATATAATCGAAAAAGACATTTTTATTAATCGTTATGGGCAAATGCAAAAGATTTTTGACAATGGCATTTGAGATAAATTTGAACTCATAGTTCTCATATTCTCCATAACATCCGAAAATTCTCAAGTTTAGATTATTGTCACTTTTCTCGATGAATTTCGAGCAAACAGATTTGTAAAACCCGTATTCATCCAGAGGTATTGCAGTGTCTGCATCCTCTTCTTTGATATCAACGATAGGTTTGTGTTTACTGTATTCCGCACCGCTGCCGAAATGGATAATTTTAGACACCTTATCGGAGTGTTTGACGATGTTGAAAAACATGCGGAGATTTTCATGAACGATGTTGCCATTCCCGCTGTCTCGTCCCCCTCCTCGATTGGCACAATTGATAATTACATCCGGCTTCATCGTATCAATGTAACTATCAACCGAGGATTCATCCGCAATATTCAGTACTTTACTATTTGGTATCAAAAGCTCATAAGAACTGTTTTTGATCCAATATTCATGTAAATGTTTACCTATAAATCCATTGGCACCGATAATAAGAATTTTCACTCACTAATCCAATGGCTTGATAATCATCTGTTGCGTAAATTCATCCCGATCTAAAAATGGATACATATCCTCAATCGGCTTATTGACGATAAGCTTCGGTTCAACGGTCGTCATTGATTCAAGTAATCTAATGTCTAAAATGGCAGGTTCATCATCCAAAAGCATCTCTTCAATCTTTTTGTATATCTCTTCTTTATTTGAAACTGTATTACTTGCTATACCGTATGCTTTACCGATATTCTCAAAATGAGGGACACTGTAATCTTTCTTGGTACCGATGTAATTTTTATCAAAATAGAGCTCTTGGAATTGTCTTACCATCCCCAAATTTGTATTGTTCATAATGAATATTTTAATAGGGAGATGGCGTCTTTTTATAATTTCAAGTTCTTGGATATTCATCTGAAATCCGCCATCCCCGACAATAACGATAGCGCGTTTTCCATTTCCGAGGGCTGCCCCGATAGCCATCGGCAATGCACATCCCATGGCTCCCATTCCACCGGAGAAGAGTACACGTTGATAATCTTTTGTCTCTAACGATTGGGCAACCCACATCTGATGTTGCCCGACATCGACGCAGACTGTATCATACGCATTAAGATGCTGCGAAATTTTATGGATAATTTGATTCGGAGCTTTCTCTTTTTGATCAATCCCAACCGTTGAGGAATATTTCTCTTTATACGAAAGAAGCTTTTCTTGCCACGGTGTAATGGTATTGGAAAAATTACTTTTGTTAAGCTCTTCCAAAAATTCTTTTATATCCGAGTGGATTAAAATATCCGCTTTAATTTTTGAACCCAGTTCATTCAAATCAATATCAACTTGAATAATTTTTGCTTCTCTTGCAAACGTTTTTAGGTCTGTTCCCGTTTGTCTTGTATCCAACCGTGATCCTAGTACAAGAATTAAATCGGCATTTGCCAAAGCCATATTCCCGTATCGGTTACCGTAGGAGCCGATAAGTCCAAGATTATATTGGTAATTATCTTTAATTAGGTCTTTCCCCATAAGTGAGTAAACAAGAGGAAAGTGTGTAGAATCGAGGAATTGACTCAGTGCTTCGCCTGCACCGGAGATACGTGCTCCTCCACCAATAAGGATAATCGGCCTTTTTGCCTGCTTAATGATGTCGATCGCTTCGACTATGCGCTTGCTACAATCAGCAACGGAGTGATAGTTTTTATACTCTTCACTTTCAAAAAAAGAAGCTTGTTGCGCGGGATTAAAGTCTGTGCGCTGAATATTCATCGGGATATCGATCAGTACCGGCCCTTTTCTCCCCTCTTGAGAGAGAAAATACCCTTTTTCCAATTCATATTTGAGATTTGCTATATCATCCACCATAACAGCATATTTTGTAATAGGTTTAATAATACTGACAATATCAGTTTCCTGAAATCCTATTTGTCTAACCGGCTGATTGTACTTATATTCATAGGTATTCACTTGCCCAGTAATAAAAAGTGTAGGAACCGAATCAAAAAAACAGCTTCCGATCGGTGTGATCAAATTCGTAGCTCCCGGCCCGCTTGTTGCGGTTGCAACTCCTGTTTTTCCGGTTACTCTGGCATACCCTTCCGCCGCAAAACCTGCACCCTGCTCATGTATAGTATTAACAATTTCAATCTGCTCATTTTTATCCAGTGAATCATAAAAGTGGGCGACTGCTCCCCCAATGTATCCAAAAACTTTATCAATTTTTTGTTCCGCTAGAAACTGAACGATATAATCGGACGCTTTCATAGACATGCCCATGCAAGTTTTTTCTTTTTTGCATCAACAATATATTGATTTAAATCATTAAGTGTATCAACAATACCGTTTTCATAAAAATTCTTATACCATATTACTGTTCTCTTAAATGTCTCTTCACTATCCCAGACATCTTCCCAATGGAGTAAGGTATGAGCTTTTGCACAATCAAGCTTTAAATGATGAGCTTCGTGCAATTGCACTTCATCATAATGAATTTCGTATTCAATTTGTTCCCAGTATCTTTTTACCTTTTTCACTACTTCTTCCACTGTAGTGCTTCGCTCGTCACTTGGTCCAAAATTCCATGCTTCTGCAAACTCAGACTTCTCTTCTAACAATTTCTGACCAATAGCCAAATATCCACTTAACGACTCAAGTACATGTTGCCAAGGACGGGTAGCATACGGATATCGAATCGTCACCTTTTTTCCCTGCGAAACAGAAAGGATAATATCGGTCATTAAGCGATCTTTTGCCCAGTCAGCTCCGCCAACAACATTTCCGGCACGGCAAGTTGCCAAAAGAGTGTTATGGGTTTTTTTATACTGCTTTAAATTGAAATATGAATTACGATATGAACTCGCCAAAAGATCAGCACACCCTTTTGAAGAGCTGTAGGGATCATACCCGCCCATTGGATCATTTTCTCTGTATCCCCACACCCATTCTCTATTTTCATACGCTTTATCGCTTGTGATATTGACAATAGCCTTTACCCCATTTATCCTGCAAGCTTCAAATACTTTTAATGTTCCAATGACATTAGTTTCATACGTTTCAATCGGATCTTCATAGGACAAACGGACAAGCGGCTGAGCCGCTAAATGAAATACAATATCTGGCTTATAGGTTGAAAATGTCTTATTTAAAAGTCCTAAATCTCGAATATCTCCAATAATAGAAACAATATCTAAATTTAATAAAGAGAAATGGTTAGGCTCCGTAGGCGAAGGTAATGAGTAACCGATAACCCTAGCACCCATTTTGTATAACCAAAAAACCAACCATGAGCCTTTAAACCCTGTATGTCCAGTTACTAAAACCGTTTTATTCTTATACACTCCACTAAAAAGATTTTCCATTACCATACTTTCCACGGAGCGTTGTTAGTATCCCAAAGCTTATTGAGGTCGTTTTTGTCTTTTAAGCTATCCATTGGTTTCCAAAAACCTTCATGCTTGTATGTAAAAATTTCTCCATCTTGTGCCATATTTTGAAGAGGAGCTTGTTCAAAGACAATATCAGCAGCATCACTGATATAATCGAAAATTTTTGGTTCACAAACAAAAAAACCGGCATTTACCCAACCACCATCACCTTTTGGCTTTTCTAAAAAATGGGTCACCTTACTATTATCTTCAATATTTAATGCACCAAAACGACCATCTAACTGCGCTGAAGTCATCGTCAGTGCTTTGCCATGTGCTTTATGAAAAGCTACGGTCTCTGCGATATTAACATCACTGACTCCATCACCATAGGTAAGTAAAAATGGTTCATTCCCTATATATTTTTCTGCTCTCTTTATCCGCCCGCCGGTCATCGTGTCCAACCCTGTTTCAACGAGAGTAACTTTCCACGGTTCACTCGCATTACTATGCACTTCCATTTTATTGGTTTTAAGATCAAATGTAACATCACTTTGGTGCAAAAAATAGTTAGCAAAATACTCTTTTATATAGTACCCTTTGTATCCGAGTAAAATGACAAAATCATTAAATCCATAGTGACTGTAAGTTTTCATAATGTGCCATAGAATCGGCTTTTCACCAATTTCTACCATCGGTTTGGGTTTGATTCCCGTCTCTTCCGAAATACGGGTACCGTATCCACCTGCCAAAAGTACGACTTTCATTTACTCTCCTTGAACTATAATATTAATTGAGTGAATTTTAAAACAGCAACTTAATAATAAAAAAAGAGACGTTTCATCCCTTTATAGAAATTTTTATGGGTATAAATCTGCCTATACCCCATAATTTCAAAAAGGTATTTGATAGCTTTGATTTTATCATACTTTGCGTATTTAGAAAACCAACGCAAATAGATTTCAGGCTTTGCCTTTTCAAACGAGGGATGTTCCTTCCATTGAGTTATAACCATCTCTTCCCATCCCAACATTTTTTGCTCATCATTGCTTGTATTTGAGTCATGCACTCTGTAATAGGCTAAATGCTCCTCAATATAACACGCAGGATATTTAGCAAGAATTTTAAACCAAAGCTGATAGTCTTCTAAAGGAATCGATTCATCGTAATATCCGACTTCTTCATAAATAACTGCAGGTACCATGACTCCACCATCGGCTATGTTCGTTTTCCCCATTAAAAGCTCTTCAAAAATATCTCCCTCTTTTTTCGTAGGCTGATTGTAATCAGAGACAATTTGGCTATTTTTATCAATAAAATAGACGGGAGTATGACAAAGACCGCAATCTGGATTACTCTCCATCTTCGCAACTTGTTTTTCTACTTTATCTAATGCCCAATAATCATCTGAATCAAGGATACAGACGTATTTACCTTTGATGAGATTTTTCAATGCATAATTTAAAGTCGCGACAAGACCGTGATTAATACGAAGTTCCAAATAAAATCCATACTTCTCTTGCAGCCCTTTGAGAATATGTGCCGAATCATCGGTTGAACCGTCATCAATAACGATCAACTCGATATTCTCATAGGTTTGATGTACTGCACTTTCGATGGCTTCTGTAACATACTGAGCATGATTGTAGCTCGACATCACAATACTGACTTTAGGATTTTGTGTGTTCATTCTGATCGTCCTATATTCATATGTTGATCCAGCCCGTTAAAACAATATGGGGTATCGTCTTTACTCGCCATAAGTGCTGTTGTTTGCGCTGAAATTTCAGGATTAAAATTTTTAGGATGATCCAAATGAACCATATTGGCAGCATTTCGGCACGATTTCATTTGAATATTCAAAAGTCGCATACGACGTTCAATATCACTGTCCTCACCGGTCGTCGGCATCGTAAACTCCTCATCAAATCCATTGATACGTACCATATCGCTTTTATGACAGGAGAAATTACATCCGACAATGTGACTGTTTTTTCGTGAAATACTATGGATAAAATGAAATAGCGGATGATGGGATCCGAAGTAAATTCCCTCTTCATAATGTTTAACACGATCACGTTTAAGGGCAAAAAAGTTAAGTAAATAGGTCGATTCATACCGTTTTAAAGAGATTTTTTTCGTTCGAAGTAACGTACTGAAATACTGACCCGGTTCTGATCGGCGACCGCATAAAGCATGATTAGGCTCTTCTAATTTTAAATGCTCTTCAATAAATTCTGGATAAGGGATACAGTCACCGTCTATGAAAATAAGATACTCCGCTTCACTTGCAGCAATAGCACGATTAAGCGCCCTATTTTTTCTCCATCCGTTATCGGGCTGTGTCAAATGAAGAAGGTTGGGGAAACGGCCGATTTGAGTTGTCATAAATTGCCTCATTTCTTCTGAATCGCCGTCTTCAGAAATAATGATTTGATTTGGAGCTAAAGTTTGATTCAAAAGAGAGTCTAAAATCAAACCAAGTGCTTCGGTATCTTTATAAACCGAAATAATGATAGCTGATGAACGATAAGGCATTGAGACTCCTAACATACGAAGTAATATTTTATACAATTTTTGCTGATAAAATCGATTCCTTTATCCCGATTATTGAAAACATAGAATCTCTCATTACACCCCTAAATTTTTGTAATCAAATTATGCAGTGATTGAAGTATAGTCGTCCAAGAATAAGACTCTTTCGCCCTATTTGCTGCAATCTCTCCTACTTTTCGCAATTGTTCCGTATCTTGCATCAACGCATTAAGATTATGGGTTAATGCCTCTTCATCTTCTATAATCATTCCGGCTTGCTGAAAATTTGTAATTTCATTTGCACTTGAAATCGATGTCGTCACCACATAATCCGCATACGTCATCGCCTCTATTAATACAAACCCGAAACTCTCTTCAATCGAAGTGAAACAAAATATTTTACTTCTTGCATACCATTCGAATAATGTTTTTCGATCATAAATAGCTCCGGTAAAAACAACTTTCTCTTTAAGGTGCGGATTCTTTTGATAAAACAAGTCAATATTCGCTTCAAAATGTTTTTCAATAGGACCGATAATAATAACCTTCCAATCATGTAGATCCAATTTTTCAATTGCCGATAAAAACATCTCATTATTCTTCTCAGGAGCACCGATTCTCCCTACCGTTAAAATAATATTCTCTTTCTCTTCAAATTTACGCAGCGGGGCTAACGAATACATTCGATCAAAATTAACACCATTGGGCATAAAAAAGAATTTCTTAGTATATTCAGGATAACGGGTACATAAATAATTATAAGCATCTTCCGTTTCAATCGAAACAATATCTAACTTTGGGAAAACTCGCTCAAATAACCACTGCCTTACTCTATACTTCGGCCGTTTTTTTGGGACCAATCCATTGTGCTTTTGTAAACTGTCAAACCCCATATCGGATTTTAAAAAGGCAATGCCGTTTGGATTACGCCATTTATACATCAAAAAATTAAGATATGTTTTTTCACGATGATGAAAAAGATGTAAAATATCAATTTTCTTTGCATTAAAAAAAAGATAGCACAATGCTGAAAGTGAATACCGTTCCAGCTTTATTTTCGGAATAAATTTTAATTTTAGCCCTTTTACCTCATCTTCCAAATATGAGTAACAATGACTGTTTTGATACGTCACAACCATGGAATCGTATCCGAAATAATGATGCATCAAATAGGGAATTTGACCGACATCCTTGATCAAATGAAAATTTTCAGTTTTCTCAAATAAGGTAACAAAATGCTTCATTCTAAATATTCCAATATTGACCGTATTTTTTATTACATAATTTTTAATTCAAAATGTTTAATAGATAATAATAATATACAGTATAATTTCTAAAGAATTAATAGTATTAAAATAAAATTATAAAGACCATGAATTTCATATGACTTACCTCCCTTCTTTTCCAAATAAAAATCAAATGCTGGTTATAGCCAACTATTTTTTAATCGTATACGCTTTTTTCGCACCGATATCAAATAAAACCTCCGGCTCTATATTAATAATAATCTCCGTTCTCTTACTTTTCACATCCCAGATAAAAGAGCGCTTTCTCTCAATTATAAAAGATAAAGTCATACAATCTTTTATTCTTTTTTATCTGCTCTATCTGATATGGATGATAGGCAGTGAAAACACGGATATGGCACTCTTTAGATTGCATGACTACAAATTCATTTTTGGAATAATTATTATTGCTATGGCCGTTCAAAAAGAGTTCATCGGAAAAATTTTAACTGGATTTATGCTGGGAATGTTTATTAGTGAACTTCTATCGTATGCGATGAGCTTTCAACTCACAATACCTATAGTAAAGCTCACAGAAGGGATGGGAAGCGTCCCTTTTATGGAATCGTATACCGATTATGCAACAGCACTTGCCATTGCTTTAGGAGTTATCTTTTATAACTTATTATCCAAATATACACTCACTATTTACCAAAAAAGTTTCTATCTCTTTTTCTTTTTTACCGCTTCACTCAATATTTTTATTGTCGCATCAAGAATCGGCTATCTTTTATACGCAGTAGCTATTTTATCCGTTTTGATTTTTATGTATAAAAAACAGTTTTTAAAGATTTTAGTCGCCGGAACACTGTTAATCACCTTTGGGTATACCCTCGCGTATAACGTTAGTGATCTCTTCAAGCAAAGAACTAACGCGTTATATCTTGATGCAACCTTATTATCAAATAATGATTTTTCAACCTCTGCAGGAACACGTGCAGGGTATTATTATTACAGTATGGAGATTATAAAAAACAACTTTTTATTCGGTGTAGGTGCCGGTGATCATATTCCGGAAATCAAACAAATCATTCTTGATCAAGATCCAAGCCAAGCCAATATCGATAATTTATTTTTTAATATCCGAAACGGAGTCAATGCTTCATTGCACAGCGAATTTTTGGATGATATCACGCAGTTCGGGATCATTGGCTTGCTGGTTTTTCTGAATATTTTTTATCAATTGCTAACGTATAAACAACCGGATAGAGACCGAAAAAATTTACAAATTGTATTGGTAACAACTATTTTTATTCTATCAACTGCCACTAATATTTTTAACAGTGACTTTATCGCAAGAATATTTCTATTTTTATCTGCCCTCTCACTGATGACTTTCGAAGAACGGAAAATGAGTCTGCAAAACAAATCTATTTAATTAGATTTGTCCCACCATCTTATCTCTTAGTGCTTTAAACTGTTTTTCACTCTCAAATTTCTCCAGAGCTTTTACTCTCCCCGCTTCTGCAAACATCTGCCGCATATCACTATTTTGGTACAGCGATATCAATTTTTCGGCTAAATCAAGGGCATCAAACGTTTTAAAGAGTAATCCGTTGAGTTCATCATCGATGATTTCAAGCGGCCCGCCGCTGCGACTGGCAACGACACACACACCGCACATCATCGCTTCGATCAGAACCAAGCCAAATGTCTCATTCTCGGTTGCCAATACCAACACATCACATAACTGCATCATGGTTTGCGCTTCGTTAGTAAATCCGGTAAAAACAGCACTCTGAGGATACTCATTTTGAAGGTGCCGTAAATACCCCTCATCCATCGCATGTCCGACAACCAGAGTTTTCGCATCTATGCCCATTACAGTGAGTGATTTTACCGCTTCAAGGACGATATGCTGCCCTTTTGGAAGTTCTATTCTCCCTACAATCCCGACACAAAAGGAGTCATTCAGTCCAAGTTGCTCACGACGCTCTTTCCTCATTTGCGGAGAAATTAATACCGGTTGTTCTGCGCCGATGTAGAGCACTTGTGTTTTAGGGCGGATATCGGAAGGGATGAATTTCTCAATTTGATTTTTTACTTGATCGGTTACGGCAAGTATCCCATCTATGTTCTTGTACAAAAATCGATGGTAAAAATCATCTTTGAAACGGGTCATCGTCATATGGCGCGACTGTACCACTTTCGGTCTTCGTCGAGAGAGAAGTTTTGCACTAACGGCAAGCGGCAAATCTTTAGTCCAATGCACATGGAGTACATCGATTTCTTCATTATCTATAATTTTAGCAAGGGCTCCAGCACTCAGCCATGAAAGGAGTACATTACGTCGCTTTAGGGTGTAGTAACGATGTAAGGTGCCTTCGTAATAGCTTTTTAGCTTCCCTTTTTCATTAATAACACTAATACACTGATCCCCAAGATAATGCGAAGCACGCATCATATACAGTTCCAATCCTCCCAAATCGGGAGAAAGACATAATTCACATATTTTAGTTCCCACGTTTGCTCTTTTGCTCCAGATTCATCTCATAAAGTTTAATATATTTGTAAAAGTTCGTCGCCATATGGGAAAATGCTATGATGAGTCCTGCGTACCCGTCCAAAAAACCCCGTTTCAAAACATACGTACGGAAAAAAGAGTAGAGACCGTTAAAAAAAGCTTTCGTGGGAGAAGATGATTTCTTACCGACGTTATCGGTCGCAAAAAGGGTCGAATAGCGATCAAGTTTAACAATAAAATCAGAAATGCTCATATAGCTGTAGTGTTTCATATTTCCCGCTATAGAGAGTTTTTTCATCCCATCATCGATGATATTTTCATGCACAAAATTATCGTTAAAACGGGTTACGCTTTTGTTATACAAACGGCGAATCTTTTGGTTATTCCATCCACAGTAGCGAATCGGAATCTCTTTATAATAGGCGAGAAAATTGACACTATAAATTGTTTGAGGATCAAGAGACTCCGATTGAAGGGCGAGTAATAACTCTGCATCGACGACTTCATCACTGTCGATAATAAGTACCCAATCATGGAGTGCATAGGAAGCGGCACGGTTCTTTGTCGTGCCGAATCCGTCAAATTCCCCTTCGATCAGACGGACATTCGGAAATTCGGCTACTATCGCTTGTGTCCCATCGCTAGAACCGTTATCGTAGACAATGATATCATTAAATTCCCTAAGGCTCTCCAGCGATCTTCGGATCGTTCGGGCTCCGTTTTTGACAATCATTACCGCCGATACGTTCATCGTGACCCTTTTAGTATTTTAATCATTGTCTTAAACCAATATCCCATCTGTTTAAAAGGGTTAAAGAGTTCATCAGCTGTTTTGAGTCCATCCCCTTTAACTCGGTAAATCAAACCGCCGATCCCTTCCCACGAAGGATTTAGGGCATTTCCGATTCGAAATACATAGGAGTAGTGTTCACGTGCCAATGCCACTGCCGCATCATTGTATTTTCCATACGGCAAAACAAAAGACTCAACGCGAAATCCAAGCCTCTCCTCAAGAATCACTTTAGAACCGAAGATCTCCTGTTCTAGATCAACACCGTCTTCGCTTAGATTCACATGATTCATCGAGTGGGAAGCAACTATCACATGACCGCTTTGTACCATCTCGCGTAACTCAATATAGCTACAAAACGGGGCATACGTTTTATAGTTATCCCCATCATAAATCTCATGATGTTTAAGTGACAATCTTTGCTCAGGTGCAATCTCTGTATCCTCTAAAATATAGGCTGAGGGCACCGCGAGAAGTGCTTTAAGATTGTATTTTTTTAGCAGCGGAAAAACGTAATGGTAAAAATCGTAGTAGGCATCATCGAACGTTAAGCAGATTGAACCCGAAGTGAGTGAATCTCCGGGAAACAGTGTCGTAAAATGATCGGAAATATAGGCTAAATGCGCCTCCATCATCGTGTCGCTATTAGAGAGAGGGAGATCATCACTGTTGATATGATGGTACATGATGACGCTAAACATTCACATCCTCTTGAAGTGTTTCAGGAATAATAAAGTATCATACCACACCCTCACTTACTCAAAGGTCATTATGCAATTCAAATGTGATTTTCAACCCCAATATGCCCACTTAAAAGAGACGTTTGAGCATATCCAATCCATTTTTATGAGAGACAATCATAGCATTCATAAAGCCCGTAATGAGTTAAAAATTATTGAACTTGATGGAATAAAAACAGTCGTAAAATCGTTCAAAATTCCCCATTTTCTCAATCGCATCATTTATACTTTTTTTCGTCGCAGTAAAGCATACAAATCGTATCACAATGCACTCCGTTTAAAAGAACTCGGTATTTCAACCCCTCAGCCGATTGCCCTCATTGAATTTTTCACATCAGGACTGTTGGCGGAGAGCTATTTTATCAGCGAATTTTTCGACTACGATTTTACGATCCGTACACCTCTGCTCGAACTTCTCGAAGATCGGGAAGCCATCTTTAGCGCCTTTGCCTCATATACCTACGATTTACACCAAGCGGGAGTATGGCATTTGGATTACTCCCCCGGAAATATTTTGATCAAAAGAACGGAAGAGGGCTATCAATTTTCCATCGTCGATATTAATCGTATGGAATTTAAGAATATCTGTCCGCTTGATGGATGTGAAAATTTTAACAAACTGTGGGCATCCGATGAAGAGTTGGAGATTATGGGACGTGAATATGCAAGGCTCAGCGGGTTAGATGAAGCACTCACGATTCATGAGATGAAACGGCATAACGATGAGAACAAACGGACCAAGAATTTTAAAAAGAGACTCAAGCGAGTTTTAAAAGGTGGTTTTTCAACTCTTGCTTGACCTTCTCAAACATCTCCGCCCTCCCTGCACTCTCTAAGGGGATCATAAAATGGCTCTGTTGTTCTCCGATACTTTTCCAACGCGCCGCTGAGGCAAAAAGGGTATCGGCAAAAAAAGTGAATGTTTCACACCCTACCGCACTCGCCAAATGATACGTTCCCGTCGAGGTACTTATAAACAGTTTAAAATTGCTCAAAAGTTTAGCAAAATCGACGACGCTCCCGCGTGAACGGTACAAAATCACTCTGCTCTCTCCCAAAAGTTCTTTCGCCTCTTCGTAGAGCCTCTCCTCATCGGGACCGAAGGTCATCACCACATCCACTCGCGCATTCGCTTCAGCAAGTCGTACCAATTCAATGTATTCCGTTAACGTCCAGTTAGCATCGGATGAGCCTCCGAACCCCGGATGAAAAGCAACTACAGATTTAGTAATCCCATACTCAGCACAAAATGCAGTGTAGACTTCGTCCGCCCCTTGAAACTGTAACAGCGGTTTTAGAAAATCGAGAGTGATATCGGGAAATAACGCTTTGGTAAGTTCTAAGTTATACTCAAATTCAGCCATCTTCACTTCACTACGACGCTGCTTGACCCGGCGATTATAGAAGATTTGGGCTATTTTAGTCGCGGGAGCAATACGGAGCGGGATGCGGGCAATCCACTGTGCCAATGCCACGCGAGTATTCGAGAAGAGTGTGATGGAAGCATCGATTCTGGCCTCTTTTATTTTAAAAGCAAGCCCTAAAATATCCTCACTACTATCAACGATCACCTCATCGATAAAGTCACACGATTCTGCCAGTTTTCGGTTTAGGGGGGCAACAAGAGCAATAATACGATTAGAGGGATTATGGTGTTTAAGTACATAAAAACTCGGTAATGCCGTAATAAAATCACCCAATTTATCGTTACGCACGACCAAAATATTCATCGTATCCCCTTTTATTATTGCTCTATTTTACCCGATTGAAGGTAAGAAAAAGGTACAATCTCCTTATGAAACAACCATTTGCCTGGGATCACTATTCAGATCAGCCCGCTATCATCAAAGATAAAACCCTTAAACGCTCAATGCGCCGTTCAGCCTTATTCTCGCTTATCAAAACCTTTTTAATCGCCTTCGTCACCTTACCGATAGCAATATTTTCCATCCCTTTTTTAAAACGACGTACCATTACAGGAGAGCATTTTTTCGGAATGGGGGTAAATTTGGACAAAGAACCCCATCTTGCCCCTTATCTGCTAGAGGAACTCGGTATTCACAACATCCTTATCCGTATTCCATTATGGGAAATGGACCGTCTGCATGAGTATGTAACATTTATCCGAAGTTTCGAAAATAAACACATTACCGTCGCCCTACTCCAAGACCGTGAACATATCACAAGTACCGATATGAGTCGGGATCATTTTATTCAGATTTTTGAAGCACTTGAGGGAATCTGTCATACCTACATCATCGGTTCTACGATCAATCGTTCAAAATGGGGATTTTTTAGCGTTAATGAGTACTTGAATTTTTATGCCATCGCATATCATCTGAAACAAACGCGATTTCCAAAACTCAAACTGATCGGTTCGAATGTCATCGACTTCGAATATCACTTTAGTGCCCATACCCTCTTTAATTTTAAAAAAATCCGTTACGATGCAATAGGGAGTCTCCTCTATGTCGATCGCCGCGGTGCACCCGAAAACTTTCAAATGGGGTTCAACCTCGTCGAAAAAATCCGTCTTCTCGCCTCACTCGCACAAATATCTCCCAAGAGTAACGGTGAGATTATCATCACCGAAACCAACTGGCCGATCAAAAATACCGCACCCTACGCTCCTACCAGTGAGACGGAATGCGTTAGCGAAGAGGATTATGCTAATTATCTCGTACGCTATCACCTCCTTGCGTTTGCCTCGCAACACGCTTCGAGCGTTTATTGGCATCAACTCATTGCTCCGGGATACGGCTTGATTGACAACCGTGAGGGAGTTATTCGTAAACGCAACGCTTTCAGTGCTTACAAAACGATGGTGGAACAGATGAGAGAAGGATCATTAGTGGGATACGGCATAAAACGGGGGCGCCATACGATGCTCATCCAAACACCGAAAGCTCTTTTACATATTGAATGGCTCGAATCGGGAACTCTCGAAATTTCCCTAACCGAGCCCGTTGAAGTAACCTACCGCGATGGAGTACACGAGCAAACCGATATTCTCCACCTTAGCCCCGCACCGCTTTATTACACCACTTCGTTGGAGACTCTATGAAAATTCTAATCATCCTTCCCAACTGGCTTGGTGATGCCATCATGGCCACACCCGCACTCGAAGCACTTTGTAAAGTCTATCCTGATGCCAAACTCACACTCGTAGGTTCGTATGTAAGCATTGAGGCTTTTAAATACCATCCGAACTGTATTCGTCATTACATCGATGAGACGAAAAAGGGGGGGAATCGATTTGTCAATACCTATCGCTTTGCCAAAGAGCTAGGTGCGCATGATATGGCTATCACTTTCCGCAATCAGCTCCATTCATCTCTTTTGCTTTTCTGGAGCGGTACTCCCATCACGACAGGACGTCGCAGTTGGCATTCGTTATTTTTACTGACACAAAGTATCAAACCTGCCCACCCCTCCCATTTGGTAGAGCAGTATCGAGATATTGCCCAAAGTCTCAGCCCTAGCCCTCTTCTTATTGAACATCTAAGACTTTATATTCCCTCTCATCGATATTCCCGTCCAACGCTCGGTATCAACCCTGGGGCAACGTATGGAAGTGCGAAACGGTGGTATCCTGAAAAATTTGCTGAAGTCGCACGTGCCTATGCCGATCGATATGACATCATCCTCTTCGGCGGTCCCAATGAAATTGGGATGGCAAAAGATATTGAAGCACGATTAAACGGAATAAATATCACCAATCTAGCGGGAAAAACATCGGTACAGGAGTTATGCAGTTTTATCGGCGGGCTAAATATTTTCATCACTAATGACAGCGGTCCGATGCACATCGCCGCGGCGTATCAGGTTCCGACCGTCGCCATCTTCGGCCCGACACGTCACATGGAAACGTCACAATGGATGAATGAAAAAAGTATTATTGTCAGACACGATATGAAATGTGCCCCGTGTATGAAGCGTGAATGCCCATTGGGGCATCACGAGTGTATGAAAAGCATCACCTCGAATGAGGTGATTGACGCGGTAAAGAAAATTCTTTAAAAATCCAGTCTCATCCCGAAATACCACGCATCGTTATACGTCACATCACGTGTTTTCAAATCGGTATCGATAATGCGGTATCCGACACCGATTCGGGCATTTTCGATCGGTTCCACATCCAATCCGATTCTCGTTTCCATATAACCATCCCCCTCTTTGAAGCTCAATACCGAAGGCGCATAATAAAATGCTCCGTTCAAATAAAAGGGGAAAGGGGTATTAATCGGTAATCGTAATTCAGCCTCAATCCCTAACGGAATCGCCGCATAACGTTCTCCGTCAATCTCCGTATACTCTCCCTTGATCCCAAATCCGAGCTTCAATCCCTGAACACCCTGAACCGGACGCATGACCATAAAAGATACCTCCACCAAGGGATCAGGATCCACAATTGTATTACTGTTATTGTTATCCCCATTGAGAAAGCGGGCGCCGATATAAGCATTATTCATAGCATTGCCCATCCGTCCCATATCTAAACGGATTTCTCCCCCTACTTCTCTGTCATTTACATTCACACCCACTTGATGTGCCGCAAATACAGAAGTACTCACTAAAAGGGTCAAAAATATTTTTTTTAACATGCCGTTCCTTCATTAATTCGTGTTATTGTCGCTGTCGTACTTTTCCCGTCCACAAATTGTACCAGTCGCAATTCTTTAGCAAATTCCGCTCCAACGACGCTTTTACCTTCATAATCGCCCCCTTTGACTAAAATATCGGGCGCAATATTTTTAATCAACTCGTGCGGCGTCTCTTCACTAAACAATACGACATAATCGACCGATTCGAGCGCAGCTAAAATATAAGCACGATCTTCCTGTACGTTAACAGGGCGAGAAGGTCCTTTCAGCTCTCGTACCGAACTGTCCGAATTGAGCCCTACGATCAATACATCGCCGTAACTTTTTGCTTCTTGAAGGTATTTTACATGACCGACGTGGAGAATATCAAAACAGCCGTTGGTAAAAACAACCTTTTTCCCCTCTTTTTTAAGACGCTTCGCGAGAGTATATATCTCTTCTTTACTCTTGATATGCATCTCTGAAGTGCTTTGGTGCAGGCTTGATTCATATTCTTCTATCTCGCTGAGTGTTACCGTAGCGGAACCGATTTTACCGACAACTACCGCCGCTGCATGATTGGCGAACGGTGCCGCTTCATCTATGGTATATCCACAACTGAGGGCGAAAGAGAGTGACGCAATGACCGTATCTCCGGCACCCGTCACATCAAAAACTTCCTTAGCCACCGTCGGGAATAGCCGCATTGATGTATCATAAATCGCGATCCCGTCTTCAGAGAGCGTTATCATTGAACATTCTAAATTACACGTCTCTTTGAGATTCAAAAGGGCTTTTTTAAGACTTGATTCATCGTTTATCACAATCCCTGTCGCTTCGGATGCCTCTTTTTTGTTTGGGGTAAGGAGATAGGCTCCGCTGTATTTACGGTAATCTTTCCCTTTGGGATCAACCAGTACTTTTTTCCCCGCTCGCTTCGCGGCAGTAATTACCCCGAGTGCAACCGCGTCGGTAATCACCCCTTTTCCATAATCAGAGAGGATCACAATATCACACGCATCGATTACATTCGTCACGTACGCGATGATTGCTTTTTCACTCGTTACCTCGATCGACTCTTTCGACTCTTTGTCGTACCGTAGAATTTGCTGATTCGAAGCGATAATACGGCTTTTTTTTGATGTTTTACGATTGGGTTGTTTAATTAGCCCCTCACTGTTCACACCGATTGTTCCCAACATTGCGCGTAGCTCTTCACCGTTTTCGTCATCACCGATAACTCCCGCAACACTTACCCGCGCACCCAACGTGATTAAATTGTTGATCACATTTCCGGCACCGCCTAAAACCGTCGTCTCACGTGTAATATCCACAACCTGCACCGGAGCTTCAGGAGAGATACGCTCACACCCGCCCCATAAATAATGGTCAATCATCAAATCCCCGATTACAAGGATATGCGGGTGGGAATTATGAAGTACTTTCATGATAGTTCCTGTTCAAAAAGACGTTTAATTTCGCTTACGTATGCCGCGATCCCCTCTTCAAATTCAAAACGGGGTTTATAGCCCAAAACACCCTTGGTCGTTTCTATATCCGCTTCGGTATGAAACTGATAGCGTCCCACATAAGGATTCGGAATATATTCGCATACGAAAGATGTTCCCAATTCGTTTTGAAGAATATCCACCATCGATTGAAATGATCGCGCTTTACCGGTACCGACATTAAAAACACCGTTCTCTTTGGGGTGCATCGCGAGGATATTCGCCTGAATAATGTCCTCGATATAGATGAAATCGCGCAAAATTTTATCTGACCCTTCAAAAAGTTTCGGGTTTTTTCCGCTTAAAAGCTGATGTCCGAACTGCACGACCATTGATGATGTTTTATTTTTGAAAAATTCTCTCGGACCATAGACGTTGAAATAGCGTAATCCTACAATACTAATATGATCATATTTTTGAGCATATTGACGCGCCAAATGATCCATCATCAGTTTTGAGAAACCGTATACATTCTGAGGAGCTTCGCGTCCGACACGCTGTGGCGATGCGGCATCTCCATACGTCGCGCCGGAGGAAGCATAAATCATATTAGCGCCATGAGCTACGGCAATATCCAAGAGATCTTTAAACGCATTGACATTGGTTTGGATCATCAGATCCTGTTCTAATGCCGTCGTATCTGAAATTGCCGCTTCATGAAAAATGTAATCAAATTTATAATTTTGTGCCAGTTGGTTAAGTAAATTTTTATCATTGATATCACCGCTTATGACTTCGCCGCAAAAACCGAGAAGATTCTTGAAGTGACCGAAACTTTTTAAATTACCGTTGGAGAGGGTCAAATTCGAGCGAAAAAGATCCAAAATCACCACTTTAGCGTGCGGATAATGCTCTTGAAAATAAAATGCGAGGTTGGAACCAATAAAACCGGCTCCTCCCGTTATTAAAATGGTTTTATGGTTTAAATCAACGTCACTGTACTGCATGATTAATCCTTCCTAAAGGTAGTGTCATATTGTAACAAACTCTACATTAAAGGTTAAGTAGTTAGAGTGATTTAAGATAGATAGGAATATAATAGCGACGAAATTTTTAATGGAGAAAACAAATGAAAAAAATTGCTCTTGCAATGTTATTCGCCGGTGTATCTTTGATGGCTGCTGATGGAAAAGCTCTTGCAGCTAAATGTGCGGCCTGTCATGGTGCTAGCTTTGAAAAAGCGGCTCTTGGTAAATCTGCGATCGTAAAAGGTCAATCTGCTGGTACTATCGAAACTTCACTCAAAGGTTACAAAGCTGGTACTTTAAACAAAGCGGGTATGGGCGCATTGATGAAAGGTCAAGTAGCTACAATGTCAGATGCTGATATGAAAGCTCTTGCTTCTTACATCGCAGGAATTAAATAATCTAGACACAAAGGGAGCTTTGCTCCTTTTGCTACACTACGTTTTAGCTCAGCCTACTATCTTTCAAATACAGTACTTTAATAAAAACCATTCACATTGAACCCTATTAACTTTACTCCACTATAATACTTAGACTCGATTATGTATCATTGGTCATAATCATAGAAAAATTAAATTAAAGAGGGTTTTTGGAATCGGATTTACGATCCGCTGCAATGGTTATTGCAGCGCTATTTTTAGTTTTACTCAACGGTTTTTTCGTCCTTTCCGAGTTTGCTATCGTCAAAGTTAGGCGGAGCAAGCTTGAAGAGATGGCAAAACTTGGTAAATCAAACGCTTCTTTGGCGCTCAGGATGTCAAACTCTCTTGACACCTATCTCAGTGCGACTCAATTAGGCATTACCCTCTCGTCTCTTGCTTTGGGTTGGATCGGTGAACCTGCATTGGCAAAACTCATCGAACCTACTTTTACCTATTTCTTTGGAGACAACCCCGTATTATTGCATACGGTTAGCTTTACTATCGCATTTACCGTTATTACCTTCCTGCACGTTGTTTTTGGAGAGCTTATTCCTAAATCGGTGGCAATCGCCAAAGCGGAAACGATGGCATTGATCATCGCCAAACCTTTATATCTTTTTTGGTTGTTGTTTTATCCCCTTATCCGCTTTTTCGATATCGTTGCTGCTTTTTTTCTCAAAAGAATGGGAATTTCTCAAGCGTCTGAACATGAGCTGGCTCACTCAGAAGAAGAGATTCGAATCATCGTCAATGAGAGTTTCAAAGGGGGATACATTGACTCTGTAGAGAGCGAAATCATTAAGAATGCCGTAGATTTCTCTGAAACGGTCGCAAGAGAGATTATGACTCCGAGAAAAGATATGGTTTGTATCAATTCGGAAAAATCTTTTGAAGATAATGTTTTACTTATCACAACGACACGCTATACCCGATATCCCTATTGTCATGGTGGTAAAGACAACATCAGTGGAATGATTCATACCCGTGACTTATTGAATAGTGCGTTAATGCATCAAAACGTCGAGATGTCACAGTTTGTTCGACCGATTATTATGGTTCCTGAAAATGCTTCAATCTCCGATATTCTGACAAAAATGAACAAAGAGCGGACGCATATCGCATTGGTCGTGGATGAATACGGCGGAACATCAGGTTTACTGACAATGGAAGATATTCTCGAAGAGATCATCGGTGATACGTGTGATGAACACGACAGTAACAATGAAATGATTCGAAAAATCGATGATATTACCTACGAATTTGACGGCATGGTTAATCTTGAAAAAGTTGAAGAGATTATGGATGTTGTTTTTGATGAAGGAGAGCATTCCGTCACAATTGGAGGAAGAGTCTTTAATCAGATTGGTCGATTGCCTGAAGTTGGCGATATTACGAATGACGGGATTTGCAGTTATGAAATTTTAGAGATCAATCACAAACGAATTAAAAAACTCTTATGTAAAAAGGTTAGTCAATAATGTCAAAAAGCGTCAAGGCGGCATTAATCGCCAACGGAATAATAGCTATAGCCAAAGGGATCGCGGCATTTTTTACAGGTTCGGCTTCGATGATGGCGGAAGCAATTCACAGTACAGCCGATTGCGGGAATCAGGCACTTGTCCTCGTAGGACAAAGACAAGCGGCACGAGGGCGATCGGAAGCACACTCATTCGGTCAAGGGAAAGCTAACTTTTTTTGGTCGTTTGTCGTTGCTGTCGTATTGTTTTTATTGGGCGGATTGTTTTCAGTGTATGAGGGGATTCATAAAATCATGCACCCTGAAGCGATCCAAAATCCATGGATCATCGTTGGGATTATCATTCTTGCGGTCACGTTAGAGGGTGGCGCACTCAAAATTGCACTCAAAGAGAGCGGTACCAAACTCAAAGACATATTCAAAACCATTAAAAAAAGCTCTTCCTCCCATATCCTCGTTGTTCTTATCGAAGATTCAGGGGCATTGCTTGGACTCTTTATTCTATCACTCGGGCTTATCCTCTCTTTGTATGTCGATCCGATTTTTGACGGCATTGCCGCTTTGATGATCGGTATTTTACTCCTCTCCCTCTCGACGGTTTTATTTATCGAACTAAAAAAGCTGATTATCGGCGAAAGTTTGGACAGAGATACGATCCGAGAGATCAAAAATCTCGTCAAAGAAGAATCCAATGTAATGGTTCATATTAACTCTGTTCGCAGTATGTTTATCGGGTCGGAGGAAGTGTTACTCGTTATATCGATGAACGTCAAAGATGACAAACTAGGGTATGAGATTGAACAGGACATTAAAGAACTGAAACACAAGCTCCAAAAGAGATTTAAAGAGCATAAGCTTCATATCTATATCGATGTATTCGAGTTTTAAAAAGGAAAATAATGAAAAAAATATTCTATTGGGCACTTGGCTTTGCCATTGCAATTCAGTTTATTAGGCCTGATTTTCAAAATACTAAAGTGAATGAGACAATTACTTTAAAAGCAGATGCTCAGGTAATGAGTGTACTGAAAAAATCATGCTATGACTGCCATTCACAAGAAACAAAATTTCCATGGTATCGCAACATCGCTCCGGTGTCATGGGTTATGGCGGATCATATCAATCAAGGGCGTAAGGCACTTGATTTCTCGAATTGGGGGAATATTGATCCAAAGATTAAATTGGAACGCTTAGAGCGGGCCAAACAGGTGATTTACAATCATCGGATGCCTAAGTCAGAGTATATTATGATGCATGAAAATGCCGTATTGACCTCGGAAGAGAAACAGCTGTTAGAACAGTTTTTTGATTCGGAAATACAAACACTTCATTAATTTCTATTCCGGTTTATAGGTTTCTTTATGTAATGACTCTTTTTTGCGTTGCTGATTAGCCGCATCATTGAGTTCATTTTCATCATCATACTGTACTTGATTCATCATCTTTTTCTCATCATCAAACTGACCGTTTTTAATTCCCCACAAAAATGCCGCCAATGCAACCGCACCTAAAAAAAGCGACGCACCCAACATCATTGCTACTACCCAAGAGTCCATAATAACCTACCTTTTTATTTATACAGCCATCGCACTCGCATCGAGTTTCCGACAACGAGTAGCGAGCTAAACGACATCGAAATTGCGGCTATCAATGGAATGACATACCCCATCATCGCCAGCGGAATCGTGATGGAGTTATAGACCAACGAAATGGCAAGATTTTGCTTAATCAAACCATACGTTTTACGGCTGATAGCAAATGCTTCGGCAAGTGAGATCAGCGAATCGTTCATCAGCACCACGTCACTCACCTCTATGGCGATATCGCTCCCATTCCCCATCGCGATAGCAATATCCGAAGCAGCTAGGGCCAACAAGTCGTTGACCCCATCCCCTGCCATCACGACAATATGCCCCTGCGCATGAGCTGACTCAATAAAGTCCGCTTTACCCTCAGGGGTGAGATGCGCATAAACCTCAACAATCCCTACTTCCTTGGCTACTCTTAATGCCGCCGCTTCATGATCTCCCGTCAGCATTACCACTCGAAGATTGGCATTCTTTAGTGCTTCAATCGACGAATACGCTTTCTCTTTCGGAAGATCACGTAACTCATACGTCGCAACCAATTGATTCTCAACCGCATAATACAAAATACTTTTATCGCTCGTAGAGTCCACTTCAATCCCGAGTTCTTGCATTAACAACGCATTTCCCCCGGCGATCATCATACCTTTATAGCGTCCGATCATTCCGCGAGCGAGAATCTCACGCGCTTCTTCGATAGTGCCGGATTCAATAGCTTCTTCCGTTCGCTCCAGGTACTCCATCACCCCTCGACTGATCGGATGCTTTGAAGAAGAGACAAGCGTATGCAAAGCTCCCGTGTCAAAAGGGATATGGATACTCGCATAGACTACTTCAGGTCGCCCTTGGGTGATCGTCCCCGTTTTATCCAGAACTACCATAGTCGCTTTTGCCATTGTCTCGATCTGCGCCGCTGATTTAAAGAGTATCCCCCTTTTCGCACCTAGAGCTAGCCCCACCAACGTCGCCACCGGAGTCGCGAGGGCAAGTGCGCACGGACACGCGATGATAATGACCGAAATCCCTACCATCAGGGAGCGATCAAAACTATGCGGCCAAAAATACCATACCCAAAAGGTTGCAATCGCTGCGAAGAGAATCGTGGAAGAAAAATGCTGAGAAAGACGGTTTGCCAACTGCTCGATGGAGGGTTTTTGCGCCATCGCATTTTCTAACAGATTAACAAGATTCGATAGGGTCGAGTGAGCAAAATCTTTGGTCGCACGGTAATGGATTAGAGCGTCAATACTGGTTGTTCCGCTAATAATCTTACTCCCCACTCGTTTAAAAATAGGCTCGGATTCTCCTGTGAGATTTGACTCATCAAAACTCCCTTCTCCGCTCATCACCTCACCGTCAATCGCAGAACGCTCTCCGCTACGAATCACTATGACATCGCCGACTTTTACTTCATTAACATCGACAGAACGGATAGATGAGCCTTCGATTATGCTCACTTCGCGTGGAATATGTTTGCCGATGATATCGAGGGTATCCGCCGCATTTTTACGGCTAAGGACTTCGAGAAATTTTCCGAAAAGGACAAAAGTGATGATCATCGCCACCGAATCGAAATAGGCCTCCCCTTTTTCAAATACAGTGATATAGATAGAATAGAGATACGCTAAACTCGAACCTGTAACGACGAGCAGATCCATAGTAACCGCTTTATTTTTTAATCCATAATAAGCTCCGCGATAAAAAACCCATCCACTGTAGAAAAGTACCGGTGTTGCCAAAAACCACTCAGCAACATTCAAAATAGTCTTGATATCTTGTGTAATCCCCGTAAAATATCCCGCATATTGTGCCACGGCAATCCACATCATATTCATTGTTGCGAAGGTCGCTACCGCCATCCGCAAGTAATACTCTTTTCGTTCTTTATTGGCTCTCACTTCTTGAAGTGACGCATCGTAGGGAAATGCGTTATACCCGATAGCGCGAATCATATCGATAATAGCAGAGAGGTTCAGGATTTGAGAATTCCATGTAATGCGGGCTTTATTGTTGGTGTAGTTGATGTGCGCTTCAATCACGCCCTCCATCTTATGAAGTGCTTTTTCATTGAGCCATACACATGCCGCACAATGTATCCCTTCAATAACGAGAGAAACTTGGGCTAGATTTTCTTCGGTTGTTGTTACAAATCGCTCACTAAAAGCAGGAGTATCAAAATTAGCACTCGATTCAAACTGCTCGAGGGGAGGAGAGAGGGTCGTATCCCCCATTTTAGAATAAAAGCTCTCCAACCCTTCGTCTTTAAGGAGGTGAAAAATTCCGCGACATCCGTTACAGCAAAAGCGATACTCCCCATCATGAATCATCACCGAGTCACTAAACTCCAGATGACAGTGATCGCATTTGACTTTAGACATATTCGAACTTCCCTGCAGACTTATTTTTTTTCACACTATCGTATCGACCCATAACACCTTGCATCACGATATAAACACCATTAGATACATTGTGCGCGTATCCCATCGTCATAGAGAGATTTGCCGTTGCTTCGGTCGCATCAATACTAAAAGGGATCATCGCCCCCGTAAAAACAATCACTTTCTCCAATGCCAAACTCGCAACATATTGCGCACTTAGATCCATGGTATCGGTACCATGTACAACGATAATGATTTGCTCATCCGATTGCGCAATTGTTTTTGCCAATATAGAGCGGTCATGATCATCCATCTCCAAAGAGTCTTTATAAAGTATTCCTTGAAGAGAAATATCCATCACCAATAATGTGAGTATCGCTTCTATCGCATGGTTATCCTGTGGAACAAACAGTTCACCTTTTATCGGATCATACCGTTTATTAAACGTACCGCCCGTATTAATGATGAGCATTAGAGTAACTCCCGTAATGAGTGAATAATGTGATCGGCTTTTGAATGTGTGGCTTCCATACTGAGGAGAACATTACGCCCCACTCCCGCTTTAAGAGAGGCTTCGATATCCCTCTCATTATCGCCGATCATCACCGAATGCTCCATATCCAAATCATATGCTCTCTGAGCCTCTAAAAACATCCCTGGTTCGGGCTTTCGGCACTCGCATACGCCATCGATACTCTCATGATGAGGACAATGGTAGATATGGGTGATAGTGACTCCAAGTGTTTTAAAATGCTCCACCATCCATTCGCTCAAATGGGCAAAATCCTCTTCGGTGTAATACCCCCGTGAAATTCCCGATTGATTGGTGATAATGATAATGAGATACCCTTGATCCTGATACGCGCGGCATACCTCGATGATCCCCTCCATAAGTTCAAACTCTTCGATCTTATGGAGATAGTTTTTTTCGACATTTACAACGCCGTCACGATCAAGAAAAAGAGCTTTAGGCAACTCCGCCTCCGAAAAGCTCTTTTTCGATGATATCACAGAGGATATGCCCTATCAAGATATGGGACTCTTGGATACGCGGGGTTGCGTTTGAGGGGATTATGATCGCGAAATCGGCCATTTCCGCCATCTTGCCGCCATCACGTCCGACGAGAGCCACGGTTATTACACCCCGATCACGAGCCGACTCAAACGCCGTAATAATATTTTGCGAATTTCCTGACGTGGAGATACCGATAAAAAGGTCCCCCTCTTGGGACATCCCTTCAAGTTGACGGGAAAAGACTTTATCGTATCCGTAATCATTTCCGATAGCGGTGAGATTAGAGGTATCCGTGGTAAGGGCTAAAGAGGGGATTGAAGGACGATCAAATCCGTAACGCCCGACCAATTCCGCCGCAATGTGCTGTGCATCGGCCGCTGAACCACCGTTACCGGCAAGAATCGTTTTTTTCCCTTTTCGATATACCTCAACACATGCTTGAGCAACGGTTACGATGGTATCCAAAAGATCCCCATTCTCTAAAATCGCCTGTTTAGTTGCCGCTGAATCGGCAATTTGTTTGATAATGTAATTTTTCATCTTTTTTCCTTTAATATCGAATTCCGGTAACTGAGCGAACTTTGTCGATTATCGGTTGGGCAACCGTACTCGCTTTGTCCGCACCTACTTTGAGAATATCACGTACTTCGTCTTGATGCGCTTCATAATAGGCACGTTTCTCACGATACGGTCTGAAATATTCCCAAATCACGTCATGCGTATAGAGTTTGAAATGGCCATGCCCCTCACCCCCTTTTGTATACCGTTCCTGAAGTGGCGAAGGCTCTTCATCATCCAAAAAGAGTTTGGCGATGTTATAGACATTGCACCCCTCAAATTCTTTTGGATCTTCCATCGGTACCGCTTCGGTCACAATCTTTTTGATGATTTTAGACTGCATTTTCTCTTCGCTGAAAATCGGGATCGTATTTCCGTAGCTTTTGCTCATCTTCTGCCCGTCGATTCCCGGAACGGTGGCTACATTCTCATCGACGCGAAATTCTGGAATGGTGAAAATATCGCCGTATTGGTTGTTAAACTTGATCGCGATATCGCGGGCGATCTCAACGTGTTGAATCTGATCTTTCCCGACCGGAACTACCTCAGAGCCGAACAGTAAAATATCGGCCGCCATCAGAACGGGATAGGAGAAAAGGCTATGATTACTTGCAATCCCTTTGGCCACTTTGTCCTTGTAACTGTGTGCCCGCTCCAACAATCCCATCGGCGTAAATCCTGAGAGCACCCAGTAGAGTTCCAACACCTCTTTTACATCCGACTGTACCCAAAAAGTACTTTTTTCCGGATCCATCCCGAGGGCTAAAAAGTCGGTTGCCGCCTGCATACTCAACTGTGCTAACCGCTCACCCTCACTAATCGTCGTCATCGCATGATAATTTGCCAAAAATGCAAAGACTTCATGATCTTGCTGTGATTCAATCATCGGTTTGATCGAACCAAAATAATTTCCAATATGTAAATCACCAGATGTCTGGATACCTGTTAATACTCTCAAAATTATCTCCTTGAATAGTGACTATTTTACCGCAGAGTCTCTTAAGCTTCCTCTTAAGAAAAGATATGCTATATTTTTTCTTAGTTCAACTAAAAAGGATTCATTATGAATACTCAAATTCGCTCTAAAGATATAAAACTTACCCAACATCTCAACGATCACATCGCTACTGCAATTGAAAATTTTAAACGTTTTCACCTTGATATCACTACCGTAAACGTTATGATTTCTAAAGAGAAAAAAGGGGTCGGGGTTGAATTTGACATCCATATTGCCCACGCACAACCCGTTGTTATCTCGGATGTCGATGAAGATCTCGATACGGCTATCGATCTCGCCATTGAACGTGCCAACAAAGCCCTTCGCCGTCTTCATGATAAAGTAAAAGATCACCACACCTCTTCTATCCGTGACATTGAAGTCATTGAAGAAGTTGTAGAATAATTTCCATGGGTAAAATCAATGTCGTCTGCCCCCATTGCGGGGGGGTGAATGCCATTCCACTAAAAGACTCCTATATCAAAGCCGCTTGTGGCCATTGCAAAGCTTCTCTGCTGGATACCAAACCTCTCTCTGTTAACACGGAATCGTTTGATCGATTGATGCGCAATGACGAGCGGCTCATTATCGCCGATTTTTGGGCGCCGTGGTGCGGACCGTGCCGAAGCATGGCCCCCTCGTTCGAAGAATCAGCTCGACACTTTCCCCTCAAAGCACAATTCATAAAAATCAATACCGAAGAGCTTCAACAATTAGGTGCCCGTTTTGGAATCCGCTCTATCCCCACCGTTATCGCCTTTAAAAATAACCGCATCGTCGATCAGTTCAGCGGGGCTTTACCCACACCTCAAATTATCGCTTTTGTTAAAAAGCACCTATAACAATTAATCTTTTTTAGATACCCTACCGTTTAATTTTACACAATAGGACACAACACATGTACAGCTGGATGCTTTGGTTTCATATTATTTCAATGGTGTCGTGGTTTGCGGTACTCTTCTACCTCCCCCGTCTTTTTGTCTATCACGTTGAAAACGGTACCAATCAGGGATTTATCGAAGTCGTAGAAGTGATGGAGATGAAGATTTATAAATATATCGGTGTCCCTGCATTTTGGGCAACGTTACTCTCTGGGATTGCGTTGATCGTTATGTCTACACAACAGTATAACGGGGTTAATGTATTTCAGATGGGGGGATGGATGCACGCGAAAATGACCCTAGTCGCCATTTTGATCGGTTACTTTTTCACACTCGGACATTACCGCCTCAAGCTCAAAGAAAATACAGCGTATAAAAGCGGAAAGTTTTTTCGTATGTATAATGAAGTACCGACACTCTTACTCATCGGTATTGTTGCGCTCGTAATCGTTAAACCGTTTTAAAAGCAGAAAGCCCGCAGGCTTTTGCTTACCACATCGAGCGAGTTTTATGCGGTTTCGGTTTTCGATTCGTATTTTTCGCTTTCGCTTTAAAGAGTACCGGAGTCCCCTCAAAATCGAACTGCTCTCGTAACTGATTCGTCAAGTATCGGCGATAACTGAAATGGAGACCCTGCGGTTTGTTCATAATCAGTGCGATACGTGGTGGACGGATATCGTACTGCGTTGCAAAGTAAAGACGGATATTCATACCGTTGATACTCGGCAAGATATGTTTGCGCATTGCTGTTTGAATAACCTCATTCAGCTTAGCGGTCGAAATACGCTGTGAATAGTTCTCATTGATTTTGAGGAGCATATCAAAGATTTTGTGAACACGTTGCTTACTCTGTGCAGATATGGTAACGATGGGAGCATAGCTCAAGAATTTAAAACGGTCGCGTACTTCGGCGATGATTTTGTCGTAATCTTCTCGCGGTGCCATATCCCATTTGTTGAGAACGATCAAACACGCAAGACGATTTTTATCGACAAACCCCGCGATTTTTTCATCCAAATCCATAAACGGTTGTGACGCATCGAGAACAAGAAGGGCAATATCGGCAGTTTCAAGCATCTCTTCGGTACGCATAAGGGCGTATTTTTCGATTCCGAGAATTTTCCCACGCTTACGAATCCCTGCGGTATCGATAAAGGTAATTTTTTTATCCCCATACTCCACCATTTCATCGATTGGGTCGATGGTTGTCCCTGCAACGGAACTGACTACCGAACGATCTTCTCCGAGCAATGCGTTAAGCAATGAGCTTTTTCCGACGTTAACACGACCGATGATCGCTACTTTCATCTGATTAACGTCACCCGCTTCGTACTCTTTGACGATTCCGCGATACGCCTCTTCGAGTGCTTCGATCGACGTCTCCTCTTCTTCATCATCCCCATCAGGAATAAAGAACCCATCGTCCTCATCTTCATCTTCATCGAATTCTTCATCATCCGAAGAGGCTTTCAATGCCGCATCAAATCCGTCCATCTCATCTTCTTCTGCCATTTCGGCTTCAGGTTTAACGATAGCAGATTCAGGGAGTTCAGACGCAATCCAGTTTAGAAGCGGAAGAACCGAACGGTTATGGGAAACGGAAATACCGAAAATACGCTCTGTCCCGAACTCATAATATTCCCA
>JAGXFO010000002.1 GCA_024637255.1 Sulfurovum sp.
ATTATAGCTAAAATCGCCTAATATAGGGACTTAAATGAACTTATTTTATATGTCAAGATTGATAATATAGACGGTTGCAAACCGCCATTATATAGTATTTTAAATTGGATTTTTTGTTTGAATTAGGTGCGAAAGTTCAGTAAATTATTTATGTTAAAATTACATGATAAAGTAAAAGTATTGTTCATGCTCTATCCAATACAGTTAAAAAGCTTACAACAACAGGAAACATACATCAATGAAAAAAATACTTGTCATCGGTTACGTATGGCCTGAACCGAACTCTTCTGCTGCGGGTAGCCATATGCTTTCTCTATTGCGACTTTTTAAACAACAAAACTGGCAAGTGGTATTTGCTACACCTGCTCAGACATCAGAACATGCTTTTAATTTGGACAGTGAAGGCATAAGCAGTCAAAGTATTGCAGTTAATTGTGATAGTTTTGATGTTTATATTTCAGAGTACCGACCCGACATCGTACTGTTTGACCGTTTTATGATGGAAGAGCAGTTTGGCTGGAGGGTTGAAAAAAATTGTCCCTGCGCACTTAAGATACTTGATACCGAAGACTTGCAGTGCTTACGTAACGCACGTCACCAGGCACATAAAGAAGGTCGCAAAATGACCAAAGAAGATCTATACTCTGATTTAGCAAAACGGGAGATAGCCGCCATCTTGCGAAGTGATCTGTCTCTCATCATCTCCTCTTACGAGATGGATTTACTCCTGGAGACTTTTAACATCGATGCTTCTTTGTTGCATCACCTCCCCTTTATGGTCGATCTCACAAAATACCCTAGTAAAACAAAGTCTTTTTCTCAGCGAAAACATTTTATTACTATTGGCAATTTTCGTCATGCGCCCAACTGGGATATGGTACTGTACTTGCAGCAACTATGGCCGCTCATCAGAAAACAGCTTCCTGATGCAGAGTTGCATATATATGGTTCATACCCTCCACCCAAAGCCACAGCATTGCATAACCCGAAAACAGGCTTTCATGTCAAAGGCTGGGCAGCTGATGCCTTTAGTGTCATAGAGGAGTCACGCATCTGCCTTGCTCCCATACGATTTGGTGCAGGCATCAAAGGCAAACTACTCGATGCTATGCTCATGCAAACACCAAGTATCACAACATCCATGGGCTCTGAGGGTATGCATAAAGATGAACCCTGGGCTGGCGTAGTTAGTGACAATGCAGATGACTTTATAGAAGCAGCGGTGAGGCTCTATAGCGATGAGAGAAGCTGGAAAAAAGCGCAAGAAAACGGCTCAAGTATTTTACATACACACTATGATGCAAAAACGCTAGGTGCCAAGCTCATCAGAAAAATACTTGAGATGGAAAAAAATCTAACACAACACCGCCTAAACAACTTCACTGGAGCCATGCTAAAACACCATACTATGACAAGTACAAAGTATATGTCTCAGTGGATAACCGAAAAAAATAAACCTCGATAGTCCTTAGTAGAGTTTCGTAAAACAACAGCGTTTGTATTTTTGTCCTGAGCCACATATACACTTTTCATTACGCAAAAATGTGACTTTGTCTTCATAAACGTCACCATCAACATACTTCCACATGTCGTTGACTTTTAAAAATACAGACTTCTCGTGATGCATGTGCTGCTTACCTTGGAAAACATAGTAGGCCTTAAACTCGACCATTTCATCGTTAAAATCAATAATATCCAAATGCTGCCAAATGCTGTTGTCTGCCCAGTCTTGTATAAATTTGAGTTCTTCGTCACTCCAAGTGTGATCATGGGTGGTCGCCTGAAGGTAATTCACGTCACCCAGACAGTAGGCACTGTAGCGTGAACGCATAAGACTGAGTGCGCTCGGTGCTATTTCCAACACTCTCAAAATAGGTTCACAACACTCAGAAAAATTCAATCCGTTTTTACAATAACACTTATCCATCTTAAACTTTGCATCCTCTATATTTATTCAATATTTGTGCGCATCATACCATAAAGTATTTTGATTTTTAAAAAGTATTTTTCATACTTATTGCTATTTAGAGCACAATAAAGTATAATCCGCTTCAAAATCTATAAAAGGGTAAAAGTGCATAAAACAAAACTATTTCATTTTCTATTGATAGCATTTGTACTATTGGCGTATCAGTCCAATACTTTGCACTTTGAACATTTACTGGAAAAAAATGACACCTGTCATACTTGTATTGCAGGCGAAAAATCAGACAGCGTTCTGTATGAGATCTCGTATATTGCAGATGCACATATAGCTGAAAACAGCTCAGTCGAACAGAAAATAAGCAGACCCAAAGCACGTAAAATTACCCAAAAACCACTACAAAAAATTACAGACTTTTCTGGCTTACGATATTTTACTGTAGCACCCATCCCATTAGGTTACTTCTCTAACGCACCTCCCTCTTCCTTGTCTTAAACACACACAAAAACAATTACTATAAAAACCAACAACAAGATAAGGATATATATGCAAAAAATATGGATAATCTCTGCCATGATGGCAACGCTGACATACGCACAAGAGATAAATATAGAAGAAGAACTAGAAAGTCAAAAAACAAATCCGGCAGTAACACAAAGTAGTTACATGCCCGATATTTCTTTGATTTTAGATGCTGGCTACACCAATGAGTCACTAGATATAGATACCGATCATGTCGCAATACCATCATTTATTGACGGTCATGGAGGACATGACGAGCACGCACACTATCCATTAGTCGGCAATGATGGTTTCAATCTCAATTATGCCGAACTTGCCCTGGAAAGTTCTGTGGATAATTATTTTGACCTTAAAGTGGTTTTTCATATCACGGAAGATTTTTTTGAAACCGAAGAAGCTTATGCAGTGACAAATTCTTTACCGTATCACTTAAAAGCCAAAATAGGTAAATTTTTCAGTGACTTTGGCTATATCAACAAAATACATGAACACGCTTATAATTTTGTTGAAATACCTCTTATATACGAAGTATTGCTGGGTGGACACGGTCTGGTTAGTGAGGGCGTGCAGCTACAATATGTACTGCCTACGAAGACATATATTATGGCAGGAGTGGAGTTCTCGCAAGGCAACAATGAGCAGAGTTTTGGGATAGACGGATTTACTCCTCCAGGCGCAGTAGAGGATTTTGCTGGTGTAGAAGAGGTATCTCAGCCCTCTTTGACGATAGCGTATCTCAAAACCTCTTTCGACATAAGCGGAGGTACCGTTTTGGCTGGCCTAAGCATCGCTCAGGGGGACAGCAGAATAAACCACTTAGAAGATGAAGAGTCGCCACATGCATTTGCGGGAGATACGACCATCTATGGTGCAGACCTGGTTTACAAAAAATACCTTTCAGCGCAAAGAGCCATTGCCTGGCAGAGTGAATACCTCTATAGAGAGATGGATGGAACCCAGTATATACCAGAAGAAGGCACATGGGGAAACACCCTATCTCTGCATAAAGAACAGGGAGGATACTATACTGAGCTTGTATATCAACATGACAGAAACATAAAAGCAGGCGCAAGATATAGTATTATCAACCAAAATGATGTCATGATCAATGATTCACTCCAAGAGACTCCGGATGATATGTCAATAACCTCGGCCATGGCAGAGTATAACTTTAGTGAGTATTCTCGCCTAAGACTACAATACAATTATAACACTTCGCTCTATACAGAAGAAGGTCTTCCAAACAACAAGGAAGAGGTTATACTGCAATTCACCTATGCCATCGGTGCACATGGCGCGCACGCATTTTAGGAGATAAAATGAAAATACCATTACTACTATTACTACTAGCCTCAACGCTATCTGCCAAACTTAATGTTGCAGCAGCCTACCCTTACATCAAAGAGATCACACAGGAAATCGCCAAAGGCAGAGTAGACATTACGCTTCTTTCGCAAGGTCATTGGGATCCGCATTTTGTGGTACCAAAACCCTCTTTGATTGCACAACTTCGTGACAGTGATCTGCTTATAATCAATGGGGCTTCACTTGAGATAGGCTGGCTTCCTCCCTTACTTAGCAGTGCAAACAATCCAAACATTCAGAAAAATGTCAAAGGGTATCTTGATTTAAGCCAATATGTCAATTTGCAAGATATTCCAAAAAGTGTAGATAGGTCCATGGGAGATGTCCATGCAGAAGGTAATCCGCACTTTATACTGGACCCTCACAATGTGATTAAAATAGCCAAAGTAATTTCTCTTAAACTCTCTTCTCTTGATGATGCAAACAAAGCATATTATCAAAACAACTTTGAAGCTTTTAAAATGCAGTGGGAAATAAAATTAAACGAATTCGACAAACAAATGAAAGCCTGCAAAGGCATGAATGTCATACAGTACCATGAACTGTTTAACTACTTTTTGAGACGATATGGTATTAACTCTCTAGATAACATTGAACCATTAGCAGGCGTGTCACCCAATTCAAGACATACTCTTGAGCTTATTGACACCATCAAGAAAAACAACATAAGGTTGATACTTCAAGATGTCTATCATGAGCATAAAACGGCCGATTTCCTAGCCGAAAAAACAGGTGCAAAAGTGGTAAAAATGCCTCATGATATAGATTCATTAAAGGGAACCAGCACACTGGAAGGATTTTATGGAACTTTAGTCAAGCAGTTATGCAGATAATATCGCTACTTTATCCTGCTTTCATTTTAGCCATATTGTTAGTGTTTGTCCACGCCATTTTTGGTCTGGAAATCATCAAAAGAGGTGTCATCTTTACCGATCTTGCAATCGGACAATTTGCCGCCATTGGTGTGGCGGTGAGTCTGTTATTATTTGAAGGGCATTATACGTTTATATTGACTTTAGCCTTTGCCCTATTGGGAGCATTACTTATCGCTGTAGCAACTTACCGTGTCAAACACATAGAGGCGTTTATAGGTATGCTTTATGCTTTAGGGGCAAGTAGTATCATCATGCTGCTTGCCAATAGTCCCCAGGGAACTGAACTTTTCTCTAAACTGCAGGCAACAGATATACTCTTTACCTCTGGTTCTGAATTATGGGAACCTCTACTGCTCTATAGTACTGTAGCCTTGCTCTTTTTTCTTTTTTATCCTAAACTGACGGGACTTTACAAAGAAGTGCTCTTTTTTGGCCTGTTGGGACTGACTGTGACATCATCGGTACAGTTGGCAGGTGTCTTGGTTGTTTTTGTACTGCTAATCGTACCTGCATTTTTAGCGCTGCTGCAAAGTCGCTTTTTAAAGTTACCTTTTGCATGGGTTGCAGGCTCCATCATCATCATCGCTGCTATGATTGTTTCTTATTTCTTTGATTTGCCTACAGGATATACTATCGTGTTTGTGGCTGCACTGAGTGGAATTTTAAGTGCTTTGGTCTTTAAGGAGCTAACATAGTATTTTTTATCAATAATGTACCGTTTAAGATAAATCTGAGACATCAAAAATACTACTACTAAATTAAATCTATATATAAAAATTAGAAATCTTGGTCTTAAGCTTTTTTAATTTTTTTATCTTTGCGTTTTTCTTTCAAAGTTTTTTCAGATTTTTTTTTAACCGGTTTTTGTACATCTTTACCTTTTGCCATATTATCCCCTTTATTCGTATTTTTTAATCTTATAGTCACCCTCATATTGTATAGAACCCAAGCTTAAATCTAATGTTAATACTACGCCAATACTCATTTATAAGTGCAATGCCTCATGCTGATTTGTCTTGTCCTTCAATTTCACCACACTGTCCAACCCGAAGCTTATAAAACGTGGCAATATCCTGGCTAAAAAAGATAAAAACTAATCTTCCATATTTTTTGCACGCTCGAGAATTGAATTTGCCATATTTATAAATATTAGATGATGAACAGGAATCAGCAGATACCAGTACAATCGTCCAGAAATTCCATCAGGATAAAAATAAGCACTCTGAATCAACTGATGATCCTGTATTTTAAACTCTAGCCATGCTTTACCTGGGAGTTTCATCTGAGCAAAAAGAAGAAGTCGTTCGTTCTCTACCAAATCGACGACTTTCCAAAAATCTACACTGTCCCCGATACGAACATACCGGGAGTCTCTTCGCCCTCGATTGATCCCTGCCCCTCCGAATAATTTATCGATAACACCGCGTATCTTCCAGAGCCAATCATATCCAAACCAGCCGGATTTTCCTCCGATCATACAAAAACTGCGATAGATATTTTGAGGTGAAATATCGCCAAAATCAACAGTTCTGCGATCAGTAAAAATTGCATTAGCAATATTCTCCGTAGAGTCGGTCTGTGCCGAACCCGCACCGCTGTCACTCCATCGGCTGATAACCTGATTGGATTCAATCTCTTCAATCGCATGCTGAACTGCTTCTTCCAGCGTTTGTGGATGGATATCAAAAAGTTCATGACGAAGATTATTGGTCACTATCACTTCGCTCTTTAATCCTTCGATCAAAGAACTTGCAACTCCATACGGCACCGGAGTAAACAGAGTGAGCCAGTACGAAGAGAGTTTTGGTGTCAAGAGATTAACTGGAATAAGATAGCGTTTAAGGCCCATACCAGACGCAATGCGGAGCATCAAATCGCCATAACTCATCGCCTCTTCTCCCAAATCTATCATCCGGTTTTCACTCTGTTCTAATTCAAGCGCCAACGCCAGATAACGAATTACATCTTCTACTCCGATGGGAGTAATGAGGGTAGAAACCCATTTTGGGGTAATCATCACTGGCAATTTTTGAACTAGATTGCGGATGATTTCAAAACTCGCACTTCCCGAACCGATAATTACTCCCGCACGAAACCAGATGCATCGAACCTTGTCTGGACGGGAACTAAGGATTTCTCCAGTCTCGATTCGACTCAACAAATGCTCGCTTCCGGTTTTCTTATCCCCAAGTCCGCCAAGATAAATGATTTTTTTGACATTTTGGCGAATGCACGCATCAAGAAAATTTTGAGCGCTTTGGCGGTCCAAATCACGAAAATTAGAATGTGTCAGCCCATGAATAAGATAATAGGTGACATCCACTCCTCTCAGTGCTTCATCCAGTGTATTTGGAAGCATCACATCTGCTTTTACAATTTCCAACCGTTCTTTTGCCAAAGTTGAAAGGCTTTCAGGATTACGCACCATTAAACGAAGAGTAATATCTTCTTTTTCCATAAGAACATGCTTAAGACGTCGTCCGATGTATCCATTTGCACCTGTGAGTAAAACACGCATGAATTCCCCCTTTTTTTTCAACTATACTCTTTTTCAAAATAAATCATCTATATGTGTTTTATAAAAATCGATGAGCAGAACTGGATTCTTCATAATAATACCGAATAATAATAAAATGCCTAATACTAAAGCCAATTCTAACAATAAACGCAATTCAGAATTAGTTATTTTTGGGCACACTTTGGGCACACTCTAGCTCATATGGAACTTCCATTATATTTAACAATTAATACTACTTAAGACTAATAGACAATATAATGCTTCTTTAATATAAAGGTTTCTTAAATGATTGACTTCTCAACAATATTTTCCCCTCTCATATCAATGATAGTTCAAAATTGGTATTTTATACCGATAATATTAATTATTTTTATTTTTAGAACACCGTTTGGTAAAGGCCTAATAGGCGAGATGCTTATCAATTTTGCCGTGAATATACGACTGGACAAAGACAAATATCATCTTATAAAAAATGTAACTCTCCCCACAGAAGATGGTACTACTCAAATTGATCATATTGTTGTATCTGAATTTGGTATTTTTGTTATTGAAACAAAAAATATGAGAGGTTGGATCTTTGGTGGTGAGAAGCAAAAAACTTGGACACAAAAAATATATAAATTTTCAACTAAATTTCAAAATCCCTTGCACCAAAACTATAAACATGCAAAGACAATAGAATCAACTCTTGATATTGATCCTAATAAAATATTTTCAGTTGTTGTTTTTGTAGGTGACAGTACCTTTAAAACAGAGATGCCAAAAAATGTAACTTATGCAGGCGGTCTCATTGACTACATTAGGTCTAAAACAGAAAAAATATTATCTCAAAAAGAAGTTGAAAAAATTATTTCAATGATAGAGTCAGGTAGACTATCTAGAACATTAAAAACACACAGAGAACATGTTAAGCATGTTAAAAATATAGTTAAAGAAAAAGAGAATCAAAACTCATGCCCAAAATGTGGAAGTGAGCTGATCTTACGTGTCGCTAAGCAAGGTGTAAATAAAGGAAATGAATTTTATGGCTGTAGTAGTTATCCGAAATGTAGACATACTGCACTAGCAAATATATAATACATTTTAAAGTGTCTTGGTAGCGGAAAGTGAGAGAAATAAAAAATAAAAAAACTACAAATGACTACGTACTGGGGCTTTCGCGACTCTATCAAAATCTACATTTCATCAAAAATAGTTATTTTTGGGCACACTTTGGGCACAGCCTCTTAAATTTTTCATTCCCTTATAAATATGACACAAATATGACACTCATGATGTTAGAGTATTCACGAACATATTTTTCGAGATGATTTATTTTTTAAAACCCTATCAAGCCCTAAAGTTAGCCATTTTTTCAAGTTGCTTCTTAATGTTCTTAGATATGATTATTAAATAATATAAAATAATGAGAAATTAATGACTGATATAAAACTTATTTCAACTAGTGCACTCTCCAAAAAGCTCTCTATACCAAAAAATACTCTTGATGAAATTCTTATTTCAGAAGGTTTTATAGAAAAGGATGGTGAAAGATTTAAATTGACAAAGAAAGGTGAAGATAATGGTGCTTGTTGGAATACACACGCAAAATTCGGAACTTACATTGTTTGGCCTGAAAATATCTCGCTTCCTGATAAGGCCCTTACCAAAAGTAAAGAGCACTTAAGTGCTACAAACATAGCAAACAAATACAATCTTTCTGCACGTAAAATCAATATGATGTTTTCTGAGATTGGTTGGATACAGCGCTATCTCAAGGGATGGAACATTACTGAATTAGGAAAGAAAAACGGCGGTATAGAAAAAGAGAATACCAGAAGCGGTATACCTTTTATTGAATGGCCTGAGACTATATTTGACAGTCCAGCCTTTAAAGCAGTGATAAATGAAGTTCAAGGTAATGCAGGTGAAGAAACACAGGAGAAAGTAGAAAAGTCAGACAATAATGATTTTCGTACTAAATTTGAAGCCAAACATCGTGCGACAGATGGACATTTTGTTCGAAGTAAGGCAGAAATGTTGATAGATAATTGGCTCTATATGGCTGAGATCGTACATGCATATGAACGTCGTCTTCCTATTGAGGAGGAAGTCTACTGTGATTTTTATATTCCTACCGGTAAGATTTATATTGAATTCTGGGGCTTAGAAAATGATCCTAAGTATTCCGCGCGCAAACGTGTAAAAAAAGAGATCTATGAAAAGTACAACTTTAAATTAATAGAGCTAACAGATGAGGAAGTTTTTAATCTTGATGATGTTCTTCCGAAGATGCTTTTGAAGTTTGGGGTACAAACGTATTGATTGGTCTTTTGCGTTATAGAGGCATGAAGAATAGAAACCTAGAAAATATATCTTTAAATAAGAACTCATAGAAGTAATATGTATCTTAAAGAATGGAAAGCATTAAAAAGACAAGTAGAAACTATTGAGATATCATCGTTAGAAGAACTATACTTGATTCAATTTCATCAACTTTTAATTGCAGGTGAAGATCATAGATTCATGCATCATAACGGCGTAGATTTGATTGCTTTATGTAGAGCTACATGGAAAACATTATTTTGTAATAAGCGAGAAGGTGGCTCAACAATAGCAATGCAACTTGTGCGTGTATTAACTGGAAAATATGAAAAAACGTTATCCCGTAAGATTTTAGAAATTTACTTAGCAATACGCATTACTAATTATTTGCCTAGAAATAAAATAATATCAATGTACCTTTCACTTGCATACTTTGGCTGGAAGATGGATGGCTTAAAAGAAGCTATCAATCAACTCGGTTTAGTCCACAATGATTTAAGTTTGAGAGATATAGCTAGTATTATTGCACGATTAAAATATCCTGAACCAAAATATTTTTCAAAAGAAAAAGAACATTTAATCATGATGCGTACAAATCATATCTTGTTTAGATATGAAAAATTACATATTGGAAAAAGTTATGGAAGCCTTTAAAGTATCGCCTCATTTAGAAGAAATCATGGGAACATATCCCGATGCCAAATTGATACATAAAGTTGCTAATAATGGCAGTGAATCAGCTAGAATTGCCTTAGCTAGACTTTGGTTATCCGAGGGAATACCATATGCATTTAAAAACTGCCCAGGTGTTTATGAAGAAATGAGATCATGGATGGGTTCACGACTAAGCATAAATCCAAAAGAAATAAGTATATCTGGCAGTGCAAGACTGGGACAATCATTAGCACCTCAAAAACTTGGTAAAAAATTTGATGAAAAATCTGATCTTGATATATTTATTGTTTCTCATGATCTTTTTGAGAGACTTAAAGAAGATTATAATAAGTGGGCATATGATTTTGAGAGTGGTGCATTAGAGGACAAAAAAAATATATATTGGAAAGACAATCTCGATAAAGGTCAAAAAAATATATATCGAGGTTTTATCGACTCACATTATATACCAAGTTTTGAAATATATAAAACGGTGCGAGGTATTCAGCAAACCATGTATTTATTGACTGAAAAACTAAAGATTACGCCTCACGCACCAACGGTTCAAAAAGCATCAGTACGATGTTATAAATCTTGGAATGACTATGTGAACCAAGTTACATTAAACTTAAAACAATAGTAATGAATAAAGACCAAGAAAAACTTTCCAATACAATTGAAAATGTACTATCTGCCCTAAGTAATGAATATATTGAGAGAAATTTAAAATAAAACTACAAATAACTACAAATAACCACGTACTGTAACTTTCGAGACTCTATCAAATTTTAAAACTCTTCAAAAATAGTTATTTTGGGCACAGTAGCTATTTTAAAAGTAACAAAGTCCGTGTATTGGGGGTTTGTGAAGAAGTGGCGGACAGTCTGAGATTCGAACTCAGGGTACCCTTACGAGTACGCATCCTTAGCAGGGATGTGGTTTCAGCCAACTCACCCAACTGTCCATGTGTTTTGGTGGATGAGATTATAATAAGATTGGGTTAAATAAAAGCTTAAAAAAGAATCGTTTTTTTGCAAATTTATTTTTTTTCATTTGCTTATATTGTTTTTTAGGAAAATTGCCAAAAAACTGATTATCATTACATCATATATTTATTAGCCAAAGGTTCAAAATGTTAAAAAAACTCACACCACTTATTGTATTGGCACTATTTGTCCTAGGTGCTTTTTTGATGATAAAAGGTATGGATAATGCTGTCCATATAACAAAAGTAAAAAAAGAAATTAAAAAGTAGAAATCACTTTTAGTATCTCTTCTACTTTTTTCTGAGGACTGCTGTCTTTATATATTGGTCTTCCCACTACCGGATAGTCTACACCCTCCTGATGTGCGAACGCAAGTGTTGCAACGCGTTGCTGGTCTCCTGCATCTTCGCCAAAAGGTCTTATGCCTGGGCACAATGTTAAGAATTTTTCGCTCGTAGCATTTTTTATAGTCCTGCTTTCATAAGCAGAACACACCACCCCATCTAAACCATTGGCATAACTCATTTTTGCAAACTGCTCTGCTTTTTCATCTATACTTTTTTCGTAGATACTCTGAAAATTTTCTTCATCGAAAGAAGTGAGTGCCGTTACTGCAAGTACTAGCGGTCTGTTTTCATAGTTTGCAAGTCTTTGCATAACCGTTTTCATAGCCACTGCACCTGCAGAGGCGTGGATATTAAACATATCTACGCCTAGCTTGGCTATCTCTTCTGCAGCATCTGCCATAGTATTGGGAATGTCATAAAGTTTAAGATCAAGAAATATTTTAAACTCTGGGTTAATGGCTTTCAATGCTTCTATAAAAGATTTTCCGTCACGAATGTAAGCACGAAAGCCCACTTTCATCCATACATTGTACGGTTTTAGTGACCGGGCAAGTGCTAAATTTTCTTTAGCAGATGGCAAATCAAGTGCAACACATAGTTCCATAGTTAAATCCCTCTTATCTTTTAGTGGTATAATTATACTTTAAAATTAATAAAGGGCTCCCCGGAGCTTCACACAAGGACAGGACAGACATGTTTGGAAAAGAAACAAAAAAATACGACATCGTTCAAAGCATTATGGATACATATAAGTATGCTAAATTTAACACTTCCAAAGGAGTGATTTGGGCCAAACTTTACACAGAAGATGCGCCTAACACAGTAGCAAATTTTGCTCACCTTGCAGAAACTGGGTTTTACAATGACCTTAAATTTCACAGGGTAATCCCTGGGTTTATGGCACAAGGCGGTTGTCCTCATTCAAAAGACAATCCTGCTATGGCAGGAACGGGTGGGCCTGACTGGGCCATCGAGTGTGAAACAGACACAAGCAAACAGGCACACAGAAGAGGAACACTTTCTATGGCGCATGCCGGACCGGACACAGGTGGAAGCCAGTTCTTTATCACTTTTGCACCAACACCTCACTTGGATGGTGTGCATACGGTATTTGGTGCTATTGAAGAAGATGATACAGATTCTTTTATGGTACTTGATAACATTGCGCAAAATGATGTCATTGAATCTATTGAGATCGTAGCTTCAAAGGCATAATTTACCGTAGGTCGGGGTCTCCTCTTTCCCGGCACAGATTACGCAAAGAAATAACTTTTATCACATGAAAAGTTATTTTCGGGAAGAGAGCCACCCCCACCGCATAAGGAAAGACCATGTTTGGATATTATCGTGTTGCAGCCGCAGTCAATAAAACCGTCGTAGGTAACCCTGCTAAAAATGCCGAAGAAGTTTTAACGCTCATTATTCAAGCACATCAAAAAGAGGTTTCTGTCATTGTATTTCCAGAGCTAACACTCACAGGATACACTGCCAGTGATCTTTTACTCAATCAAACACTCATTGCTTCACAAAATGAATCTTTAGTATATATATTAAAAAATATTGAATCTATCAATACTATTGCCATTGTCGGTATGGCAGTTCTTGATGCAGACAGACTATATAATTGCGCTGTTGTACTTCAAAATGGTAAAATACTCGGTGCTGTACCCAAATCTTACTTGCCAAACAAAAAAGAATTCTATGAAAAGCGCCAATTTACCACAGGTCGTGACATTGTACGTGCCGCCGTGGATTTATTGGATACCGAAGTACCTTTTGGTGTAGACCTACTTTTTACAGACAAAGCAGATATGACTTTCGGGGTAGAGATATGTGAAGATCTGTGGGCCGTGACGCCTCCCTCTAACCAAATGGTAAGTAATGGTGCAAACCTGATCTTTAACCTTAGTGCCAGTAATGAACTTATAGGAAAACATGAGTATCGTGAGGAGTTGGTGCGTACCCAAAGTGGGCGCTGCATGGCTGCGTATGTTTATACAAGTGCCGGCGTAGGTGAGAGTACTACGGATACAGTCTTTGGCGGACATAGCATCATCAGCGAATATGGCTCTACCCTAGCCCAAAATGAGCGTTTCAGCCTGGAGTCCAACCTCATTACTGCAGACGTAGATTTGGAGCGTCTAAGATGGCTAAGAATCAATGAATCAAGCTTTAGTGATGCAAGGCGCAAAAAGACCAGAATCATCAAGGTGGATGCACTTCCGGGCATCTCCAAGATAGAACGCGACATTAACCCTATGCCTTTTGTACCTTCACGCTATACAGACAAAAAACACAGATGCGACGAGATAGTCCAGATACAGGCGCACGGACTCATTAAGCGTATGCGTCATGCACACATTCACAAAGCCGTTATAGGCATCAGCGGAGGGCTTGACTCTACTCTTGCCCTGCTTTCGACACACAGAGCCTTTGAAATGATGGGGTGGGAAGTGCAAAACATCATCGCTGTGACTATGCCGGGGTTTGGGACCACGAGTCGTACGAAGTCCAACGCAAGAAAGCTTTGTAAGGCTTTGGATGTAACTCTTCGCTCTGTAGACATCACGGAGCTATCTCTTAAAGGGTTTGAAGCCATAGGACATGACAAAGATGAGCACAGTGTCACTTATGAAAATGTGCAGGCTCGTGCAAGAACTTCTATATTAATGAATATTGCAAATAAGGAAGGTGGGCTTGTCATCGGCACAGGTGACCTTAGCGAGATAGCTCTTGGTTGGAGTACTTACAACGGTGACCACATGAGTATGTATGCTCTCAACTCAGGCATACCTAAAACACTCATACAGTATGTCATCGAGTATTTTAAATCCAATGCATCTATAGCAGATATCATAGATGATATTTTGGCTACCCCCATAAGTCCGGAACTACTCCCGCACAATGAAGATGAGATAGTGCAGGAGACAGAAAACATTGTAGGGCCTTATGAGCTTCATGATTTCTTTTTATACCACTTCATCAAATATGGCGCCAAACCATCCAAAATACTTTATTTAGCGAGTATGGCATTTGATACTAAATACGATGAAGAGACGATTACCAAATGGTTACGCCTCTTTTTAAAGCGTTTTTTTACCCAACAGTTTAAGCGTTCATGTATGCCAGATGGCCCAAAAGTAGGTACGATTTCTTTGAGTCCCAGGGCAGATTGGAAGATGGCCAGTGATGTGGATTTTGAAATTTGGATGGACGAATTAAGATAAAAAGCTAAATAGCAACATGCTTTTTAGAGACATTTTAAATACGATAGAAGAACTTAATCAAAAATATATTAGAATGCACACAAATCAAATAGAGGCTAGAGCTTCATAATAAAAAAAGGAAATAAAATGGCAATAATAGATTTAAAAAAAGAGCATACCCTCTATGATGAGAGCAAAGAAACTGATGGCGGCATAAACTACCAGGGTCATGGTGCTGCATTTCTAAAAAAAGATTTAACTGAGGCGCTACAGTACTGCGAGGATTTGGACAGAGAAGAGGTACAAGCACTGTTTAATGCACATGAGGATTATTACTTTGGGGATTGTTCTTTATCGTGGGAATTTACATCAAAACTTCCTATGGGCAAAGGTAAAGTAGCTATGTGGTTTGCTAAATATTGGCAAAATGGTTATTATGAAGAACCATATGAGGGTTAATAAATAATCCATTTTTCACAGTGATTTCCAGACTATAGACACACAGCAAACAAAAAGTTCCCTGCTGCACTCCTACCTATGCTCAATATAAGTTCGAGTCTCTTGGATCCTTATGGGACTATGTCTTCGACTGTGTTCTTTTTGTACTTAAATTTATATCTTCCTCTATTTACAAATGCAAGCCAAGTTAGTGTAGACTATCTTCAACAAGAGTAATTAAGGAATATCATCCATGAACTTCAACCCCATAAAACACTTTTTAAATACCGCACTTCAGGGTCTTTTTGGACTTCTGCCTGTACTGATCATTATTATGGTTTTACTTTGGCTCTATGGCAAAATAGGTCAACTGACAGGATGGATGTTCAAGTTCGTTGGTTTTGCTCCTGAAAATCATCAGTTTTTGTGGTTTTTATTGGCACTATTTATCTTTATATTTCTTTTGTATATTATGGGTCACCTCATGAAGACAAGACTTGTGGACTTCTTCGAGTCCCTACTCAAGAAAATACCAGGATACCAGACCATCAAAGACATTATCAACATCTTTAACTCATCCAAAGAGGGAGAAAACAGAGTACTCGTTGTAGCCATACGTGGTTTTGGGAGCGAGGGCTACAATATAGGACTCATGTACTCACAAAAAGAAAGCATCATCAAAGACCACTACACGGTGACACTTTCCATGTCGCCCATCCCAAATGGCGGGTATATGTTCGAGGTACATAAGAGTAATATATATATTATAGATGAAGCCACTTTTGATGATAATTTACAGTACCTTCTTTCAATGGGGGTGAAAAGTTTTGCAGATATTTTAAAAACAGAACCTAAGGCCTTAGATGAACTTATACCTCTAGTGGACTGGCTGGAAGTTCCCAAAAACAATCAGGCAAAAAACGTACTATAATTTAAACAAAGGAGTTATTTTATGGAAGTGGAAAAAGAGATGAATGCCATCTTTCTTAAATTAACTAATATGGTCTAAAAAGGAGGTGCGCCTTGCACCTTTGGTTCTCTCTTTGTCAGCCCGGGCTTTGTAAAATATTGGGAAATTACATTGAAATAAATATATTCTTGAAAAGTAAGGTTATATCTCAGAAAATAGGTTACAATATATGCGAAGAAAGATGAGGTTCGAGTTCATCTGTCGTGTGTTAAGTGATATTGCTAGACCCCGAAAGACTCTCTCCGATTTTAGATTCCGCTTGAATAGGGAACCCCTAGAAGTGTAAATTTTTACCCAAAGGTATAACAATGGCAGAATTAGTCAAAGGTACAGTTAAATGGTTCAACGATGAAAAAGGTTACGGATTTATCCAACAAGAGAATGGTGGAGATGATGTATTTGTACACTTTCGTCAAGTAAACAACAATAGTGGTGGACGTGTAACATTAGCTGAAGGTCAAGCAGTAACATTTGAAGTTGGTGAAGGTCAAAAAGGCCCACAAGCTGAGAACGTAACTCCACTCTAGTAGTGGTTTGCAGGCTTAGGGCCTGCAAATAAAATCCCCACCCTCTTTCAATAATTCACTTCCAAATCTTTATCGTAAGATAACTCAAACAATACTTCTATATTTTTATTTTCATTATCTGCTTCATATTCCGTGGAAAAAGAGACATATCCATAGGGAATGCTAAGCTCTAGCTCCTTACTGCATCCTTGTTATGATATAAAAAATAATTATAACAGATTATTCCGTACTGTTACTCTCTATAAATTTTGACAAATAGACTTTATTTTTCTTTTGCAGATAATCATAAATAGCTTTAGTCTCTTCATTCGTAAGATAATAACGAGGCATGATTTGATGGTAAGAGTTTAGAGCAAGAATCATATCAGAAATTGTCTTTTCACGAATGTCAGAACCTTTGAGCACCTGTTTGCCATTCTCGTCACGGAACTCAACAATGATCTTACCCTCACCACTTTTCCCATGGCACTCAGAACAACTTACGCCTCTAGGGTTTGCATAGAGCATTTCACCGTATTCATAGTGTGAAATAAAATCTTCCTGTCCCCATAACATTAAAGGCAATAATATCCATAATTGTTTCATAACAGCATTAGCCTTGACTCCAAATATAACATCATTCCTGATGCATAAAGTATTTTTGATATAATAGCTAAAAAATATAAGGGTACTCTATGCAACTTATCGATGGTCAATCCTTAGCAAAAAAAGTGCAAGCTACAGTAGGTGTAGAAGTAGCACAATTGAAACAAGAAAAAAATATCGTTCCCGGACTTGCCGTGATCCTCATAGGTGACGATCCTGCAAGTCATGCTTATGTTAAAATGAAAGCAAAAGCCTGTGAAAATGTAGGATTTTACTCTATCACGCACAGTATGCCGGACACCATCTCTCAAGATGAAATTATCGCGACCATAGAGATGATGAATGGCAACCCCCGCATAGACGGTATTTTAGTACAACTTCCTTTACCTAAACATGTTGATACAAACAAGATACTTGAGGTTATAGACCCCAAAAAAGATGTAGATGGCTTTCATGCTTACAATGTAGGACGCTTAGTGACGGGTCTAGACTGCTTTGTTGCATGCACACCTCTTGGTGTCATGAAAATGTTTGAAGAGTACGACATAGAATTAAGAGGTAAAGATGTATGCGTAGTTGGTGCGAGTAATATCGTAGGGAAACCCATGGCCTCATTGCTTCTCAATGCAGAAGCAACCGTCACTATTACACACATACACACCAAAGACCTTAAAGCGCATACAAGCAGAGCTGACATTGTGGTTGTAGGTGTAGGTGTACCAGGACTCATCACCGAAGACATGGTAAAAGAAGGTGCCGTTGTGATAGACATAGGAATTAACCGTATAGCAGATGGCTCACTGGTTGGAGACGTGGACTTTAAACATGTCAGTCCCAAATGCTCATACATCACACCTGTTCCGGGCGGCGTCGGTCCAATGACCATAGCGATGCTCTTAAGTAATACACTCAAATCTGCTAAAGCGAGAGCATAATGAAGAATTTTTTACAGGCTTCTGGCCGTTTTGCAAGCTCATGGACAGGTACTATCATCATCGTTCTGTTTCTTATTTTCTTTGTGGCACAGTCTTTTGTCATTCCAAGTGGTTCCATGAAAAGAACACAGCTGATTGGTGATTTTTTATTTGCTAAAAAATTCTCTTACGGTATCCCTATTCCTCACCTCCCATGGTTAGAAATCCCTTTACTGCCAGATTTCAATGACAACGGCCATCTTATAGAAGGACCCAGACCACAAAGAACAGACATCGTTATTTTCCGTTATCCTAAAAACAACAAAATTCATTATGTAAAACGTTGTGTTGCTGTAGGTGGCGATGAACTACTTTATGTAAATAAAAAACTACTTATACACTTTCATGAAGGTGAGGAGTATATGAGAAAGAACTATCCTGCTGAAAAAATAGTCTCTTTAAGGGATAAGATTTGGGTAGAAAATCCTTATATGGATAAATTTCCAGGTATACAATATGCACCAGAAGGTACAGATATCTTTCAAGCCCTTCTAAGTTATTATGCTTATGATAAAGAAATAGATATGACTCCTGTGTATGTAGAGGGATTAGATGCACCTGCCTATGAAGTAGCAGGAAAAGAGATTAATGCGCTGTATAAAAAAGTAGAGGAAGATCACTTTTACATGATAGGTGATAACCGTGACAACTCCAATGATAGCCGTTTTTGGGGTTCCATACCCTACAAGCTCATTGTGGGTAAGCCATGGCTTATCTATATGAGTTTAGAGCATCGCTCTTATGAGAAAGTCTTAAATGGTGACGATGAGTTTGGCAGTTCAAAAGACAATGCGGAACTTGGGCGCGTATGTGGCGATTTAGCCATTGAATCTGATGAGTGCCAAACACTTTGGAACAAGCAACGTTTTACAGTTCGCTGGGAACGTGTTGGAAGACGTATTCAGTCTATCCAAACCGAAAAACCTAGAGAATAGGAAAAATGATGAAAAAATTTTACATTGCAACGGACCACGCAGGATATGCCCTTAAAGCTTATATTAAAGAATATGTTACTTCTTTAGGTCATGACATTGTAGACCTTGGGCCAGACTCTGCAGACAGAGTAGACTACCCAGACTATGCGAAAAAATGTGCGCATGCGGTACTAGCCGATAAAGGCAGCTTTGGCATCCTTATCTGTGGTACAGGTATCGGTATTTCTATCGCTGCAAACAAAGTAGCGGGTATCCGTGCTGCTCTTTGTCATGACCACTATACAGCCAAATTAACAAGACAGCACAATGATGCAAACATTCTCTGTTTTGGTGAGCGCGTGGTAGGCAAAGGTGTCATTGAAGAGATGATAGAAGTGTTCGCCAACACAGAGTTCGAAGGTGGTAGACACGCAGAACGTGTGGCCAAGATAGAAGGCTGTGCTTTTGGATCAGAGTTAGAGTAATCGCCTCTTTTGGCACCCTCTCACTTATATTCCTAACATGCAAATCTAAAGTATCACTCCAACAAATACAAAATTTATAGGTCCCTGGATCAAACCCAAGGGTAAGATATTTTTATTCTAAAGATAAAGGAAAATTCTATGATATTATCTCCGCAAGACAAACAAATCATCCTAGACAGCATCAGAGACATCCCTGACTTTCCCAAAGAAGGCATCATTTTTAAGGATATTACTACCCTGCTCAACAATAAAAAAGCCTTTCAAACACTCATGAATCACCTCGAAAATCGTTACAGAAGCTACGCTCTTGACTATGTTGCGGGGATAGATGCAAGAGGATTTATTTTTGGGAGTATATTGGCAGACAGGTTGGGTGTGGGTTTTGTACCTGTGCGCAAAAAAGGCAAACTACCCTATACGACAGTTGCAGAAAAATACAGTTTAGAATATGGTTTTGATGAAGTTGAGATACATATTGATGCCTTTGATAAAGTAAAAAATGCCAAGGTACTGCTTATGGATGACCTCATAGCAACAGGCGGCACAGCCAAAGCAGCTGCCAACCTCATAGACAAGGTTGGTGCACACTGTGTTGAAGCGTGTTTTATTATGGAGCTTGGCTTCCTCAATGGACGCGAGGGCATACATGCCCCGGTGTATTCTGTGTTGCAAATAGACTAATACCATGAAGGTTTATCTCTTTTTTTCACTTTTTCTGCTATTTTTCTTTGCCTTACACTCTCTTTTTTACTCAAGGGTCATCAAAAAACTCTTGGTGCCAGAAAGCATGAAAAGAACTTTTACCTTACTGCTAGCCCTAAACTTTATTTTTAATCTTCTTTATGTTGCAGGACGGTACACGAACATTCTAGGCAATGGATTTTATTATCTTTTCTCTTTGTCCATAGGTTTGTCTTTTGTACTTCTTTTGTATTTGATACTTCATGAGATACTTCACCTCTTTCATAAAACGCTAAAAAATGTCGACAGGTCAAAAAGAGAATTTATCAAAAAAAGTGGTGATACTGTTATGTTTGCTCTCTCTACTTCTTATGTAAGCGCAAGTGCCTATGAGGGAACCAAAGAGCCTGCGGTGAATGTGCTGGAGTTTAATCAATTCGATTTTTCCATTATTCAGATCAGTGATCTGCACATCGGAGGACTGATAGACCACAACTTCATAAAAGCATCCGTCATTAAGATAAACGCACTCAAGCCAGACATTGTTTTTATTACCGGTGATCTTATAGATACTGCACTCGAGCATATAGAGGCAAGCATAAGAGAATTGGACCATATCACTTCCAAACATGGGGTGTATTATATTTTAGGCAACCATGAGTATTTTCATGAACCTCTGAAGATCATTGACTTCATAAAAAGCACTAACATCACACTGCTTCTCAACGAAAATATAACCATAGATGCACTCAAGCTCAATGTGGTAGGGGTGACAGATCTTATGGGGTACAGGGTGGGTCTTCTTGAGCCGGATATACATAAAGCATTTAAAGGGTGTAATCCTGAGTACAAAACCATACTTTTGGCCCACCAGCCAAAGTTTATAGAAGAGTTGGGAGTGTACACACCCGAACTTATACTCAGCGGTCACACCCACGGAGGACAAATCTGGCCTTTTGAGTATCTGGTCAGACTCCAACAGCCTTACGTAAAAGGGTTGCATGCATTGGATAACGGCAGTCATATCTACGTCAACAGCGGCATTGGATTTTGGGGACCGCCTATGCGGCTGGCTTCACAGGCAGAGATAACCTATATCGTTTGAGCGTAAAAAAAGGAAACTTCTAACCTCCCATACGATATAATCCCTCCAATCAATCTATAAGCTTTTTCTTGCTAAAGTCAAAGCTTCTAAGAAAAGACTTTGCTTCTTACAAAGGAAAAAAATATGAACTTATATGAAGAAATATATATCCCAAAACCAAGTAAAAATGATCCGGATATTTTAGGACATTTTGGTAAATTTGGTGGACGTTTTGTGCCTGAGACACTGATGCCTGCACTTGAGCAGCTGCGTCTTGATTATGAAGCTATTCGTTTTGACAAAGACTTTTGGAAAGAAGTAGACTACTATTACAAAAACTACGTAGGTCGTCCTTCTGCACTTTACTTTGCTGAAAATATCTCTAAAGAGATTGGGGCAAAAGTATACTTGAAAAGAGAAGACCTTAATCATACGGGTGCACACAAAATCAACCACACTATAGCTCAAGCACTCTTGGCTAAGCGTCTTGGCAAGAAAAAAGTCATCGCTGAGACGGGTGCGGGTCAGCATGGTGTCGCGACTGCAACGGTTGCAGCACTTTTTGGACTTGAGTGTGAAGTATTTATGGGAGCTAAAGATGTAGCGCGTCAGGAATTGAACGTTTTTCGTATGAAGCTTCTTGGAGCCAAAGTACATGCTGTTGAGTCAGGAAGTCGTACACTCAAAGATGCTATGAATGAAGCTATACGCCATTGGGTAACCAATGCTCGTGATACTTATTACATCATTGGTACAGTTGCAGGTCCTCATCCCTACCCTATGATGATACGTGACATACAGTCCATCATCGGTTGGGAAGCTAAAGCCCAACTTCAAACGGTTGAAGGGTGCTTACCAGACAAAGTCATAGCCTGCATAGGTGGCGGCTCAAATGCTATGGGTATTTTTAGTCACTTTTTGGAAGACGAAAGTGTAGAATGCATCGGCATAGAAGCAGGTGGCGAAGGACTTGATGGTAAACATGGCTGCTCTTTGGAAAAAGGAAGCCCAGGTGTACTACACGGACAACTCTCTTACTTGCTGCAAGATGAAGATGGACAAATACAAGAAGCCCACTCCATCTCAGCAGGACTTGACTACCCAGGTATAGGACCTGAGCATGCGTTTTTAAAAGATGCAGGAAAAGTCACCTATGACCATATCACAGACGACGAAGCTCTGGATGCATTTGTATGGCTCTCTCAGTCTGAGGGCATCATCCCTGCCTTTGAGAGTTCACATGCCATAGCATATCTCAAAAAAATGAAACCTGAAGACATTAAAGATAAAATTATTTTGGTCAATCTCTCAGGACGTGGCGACAAAGATATGATGCAGGCAAAAGATATATTAAAAGACCAATTTAATTAATTTAAGGATAATAAAATGAATTTCGAATTAACAGCACTTCCTGTGGCTGACATAAACAGCAACATAGAGGTCATCATCATTGTAGACAAAGATGAAAAACACCATTTTGTTCAAGACAAAAAACTCTTAAAAAAAGCAGGTTTTGAAGGGGGTCAAGATGAAACATGTTTACTTGTTGGAGAAAACAGAATTTATGTGGGCGCAGATTCCCTCGTAAGCACAGCCATCAGAACCGCTGCCGCATCTGCTATCAGGGCACTTAAAGGCACTCAATATAAATCCATTAAAGTAGCCACCTATACCAATAAAGGATGCACCTACACGCTGCGTGCGATGATAGAAGGGTTCATTTTGGGAGCCTATAGCTTCAACACGTACAAAAGTAAAAAAAAGAAAAACCCTATCAAGCACATTACTGTGTCGCTTGAAGAGTACTCTGAACTCAGTATTGATATAGAAAAAGCCTCTGAGGCGATGCATAAAGCACAGATCATTGCAGATGCAACAAACTTTACACGTGACATTGTCAATACCACACCCGATGACTGTTACCCAGAAGTGATGGCAAGCATCGCTCAAGGCATGGCAGAAGACACAGGGCTTACATGCAATATACTCAAACCCAAAAAACTTCGTAAAGAAAAAATGGAAACCCTACTGGCTGTAGCGCGTGCAAGCCGGCACAAACCAAGAGTGATTCACCTTACGCACAAACCAAAAGATGCCAAATATGTGGTGACACTTGTAGGCAAAGGTCTTACGTATGATTCAGGTGGACTTAGTCTTAAACCTGCTGATTCTATGGTCAATATGAAGTCAGACAAGAGTGGCGGTTCTGCGGTGATGGGCATCATGAAAGCAGTTGCTGAAATGAACTTACCCATAGAGGTACATGGCTTCATAGGAGCTGTAGAAAATATGATTGGTGGAGATGCTTACAAGCCTGATGATGTGCTAGTAGCCAAAAATGGAAAAACCATCGAGATACGCAACACAGATGCGGAAGGCCGTTTAGTCCTTGCAGATACGCTATGCTACGCGCAACAAGAGGTAAAAGCAGACTACCTCTTTGACTTTGCAACACTCACGGGTGCATCAATGGTCGCAGTAGGAAATTACACCTCTTCAATCATGGGTAACAACAAAGAGATACAGGCCCTTGTAGTCAAAGAAGCACATAATGCCGGTGAACTTGCCACAGCACTTGACTTTAATCCTTACCTCAAAAAGACTATAAAATCTGAGATAGCAGACATTTGTAACATTTCAAATACACGTTACGGTGGAGCCATCACGGCGGGGCAATTCCTCTCTGAGTTTATAGACAAGGACCATGCAGATAAATGGGCACACATTGACATCGCCGGACCATCTTTTGTTGAACATGCATGGGGAGAAAACCCCCATGGGGCCTCAGGTGCCGGTGTGAGAATGATGGTGAAACTTATAGAAAATCTAGCAGCGGATGATAGCCACAAATAGTGGCTAAACGCGTCTTGCTAACGAAACCCTATAAAAATGAGAAAAAAGTCAAAAAACTATAAAGTGATTTTTGTTTAATTTATTATTGTATTACATATATAAATTTTTAAGTATAATATATTAAAATATATATAATTATTGGTTATGCTTTATCTTCTGTGTAGCTTGAAAGGTTTTGAGAGTATAATTCTGTTTACAATAACCTATACCCTTCTTCTTGCAATGACTTGTGGCGATTTAAAGGTTATTTATATCAATTTATATTGGAGAATGCATGGGACTAAGCATCGGACTCGTAGGACTACCAAATGTAGGAAAATCTACCACTTTTAACGCACTTACTAAAGCACAAAATGCAGAAAGTGCAAACTACCCTTTTTGTACCATAGAGCCAAACAAAGCTATTGTTCCTGTACCAGATGAGAGACTTGAAGCGCTTGCTAAAATAGTAAAACCAGAAAAACTACAGTACTCTACACTAGACTTTGTAGACATCGCTGGACTGGTGAAAGGCGCAAGCAAAGGTGAAGGCCTGGGAAACAAATTTCTTTCAAATATTCGTGAAACGGACGTTATCTTACACATCGTAAGATGTTTTGAAGATGACAACATAGTGCATGTCGAAGGCTCCATAGATCCACTGCGTGATGTAGAGATCATCGAGCAGGAGTTACTTTTTGCAGACATTGATGCCTTGTTGAAGCGCATTGATATGCTAAGAAAAAAGGCAAAGGGTAACGATAAGGACGCAAAAGAACAGCTAGTCGTTGCTGAGTCTCTGCTTTTACACATAGAAGACGGCTCTCCTGTTTCTACTTTTTCAGACAGGCAGAGTGATGGTTTTTTGGCAATGAACAAAGATTTACGTCTGCTTACCTCAAAAGAGATCATCTATGGTGCCAATGTAGATGAAAGTGGTTTGGGCGAAGACAATGAATTTGTTAAAACACTAAGAGCATATGCCGATGAAAGAGGTTATGAGGTCATCAAACTTTGTGCCAAAGTAGAAGAAGATATGGTAGACTTTGAAGAAGAAGAAAAGAATGAAATGTTAGCTGACCTTGGAGTAACGCAGAGTGGACTTGACCAGATCATCCATAAAGGATTTGACAAATTGGGTCTTCAAAGTTATTTTACTGCCGGTGTAAAAGAAGTGCGCGCATGGACCATACGCAAGGGAACCGTAGCGCCCAAAGCTGCCGCAGTGATACATAATGACTTTGAAAAAGGTTTTATCCGTGCAGAAGTGATAGGCTATGAAGATTTTATAGCATTTGGCGGTGAATCTGGTGCAAAAGAAGCCGGAAAAGCTAGGCTCGAAGGTAAAGAGTATATCGTACAAGATGGTGATGTCATGCACTTTAGGTTTAACGTATAAATACAATGGCAGATAAAAGGGTTTACAGATGAAAAAGTTATTTCTACTTGGCTTCATAGGCTTTGCATTACTTGGTTGTGACGGTAAAAAAGGTACTTTCCTTGAAACAGTAGAAAGTCAAAACGACGTACCTACTGCTGTTGCGAAACTTGAAAGTCTCATTAAGTCTCAAGGGTTAATGCATTTTAGTACCATAGACCACAAAGCCAATGCCACTACTGTGAACATGAACTTAAAGCCTGAGACTGTTGTGGCCTTTGGCAACCCAAAGATGGGGACAGTTCTTATGAATTGCAATCCTTCTATGGGCTTGGATCTACCTCTTCGTATGCTTTTTACAACAAATTATGAGGGTCAAACCACTATCATTTACACTAACCCTGAGTACTGGTCTTTAAAACACAACATTAAAGATGCGAACTGTTTAGAGATCCTCAGAAAAGCAAAAATAGCCTTAGGTGCTTTAGCACAAGAAGCGGGTAGGAAATAATATGCTCATCAACACAAACGAAATACTCTTCCGTATTAAAAAAGCACTAAATCTAACTGAAGCACAGATGATGGAGGCCTACAGCCTTGAAGATTACCCCATGGAAGCTTCACACTTGGCATCACTTCTTGCCCGTCGTCAAGATAAAGACTTTACACTTTGCAGCTATGAAGAGTTAGGTGTATTTTTGGATGGACTTATTTCGCTTAAGCGTGGTCTGCCCCCTAAAAAATCAGGCGATAATGAAGCAATTGAGCTTAACAATAACCTTATACTTAAAAAACTGCGTATAGCACTCCAGCTCAAGGAAGCAGAAACAGAAATCATTTTTGGTTTGGCAGATATAGAGCTAAGTAAACAACAACTCTCTTCCCTCTTTCGAAAAGAAGGCCATAAAAACTTTAAAGAATGTTCAGATGAATTACTTATGGCCTTTCTAGATGGATTAGATGAGTTTTACTTTGTAGGCGAGATAGACTAAAGTCTATCTCTTACTTGGAGGGGAACCTTTGAAACAAGACAAATTACTGCGGGCTATAAAAAACAACATAGCTAAAAAAGAAAAAACACTCAAAACCATACACGAAAAACATCCTCACTTAAAACATCTATCTGAAACACAAATACTTGCCTACTTTGACATCATTAGTCTGGATGAACTGAGTGCACTCAGAAGAAACATAAAAAAGTCTACATTATTTGATGATAACATTATCGATGAAGATTATTCTATTTGCTCCTGTACAAACAATCAGGGGCAAGCAAAAGATTTATATGCGTCAGAAGAATCTGCACAAAAAAAGGCAACTGTATTTATTGGCCAAAAAAAGCTGGAACTCAAGGTATATGTATGTCCAAGTGGCTGTGGCTGGCATTTGACTAAAGGGTAAAACATGATTGATCATCTTTCATATTTTCCGTATGAAGAAAATAAAGCTAAATCTACTCTTATTTGCTATAATAATCACAATTTAAAACAAGGTAGTATCACATGAAAGATATTGTTTTTCCATTTCTTGAACACACTGGGGCTTCATTAAAGAACTTTTCCAAAGGTGAGGCGGAAGTTGAGTTACATGTCCAGCCATATCATCTACAGCATCAAGGCTTTATACACGGCGGAGTCATATCAACGCTCATGGACAATACGGGTTGGTACGCCGCAGTATCTAATTTGGAAGACGGATTTACGGCAGTCACCATGGAGATAAAGATAAACTACCTAAAACCTGCTTTAGGAAAGTACCTTATAGCATCAGCTGCCATAAAACGGCAAGGTCGCACAACCTCATTTGTGACTATAGAGCTTCATGATGAAGGAAAACTTGTTGCCTATGCAACGGGAACATACGCTATTATAAAAGAGGATTAAACCTTCAGAACCAGCTTTACAGGACAGTGGTCACTTCCCATCACATGATCTAAGATATCTGCCTCGACTATCCTGTCTTTTAAGTCATCTGAAACATAGAAATAGTCAATTCTCCAGCCGACATTGTTTCCTCTTGCCCCTGCTCTGTAGCTCCACCAGCTGTAACGCTCTTCAATGTTTCCATGCACATGTCTGAATGTATCTATGAAACCCAATGCGAGCAGTTTATCTTGCCATTCACGCTCCATAGGCAAAAAGCCTGAAGTCTTTTCATTGGCTTTTGGTCTTGCCAGGTCTATGGGGTGATGGGCAGTATTGACATCACCGCAGACGATGATAGATTTCCCTTGTTTGCGTAAATCAAGAATGTGCTCTAAAAAACGCTCATAAAACTCCATTTTATAAACCAAACGCTCATCATTACGTTGGCCATTGGGGAAATAGACGTTAAAGTAGGCAATGTCTCCGAAGTGATACTCGTTAATGCGCCCTTCATCCAGTATGTCTACATGAGAACAGCAAGAAGCTTCACCTTTAATGTCTGTATAGAGTGCGACACCCGACTGTCCTTTATTGGAAGAAGCGTTGATACTTTGAAATTTATAGTTTCGCTCAAAGATTCCTTCTGGAATCTGGTCTGCCTCTGCTTTAATTTCCTGCAATCCTAAAAAGTCCACATTTGCTTCATCTATCCACTTGAGTGCGTCTTTTTTGTCTACTGCTCTAATGCCGTTCACATTCCATGATATAAAGGTAAGTGTGCTCATAAAAATCCTTGGTTATTTAGGTAGAATAATACCTAAACAGACTTCAAACAAAAGGCAAATCATGGCAAAGGCAGACAGAGAACGCTGGGATGAAAAATACCAAAACAATAAAATCCCAGATAAGCCCATAAAGCTCGTGAGTGACTACGCAAAGCTTGCTACAGGGAAACAAGCTTTGGACATCGCCTGCGGCATGGGAAGACATAGCAAATATTTAGCCTCTCTTGGCTTTGAAGTAGATGCTTTTGATATCTCATCTGTTGCCATTGAACAGCTGCAAGGCATAGCAAACATCCATGCAAAAGAAGTTGATTTTGATACCTATATACTGCCTAAAGAAAAGTATGACCTCATAGTCTGTACATACTTTTTGGAGCGTGAACTTTTCCCTCAAATAATAGAAGCACTTAAACCGGGTGGCATCATACTTTTAGAAACATTTTTATACCATGCAGACAATCAAAGGGCACCATCCAACCCTGTCTTTATACTCCAAGAAGGTGAGCTTGAAGCAGCCTTTTTAAACAAATGTGAACTTTTGCATATGCTGGAGTTTTGGGATAAAGACTACTTGGGCTTTAAGACCATGAAAACATCCATGGTGGCAAAAAAGTGGCGGCATGCCGGCTGAGTACTTTTGGGCTTAGTACCGTATCTATCTGAATTAAAATTAAAGCGCAAAGGATGAAACAAGCCCTATAAGTCCGCCAAATATACCGCCCCACACCACCAGCCAACCCAAATGTTCTTTAATGAGTTCCTGTACCAATTCTTTAACCATTTTGGGTGTAAGCTCTTCAAGCCTTTTGCTGATGAGTCCTTCCACTGAGGCTATCATGTCTTCACTCAAGGCTGAACTTTGTATATGATGATCTAGCTGTGCCTTAAATCCAGAAGATGAGACTATGGAGCCCACCGCACTTTTAAGCTTTCGAGAAAATGGTTCGCGCAATCCCTCCAATGCTTTTTCTCCTCCGAACATAGAAATAGCACTGCCAAACTTAGACTCCATGACCGTTTTAGTGAGGGCATCAAACGCAGGAGAAAAATCTGTATTTTCCACCAAAGGTGCAAGATCTATTTTGCGCTCCTCTTTTGCAAAGAAATCCCCTAACTGCTCTTTGGTGAAAAACTGCCTCATAATCATATTTTTAATAGAAATCTTAAAGGTGTCGAAGTTTTTTTCTATTACGCCAGAACCATAAAGCAAAGGCACTTTTTCAAAAAGCATATGGATGGCAAGCTGATTTGTCACGGCTCCTGAGAATGCGAAAAGTCCTGTGAAAAGCAATGCATCATGGTAGTTAGATGGTACCATGAAAGATAGTGCTATTAATAAAATGGAGAGTAGATCGGTAATCAATGATTTTGACATGGTGTGTTCTTTAATTTATTTTTTATGAACTATAGCATAAATATGACTCACATGTCCAAAGGACTCGCCACCCTACCCTTATTCATTTCCGCCACAACATGAGTATATACCCTCGTAGTCTCTACCGATTTATGTCCAAGTAACTCTTGAATACTCCTCATATCTATGCCAAGTACCTCTTTATAAAGAAACAATAAAGCAGAAAATACTTGATTTTGTGTTGCTGGTGATACTTTTCTTTCCACTGCAAGGAAAGTAAGAAATGCTTCTATCTCCGGCTTAGCCATTTCTATGGGGTGCTTTTTATTGTGGAAAAAGATGTAATGTTTTATCCATCCAACATAAGACTTTTCAGTTTTTATACTATAGTGTTTAAATCGTATTTTGTCGCGGACAATATCTAACAGTTTCTTCTTTACTTCCATGATATACTCCAAAAAATAGCAGGACACATGTCCGACTAATGTCAAAAATCTTTCAAATTGACACATTTTTAGAAATATTTTGATATACTACTAACATGAAGAATACAGTAATAGCGGGACACAGTGTTCCCCTAATAAATAGTTAGGCATTGGTACCGAGATGCTCATATTAGTAATGGCCGTAGTTTTTTTAGCTACATTTATTCGTTCTGCGTTTGGGTTCGGTGAGGCATTGGTGGCGGTTCCGCTCTTGGCGCTCATCATGCCAATAGAGATAGCCGCACCCGTTGCTGTGCTTGTGTCAATCACCGTCTCGTTGGTTGCGGTTGCTCAAGATTGGCGTCATGTGCACTTCCGAAGCGCAGGGCTGCTTTTTGTTTCTACATGTCTTGGCATACCCATTGGTCTTTGGTTGTTGTCCGCGGTGCCCGAATCTGCCGTAAAGACTGTTCTTGCAATCGTCATCATCGCGTTTTCCGCTTTTTTCCTGCTCAACAAATCGCAGGTAGCACTCAAATCAGACAAACTAGCTCCCGTATTTGGTTTTGTAGCTGGCATACTGGGAGGGGCCTACGGTATGAATGCACCTCCACTCGTAGCTTTCGGCACACTTCGCCGTTGGCCTCCGCAGCAGTTCCGCGCAACTTTGCAAGGTTACTTTCTTCCTGCCAGCATCGTCGTCATGATCGGCTATTGGGCGACTGGGCTGTGGGTATCGTCTGTAACTCGTTACTATCTGCTTACATTGCCAATCGTTGTTATTGCCATTTTCACAGGTCGCGCCGTAAGCAAGAGGTTCAATAGCCACACGTTCGTGGTCTATGTGCACTGTGGCTTGATCGTAGTTGGAGCGGCATTGCTGTTGCAAGCTTATGCCTAACTACTCGCTGCAGCCGACCGTCATCCCGCTGCGCGGGCTATCGGCGGCTTAGCTCAAGCGTTATATCCAAGAAGCCACATTATCTGGAAATTTGAATATGCCTATTTATGGAAGTAGATTGGTAAATTTAAAATAAGGGCAAAATATGAGTTTTAATGCTGGAGATACAGTACAATTAAAATCTGGTGGCGAAATCATGACAATTGAAGAAATTGATGATGATTCGGCAACTTGTATTTGGTTTGATAATAAGAAAGTTGAAAGACATACCTTTTTATTAATCACACTTAAAATTGTTGAATAGTTTTATTTAATGATGTATATTTAAAATATTGGAGTTTATTATGTTGGCTTTAAAACAAGAACAACTTTTTGATGAGATAGATATTTTACCAATAGATTTGAAAACTAAAATTGTTGATAAGACATTAGCTAGTATCACACTTTTGAACAGTGAAATAGATAAGCTATGGATAAAAGAAGCTAACAAAAGAAAACAAGAGATTGAGTCAAATTCCAGTACATTGGTTGATGGAGACGAAGTTTTCAAAAAAATCTCTCAAAGACTTTAGTTCATAGATGACCTACTCTTTCCACCCAGACGCTGAACTTGAATTAAATGCTTCAGTTGATTATTATCAAGAGTGTAAAGATGAGCTTGGTGCAGAACTTGCATATGAAGTTCAAAAAACAATCCAAAGAATATTAGCATTTCCTTTAGCATGACAAAAACTAGATGGAGACATAAGAAGATGTTTAACAAACAGGTTTCCATTTGGAATACTTTATTTTCAATGAGATAATAAAATTATTATTTTAGCTGTTATGCAACTTCATAGAAAACCAAACTACTGGAAAGACAGAAGCTAAACAAAGATATAATAAAACATAGCACACTAATAAAGTGCCTACGGCACTTTATTAGTGTATTCAACCGTTATATGACAAAGGAACAAAGTGGCAGAAAATTTTGAATTTATCAGACCATCAAATGCACCAGTGTCAAATGAAGAAATAATTGATGACTTAAACGCTGTTGCTAAAAAATTACAAAAACCCACTGTAACTCAAAAAAATTATGAAGCAGATGGAAACTTTGATTACACAACCGTAAGTCGAAGATTTGGAACATGGAACAAAGCCTTAAAAGAAGCAGGACTTTCTTTTTCGAATGAAAGCAATATTTCAGATGAATGTTTGTATGAAAACATTTTAAACTTATGGCAACATTTTGGTCGTCAACCAAGACGAAGTGACTTAACATCTGAAATATCAAGCTTTTCACAAAGTCCATATAATAGACGCTTCAAAACATGGACAAATTCTTTACAAAATTTTGTTAATTATGCCAATAGTGAAGACTTAGACTTGCCAAATGAAATTGAAAAAAAAGATAAAAAAAACTGGGCGAGACCCATCATTAAGATTAAGGTACAAAGTGTTGCTAAGAGATAGTTTTACATGCAAGCAATGCGGAGCAAGTCCAGCAAAAGACCAAAATGTTGAACTTCATATTGACCATATTAGCCCTTGGAGTAAAAATGGTGAAACTACCTTAGAAAATCTACAAACTTTATGTTCAAGTTGTAATCTTGGAAAAAGTAACTTATGAAAAGACTAACAAAACCTTGGAGAGAAATAGTTTACCCTAGCGGGAAAACTATTTCTCAAGTCAAACGTTAGGTTACAAATTAGAAAAATAGAATAATAAATGGATATTGACAAAATTGAAAGGTTTAGTCATGTTGGAATGCACTCTAATACTAATGACAGATATGCAATGCAATATAAAGAAGCATTTTATATACTTTATGAATCATCAAAGTCTGTTTATACAAATCATTGGAACTAACAAGTGTACCAGTCACTGGTAATTCTAATAGTTATGAAAATAGTTATAATTCTGATGTAAATATTGCATCTTGTTAGAGGTACACTTGTAGTTCAACTCAAACGTTATATATAAAAAAGGAATAATAAAATGGCAGGAGCATACGCACACTTAACAGTTGTAAATAAAGCATTTACAGAAAGTGAATTAGAAGAATTAGGTCTTAGTAATGATGCACTTATTGCATTAGCAGATTACTCAACTTTTACAGAATTAGGTTCAGTTAGTCCAGATTATCCATATCTAGCAGTTACTGAAAAAACTGATAATGATCCAAGGATAATTGCAGCTAGAATTCAAGCAGAAGCAATAAGAGATAGTGCAAGGATGCAGTAAAAAGCAATATCCGAAGCAGCAAATGATGCAAGTAATGATGCTGCATTACGCAGCCTTACAGAGAGTAATGAAAGGCGTTTAGCCCGACCATCTGGTTATGGTACATACAATAGTAGACCGTCGTATGGATATGGATACTAAACATCCATATTAATAAACTCTATCTTCATTAATATGGATGACAGATCAACCAATCATGGAACCATAAACTAAAACGGATCAATTTCACTCATCTGTACAAATAAGCATCCTTTTTCTACACAGAAAGAGTCCGGGGGTAGTTTTCTCTTTTGGTGCTACAGATTTACACTGAAGACACTCACAAAAAATATTCAAAAACTTGTATGATTTTTCACAGAAAAAAATAAAATATAGCCATACAAAAAAGCCAAAATAACGATTTAAGCCTGCTTGAGCTTATTGGTATGGTCTCCAGTCTTTCCAATTGAGTCCAAGCACATGGGAATACAATCCTCTCTGGAGCAGCCAGAACCAGCACAAGACACTCTGTAGCATAGGGTTTCTGTGGTTCATATGTATCGCAACTGCTCTCTTTTACTCTTTGAGGAAGACTGAGCTCTCGGTATTTTGAGCTTTGGTGGACCTTTGGAAGTTTAGATTTCTGGTTCTTTTTTATCGTTTTAAGGTACTACTGTCGTAAATTTTCTTACCAACATTAGTCTTATGCTGATTTCAAATATAAATTTTTAACCCACACCTCCCAACAAAGGACGAGTGCCTACGATTGAGTGACGGCTAAGCGAGGAGTTACGGAGTCCGAAGGACGGAGTAAGCTCTGAGTCTGCAAGTCACGATTGAGGAAGGTGCAAAAAACGCACCAAACCGGCCACCAATCGCGTTTGCATCCGGCCACTAAAAACGTTTGACATCCGGCCACCCATGTCGGTGAATAAATATTTAGCTATTGAAAAATATCAAAGAGGAGATATAATTCAAATAATTTCTAGTTTAGGATTGGAGCTAATTAATCCATTACTGGAAAAAACGTACTTAGATAGTATAGATAAAATATTTATGGATGATAACAAATCATTGGAAGAAGAACGACTAAGGCTAAAATAATTGAAGAACTTGGAAACTATTATCTTCAAGTTGATAGTATGAACGATAAGGTTTTGGTTAAAAAACTATAGTATCTAATCTTAAGGCTTAGATGCTTTTCAAAAAATCTACACTTCTCAATTTAAAAATGTTATAATTCACTAAAGAAATTAGGGGTTTTACAATGGCAATCATTTCTATGTTTTATGGGATTATTATCTCAATGTACTATTTTGATAATAGAAAACACAAACTTCCACACATACATGTAAAATATCAAGGTGAACAAGCTATCTTTACTATTCCAGAAGGAAATTTACTTGAGGGTAATATGAAAACAAGTAAACGAAAACTTGTTGAAGCATGGATAGAAATTCATCAAGATGAACTAATGGCTGATTGGGAATTAGCAATTAGTGGTGAAGAAATCTTTAAAATTGAACCTTTAAAATAGGAGTAACAAATGACACCAAATATAGTAGATGTAAAAGCACAAGATAATTATGAGATTTTACTTTCTTTTGAAAATGGAGAGATTAAAATTTTTGATATGAAACCATATATCGACAAAGGTTTTTTCAAGCAACTTCAAGATAAAGCTTACTTTAAAACAGTCAAACCTCATTTTGATTCTATTCAATGGACAAATGGTCAAGACTTATCCCCTGACACTTTATACTTAGATAGTTACTCAGCATAACAAAACATAGGAGCCAATAAATTACCTAGCGGAAATTTATTGGCTATATTCAACCGTTAATTGATTTTCAACATAGTCAACAAGTTTGAGAAACGAATAAGATCACCCTATCAACATTTTATGCAGATCACCAACACTGCGTACAGCATCATTATGATCCGTAAAACCCCAGTCCACCATGATGTAGTCGATCTCTGCGCTTTTACTTGCCATCTCATCACGTGGACCATCACCGATAAATAACGCATCTTCTGTACTATGTTCCAACTCGTTCAGTATCTTGTGTAGCATGTCTGGGTGAGGCTTTCCCTGAGCTACATCATCATAACAAGCAATGGCGTCAAAAAGGTCATGCACTTCCAAATAGGTTAAAGACTCTATGGTTGAACCGCGGTATGCATTTGTAGCAACAGCAAGACTATGTCCTTTTTTCTTTAAAGCGTACAGCAACTCTTTGATACCTTCATAAAGTACCAGTTCATTTTCATGGTTTTTGCTGTAATACTCTGAAAACCACTTTTCGTGGTCGGCCTCAAAGGATTTTGCATGGTAAAAAGTTTGTGCGGGATTAATAGTGTGATCATTCACCAAACGCAAGATGTTGTCTTGTTCCATAGGCTCAAAGCCTAAGTTTTTTCGTACATAGTTAATGGCGTTGGCTATAGTGATAGAAGAATTTACCAGCGTACCATCCATGTCAAAGATGATAAGTTTTTGGTTCACTACTTGGACCTTTTACTCTGAGGATCAGGAACATTATTGAATTTGACATAAACGGACAAACTCACCAAAAGCAATGCAACCGCTCCAATGAGGTAAACCGCATACTCAAGCTGTGCAGGATCAGTCAGTGCAAACTTAAATACCAGCATTAACGCTTCTATGGAAAGGGCTATAATAATAGAGCCTAAAAAGCGTATCATGGTTTGGTGTCCGCCTCCAGCACCTTCTTTTTTCTCTTTACCCAATACTTCTTCTTCAAATATGGCTTTAACTAAATCAAAAATAGCCAAAGAGAGCGTTAAAAGAATGGTTGCTGTAAACATTTCATGAATATCTATCGCCCTGAGGTCAAGACCAAAATGTAAAAATGCGGTAGCACCCTTAACAAAAAGGAGTAAGGAGACCAATGCTAAAGCTACAGAAAATGCAGCATAAGCCACTTTAGTCAATGCGCCAAAGTATGAATCTACAGAACTTGGGTGCACCATACGCAAGATATTTGCCATTGAGATATCTACACAAATAATACAAAGGAGATTGTCCTGCTCATCATAGATAGGAAAAGAGGATGTAATAACCATAGTGTTACTGCTATCTGAAGGGTAAGGCTCTGTTAAGGTACATCTGTGTTCTTTAACCGTTTTATAAAAATAGGCTCTGTCAGATCTGTCTACACCCTTACCGATACCTTTTAAATTTTTATTTTTAGATATATTCTGAATCATTTGAATGCCGTGTGCATCCAGAGCATAAATGGCTTCTGCTTTCTCGATGCTGTCATTGAGTGATTCAAGTTTTGAAAGTACTGTATGAATGTCACCATTTTGGATAGTATCAGTAATATTTCGTCCCATAATATAGCACAAATATGCTCTGGCTTTTGCACGTATCTCTGCGTATTCTTCAATTTCTTTAATTTGCATTTTACATCCCTTTTTTTAACAGAATCTTCTGATTAATCTTCCTATAGTACTTTACCCAAAACATCAGTAAATTTTACTTTTTGATTGATGGCTACTTCTGAAAAGATGCTTCCTTTTTCTGAAAAAGTCAAAATGGTAGAACCCATTTCAAACCAACCATAAAAATCCCCTCTTTCTACCCATAGTTCCTCATATTCATAATGAACGGGTTCTCTTATTTCTGAGTTTGTTCTCACTTTTTCCTCAAAAGTAACAACCATTTGACCCACATTAAGTGCAGCAACAAGAACAAGAACCTGTGTTCTTCCTTTTACATCTTCACACTCAATTACTACTCTCTCATTTTCAATAAAAAGGTCATGCTTATGGCGCAGAAGAGGAAAATTGACCGGATAGTGTTTCCCTGGGATATGGGTCAAAGAATTCACTTTAAGGCGCATTGGCATATGATAGCGGTGATAGTCTTTAGGAGAGAGATAGAAATTGATAAACTCCCCTCCTTCCACTTTAGCAACTGCATCATGATGATATTTGCCAAAAAGCTTCTCTATACTGTAGCTCATCCCTTTTATCTGATAAGCTTTACCCTCTTTGATAGTTCCGGCATCTGTGATAAGCGCGTCCACACCAGAGATAAGTGCATCTTTATCCTCAGGCAAGGCTCTGGGTGTTCCAAAGGCTCTTGTAAAGAGTTTATTGAGCGTCGGGTAGGTGCTAGGCTCTCTAAACTCAGACATATCAAGCCCCATAAGTTTGACATAACCTGTATTGATAAAGCTTTGGATGGGTGATGGAAATTCTTTAGAAGCAAATTTTCCAAAAACACTGGAGAGGATAGAAGTAAAGTGTTTAGCCATTATGTTCCCTGTTAAATAAATATAAATAACATTATATCATTTGTCATTGAGAGTTTGTGCTTATTATCTAAAATACGATACTATATTTCCAACATATATTAAGGAATCTTCATGGCAAAATACGTACTTTTCGATACTGAAACCACAGGAAATCAAGAACAAGACCGCATCATACAGGTAGGGGCTATGATCGTGCATGGTAAAGACGAGATTGAAATTTTTGACGAACTGTGTTTGGCTCCCGTATCCATAAGTATAGAAGCGATGGAAGTACATAATATCACACCTGATCTTATAGCCGAAAAAGGGCTTTATGATGAAACCGATTTTGCATTAAGAATACTGCAATTAAACCACAAAGAGAACTATCTGATAGCCCACAACATCTCTTTTGACCTGGCTATGTTGGAAAAAGAAGGGTTTGAAAACAACTATACCCTTATAGACACGCTACGCTGTGCCAAACACTTACTCCCCGACAGTCCTAGCCATAGACTTCAGTACCTGCGCTATGCGCTTGAACTCTACCAAATAGAACAAACAGAGGCAGATAATCTCGGTATCACCATCAAAGCACATGATGCCATAGGTGATGTACTGGTGATGAAACTTCTTCTATCAAAGCTGGTGCGCCTTACACAAGAAAAATATGTAGGGATAAATCCTATGGAAAAACTAGCCGAACTTACTCAAACCCCCGTAATGATGAAAACGTTTAAATTTGGAAAATACAAAGACAGAGAAATAGCAGAAATAGTAAATGAAGACAAAGGCTACATCAAATGGATGAGAAGCAACCTGGATCTTGATGAAGATATGGAATTTACATTGGATTACTATTTGGCTTAAGTGTCATACTGTCTATAGATTTATAGATTTATAAAAAATGATAGCATATAAATGTCAATTATTAATGAGATATTTCTATAAATATATTACAAAAATTTATGGCTTATTTGACTTTGTCTATGCTGATGTCACTTGCCTCATCCTTGAAGGATTAAGTAAAATACCCTATAATGCCACCTATTATTTTAACCATAAATTGGAGTCAAACATATGCTAAGATTTGCCCCTTCACCTACTGGTGATATGCACATAGGAAACCTGCGTGTAGCCATACTCAACTACCTTGTAGCACAACAACGTAAAGAGAGTTTTATCGTTCGCATAGAAGATACTGACCAAGCCCGTAACCTCGAGGGAAAAGATACAGAAATCATGCAAATTTTAGAAAAATTTGCACTGCCGCATGAGAGTGTTTTTCATCAAAGTGAACACCTGCATATGCATCAAACACTGGCAATACGTCTACTTGAAGAGGGCAAGGCCTTCGTCTGCACCTGTAGCGCAGAACAACTAGAAAAAGACAGAGATGCATCCAAGGCCCAAAAAGTAGCGTACCGTTATAGCGGACAGTGTTTTGATGCTGACAAAGATGAGCTTGCAAAGCTGAAAGAGAGTGGGATACCTTTTGTGGTACGTATTAAAAAACCTACAGAACCCATCATAAACCATGACCTTATCAAAGGTGACATTACTACGGCACCCAATGAGGTAGACAGCTTTGTTATCTTGCGTGCTGATGGCACACCTACCTATAACTTTGCCTGTGCCTGTGACGATATGCTAAGTGGTGTAGATTTTATCATACGTGGAGAAGACCACCTTTCTAACACACCTAGACAGAAACACATTAAAGTACTTTTAGGATACGAAGCAGAAACAACCTATGCGCATCTACCCATCATCCTCAACACTGAGGGAAAAAAGATGAGCAAGCGAGATGATGCCAGTTCTGTAAAATGGATGCTTGAACAGGGGTTCATTCCAGATGCAATCATCAACTATCTCTTACTACTTGGAAATACCAAAGCGCCTAAAGAGATATTTACCCTTCCTGAAGCCATAGAGTGGTTCAACATAGAAAACATCTCTAAATCTGCAGCCAAATTTGACATAGATAAACTTCGTTTCATCAACAGAGAACATCTTAAAATGATGGAAGACAAACAACTCTCTACACTCTTTGGATTTGCTGATGCAAACATCGGCAAACTTGCGAAGATTTATCTGGAAGAAGCAAGCACTGTCAAAGAGCTTGAAGCAAAGATAAAGCCTATCTTTTCGCCCAAGGATTTTGAAGGTGAATGGGGAGCACAAATGCAAACCATGGAGGAGATCATCCAAAATGCTCCGATGATAGACACCTTTAATGAATTTAAATCTTACGTTATGGAGCAAAGCGGATTTCAAGGTAAAAATTTCTTTAAACCGCTTAGACTACTTTTGACAGGTGCAGAACATGGACCTGAACTTTCAGACATATATCCACTAATCAAGCCATATCTATTGGAGATAGCTTCATGAATGCCCTAATCTACGCTATTGTACAAATTTTACACAACGTGATGAACTTATATATATGGGTGGTTATCATCGCTTCGTTGCTGAGTTTTGTGCGCCCTGACCCTTACAACCCTATTGTTCAAATACTGAACCGTCTGACTGAGCCTGTATTAAATTTCATAAGAAATAAAATGCCTTTTGTTGTTTTTTCAGGTATTGATCTCTCTCCTCTTGTCATCATCTTGGGGCTTCAGCTTATTGATAACTTTATGATGCGTGCGGTATTAGGATAAAAGAAGTGAAAATGAAATATCTTATTGCAGTAATAGTAATACTACTGGGTACAATCGCACTTGAGGCAAAAACTTTTGCCTATTCCCAGATACAAAATATGCCAAGGAGTATAGAAAAAGATTATTATATATGGCGTTTTCTTTCACAGAATACTACAACGGCACAAGAGGCACAAAGTATCATACATCAAGTAACTGCGATCAATAAAAAACTCAGTACGGCCTACCAAACAAGAACGGGACAAAATCCACCTTCGGTAGCACCATACTCCACAGGTTGCGTTGCCATTCCACCTAAAAATTGGAAAAACCGAAGCAAAGCCAATAAAAGTTTTAAACATGGACTTGCTCTCATGAAGCAAAATAAAGTTGAGCAGGCAGCCGCTTACTTTGACTTTGCGCGTAGAAACTATCCTGAGCGTTATGATGTGGACAAATCTCTTTTTTGGCTCTACCTAAGCACAAAAGACACTGCATATATCAAACTTTTAAGAGAGAGTTATCATGTAAATATTTATACACTCATGGCAGCAGACACTATCAATGGCAAATATCCAAAAACCATTACACAGTCTATTTCGAAAAGCCGTACTCATGGTTTTAATATACAAAACCCTATTGACTGGGCAAATGTCAAGGTCAAAATGAATTCAAGTTATGATTTGAATGGTCTTGCCAATAACTATCAGTCCCAGGAGTGTATCGGTGTGTACACTTATCTGAAAGCCCAGGCATCCAATCACACAGACGCATACTTTCCGATGCCATACCGTGATGCAATGAAACACATGGCCCCACAGCGCCAAGCTCTTATTTATGCTTTAGCACGACAAGAGAGTCGTTTTGTGCCTGCTTCGGTATCGCGTTCTTTTGCTTTGGGTATGATGCAGTTTATGCCATTTCTCATCGAACATGTTGCCAAGGAAAAACGAGAAAAAATAGATTTTGATGAAATATTTAATCCCTACAAAGCCATAGAGTATGCGGACTTTCATCTTGACTATCTTACAAAATATCTTCATCATCCACTGTTTGTGGCTTATGCATACAATGGAGGCATAGGGTTCACAAGAGGTCACATAAGAGATAATCGAAACTTCAGAACAGGTTCATATGAGCCCTATATGAGCATGGAAACCATGGAGAATGAGGAAGCCAGAGAGTATGGAAAAAAAGTACTGGCAAATTACGTTATCTATCTCAATAAACTAGGAGTGGCTACGCGTATATTTCCTCTGTTAAAAACACTTGCTACACCTTCTCAAACGGATGCGTTTAGAAAGTAAGCCTGTCTTAATCTAAAAAGCTTGTTTGCTTAGTACATATTTCGCCACTTTGGCGAAATGAAGCATACCTTCTCCATATGCTGCACTCTTAAATACAAGTGTAAAATCTTTACTCTCTACATGAGGAAAACTCACCAGATAATAGCTGCCCCATTCTGTGACAAAAGAGTTTTCGATTAGTCTTTCATCATCCAAGTCAAGCCTTAGGGCTTCTTTAGCCGAATGTCCATTTAAAGTCAAAGAATAATCCCCCTCCCTTATGTCATCAAAGTCATCATCTTCGAGATGAATACCTACAATAAACACTTCATCACGTGTATCTTTTTTTTTGAAATTCTGGGTATACAAATAAGTAGCTGTTAGCATGGCTTTTGTCATATTTCCATCGTAAAGCTGTATCTTTTCTGTTTTTTGCAAGCGCTTACGATAGCTAGTCTTCTTGTCATAAGCCTGCATCAAATCACTCTCTTGCTTTGATGTGCAGCCTAAAAGAAGTGTAATGGCAATAAATGCCAGCGTAAATTTAACCAATGACTCTCCCTATAATTAAGTTTAATTTTAACATACATTCAATAAAGATTTATGTATAATCCTATCAATACAAAAAAAGGTTTTTCGTGAGCAAAAGAGTTGCAATAGCATTTACAGGTCCCTCAAACAGTGGAAAAACCACTCTTGTGGAAAAGATTGCTAGTATATTAATTCAAGAACGCAAAGTAGCCATCATCAAAAATGACCCTAAAGACAAAGCAAAATTTGACACCCAAGGCAAAGACAGTTATAGGTTTTCACAAACGGGCGCAGAAGTGGTGATAACATCTCCTACCCGTACCACCTACTTCTCCCAAAGAGAAAAAACCCTGGATGAGATAGTGGGGATGATAAGTGACTTTGACATCCTACTTGTTGAGGGTCTTAAAACACTTCCTCTGCCTCGTATTGCTGTCTTTAGAAACAACATAGATGAAAGTTATTTTGGCTGTAGCGAAGCCATAGCCATTGATGAAAGTATAGACCTTACAAACTATGCCATACCTAAGCACATAGACATACTCGATCTTAACAACAGCACGCAGATTATCGAGTGGATAAATGCACATGCAAAAAACATTTAAAAGGAAAACTGAATGCTAACTATATTTGACGCCATCAAAGATATTGCCATCAAGATAGATCATGAAATTAAAACCGAAGATCTTGGGTACAGCGATACTTCCAACTCATCAGGTGAAGACCAACTCAAGCTTGATATAAGAAGTGACTATATCACAGAAGAAGCATTCAAAGATATCTCCATTGTAAAAGCGCTTGTGAGCGAAGAGAAAGAAGGTGTGCTGGAACTCCATGCAGATGGAAAATATACTATCTGTTATGACCCTCTGGACGGCTCAAGCCTTGCAGATGTCAACCTTTCTGTAGGCTCAATTTTTGGTATCTATGAAGGTGAACTCAAAGGCGAAAATCTTGTGGCTTCCGCCTATGTTGTGTATGGACCCCGTATTGAGCTTGTGCTTGCTACCAAAGAGGGCAAGCCTAAACATTACAGAGCGCAAGAAGGGCTCTTTAACTTTATAGGCGAGATTACACTGGGCGAAAAAGGAAAAATCAATTCACCCGGAGGCACACAGCAACACTGGAGTGAGCATCACAAGAGGTTTGTCGATGCACTTTTTGCAGACGGGTATCGTCTTCGTTACTCTGGCGGTATGGTACCGGATTTGCATCAAATACTTCTCAAGGGTGGTGGGATCTTCTCTTATCCTGGTACATCAGATAAACCGCATGGAAAACTTAGACAACTTTTTGAAGTCATTCCTTTTGCGTTCATCTACGAACAAGCTGGAGGGCAAGCCATTAATGAAAATGGGATGAGACTCATGGAACTTGTTCCTTCACATCCTCATGACACTACTCCTTGTTTTTTTGGTTCAAACTATGAAATGGCTGCCCTCAAAGCCCTTTATAGGATAAAAGTATAATGTCAGAACAGATACTTGATGAATGGAAAATAGCGCTGGCACAGAAAAAATCTGAGCTGGAATCCTGTCAAGTCTCACGCCATCTAAAAAGCTGTATGAATTGCGAAAAACTTCTTGAGTGTGAAGTGCGTGATGCATACATCAAAGCCGTTTATGACAGTATGAGTAAAGGTGCCGGTGGTGGGTTTGAATTCTAATGTTCAAAATATCATCCCCTTTGTGTTCTGAAATATTATAATGGAGTATCAACACCATGCAAAAAATTGAAAAAATATTAGATTCATTAAATTTAATATACTATGAATACAATGCCAAAACACATACATTAGAGCCCGATAAAAACTGGTCTAACGATGTCATTTATTTTGAGCTTATAAATATTACTCATGCGCTTAGTGCTCATAAAATACCATTTTACATCAATCAAGACAAATCTATAGTCATCTCTGATTCAAATTCTCAGATTTCTAAAAATTAAAAAATATTTTCAAACAGTGCTTCAAAATATGAAAAACAATAAAATGAATATATACATTTTAAATGATAGAAAAGTAAAATGGGCAAAAAACCTACCAGTTTTTAAAATACAGCCTATCGAGCAGACTGTTGATCTTAGCAGTTATGATGCCTTGATTTTCACATCAAAAAATGCCATACATGCAATAGATTCGTTAGACAGCACCTGGAAAAAGAAGCCTGCTTATGCCATAGCGCCACAAACAGCCAAAACAGTAAAACACTTAAAGGGTACTCTGAAATTTTCAGGAAAAGAAAAACATGGAAACGGATTTGCACTCGAGCTAAAAGAGAAGTTGAAAAATCAAAAAGTACTTTATATCAGAGGTTCAGAAGTGGTATCTGATCTTGTCAATATATTGAATAGTCATGATGTCATATGTGAAGAACTAATAGTATATGAGACGGTATGCAGAGAGTTTGACACACAAATCGTATTGCCAAAAAACGCAACTATTATTTTTTCTTCCCCTTCCACCATTAAATGTTTTTTAAAAAATGTAAAATGGGATGAAAGTTTTAAAGCAATTTCGATTGGACATACCACCGCCCAATATCTACCATCTTATATTACTCCCATCATAGCCGATGCCACTTCGCTGGAGTCCTGTGTTAAAAAAGCTATAGAATTGAACACGCCGTAGTTAAAAGCTGCCTGGATTCAATTAGCTTTAATTTCTCTGCCCTACTCATCTTTTTCTTAATCGCATATTCACGCTTGGAAGCCAAACTTCTATCTGGATATTCTTCGCTGTAAACTAGCTCAACAGGTCGTCTTATGCGTGTATATTTAGCGCCTTTCCCTGAACCATTGTGCTCTTCAACTCTGCGCTCCAACTCTGTGGCAATACCGGTATAAAGTGTCTCATCTGCGCACCTGAGTATATAAACATAATACATTTAAGCTTTATCTATGCTCTTTAAGGAAATACATTAAAACAGACATAGCTTTTCCTTTACTGAGGTTTATATATGCAATCATTATAGCATTGCAAATTTATAATTTTATAAATCACCGACATTACAGCACTATTTGGTTAAAATATCTACCAAATTTACTCTACAAACTCATTTGTTTAAGGAACTGCCAACTATGTCTTGTCACAAAAAATCTTATATCACCACTCCCATATACTATGTTAATGACATCGCCCACATCGGTCATGCCTATACAACAATCATCGCGGATACACTTGCACGCTACTCCCGCATGTCCGGATTAGAGACATTTTTTCTTACCGGCACAGATGAACACGGCCAAAAAATAGAAGAAGCTGCAAAATCCAGAGGTAAAACCACCCAGGCTTATGCGGATGAAATCTCAGCGACCTTTAAAAACCTTTGGGATGATTTTGATATCTCCTATGATAAATTTATCAGAACCACTGATGCAGACCACATGCAAGGTGTACAAAAAGCATTTACTGTTATGCATGAAAATGGTGATATCTACAAAGATACGTATAAAGGTCATTACTGTATCTCTTGCGAAACCTTTTTTCCTTCCATTCAGCTGGTTGATGATGAGTTTTGTCCTGAGTGTGGCAAAAGCACCACTATTGTAGAAGAAGAAAGTTATTTCTTTAGGCTCTCCAAGTATCAAGACAAACTGCTTCAGTACTACGAAGACCATCCAGATTTTATCTTGCCTAAGAGTAAAAGAAATGAAGTCATTCGTTTTGTAGAAGGTGGACTGCAAGATCTTTCGATTACCCGTACAAGTTTTGACTGGGGAGTAAAACTTCCCCAAGAGATGGAGGATCCCAAACATGTCATGTATGTATGGTTAGATGCGCTCATGAACTACGTGACGGCACTTGGTTACGGTACAGACGATGCAAACATGGATTTCTGGCCTGCACGCGTGCAACTCATAGGTAAAGACATTTTACGTTTCCATGCTATTTACTGGCCTGCATTCCTCATGAGTCTTGACCTTCCTCTTCCTACACACATCGCTGCGCACGGTTGGTGGACACGTGATGGCGAGAAGATGAGTAAATCCAAAGGTAATGTGGTCAATCCCAAAGAAGTGGCGGATGCATACGGCTTGGACAATTTCCGTTATTTTATGCTCAGAGAAGTTCCCTTTGGCGGGGATGGAGACTTTAGTCAAAAAGCGCTCATAGACCGCATCAACTCAGATCTTGGAAATGACCTTGGAAATCTTCTAAACCGTCTTATAGGCATGAGTGGTAAATACTTTGAAGGGACCGTTGATTCAACCAATGTAGCTAAATACCACCAGGCAGAACTTGATGAAGTCCATGCCTCATTGGAAAAACTCGAACCTCTGCTTTACGAGATGCAGATACACCGATACCTTGAAGAACTCTGGAGACCGCTGAGTGTAGCTAACAAGGCTATAGACATGTATCAGCCATGGACACTTATGAAAGAGGGAAGAGAAGAAGAAGCTATGGCACTTAACGGGCTCATAGCTGCCATTCTTGCAAAAGTATCCATCATGCTTTATCCTGTTATGCCTGCTGTATGCACAAAGATTTCAAATGCTTTGCACTTCACCATAGACAACAACTCCTGGAATGAGATGATAAAAGACACGAAATTGCTTCCAACTTTTATACTAGAAAAGATTGATCCTCTTTTTCCTCGTATAGAAGAACCTTTGCTTGAACAGATGGAACCTATAGACATAAAAACAGTAGTGAAAACAGAAACAAAAGAAGACAAAAAAACAGATGGTATAGCACTTATAGGTATAGACCAGTTCTTCCAAACTTCTCTTAAAGTAGGCACTGTGGTTCAGGCAGAAGAAGTGCCAAAGAGCAAAAAACTTCTTTTGTTACAGGTGGATGTAGGCGAAAATGAGCCTAGACAGATTGTTGCCGGCATTAAAGAGTGGTACTCTGCTGAAGACATGCTGGGCACACAGGTATGTGTCGTTGCAAATCTTAATCCAGCAAAACTCATGGGTCTCAAGAGTGAAGGTATGCTCCTTGCAGCAAAAGATGAGGATGGTCTATGTATGATACGTCCAGAAAAGCCAAAAATGGCTGGAACACCAATAGGTTAAATATGAAAATAGAAGACATTGTAAACCTCACAGAAGGAACACTCAGCAACGTACCAAAAGTACAAGCCATAGAAGCAGCTACAGTTTACTATTCAAAAGTAAATCAGGGAGATCTTTTCTTCTCTTCAAATCAGGAAGAGATAGACCAGGGCATAGCCAATGGTGCATATGCCATCGTGTATGATAATGCTGATATTGTAAGAAATGATGATGAAATAGCCTGGATAAAAGTCTCCGACATCCAACTTGCAGCCTTTAAACTCATCCGATACGTAGCGATAAAAAAAGAAGCGCAGTTCTATTTACTCTCAAAACACGAACTTACTTTTTTGAAAATGATTCTTTTGCACAAAAATAACATCTCTTTCATCTCAAATGATTGGCGTAAAGCATTTGAACAGATACTGAACTCTGAGGATTCTCTCTTTGTGGGTACAGACAAGGAACTGATGCAACTCATAAAACCAGACATAAAAAAACTTGACAAAGAAGTAGATGGCTATCCTGTATGTGACACACTTTTTAAAACTACTTTTAAAGTAGGTGGTTATGTTTATCAGGAAAAAGATCTTATTCCTTTTCATCTTGAGCACCTTTTGCGTGTCATACATTTTTGTGATGAGAATAATCTTCCCTATTCTATAGAAAAGCTCAAATATACCAAACATTTTATGCCTGTCTTTATAGATGCTCAACTCAAAAGTACCCAAGCCAGCAAAAGTGACAAGGTTGCCATCTTCACAGACAATATAGCTGACATTACAGAGGCCAGAGAATACATCAAGCGAAGCAACACTTGGGTGAAGGGAATCGTACTTACTCCACCTAAAACAAAAGTGCCGGGTATAGACCGTCCTCACTGGTTCCAGAGTGAAGAAGAAGTAAGGGACATACTTAAAAATACACTCTTTAACTATGCCTTTATTTACAATGCAGATAAAAGTATCTTAAACACAATCAAAAAAGACTACAGTCTGTTTTGATTGTGTATCCTATCTTTTCGCAGGATGTATGCTTATCTATTTTTATGAATTACTACCATGTTTTTCTGATTATCTCCCACAAGCGTACACCCAAACGCTTCGCATAACACCTTAAATGTTTTTGCTGTAAAAAAGACGATGTGCGTAGGGTCTTGGTGATAATACCATTGTTCGAAATTCCCTCTATCATTGGGATGAAATTGTGTCTGCAGTGCCAGATAGCCGCCCTCTTCCAGTCGTTCCAACAAGCTTTGAAATACTTCTTTTGGCTGATGTAAATGCTCAAAAACTTCTGTTGCAACTATCAATTCATACTTTCTGTTGCCAACAAGTGTGTCAGGATGATAGATGGGATCATAATAGTCACACCTTATACCCTCTTTTTCTAACATGTTAGCCAACAGAGAACTTGTACCACAACCAAAATCCAAAGCTGTTTTAGGCTGTCCCGCCAACGGTAAAGCAAAGTCTAAAAAACGCTGAAAATAAGCTTGATAACCTGTATCCTCCTCGTCATTCCGATGAAGATTATAACGTTCTTTTTGTGTAGCAAAATCCTGATAGTATTCTGGAGATTTAAATATATACTCACAATTTACACATTGATAATACCTGATGTTTGTTTTGTGATCCACAAAAGAAAAAGTTTTTTGATTACAGATATGACAGTCCATTTCACCCCTTTAAAACGATTGTTATGTTACTATTTAATCTATTAATGCAAGGAATAATTTAGAAATGAAAAGAAGAGATTTTATAGCCAGCACAGCCATTGGCGTTACAGCTTTAGCACTGAGTGGATGCCACAGGGCTGAAGAAAAGACACAGAGTGGTTCTGCTAGCATTAGCAGAGGTAAAAAAGTCACGTTAAAACTTGCTACCTCATGGCCTGCACACTTTCCTATTATGGGCACAGGTGTAGACAATTTTGCCAAACGCTGTTTTGAGCTCAGCGGAGGAAGCCTTGAGATAAAAGTCTACGCTAAAAACATCCTTGTGCCCGCGCTCCAAGTATTTGATGCTACTTCTGCAGCGCAGATAGATGCCTTTCATTCAGGTGTATACTACTGGAAAGGCAAAAACCCTGCATTTTCTATTTTTGGCGGAATGCCTCTAGGACTTATCAGTGAAGAGATGATTACTTGGATGAAGTTTGGCGGAGGGTATGAACTTTGGCGCGAAATGTACGCAAAATTTAACCTCTATCCTCTTATAGGCGGAACCACAGGGCCCCAAATGGGAGGGTGGTTCAAAAAAGAGATCAACTCTCTTGCTGATCTCAAAGGTCTAAAGATGCGTATTCCAGGTCTTGCTGGAGAGATCATGAAGAAACTTGGTGTGAATCCCGTACTGTTGCCTGCTGGGGAGATATATACTTCACTCGAACGTGGCACCATTGATGCTACCGAATGGGTAGGGCCTGCACTTGACAACATGATGGGCTTTGCAAAAGCAGCACCCTACTACTATACGGGATGGCATGAGCCGGGCTCTATACTTGAGATTACTTTCAATAAAGCCAGATGGGAGAAGTTAAGCAGTGAACATCAAGCCATCATCACCGCAGCAAGCGAGGAGATGACAAGCAATATGCTTCAAGAGTTCCGCTACAAAAATGCCAAAGCCCTACAGGAACTCCCCAAAAATGTACAGATAAAAACATTTCCCAAAGAGATGATGGATGCTGCAAAAATAGCCCTTCATGAAGTACTTGAAGAAGAAAGCTCCAGGAGTGATGATTTTAAACGCGCATTGAAGAGTTATGAGGATTTTGTAAAGCTGAATAAGCCCTGGGATGACATCAGCACTAAGAACTTTTTAAATATTAGAGGGTAATTTTGTATGTCAGAGTGTACTCTTGCAATGTTAATCAGCTGCGAATTCAACCTGTCAATACTTCTTGTTTGTGTGCTCCAATAAATCTTTTTCACTTAATTCAGCCATAAGTCCAGTCAAGTTCTTCAGAGAAAAAAGTTGCAATTTTTCCCCTTTTTCTTTTTTGAGCTCAGAGGAAAATTTGTTTTTAGAAAAGATGACAAATGTATCTACATCAAGTTGTGCCTGAGCGCATTTTTCTTTTAACTTTGTGAGTTCACTTTTATTGGCTTTTGACTTTGCATACTTTGTTGCACCTGCTATCATTTCACCGGATTTTCTTTTTATTAAAATGTCTATCTCGACATTTTTATCCCAATACGCACCTATACTGATTATAGGATCGCCTTCAAAAGCATCTTTAAAACTCTTTTTGAGCATTTCCAAAACCAATTGTCCATAAATAAGCTCAGAAAATCCTGCCTTGATTTGAGACCAGTGTTCTTTCATCTCTGTATAGTCACCCTCTTTTATGCCCTTATAGTAAGGAGAAATGCAAGAAAACCAAAAACGCATAAAGGGTTGGGTGAACAGTAATTTGTCAGAGTTTCCCTCTTCTTCTTTTATGGGTTTTTCAACAGATTTATCAAAAATCAAAAGGTCACTTTTAATAAGCCAATCTATGGCCTCTTCCCCCTCTTCTCTCTTCACATTCGCTTTTTTAAATGCAGAATGTTCTCGTCTATCTCCAGAAGCAAGAGCAGAAAGAAGCGAATGGTAAATGGGTTTACTCTTTGTAGTGTGTGCAATATCTCCATGTATATATCTGTAATTTTTAAGCACTTTTTCTTCTATAAGTTCTTCGATAGATTTTGAAAAGTCAACCTTCCAACCCATACCGCCAAAAACTGCAAAATATTCTACAGCCTCTTCAAAATCAGTAGCAGTATTTTGGAAACAAAAAGAGCGGAATTCTTCCAATAGTGTAGGATGCTTTGTTGGTTTATTGGACATAAGACGGACCCTTGATTTAATTTATAGATTATACCAAAGATGGCATTACAAACCCCACTTCATTTGTGTCATATTTTTACACAGTATCTATAGCGTTTATGAAGATTGTATTTTTATTATTTGTAAGAAGATGTAGAACTAAAAATAAGCCAAAAAAATACTGCCATATGGACAACAATATTATATATATATTTTATCTTAGTAGAGACAAAATGAGAAAATTTGGTATAATTACAATTATGAATAATAAAAATGACTTAGAACTTCTTATCCCAAAATCAATAGATTACTCCAAGAATGACCACGAGTGTGCCTACATTCCTGGCAGAAGAACAAGAATGAACTACAAACAAGTTGAAGTTGTCTCTAAAACATTTGCTACTGCCGTAGTTCAAAGAGGCTGGAGACGTTACGGTAGGAGCTTTGTTTATCCTGTATGTTTTGGTTGCATTGAGTGTAAAAGTCTGCGTATAAATGTTACAAACTACAAATACTCAAAATCTCATCGAAAAGCTATAAACAGAAACGAAGAGACTAAAATTGTCATCCAAGAACCAACGATTACCCAAGCACACATAGACCTTTACAACAAATATCATGCTTACAAAGACGAGAGAGACGGCTGGGACCACCAGGATATTAGTAGGCAAGAGTATTATGAAAACTTTGTAGATGGCGCACATGACTTCGGCAAAGAACTGCTCTACTTTATTGATGACAAGCTTGTATGTATTGACCTTATTGACATTTTAGATGATGGTATCAGTTCTGTCTACTGCTACTATGATCCGGATTATCCAAGATTTTCTTTAGGCACCTACTCTTTGCTTTATGAAATCAAACTTGCAGAAATGCTGGGACTTGAATGGGTCTATCTTGGCTATTGGGTTGAGGGATGCAAGGCTTTCAAATACAAAGAAAATTTTCAACCCATGGAGATACTCGAAGGCTACCCTCGTATCTTTGAAAAACCAGAATGGAAACCTTGGATACCTAGTACCCAAGCATAAAACTGTTTAGTTTTTTGCTTGTTTAATTATGTACTTCTTTTTATAAGTGGCATTAAAGCTTCATAAGCTAATATGACCTTATGAAATTAAACGAATTAAAACTAACAAATCCCTATCTGAAACTGTCCGCTGAATGCCACGACAGAGTCGCACCGAGTCCTCTTATAAAACCTCACCTCATACATGCCAACAAAGATGTAGCCAAAATGCTTGGTATTGATGAAAATGAACTTCAAACTGAAGATTTTGTGAAGTTTATCAATGGTGAATATACCCATGAAAGCTCAGACACTTTTGCCATGTGCTATGCAGGGCATCAGTTTGGACATTTTGTGCCCAGGCTCGGAGATGGCAGAGCAATCAATATAGGCACTATAGACAAATATCATTTGCAGTTAAAAGGTGCAGGAATTACGGAATACTCACGTGCTGGCGATGGGCGTGCAGTACTTCGCTCAAGCATAAGAGAATACCTTATGAGCGAGGCAATGCAGGGCCTTAGCATCCCTACAACACTCTGTTTAGGTCTCATAGGGTCCCAGCATGATGTAAGACGTGAACAAATAGAAAAAGGTGCTATTGTTTGCCGCGTGAGTTCCTCCTGGGTTCGCTTTGGTACCTTTGAATATTTTGCACATCAAGGGATGTTTGAAGAACTTAAGGCCTTGGCTGACTATGTCATTGATGAAAATTTTCCGCACATTAATGGTAAGGAAGACCGTTATACGCTGCTCTTTAATGAAGTGATGGTCATCACTGCCAGACTGATGGCACAATGGATGTCTGTTGGCTTTAATCATGGCGTAATGAACACAGATAACATGTCTATAGCCGGATTTACTATGGACTATGGACCTTACGCATTTTTAGATGACTTTCGGCATGAAAATATATGCAATCATACAGATATAGATGGACGCTACAGTTTTGCAAATCAACCCAATATAGCCAAGTGGAATCTAAAATCACTCATGATGGCACTTAGCCCTTTAACTGCTATGGAAAAAATGGAAAAAATTTTAGCCATTTACGATAAAGTTTATATGAGGTATTTTCACTACTATATGTGCAAAAAACTTGGTCTCGAAGGTACAGTAGAGGGCGATCCGGAACTCATAGAGGACATGCTCGATATGTTAGAAACGTTACATGTAGACTATACGCTCTTCTTTAGGACCTTGAGTCATTATGACGGAGATAGAAAGTCACTTCTGCGTACGGGGCTTTACCATGAACCAATGGATGCATGGCTAGACCGATATGATGAACGTATCAGCCACATAGACAAAACAGTAAGAAAAAAACAAATGCTAGCTGCCAATCCAAAGTATGTTTTAAAAAACTATATACTTCAAGAAGCCATAGATGCGGCAGGAAAAGGTGATTTTTCCGTAGTAGATGATCTGTTTAAAATTGCCCAAAATCCATTTGATGAGTACCCTGAATTTGAAAGATGGGCAGAGGCAACACCAGAGGCATTTAAAAATAGAAGGCTCAGCTGCTCTTCTTGATATTGGTCAATACTAAAATAGCATTATGCAGATATACTATTTCTCATTATAAAAGGAGAAAATATGCTTTCAGATACAGTAGATAGAGGTTCCATAGAAAGAATGGTACGTCAGTTTTATGCAATGGTTCTTGAGGATGATATTGTAGGACCATATTTTAAAAAAGCTTTAGGTGATGACCTAAAAAATGACAAATGGTATGAACATTTTAAAACCTTAGATAGCTTTTGGCTCATGATGATGACCGGTGAGCGTGGGTATATGGGTGACCCTTTTTTGCCACATGTATTTATAGGAGAACTTTATCCTGAAACCTTTGAACGTTGGCTAAAAATTTTTAATGAAACAGTGCATCAGTTTTTTATTCCAGAGATTGCCCAAAAGTTTTATAAAAAAGGTGAGATGCTGGCCAAACAATTTATGGAAAACCTTGAGATAGAGGAAGAGTAGAGAAAATATCCTTCATTACCTTGATGCATCATTTGAAAATAAATCTTAGGATTTAGCTGTCCCAAAAATTCAGGCCATTGTAAATAAAAAATATTTACAATAAAATAATAGTCGCAAGACCAAGAAAGCTGAAAAAACCTACCACATCAGTTACCGTTGTTAAAATGACTGTACTTCCAATTGCCGGATCCAAATTTAACTTTTTAAGCATTAATGGCACCAGCGATCCAAAAAAACCAGCACTTAACAAATTGATGAGCATTGAAAGTGCAATCACAACACCCAGCATTGCTTTGTCAAACCAGACTGAAGCTATCATGCCCATAATAATTGCGAACAATATTCCATTCACAACTGAAATGGATACCTCTTTTTTTATCATATGCAAAGCATTATCTTTACTAATATTACCAAGAGTAAGTTGCCGTACCACTACCGTTAGGCTTTGTGTGCCAGCATTGCCACCCATTGAAGCCACTATGGGCATTAAAATAGCCAAAGCCACAAAACTCTGAAGTGTCTCTTCGAAAAGTGAGATGACCAGTGAAGCAGCAATGGCCGTTAAGAGATTGAGGCTCAGCCAAATAGCCCGGGAGACCCCTGATTTAACGATATCTTCTGCTTCTTCAGTATCGTCATCTACACCTGCAAGGTGATACATTTGATCGGTTGCCTGCACATTTATAATGTCATAAATATCATCAGAGGTAATGCGGCCCAAAAGAATTCCGCTTTCATTGACAATGGGCATGGTATCCAGATCATATTCTCTAAATTTTTGTACAACATTTTCAATTTTTTCGTTAGCACAGGAAGCAATGAATCGAAATTCTTTTGAATCGGCTTCAATATTTTCACGAAGTGTCTTCTGAAAGTCAAAAGTCAGAAGATGATCGAGTCCAATGCCATAATGTAGTTTCTTATCTTTGTCTGTCACAAAAAGATAGTGGATATTCTCAAGCTGATTAAGTTTACGCAGATCTGCAAAATCTCTAATAACATCATACACATTCTGATCAAGACCAGCGGTATAAACCTCTGTTTGCATATAAGCACCGGCCTCATCTTCTTTATACTGCTTAAGATGCAAGATATTTTCTTGCGTATTCTTACTAAGTTGACTGAAAACAGCCTGGGCAACTTTATCGTTAACCTCTTCAAGATCTTGCATAAAGTCTGTCTGGTCGTCACTTTCTAGCTCATTGACAGCAATGGCAAGTTCTTGTGCCGTAAAAGAATTAACGATATATGAAAAATACCTGCTAGGGAGTTGTAGCGCCACATCGCCGATCATCTCTTTTGGAATGATTTGAATCGCTGCATTAAAACTTGTTTTGTTTAAAGATTTTAATAATTTTGCAATTTCAGAGGGGTGAAGATCTTTTATTTTATGTATATCTAAATAGGTCGCCAAATCGTTCATAAGCTACCTCCTTGTTTTATTATATTTTATAGTATTACAATACAACTTAGATACGGTAAGGTTTCAACTCTTCTAGCGTGTTAGTCAAGCTGCGCCTTATTTTTTTATAATGATTTTTTATTTTCCAGTTTTGACTTTACTTGGTCAAATTCAGCACATATCTCTTTTGATGTTTGTGGATATAGTTTACTGTGCAATGCTATGGCGAGCCAGGCAAATACAAAACCTGGAAGAAGTTCATAGATATCAAAAATCCCTCCCTCTAGCTGCTTCCACACAATTACAACAATACTACCTGTAAGCATACCTGCCATGGCACCATATTTGCTAATGTTACGACTATAAAGCGAAAGAATGATCAATGGTCCAAATGCCGCGCCAAAACCTGCCCATGCATAGGATACAAGCTTTAATACACTTGAGTTTTGATCGGTAGAGAGATACCATGCTATCACTGCAATGATGATAACTGTCATACGCCCTACCCAAACCAATTCTTTATTCGAAGCATTTTTTCTCAATAAAGCATGATAAATATCACGTGTCAATACCGAAGAAGAGACAAGCAATTGTGAATCAATCGTACTCATAATGGCTGCCAGGATCGCTGCCAATAAAAATCCGGCAATCCAGGGATTAAATACCAGCTGAGAGAGTGAGATGAAGATTTTTTCACTGTCTTGCAGGTCGATACCATTCCCTATGACATACGCAAAACCAAAAAAACCTACGCTGAGTGAACCAATAATAGACAGGAACATCCAGCTCATACCGATGATTTTGGCACGTTTTATCTCGTCTTGATGACGAATCGACATAAATCGTACCAAAATATGAGGCTGGCCAAAATAGCCAAGCCCCCAAGCCAAAAGAGAAATGATAGTGATCACAGAACCGCCACTTACAATATCCAAATGGGTAGGATCTGCTTTTCCAATGATGCTCAGAGCTTGCTCTACACCACCCAGTTCAAAAAGAACGACGATAGGAGTTACGACCAAAGCCAGCATCATTAGGATTCCCTGAACAAAATCAGTCCAACTTACTGCATTGTAACCACCCAAAAAGGTGTAAGAGACGATAATAATACTCCCCACCCACAATGCAGTTGCATAGTCAAGGTTAAAGGTGGCTTCAAAAAGCTTAGCACCCCCAACCAGTCCGGATGATGTATAGAGTGTATAAAAAAGTAAAATAACAATGGCCGTAATAATACGGATCATATTACTGTCATCTTTAAAACGTTCTGAAAAATAGTCAGGTATAGTAATGGCATCATTCAGATGATGTGTATAAACACGAAGCGGTTTAGCTACATAATGCCAATTCATATAGGCACCTGCTAAAAGACCTAGTGCTATCCAAGCACCAGCCAAACCGTCAGTGTACATCATGCCTGGAAGTCCAAGCAAGAGCCAACCGCTCATATCAGATGCACCGGCACTTAGTGCAGTTACTCCAGGTCCTAAACCACGACCCCCAAGAACGTAGTCGCTTAGACTGTTCGTCTGAAAGTAAAAGTAAAATCCGATTGCGACCATAATGGCCATATATACTACAAATGATATTAATACTGGTGTTTCCATGTAATTTCCTTTATTTTGATAGTATTCCTTTTTGACCCAGATTTCCATAGCGATGATAGCTATCTGAAATACTTTGCTCAATAAAATAGTGCATCAGCTCAATGCGACCATGTGATACAAATGGATCTGAAGCGATATAGAGTGCTTGATCTGCAAGCACTTCATAGATGTTTTCAGATACATTTTCCGGTTGCAAGAAACGGATGCGTTCAACCTGTGACATAGACTTTATCAGTGCTGTCTCATCTTCTCTTGCGATGACGTCACCATCGTTTTCTTGATCCATCAATATGCATGCTTTCACCTCAAGCCAAAGTAGCTCTGCACTCTGGAATGTTTTAGGTAATGATAGGTGCAGTTTCGCTCCAAGCATTTTGATGGCCATAACAGAAGAAAGGATTTGAGATAAATTATCATTCTCTTCTACACGTAAAAGTACACTTTTTACCGGCAAATATCGAATAATATTGCTTTCACCGCGTATACCCGCATAATCATATTCATGTTTAAACTCCATATCCAGCCAGAGCGAGAAATAACAGGCTTTTCTAAGTGAGAGTTTAATGACATCGTAATGTTCATTTTCATTAGATAGAAGTATTTCAAGTTTATCCAGATACTCCACAGAACAGGTCTCATAAATATTTGTTTCATCATAAGTGATATGCATAAACTGTGAAACATAGTTAAATCCACCTGCTTTTCTACCAGAACCTATAGCTGACTTACGCATGCCTCCAAAAGGCTGTCTGGTTACAATTGCCCCTGTCGTAGGACGGTTAATGTAGAGGTTTCCTGCCAGTAATTTATCTCTCCATACCTCTTGTTCCCGCCTATCAAGACTCTCCAGTCCGGAGGTGAGTCCATAACCTGTTGCATTGACGATCTCTATGGCATCATTAAGGTCATTGGCACACATGACACTCAGTACTGGCCCAAAAAGTTCTTTCATATGACAAAAATCACCCTTTTGCGTTCCCCACCTGATAGAGGGCTTAAGCATATAGGGGTTTTCATTGTCTGCATAGGAGGGCGCAATGACCCAAGTCTCATTTTTATCAAGATAGCTAAGTGATGTCTTTAAGTCATCAGTAGGTAAGTTCGCTAGTGTCCCGATACGATTTTTAAAATCCCATACAGAACCAACTTCAAGTGACTGTACTGCATCTATCAGTGCTTGTTTAAAGTTTTCGTCTTCATAGACCTCCTTTTCAAGCACCAAGAGTGAAGTGGCTGAACATTTTTGACCAGAATTGCTAAAGGCCGAAGTGATTACATTATTTATTGCCTGATCACGGTCTGCCATCGCTGTTACAATAGTTGCGCCTTTACCCCCAGTTTCCGCACTTAGCGCAATACTTGGTCTTGCTTTTATCATATCATATGCTGTTTGTTCTCCTCCGGTAAAAATGACAAAGTCGATGTCCGGATTTGGTACAAGGTGTTTACTTACCAAAGAACCGCCCGTTGGCACAAATTGAAGTGTGTTTTTGCCGACCCCGGCATCCCAGAAACATTGACAAATCCTGTATCCGCACAATATGGCATCTGATGATGGTTTGAGAATAACCGTATTGCCTGCTGCCAATGCAGCAGCCACACCACCTGTAGGGATAGCAATAGGGAAATTCCATGGACTGATGACCAGTCCAACCCCTTTAGCTTCAATATTTACACCACTTAAATTGGATATTCTATCAACACTGTAGGGATAAAAATTGAGAAAATCAATAGCTTCAGATACCTCTACGTCTGTCTCTGTAAATACTTTTCCCACTTCAGCAGCCGCAATACCGATAAGGTCCCCTCTTGATTTCCTAAATTCATCTGCGACATTCATTAAAATATTTTGGCGGCTCTTAGCATCCAGATCTCTCCATCCATCCGGATCTTCTTTTGCCCTCTGGCGTGCCAGTTCCAAGTCATCTGCAGTTGCTTTGCGGTAATACCCTGCCTTGATTTTATCATGGTATTGAGATTTGTCCATGATCTCTATTTGCTCACCTGTACGTATCTCTTTTCCTCCGATGACAGGAGCAGCATTGAAACCACCATTTTTACCTACCTCTTTCCATTTGTCAGCAATTGAGGTAGCCCATGTCTGATTCTGTGGCAAAGTAAAATCAGTATCCGGCTCGTTTTTAAATTGGTAGGTTTGAAGATCAACTTCAGCTTTTACGATGGTATTATTTCTATCTTGTGTACGGTTTGGTCTAAGTGTGAGTTCTGGAATCATACCCACAGAATCATCATAGCTTTTTAGCAGCTTTGTCCATGCTTCACTATCTACTTCAAGTCCAAAGCTATGTCTTAAAAAGTTTTGTTCAGCTGTATTTTCATCAAATCTTCTTACCAGATAAGCAATGGCATTGATAAAAGTTTCATGTGTTGCAATAGGCGCATAAAGTATAACATTCATATTGTCATCTTTAAGTATCCTGTATGCAGATTCACTCATACCCTCTAGCATTTCAGCCGTATGAAATGCTTCTACACCACGCTCTTTGGCTAGCAGTACAGCGAGTGCTTGGTCAAAAAGATTATGTGATGCTATACCTACATGTACTGATGGTGCTATCTTCGGTGAGAGCAGATAGTCCATAAGCACTTTATAGTTTGCATCACTTTCAACCTTGGATGAAAATGTCACATTCTCCCAGCCCCTTAAGCTTGCTTCAGTAAGTTCCATCTCTTGGTTTGCACCCTTAACCAAACGTATCTTGATAGGTGCGCCGCCGTTTTTTGTACGCTCTTTTGCCCACTTAGCCAGTTTTTGTACATGTTCAAATATGTCTGGAAGGTATGTCTGAACCACAATACCGGCATAATAATGATGAAACTCTTCAAGTTCGAGTGTTTTCTTGAAAACATCGATGGTAAGTTCCAAATCACGATATGCTTCCATATCCAAATTGACAAATTTATGTTGTCTTTTACCTTGATCGTCCACAAAAGTATTCTGCATGGCTGCACGGTAAATGGGTACAAGTCTCTTGCTTATCTCATCTAGACTCCACTGATGCGCATGGGGTATAATTTGAGAAAATAGTGTCGATATTTTGATAGAAAGGTAATCAATGTCAGGGTTTTCTAAAGCCGAAATATACTTATATATACGCTTTTGTCCCTCTTTTTCCCCTAGTACAATCTCACCAATGATATTGAGGTTTACCCTCGTGCCTTCTTTTCTTCTGTGTTTGATGTGTTTGATGAGAGGATTATTCTCTCCTCTTATGATAATACTGGAGACATCATTTCTCAAATATTGAACAAACAAAGGGATGGAAATTGAACTTAAGTAAATACCCACATGCCTAAACAACCAAATGAGTATTTGCTCAAAAGAGGAGAAAAAATCAGTGTTCTCATATTTGGAAAAGATATACGCTAATTGGTCAGCTACACGAGCAGTATCTTTTGAACGGAAACTCTGATCAAGTAACCCAATAAGAAAGATTTTGTTCATAGGATCATCAAGCATTTTATTCATCATATTATGAAAATGCTTCTCTTCGCGTTCCCGGCTATTTTGTATACGGCTCTGCCACTTACGGGCAACGTTCTTGGCCTCATCAAATAATTCGTCTGATATATTCATGTAGTCCAACTCCTTTCTCTCTACTTTCTAGATATGCTTACATCTAGATGCCTTACAGATTTTTTATGTCAATAGTTTGATAAAAGTCTTATTTTCACTCAATATATCAAATGAATTTTCATTTTTTAATTCTTCTTGCAGGCTCGGTACAATTTCAATAGCAAGTTTTATGTCTGAAATTGCTTCATCAATATCTCCCAATTGCGCATTGGCACGTGCTCTCTGCCAATAGGACAAGGCATACTTATCGTCAAGTATGATGGCTTGATCACACAGAGACAATGCCCATCTTGTTTCATTTAAATCCAATAGTGTATGTGCTTTATAGGTCAGGGCCTCCACACATGCTGGAGATACTTTCAAAATTTCATCATAAAGGTTTAATTTCTCCTGTGTACTCTCTTCAACTTCTACTCTTCTCCAAAGTGCATTCACTTTTTCTGTCTGCTCAATGTGCTCTTGTGTTTGCAAAATAAGCTCAAACCGTTGCTTTGCTTTTGACTCAATATTAACCAACCTTTCTTCAAAATCTTTAGAAAGTTTAACTATTTTAGTTTCCACCAATTGCTCACTGTTCTCTTTTAGCTCCTTAAGGGATTTAAGTCCGACAATAAGAAGTATGGAACTTGCAGCTGCGATAATATAAAATATATTGTTGATGGTATCCGTTGCGTAAGTGATGGCTCTGTCACTGGCCGAAAGTTCACTTTTGGTAATCTGTTTTGTCACATCTTCTCTTAGCATTTGCTGGTCAGTTCTAAGCTCTTTTAGCTCATCGAAGACATAGCGTTCTATGAGTGGCTTTTCTAAAAGTGTATTGGTAGAACGCTTTACATCTTCCAAAGCATAAGAGACATTACAAAAAATAAGACTTATCAATAACAGTCTGGTTATAAAATGTATTCCAGTCATTTAAGCTCTAACTTGACCGCTGCCATATATTTTAAACTTGTAAGTTGTAAGCCCTTCGATCCCCATGGGACCACGTGCATGAAGTTTATTGGTACTGATCCCCACTTCTGCACCAAAGCCAAATGAGCCGCCATCGGTAAATCTTGTACTTGCATTTACATACACCGCTGCTGCATCAATGGCATTCAAAAAGTTTTCAGCCGTGGTGATATTTTCCGTTATAATGGCTTCAGAGTGTCCAGAGCTAAATCTTACGATATGCTCAATAGCTCCCTCTACCCCATCAACTACTTTTATATTTAAGATATTTGCCAAATACTCCGTATCGAAATCCTCATCAGTAGCATTTTCTACCTCAATAATTTGTTGTGTATCGAGACAGCCTTTTAGCCTGGTATGTGCCTCATCAAATGCACTTTTGAGTTTTGGAAGCACATTCTTTGCAATAGCTCTATCGACAAGCAATGTCTCCATGGCATTACAAACACCGGGACGTTGTACTTTTGCGTTTAGTGCAATAGCAATAGCGTTGTCAATTTTTGCCTCTTTATCTATGTATGTATGGCACTGACCTTTATCATGCTTAACCACACTTACAGTGGCATTCTCACTGACATGCTTAATAAGCCCTGCTCCGCCCCTTGGAATGATCAGATCAACATACTTATCCATTTTTATCAGCTTATCTACGCCCGCTCTTGAAGAGTCTGGGATAAGTGACACTAAAGCTTTTGGCAAAGCATTTTTTTCCAGCACATCTTGTAGTATCTTTGCGATGGCATTGTTAGAATGCTCTGCCTCTTTCCCCCCTTTTAAGATACAGACATTAGAACTTTTAAAACACAAAGCTGCCGTATCGGATGTAACATTTGGACGAGACTCATAGATAATACCGATTACACCTATGGGGACAGACACTTTTTCTATCTTCAGTCCATCTTCCGTTACCCACCCCTCAAGTACTTTCCCCACAGGCTCTTTGAGTGCAGCAATTTCTTCAATGGCAAGAGCCATAGCATCTATTCTGCTTTCATCCAAAAAGAGTCTGTCCATAAGTGCTGAAGAGAGGTTATTTTTTTCTCCGTCTTCCATATCTTTCTTGTTTTGATTCACTAAGCTCTCACTGTTAGCCCTTAGGGCCCCTGCCATTTCTCTTAAAATTCTATTTTTTTCACGACCACTTAAAGCAGATAAGATTCTACTTGATTCTTTAGCCTCTTTTAAAAAATTTTCCATTGAATAGCTCCTAATTTACGCTTCTACATAAGTACAGCAATAATCTGTAACAGTTTTTATTTTCAAATCAAAAGATGAATGAGCCGGTACATTAAAAGTTTCTGGAGTATTTAATGTTTTAAACTCGGTTTCTCCTGGAAGTCTTATCTCCAATTCTCCACTCATCATCTCCATAATCTCAGCTTCATTTGTATCAAATGTGTATTCTCCTGCTTGCATGACACCCAGTGTTTGTCTTGTTCCATCTGCCAAAACAATGGCTCTGCTTGCTACTTTACCATCGAAGTAGATATTTGCTTCTTTGATCATTGATATGTTTTTTAAATTTGTCATTTTCTTTCCTTCCTTAGTTTTTTTGTTTAAGTTCTTGCGCTTTTGCATAAGCATCTTTTACCGCTTCCATCATACCGTGCCGGACATTACATCTTTCAAGAGCAGCATACCCTGCTGCTGTTGTACCGCCTGGACTCATCACGCCATCTTTTATACGTGCAGGAGCCTCATGTACTATAAGCGATGCAAAACCATCAAACAATCCTTGAACCAAAATTTGAGAATCTTCTCTTTTTAGTCCGGCATTCACTGCGCCATCAGCTAAACTCTCAGCAATCAGTGCTAAAAATGCAGGACCACTTCCTGCCACGCCTGTAGCAATATCTAACTCATTTTCTGTTTTGAGCCATAACGTTGTACCTATATTATTAAAGATCTCTAATGCCGTTGCTTTGAGTTCCTCATCCCCTGTTATGGTTGTCATAGACTTTAAATAACTTGCCGCTAAATTTGGCATAGTTCTTATGTATCTTTCTGATTTTATGTTCACTTTTAAACTTTCTATCGAAGTCCCTGCTAAAACAGAAAAAATAGCATTTGCCTTGCCGGTCAACTTAAGAGATAGTTCAGGAAGCGAATAGGGTTTTACACATAAAACGATATTTTTACCGCTTGTGTCCTCTGCACCATCCATGACTTTTGTTCTTATTTGTGGCAAGGATTCTTTTAAGTTTTTTAAAGTTTTTTCATTTCTGCCCCATACCTCTATCTCATAACTTTTGACTAGGCCCCTGATGAGCGCTTTAGCCATATTGCCATTTCCTATAAATGTTAATTTCATTACTTTGCCTCTTTTTGTTCATTTGTTTTTTTGCTAAACAGGGTACCACTGTTATGAATGTCATTCATAAGATACTCTCTTGCAGTTGACAGGTCATAACCACTACATAAAAACATTTCTTTATTCTTATCCATAATATACACAGCAGCTTTTAATTTTGTGACAATACCGCCTGATGCAAACTTACTGCTAGGTATAAACTTTTGAGTAAGCTCTTCTTCTTTGATTGCATTCACTATTTTTATAATCTTTGCTTTTGGGTTATCGTTTGGGTTGGCATCATAAAACCCCTCTATATCGCTTAGTATAATAAGTTTATCAGAATTAGTATAGTACGCTACATGGGCAGACAGTTGATCATTGTCTCCAAAAAGTTGTTCCGGGGTCGTTGATATATCATTTTCGTTCACAATAGGCAAAATGCCATTTTCTAAAGTTTTATCTATAATCTGTTGAAATATTTCTGTATGAATTCTAGAATCAAACTCCTCTTCTGTTAAGAGTATTTGAGCTATATCTATACCATATATATCGAACTTGCTTTTATAACTACTCATTAAAATAGGTTGTCCCACTGCAGCTAAAACTTTTTTACTAATATGCTTATCTCTATCTAATTTTAGCGCCGTATATCCAGCCGCAACTGCACCAGAAGTGACGAGTATCACTTCATATTTTTTTCTGGCTTCTGCGATGAGAGACACCAGGTTTAGCATCCTCTCTTTTGCGATTGAGCCAATTTCTGTTAAGACAGAACTTCCTACTTTTATCACTATTCTTTGCATTTTCTATCTCCTTGTATAAGTTTATATTTTATCATATTAGAATATAAAGTCTAACAATAAAAAGTTTCCTCTAAAAACAATTCTCTACATTCATATAGTTAAATGATTGACACTAATTATGGACTTAAAAAAATTTAATTTTCATATCATTTTTTAATCTTATTTATCATATAATACGTTAAATTTTTACATATTGTTAGTACAATAATAACATATTAAAATAATTTAAGACTTAATAAAATGTAAATAATATATAAATTATATGTATTAAATATGATGTTTAATTGTTTATATTGCAAGATGAGTGAAGAGAAGGAAGAATTTTGGGATTACTGGACAGTAAAAAAGATATATTACCACTTAGTAGTATTGCAGAGTTATTGGCAACAAAGATAAGAACGCTTAAGATGTATGAAGAGAAAGGTTTGTTACCTTATAAAAAAGATACTAAAAAATTATATTCGATAGGTGATGTGAAATTTATAGCCTTTACACATTACCTTGCAAGTATAAAAAAAATAAATGCAAATGGGATTATTTATATTTTAGAGATGCTTAATAACAATATGGATGAAAAAAATAAAGCTAATTTTTTAGATCTAGTTGAAAAAAAGATGGAAAAATTATCCGGTATTGACACCAAAGACATGGAGGTGATGTAGATAGACGACTTCATAACTACTGATGTGGACAGGGTGGAATGACTCCCACTGCTAGGAATCTAAATTTTTTTACTTAAAGCTTCAATAGGTCCACTGTCTCCAATCACCACTAAAAGATCCTCTTTTTCGAGCATATCATCCTTTTCAAACAAAGTATACCATGTGCCTTGATGCTTATAGGCAATGGGTTTTACTTTAAATTCGGATTCAAAAATAGGTGAAAGGATTGAAACGCCAATCCAAAATGAGGGGACACTGAGTTTTGCTATTTTCATAGTAATAGAAAGATCAATGGTCTCATAATGCATGTTTTTGACCATTTTTTTCACCAGCTTCTTTGCTGATTCCATTTCCGGGTAAATCACCTTGCTAGCACCAAGTTTTGCCAAAATTTGACCATGGACAGCTGTGATTGCCTTAGCAACAACTGTTTCAACTCCGAGTTCTTTGAGTGCCATGACAGTTAAGATACTTGCTTCGATATTTTCTCCGATACTTACGACAGCGGTATCAACATTGCCTATTCCGGCTTCGCGTAACGCCCGTATATCGGTTGAATCCAGAATAATAGTATCCTGGACATATTCATTAATTTCCCGAACTTGTTCTTCATTCTGATCTGCGGCAATGACACTGATACCTTGTTGTGCCAACCCTTTTGCCACATTAAATCCAAATTTTCCTAACCCTATAACTGCAAAACTGTTCATAAAATCACCTTTCCTTCTGCATATTTGATGCGGCTTTGAACCACTTTTCCTACGATTACAAGAGTAAATGCAAATACCCCGATACGCCCCATGAACATCAAAATAATAATGTTAAATTTTCCAAAATCGCTAAACAATGCACTATAACTCAAACTTCCACCGTTTCCAGTCGATAATCCAACTGTCCCAAATGCCGAACATGCTTCAAACAGCATCCGTAAAAAGGGTAAGCGTTCAATTTCACTTAAAAACACTGTAGATACTACGACATAAGCCGAAGCTATAAAAATGATTGTATACGCTTTATTGATCTGATATTGGGAAATAGAGCGTCTAAAAACATGAGCATGGGTATCGCCTCTTAGTGTATACCAAACGCCAATCAACGCCAATGCAACTGCAGTAATCTTAATTCCTCCTGCAGTTCCTCCTGGTGCCCCACCCGTCATCATAAAAAAAGTAGAGAAAAAGAGATTTGCATCACTCAATGTTGAAAGATCAATTGAATTAAATCCTGCTGTTCGATAATTGACAGAAGCAAACCATGCGGCCAAAAGTTTCTCACTCCAGGAAAGTCCTTTAAACGCACTATTCCATTCCAAAGACAAAAGCAAGCCCATCCCTAAAACAATCAAGATACATGTCATCAAAAGTACGATCTTAGTATGTGTAGAGAGACGTATGATCTCTTTTTTCCAATAGTGATACAGTTCTGTCAATACAAAATAACCTATTCCGCCTAGAATAATCAGAATAGGTATCGTTATATTGATAACAAGGTCGCCACGGTATCCCATCATATTGTCGCTAAAAAGTGAAAAGCCCGCATTGTTAAATGCCGATATAGAATGAAATATCCCATACCATGCCGCTTTACCCAATGGCATATCAACCCAAAACCGAAGTGTAAGAATAATCATTCCAATCACTTCAATGATAAATATGGATCCAAAAACAACTTTTAAAAATCGGACCAAGCCGTGCATGCCTGGGTAATTGAGCGATTCCTGAAGAATCAAACGATCCCGATGGCCGATTTTTTTACGACGCATCACTGCCAAAAATGTGACGGCAGTCATGTAGCCCAAACCGCCGATTTGAATCAGCACCATTAATGTTAACTGCCCAATCAGAGTAAAATCTACAGGGGTATCTTTGACAATCAGTCCGGTTACGCAAACCGCTGATACTGAAGTAAAAAGTGCATCTATGAAGCGTAATTCACCATGATGTGCAAACGGAAGCATTAGCAAAAATGTTCCTGCAAGTATCAATCCAATGAAACTGTATACGATAAGTTTTATTTCTGATGTATGTATGGCTATTCCTTTGAAAGTATTTCATCTTGACAGTAGAATTGATAACCGATACACTTTATCATTTATGATTGTTTGAATCCTGCAATGTTATTTTTGGCTAAATACTTTGGGTGCAAACATCCTCTTAAGCTGACTTAATCAAGGTAGAAGAATCTTATAATAATAATTATACTTTTCCAAATATTCAACGGAACTTAACTTTTCCAAATAGCATAACAAAGTTTTAAGTAGGTTTATAAAGTGTCAAGATAAACCTGATAAGTATCATCTTCAATAGGTATTAATTTTTACTAATCTCATGTAAGGTTTGACAATCTCGATTTCACTGAATCTTGACTTTCTCGTTGGCTTCCCCTGTAGTGTTTATGTTGCAGAAAAAGTAACTCTTAGGCTGTGGTAGTTAGGGGAGGCTTACAAATTAAACACTTACTTACTGTCTTGTATGATTAATGTCATTTTATCCAATGAACTGATTAAAATTGTGTCTAGTTTATAGAAGATTACACCAGACAGAAATGACTTAGAGGTTGGCTGCTGTATGAATTTTTAATCGTAGATCAGAAATTTTTTGTATATTATACAAATGGATACCATACTGTGACTTTCTTCTTTGTTTAATTCCATTGAAGTTTGTATTCAAAAAGTAAGATAAGGAGTATTGTGATGGCGAAAATACAAAAAATGATGTTAACCACTAAAGTGTTAATTGGGATGGGGTTAGGTATTTCAGTGGGGCTGCTATTTAATCTTTCAGGTCTTAACAGTGAAGGTTCATTTATAAATACATATATTGTAAATGGATTATTTTTTATCATAGGAAAAATGTTTGTAACGGGATTGACAATGCTTGTTGTTCCCTTAGTCTTTTTCTCACTTATTACGGGGGTTTTGGGGATTGGAGATATCAAGTCTTTGGGTAAAGTAGGAGGGAAATCTTTTGTCCTCTATATGCTTACAACCGCTATCGCTATTGCCATTGGGATTACGATAGCAGCAACAATCGGTACTGGTGAAGGTGTCAATATGACATCATTAGCATCTTTTAGTGCTATTGAAGCTCCTGCACTGAGTACTGTACTTATAGATATTATTCCCAGCAATATAGTTAATGCAATGGCACTAGGAAAAATGTTACAAATTATATTTTTTTCCATTTTGCTAGGTATTTCCATATTGATGGTAGGGGAAAAAGCCGAACCTGTAGCAAAACTTTTAGAAATCGGTAATGAAATTATGATGAAAATGGTAAATATCGTTATGGCAGTTGCTCCTTATGCTGTATTTGCATTACTTGCAAAAGCCATTGCTGATCTTGGACTTAATTTGTTGATAGACTTAGCAGGCTATGTAGTGGTATTGATTTTTGCGTTACTTTTACATCTATTTGTTATATTGATGATTATTCTAAAAGTATTTTCAGGAATGAGCCCTTTTGTCTTCTTGAAGAAAATACGTGAGGTACAGATATTTGCATTCAGTACTTCAAGTTCCAATGCAACTATTCCTGTAACACTTAAAGCAGCGGTAGATAAACTTGGGGTAAACAATTCAGTAGCATCATTCATCATACCTTTTGGTGCGACTATCAACATGGATGGAACAGCCATAATGCAGGGAGTCGCAACCGTATTTATAGCCAATGCTTATGGTGTAGATCTTGGCATAACAGGCTATTTAACCGTTATTTTAATGTCTGTTCTGGCATCTATTGGTACTGCGGGTGTACCTGGAGTAGGACTCATCATGCTTTCTATGGTTTTTGCCCAGGTAGGACTTCCAATTGAAGGAATAGGATTAATTCTAGGGGTAGATAGACTGCTTGATATGATAAGAACAGCAGTCAATGTTTCTGGAGATGCAGTTGTATCCGTGATTGTTGCAAAAAGCGAAGGTGTATTGGATACAAATATCTATAATGATCCTGATGCAGGATTGCTTGCAGAAGAAAATATAACCATTAATGAGAGCGCAGAACATATGTTAGCCGATGTGATTAATGCAACGCATAAAAAAATATAACAGCCAAACAGCAACTTTATCAAAAGTTGTATGTGACCGCAGAAACTACGTTTAAAACCAAATGAAATAAAAAGGTTTGATTAGAGTAGGCATTTACCTGCCTTTATCAAGTACTGTATTATTTGCTACTCTTTCTCTTTTTTGACATTAACTCCAAAAATATATGACATGCTAGTTAAAGTATTTAATATCTATAGCTTTAATCACTTTTTCTTCAAGCTTTTTCAACTGATCATAGGCTTTCGAATCTTTTGAATCAAATGTAGGCTTTACGTAAGTAATTGTAGTTTTTCCATCTTGTTCCACAAGAGTAAGTCGAATCGGACAAAAGGCCATCATTGTCGGATCTGCATTGGCTATATCATTTGCAAGTTTTCCATTACATGCAATAATAGATTTTATACCCGTTAAGTTGTTGGTATTGAAATCTTTACCAAACTCTTTTGCTGAACCTGCTTCTTGAAGTTTTTTCAATATATCTATTTCAGTCACTACTTTTAAAGAGTTTTCTGAAAGTGATTTAAGCAAACTATCATAAACACCATCCATTGGAGTATTGACAACTTTTACATAGACATTGTTTGCCCATACGCTTAAGCTCATTGCTACCAAAAGTATTATTTTTTTCATATTTATTCCTTGTTTTTTACAGAATATATTCCTATATTCTGCATTTAATTGGGCATAACCCGCTGCTTACTACGGAAGAGGTTGAATCTCTCTGTTTATATAATTTGGTTTACTAAGGGGTGCAATTATCCTAATACGATTAAGTTCCGGGTTGGCATTCTGTACCCTTAGATAATCTTCGACCGCATCTATGGCATCTAAAATCTCGCCTTTTTCATTTTTAACAAACTTAACAAACTTGCTTGCGACTTTGTTAATATGGTTTGGCTCCTCTTCATAGTTGTAGCCTGCAACGGTATATACTTTTTCTAGTTTTAGGGGTAAATATTTACCTGTTTTTTTATCAAGTACTGTAATATTTGTTGCTCTTTCCCCTTTTTTGGCATTTGGCGTCAAATCATAGTGCAAGCCACTCCATGCAAAAAGCCAGCCACCCGTCCACTCATTGACATCGCCTGATAACGATCCATTCGCGCTATTTTCGATCACATTTTTGATGGTTTGACCCGTTATCTCTCCCGTAGCCAGAAATGGTCCAATTGGGATATAGTGGTAGATATCTTCACGGTGTATGTCGCCAACTTTAATATGTGTTCCATATCTAAAACCCCGAAGTAACCCTATGTCTGCACCACTTTGTGTTCTGAAAACATCGGTTAAAAAGTCATGAGAACTTCCTTCAACAACTGCCGGCATAACGCTGTCTGAAAAATTACTCCTATGAAGATCAACATCTGTCTTCCCGATTACGGTATCAATAGCACCTGTTAAATGACGCTTGCTAAATGGATTGACATATTTTTTTGCACTCACATCATCAATAAATGGTGCGCGTACTTTTTTAACCAGTGCTGTAATTTTGGCGTCAGGCTTAATTTTTTCATCCACAATGTGAAATGTAAACTTGTGTCCAACAATTTTATGGTCTCTAAGCGTTACACTCATTTCTCCAACACATGTTCCATCTTGACCCTCTTCGACCAAAATAGTTCCGTTTTCAAGAACTATCTCTTTTGGCGTTTCTTCATGCATATCAGAAGAGAAAACAAAGTCTACGCCAGCATGCTCTTTGGCCAGCGCTATATTTTTAGCCAAACCCAGTTCCGATAAAACAACAAGCACATCAACTTGAGGACGCAACTCTTTAACATACTTTTTAAATTCAGCATCACCATTAGAAAATTTTAATCCACTTACAACACTTGGTCCAACAATCATAGGTCCACGCTCAGATGTAAAACCTAAAAAACCAACTTTTACACCTTTGATAGTTTGGATTTTATAAGGTTCAACAAGATGAGTGTCATCTTCAGCATTGTAAATATTTGCTACTAGCGGATTCCAATGAGAATAGGCATCTTTACCTACAAAAAGCTCTTTAAAGCGCTCTTTTCCATAGAGCCAATCCCAGTTTCCTGGAGCATAATAGTTGATATTAAATGCATTAAGTACTTCTACCAATGCTTCTCCACGTGTAAATAGTGCTTCAGCTGAACCCTGTATGGTGTCTCCTGTGTTTAAGAGGACGAGTTGATCATCTTTTTCACGCATCTCTTTGATAAGAGTATACATGCGAGCAAGTCCACCTTGCTTCATACCATTACCATCATCCCGAACATGGGCACGTGGAATTAAGTGCCCATGAATATCTCCTATATGCGCAAAATTAATGGTAGTCTCATTCGATTCTTTTTGTACTATATCTACAGCACTCACAGCACTTATAGCCGCTGTTGCCAATAGACCGATGGTTGTAATTATTTTTTTCATATTTTTCCTTCGTATCATAAATTAGAATATAATACTTGTTTCTATCTATTATAAGCAAGTATGCATGTACTCCTCGTGTAGTAAGTGAATCCAGATACAGAATTTCACCAATATGAAGCTTGTTAAAGTCATAGAGGAGAAAATGTTCAATGGCTCAATTATCATTTAGAATAAATTTTGGCTTTTGTTGTCTTAATCATTCGGGCTATTGTAGTTCTATTTTATTCGTAACTTTTTACCTATCTGATTAACAGGTATCTCTTTTACAATTGTTAGCTTGATAGAAAACTTCAGGTTTGACAGATTATATTGCAATATTTTTTTTATCTCATTGGCTGAAAATATTTTATTTGTTTCTAGGGTAATATCTAAATATTCCCCTCTTAAAGAAGCATTTTCCAGCCCTGCAAATACCAATGCTCTATTGATCCCGTCCACATCCTCTAATATGTTTTCCACCTGTATGGTTGAGTAGCGCTTCCCTGCGAACTTTAAAATTTTAGAGCTTCTCCCCAAAAGTTTAAAACCAACTGATTTTTGCTCTATATAATCAAATGTTTGCACCTCGCCATTTGTCTGGAAAAAGCCATCTTCATAAAGAACAGAAGAGACAAAAGGTGATTTTACTTTTAGTTCATGATTTGCATTAGTAGAAATTTGAACACCATCAAAAGGTTTCCAAAGAAGTTCATCGTTAATTTTGTAAGCTATTCCTCCCGTTTCAGTTGAACCAAAAATTTGAATAATATCTGTTTCAAATTTTTCATTAAAGGTTTGAATATTTTGAACATCAAGGGGTGCTGTTGAGCTGACAAAAACAGATTGACTCAAATCTTTCTCTTGGCTAAGTTGATTTAGTGCCTTAATATAGAGCGGAGTTGTTACAACCATAGTGTGACTATCAATCATATCGAGTAATTCATGAGGTAAAAAATGCTCTTTTAGCATAATATCAATGTCATTCATAAGTGGGTACATTAGTCCCAACAGCGTTCCGTAAAGATGAATAAAAGGAACAGTAACAATTATTTTTTTAATTTTATATTTTTGAAGCAAAGAGGTTAGTGCATGTACTTCTGCTTCTATATTGTTTTTAGATTTTAATGCACCGATTGGGTGGCCTGTACTTCCACTCGTAAAGCATATCAGCGCAAAAATTTCTTTATTGAAGATCGTCTTGTCTTTTTTTATAGCCGTAAATTCTGAAATACCCAAGGCCTTTAATTTCTCCAAAATAGCTTTGTTGGTTTCATCCAATAAAATTGCTTTAGCTTCTGAAAAATAGGCTTTTAGTATGTTTAGGGCGTTAGACTCTTTTGACTGTGTTCCGATATACCCAACTTGTCCATGAAGTGTTTCATCAAAAAAGTTCTCTTTAATAATATGATAACGTTTTGAACTTCCATCGTCATGTACTATGCTAAGATGCATGATTAACCCCTTTCAAAAATACCAACAAGACAAAAATAGAGACAATCCCGATAGTGGTAACGATTCCCATAGAAAAAAGTGCACTTACACTACTAAACACAAGTACGCCAAGCCCCGCAAAAGTACTGATAAGCGAATAAGATATAGCCTTTTTAGTTAGAGTATCATTCTTCCCTGAAAGATAAATAGCATAATCTATGCCAATAGATAAAATAACAAAAAGCATAAAAATATGTAAAATATTTATATCTGTAAAATATGCATAAATGCTTACCATAGCCGTAGGGAAAATCAGAAATATCATAGCATATATGATTGCTCTTTTTGTAATATAATATAGTAATAGTATAATAACCAATAATGCCAATATACCTAATTTTAAAAGCATGTCCACGGATGTTCTCATGTACTCTTCGAAGCGCTCTTTTATGCTTAAGCTCTCTACAAAATCATATGCCAAAACATTTTGATATTTTTCTTTGCTGACTGTGCCATACGTAACATAAGAACCATTTACCTTCACCATATCTATGCCATATGACCTAATGCTCTCTTGGGTATAGTGTATAAATGGCCTCTGCGAATCATAGGCATATTTAAAATATTCTTTTTTAAACCCAATTTTTTCGGCTTCTGAGTCAAGCGTAGTTTTTAACAAAGACATAGACTTCAATATAGCCCTGTTTTTTTCATAAGATTGGCGGCTAAGAAGTGATGCCAAAGGTATATGAACAGAAACAACCTCTTGTTGGATTGCTTGAGCATGTGTTATTAAAGTATCAATGCTCTCTGCTTTTAGTGCAAATGTCATGTTTTTATGAGTATCTAATTGCTCTGAAAAAAACTCTTCTGTCTGTTTCAATGTTTTATTGTCATAGTCCAAATTCTTTAAATTCAAATCAAAATGTACCCATAAAGGTGAAATAATAATAATGATAGAAGAAACGACAAAGAATATTTTTGCATTTAAAAAACGTAAATTTGTATTTGAGCCATTCTCTTTTGCTGCAAAAATTTTAAATCCAATTCTAGGGTATAAAAATGAAAAATGTAAATATGAGGCAGTTAGTGATACTATGGAAAATATGGCAATTTGCTTAATCAACAAAAACGATGTGAAACTTAAAATAAAAAAAGCCGATACAGTAGTTAAGAATCCAAACAATACTTCACGATTATAAGAATATTTTTGGTCATAATAGCCATGCAAATAATGGTGAAACATATAGTCTATGGCGACAGTGCTGATAGAAATACCGAATACAAATACAAAAATCGAAACTTCATCATAGAACCGTGTAAGCACAATGGTTGCGACTATAGCAGAGGTAGCTAAAGTCATCAATGTATTAAAAAGCAACGAAACATTGCGCAATATAAGCAGATAAAGTAATAATAAAACTCCCAATGCTATAAGCATAATATTATTAACATCAGAAGTAATAGCCTGTGAATTTTCAACATAGTAAAACAGAGGGCTAAAGAGCTTAACCCCCTCTTTCCCATCCACAACAGCATGAATTTGTCGATACAGTTCTTTATGCTCTTCTAGAGTACTGCTATTCAATATGAAGACAGTTAAATATCCATATTCGCCTAAAACAAGATGGCCATTTTTTAACTTTATAGCAACAGACTCAGAATCGTTCAAAAGTTTAAAAGGATCAATTTTGTCAATGCTGACAGGAAAGAATGAAGTGGTCATTTCCGTATATAGTTCTTCCAATGCCTTAGAAACATCCAGATTTGAGAGTGTGTCTTCATTGATTTTATGACTGAACAATTTGTATTCTTCTTCATGTTTCTGAAATTTGATGTTTGCCTTCATCTCTTTTTTATCGAGCAAAGGCAATGCTGTTAACTCTTTTTCCAATTGCTGGATTTCTTCTAATACTTTTGAATCAAGACCTTTGACCGCAAGTAGAAGTACTTTACTATTTTGTGTTTTATTAAAAGTTTTTATCATCTCTTTTGACTCACCGTCAGGAAGAATAGCCAACAAAGAAGTCGACAGGTGGGTATAACTTTGTAAAAAAATCAGTACCGATAGTGAAATAATAAAAATAAAAAAGTTAGCGTATTTCATTTGTCTCCTCAATGCGTATTCTGTCTTTGTTGCTTAAATTTATTTGTAAGAAATTTAACTTTTTATTTGTTTTCTTATAGCTTACGCTGTCAATATAAGATGAAATACTCTTGTGTGGAACCAAGGAAACAAATTCTTTCTCTTTTCTAATAGTAAAGTAAGATTCAAGCACCTCTTTGTTGTCAAGGTAAACAGCTTCAAAAAGAACAAAAAACATTTTAACTGCAGGTCTTTTACTTAGGTCCAACTCTTTTTTTGTTTCACATTTTTGAGTAATAAGCAAATTACCATCATAAATCAGTACAGTCTCATCCCCATCATAAACTATCTCCATTGAATGCTTTAAAAAACTTATCTCACCAGTCTTCTTAAATGTAGCATCTAGCGCTTCGTAGTATTTCTCTTCAGAAAATTTAATGTTTTGTGCAAAAAGAGATAGAGATAGCAAAAGTGTAAGAATTAAAGCTCTAAGCATTATCATTCCTTAAAAAAACATATCGTCTATGTAAGTACTGAATGACTCCAGCACCTACAAATAAAAAGTACCATCCAAAAGAACTGTAGTACAGCCAAAACGAAAGATTAGTATCTAGAAATATAATCAAATGAATAGCTGTATTGAGCACGCTTAGCACAAACCAAAAAAATGTCGATCTATATATGTACTCTTTTTCTTCTTCTGATATGGGTGTTTTAGAAAACTTCTCTGCAAAATACAGAATAATAGACCTTCTTTGCATATGGGAGAATAATATAAAAAGTGAGAATATTGAAGACATGAGTAATGGTATTATCTTGAGCGCCAAAAAACCATTTAAGAAATAAGCGGTAATGGCAACTATCATGTAAAATAAGGGGAAAAAGGTAGAAAATTCTTTTTTATTCTTTAAAAGCAAAAGCCAAAAAGCGCTCACAAAAAAAAGAATAATAGAAACTATTTTAATATCAAAATATTGCAGGGAAAGAAAAACAAGAGGCGCATAAAGAAGCGAAAAAAGAATATTCATTTCTTTCTTACCGTACCATTGCGCCAGAAATATTAAGTACCTCTCCACTAACATAGGTAGCTTCATGTCCTATAAAGTACGCACATTTTGCCACTTCCTCAACACGTCCAAAACGCTTGAGAGGGATAGTTTTCTTTAGCTCTTCCGCATTGGGAATATCTTTAATCATTTCTGATTCTATCATACCTGGGGCTAAAGCATTTACCCGTATGTTGTAGCGCCCGAGCTCTATGGCCAATGTCTTAGTAAGCGCTATCATCCCGCCTTTGGAAGCTGCGTAGTTTGCTTGCCCGGCATTTCCACATACACCTGAGACAGAGGCAATATTTACTATGCTGCCTTTCTTATTACGGATCATGTTTTTAGCAATAAATTTGGTAATGTAAAAAGGTGCATTAAGATTTGTATTAATAACATCTTCCCATGCTTCATCTTCCATAAAAAAGAAAAGGCTATCGCGAATAATTCCTGCATTATTAATAAGAACATCTACTTCCAAACTCTCCAAAGCAGTCGCTATCTCCACTTTATTATTCATATTAAAACCAATGATTTCACCTGCATCAATACGACCTAGTAGTTCTTCTGCCTTAGCTTTGTTTGTATTGTAGTGAATATAAACGTAATAGCCATGTCTTGCATATTCTTCAACTATGGCTGCTCCCATGGAGCCAGTAGCACCTGTCACTAAAACTTTTGGCTGAGTCATTTTAAGCAAACTTCCCATCAAGCAATAATGGTTTTATCTTATAAATATCAATATCCATTCTTCTGTCTTCCACGAGAGGCTTAACGATTACACGAATTTCATCATAAATACCTTTGAGGTGAGGAGAAACTTTTTCTACCCCTCTTATGTCCACAGCTTGTGCCATACCAAGAAACGCAATAGCCAGCATATTATGAAGTTCTGGCATCATTTTAGCAAAGTCATTGGCTGCTGTTGTTCCCATGGAAACCTTATCTTGGTTAAGTGACTCTGTTGGGCGAGAATGAATAGATGCCGCTGTTGTGTTTTTAATCACATCGGCACTAAGAGAACTAAGAGTTATTTGCATCGCCTTGAAGCCATGATAGTATGACTGGGGTGCAAGTTTTAAATTTTCGCCCAGTCCTCTATTGAATTTATGGTCGACAAGCAGCGCAAACTCTTTATCGAGCAAATCAGCCAAGTTCGCTGCACAAATTTTTAATGTATCCATCGCATGAGCCACATATCCACCGTAAAAATTACCTGAAGTGTATATTTTTTCATTTTCTCCATCTATTAGAGGATTATCATTGACAGAATTTATCTCTGTTTCAACCCAATTTTTCGAAATTGTCAAGTTGTCCCTAATCACTCCTAAAACCTGTGGAGCACAGCGCATAGAGTAATTATCCTGGATATTTAAATCATTGTCTTCAAAAAACTTTGCATAACGATCATCCCTGCCATGTGTAAGTTGCGAATCTTCCATTTTATTTTTAATATTTTTTGCTGCTATTATTTGTCCTGAAAAAGGTTTAGACTCATGAACAAAATCCGACACAGGGGTGACATCACCCAAGAGAACCTCAAACATTCCTGCAACATAAGACTCCATTGAGTCCAAAATTACCTCAAACTCTTCTAAGGCATCCACTGCTATAGCACTCATGATAGTCGTCCCATTCATAATTGCCAATGCTTCTTTTGGTTTAAATACATAAGGCTGAATATCCAGTTCAGCATAAACCTCAGCAACATCTCGAATATCGCCTTTATAATAAACTTCACGTTCTCCTGCTATCACAGCAGCAATATAAGACAAAGGTGTTAAGTCACCGCTCGCCCCCACGGAACCCTGAGAAGGAATTACGGGAATAATATCTTTTTCAATCAACAGTTCAAGTCTATGCAGAAGGTTTATGCTCACAGCAGAACGACCTTTACTTAATGAGATGGTACGCATTATGACAGCATAACGACAGACTTTTTCACTTAAATTTTTGCCCACTCCGCAACCATGAAATCTAAATAAGTTTTTCTGTAATGCTTCGCTATCTTCATACGAGACATAATTTTTCCCGCTTGCTCCATAGCCTGTTGTAATGCCATAAATGGGTTTGGTCTTTATCTGCTGCATTAAAAAATTATGTGCATGTCCAACTGCATTGACAAAATCATCATCATTGGAAATTTTCATATTTTTTGCAGCTATTATTTCATTAAGACTTATGTGTCTTTTATCTATTTTCAAGGTCATTTTTTCTCCCAAAAATCATAAAAGTTAAACCACTGATTAGGGTATTCTTTTACGATCTCTTCAAATTTTTTTACATAGATGACTAGAGCTTCTTCTATCGCTTCATCTTCTTTTTTTGATCTATCCATATCAATTCTTATGTATTCTACTTTATATTTTCTCATACCGACAAGAATAATAAAATAGGCCAAAATAGGCCTATCTACTTTATATGCAATCTGGAAAGGATTTTTGTTGAAGTTGGCCTGCTCGTTAAGAAAAGAAACTTCCAGTTCAGCTTTTTTGTTGGATACTCTATCTGCCATCATGGCAACAATTTCTTCATTCATCAAGGCATTGGCTATTTGTACTGATACATATATGCCTCCCTGATTTAAGTCTAGAATATTTAAATTTGACTTTTTCTTCTTTGATTTTCCATCGATAGACTCTTCAATTTTTTTGATATCATCACTCATGGCTTCTTGCATAACTATATTAATTTTATTTTTTACATGGGCTCTGCTTGAAGATGCCGACCAGCCTCCAAAATGTGAATAGATAAGTACTGTTCCCGACTCTAAAATCTTGGTGGGTATTTCACCGTTTTTATATTCAAAACTATAGCTTTTTGGATCTACTTTAGATATAAATCTGTCGACTGAACAAATAATAAATGTTCTTAAGTGCTCAAAATAAACGCTATTATTAAATTCAATGTTCAAATGTTTATAATAAATTGCCAATGATTCTTTAACATTTCGAGCTAGTAAAAAGTAAAATAAAGTGATAGGATACAAAAGATAGTAAATAAATTTATACCCAAAAATATCGTATAGAGCAAGTGCCAATTTAATACTCCATGCACTGCCTCGCTGCTGGGTTGTTTTCATGTATTATTTTTATAGAAAAGAAATGGTTTGATAATTGTTCTAGCCCATTTAAATGGTAATATCTGAGCATGAACCCAAACTATAGCCATAGTGTCTTCAAAGTTCCTAAAATGACTCACTCTCTCTTCTGCTATAGGGTAATAACATTCTATATTTACCTCTTTAATTTTTTTGCCTGCATCCGCATGCCTAACAAGCACTTCCATTTCCCAATCAAATCTTTGTGTTTTGATGGGAAGGTCTAAAACTGATACAGGATATATTCTATAGCCAGACAACGAATCGCTAATAGTCTGTCCCGTATCCCAACATGCCCACATATTACTAAACCATCTCCCAAATTTAGAGCCAAACGGTACATGTTCCATGTTAAGATTTCTAGCTCCAATAATAATGTCATCACCGTCGCAAACATCAATAAGAAGGTGGGCCTGAGATGCCAGATGCTGTCCATCACCATCCATACTAAGTACATGCGCATAACCCAATTCCTTAGCTTTTTGAGCCCCGCTTATTATGGCCTCCCCTTTTCCTCGATTTCTCTCATGTCTTACAATATGTATTCTATTTTTCTCTTCCGTCGAGAAAAAGTCCTCTACAGGTACATCTGAACCATCATCAATAACTATTACTTCATATTTATACCCCAAGACATCAAAAACCACATCTCTGATGCTCTGTGGATTATTATATGTTGGTATAATTATAATAACTTTATTTTGATTCATATGTTATCTCACTAACTTTTTGTGTATTTTTAAAGATCTTAATATTCCTTCGGTTCTTATCAGTTTTAATTTTGCACAGAATAATATCATTAGGTAGTAAATGCGTTATGAACTTGCTATATTGAATATATACTACTGTATCTCCTAAAACTTCAGCAATAATATCTATAAGTGCGAAACCTGGCAACATTGGATGGCCAGGGAAGTGTGCTTGAAATATAGGATGATTTTCTGTAGTAAGTTTTATCGTTAGCTGTTCAAAATCTTGTTTTACAACAGTATATAACTCACTTACCAACATTCTCGTTCTTCCTTATCTTTCTTGAACTACTATTTTATCCAAAGCTAACTAAATGTGCTATACAATCGCTTAGTTTCATGCTAGCGATGATATATCATATTACTAAAATGTTTCTGAAATAAATAATTATTTTATTCTTGCAATACAAGAGTAAAATGTCCTGATACATACTTCATGTCACCAAATTCTTCAAACGCCTCAAAATAGAATTGTTTGATATTATTAATTTCTGCTTCGATCTCTACTCTAAGGACATAACGCTTTTCTTTAAGATCCTTTAGTAATTTGATATCTTTTGCTACCGTTAGAAATCCAATCTTAAGCTTAATATTATTGTCGATTTCAAAAGCAGCACTTGCTTGTGCAGCAGCTTCTATAAACATTGCCAAAGTAGGAATATCCTTAAAAGTGCAGAGTACTTCAACAATATTATCTTGTTTCCTAATCACAACTTTTGCAAATACAAGTGGTTCCCTGTGTGGTAAATTTATAATATCACCTCTATAATATTTGGCTTTCCCCTATGTATATTTTTCGCAATATTTAGCATATGATTAAGGGATTTAGGTGTCTTAACCTCATTACTTACATCGTCATAATCAACAGTTGCTTCTTCTTGTGTAAATCTTACCTTTAATGCAACGCCACACTCTAAAACATCTATACAAGAATTAACATCTTCAATCTTATCTATATTCAAAGTTTCTGTTGCCAATAGCAATAGAATATCACCATCTAAAGATTTAATTGCGCCTGATTTCAATAGGTTCAGCGAAGTATTATCTCCACTAGAGATAGTCATAATTTCATTTTTATTATCATTTAACATGGAAAGGTAAGAAACTGCAGTATTGTAGACTGAGTTTTGAAAAAGCGTAGGACTAATAGGTTCTTTAGCATTGATGGAATTTAAAATATTGGCTGTGGCACTTAATTCTCCAAAACTACTGCCATAAATAATTCTACCATTTAGGAAAGAGACTTTATTGGCTAAATAAATAGCTAATTTTGCTGCTCTTGTCAGCCTTCTTCTTGTTAGCATTTTAGGAACAAGTTCTTTTGTATTTAGTTCTTCTATTTCCTTGGGAGCATAAACATAAGCACTTTCCAAAATCTCTAAATTGATTCTCATTTAGATTTTTCCAAACACTATACTGCAATTGTTTCCACCAAAAGCAAAAGAGTTGCTAAGTACATAGCTAATTTCACTTTCTTGGCTAAGCAAAGGTAAATTAAGATTGATATTCTCTGGAATATCCAAAGAGGTATTTTTAGGACATATTTGTTCTTTAAGTACCATGCATGATATTATTGCTTCCAATGCACCTGCTGCACCCAGCGTATGTCCAGTAACGGACTTGGTAGAGCTCACACAAGGTCGATGGGGAAAAAGCGTAACAATAGCATTTGCCTCTGCACTATCATTTGCTATAGTGCCTGTACCATGAGCATTGATATAATCTATTTGTTCAGGCTTAATGTTTGCAGACTTCAACGCTTGAGACATAGCAGAAATAGCCCCTTTTCCATCAGGGTGGGGATGAGTCATATGGTATGCATCTGAACTGTACCCTACTCCACAAACTTCAACAGTATTTTCACAAGGTTCGGTTTCCAACAATAAGCAGGCGATAGCTTCTGCTACATTCATACCATCTCTGGCTGCATCAAAAGGTTTACATGGGCTTGAAGACAATACGCCCAAAGTTAAAAAACCACCAACTGTGATTTTAGACAAACTGTCCGCACCTACTACAAGTGCATTTTTATAAATGCCCTTCGATAAAACTTCGTATGCATAACCTATCGCATTTGCACTAGAGGTACATGCGGTAGAGAAAGAGATGTCATCATAAAAATCAAATTTCTCGTTTAGAATATTTGCAATTGCATTAATATGATGAAAAGCAGGATCGATCTCTTTGTAATTTTGTGTTTTGAAATATATCTTTTCAGTAGTATTCATACCTCCCACAGAAGAGCCTATGATTAAGAGTGTGTCATTAAAATTTTCTAGTCTACTCTGGTCTAAAATATTTTGACATTGCAATAGCAGTGCATCATAAAATGTAGTAGTTGAACATAGTTTCCCTATCGCAGGTTGTGCTTCGAAAAAGTAGTTCATATCTTGTTTTATACCACTGTTGCCCTCACAGATATTGGCAAACAATGTGTTATTGTCATCACCTGCGCAACTAACAGAAGAAGTAGCTGTTATAAAAACCTTATTCTTTATTTTCATTAATATAATTTAAAAGGCTTTGGACTGATGCAAAAATCGTACTATACAGTTTAGAATCTGAAATTCTTACACCATATTCCTTTTCAATAGCTAAAACTAACTCAATAGAATCAACAGAATCTAATCCCAATCCATCATCGCCAAAAAGTGCATCATTATCATCAATTTCTTCAGGAGTTATATCCTCAAGATTCAAATATTTTATTAATATTTCTTTAAAATTTTCGCTTGTTATCATATGTATCCCAATCTAAGTATCTTGCATTTTGTAGATTTTACACTATTGTCACTTACGATTAGAACTTATAGCCAAAGTATGTATATAAAAACCCGGTAGTATCCAGATCCTTAAAACTAAAACCAGGAACATAAACGAAATTCATACTAAAATCTTCATAATACAATGTAACCGTAGGACCTACTCCGCCTGTAAATCCATAATCTCCATCATCACGATTTAAATCATCATCCGTATAAATCTTTTTTACTCCAAAAAAACCACTTACTCCAATTGCCGTATCGATGACTCCTGTATCAAAACGATAAGCATGTCCCATCCCAACTACAAGCTGTGGATTTTCAAAAGAATCATTAAAAAGTAAAACATTGGTTGCAAAATAAATTTCATTATACTCATTGAAAAAGCTGTATTCGTATCCTGCACCATAATTGAAGGCATTATACTCTTCACCAAAACGATCATAAGTATGCTCATGTATGGTAAATCCACTAAGAAGAATTCTTTGTTCATTGGCAAAAATAAACGAAGATAACACGAACAAAATAATATATTTCATTTGTCTCCAATATATAAAAGTTCAACAATTATAGTAAGATTGTCTTAAAACCATGTCCATACTTATGGTCTGAATTCAGACCATAAGTGGAATGTTTTATGCTAAAATTGAACGACAAAACCAATCAGCATGAAGCATTGCACTTATACCGTTAATTAGCAACACATAAAATATAACAAATAAAACGCCAGAATGATACAATATGAAAACCTATGATTTAATTTCACTCTTTGCAAATATTTCAAATACTTCTGCGGTAAGCGGTTTACTATAATAATACCCCTGTATCTCATCACATCCCTGTTCTCGAAGAAAATTAAGCTGCTCTAGCGTTTCCACACCTTCAGCAATGGTTTTCAGTCCAAGACTATGGGCCATGCTGATAATAGCAGCTACGATAGCTTTATCCTCAGGATCAGTGTGGATATTACGAATAAATGATTGGTCAATTTTGAGCTTATAGACTTTAAATTTTTTAAGATAACTCAAACTGGAATAACCCGTTCCAAAATCATCAATGGCCATACGTACTCCCTGTTCATGTAGCTTGTCCATCACAGCATAGGCACGTTTTGGGTCGCTCATTGCAACTGCTTCAGTCAATTCGATCTCCAAGTACTCCGGAGGTAAGCCTATCTCCCCCAATATGTCTGCAACCAGTCCTGCTAAACGGGGATGACGAAACTGTACCGCCGAGAGGTTGACGGCGACGATCATTGGTGACAGACCATGTTCGATCCAGCTTTTCGCTTGTTTTACTGCGGTACGCAGTACCCACTCACCGATTGATAAGATTATTCCACTCTCTTCTGCAAGTGGAATAAACTTAGTAGGTGAAATATTTCCAAGCTCAGGGTGGATCCATCGCAATAAGGCTTCTGCCCCAATAATACGGCCATCATGCAATGAGATTTGTGGCTGATAGACCACGTGTAATTGCTTCTGTTCCAGAGCATGGCGCAATGCATTTGTCAGTTGCAAATTACGTGTTGAACGCTCTTGCATCGCTTCGGTAAAGAAACAGTAGTTATTGCGCCCATCCTCTTTTGCACGGTACATGGCAATATCGGCATTTTTAGTAAGCGTCCCATAGTCCTTACCGTCAGCCGGATAAAGAGCAATACCTATGGATGCAGTCACTGTCAGCTCATTATGTTCGATTATAACAGGTTTGGCAATAGTACTTAGAAGTTTCTGTACAACATGAGTAATGCCTTGTATATCCGTATGCGGCACCATAAAAATGAATTCATCTCCACCAAAGCGCGATACGACATCTTCTTCACGCAGAACTGCTCGAAAACGTTTAGCCAACTTCATCAACAAGAGATCTCCGATTCTATGGCCAAGAGTATCGTTGATATTTTTGAAGTGATCGAGATCGAGAAAAAGAAGCGCCAGTTTTCCATTTTTTCGCTTTGCAAAATTGATGGCGTATGCTGTTTTCTCTTCAAGCTGAACCCGGTTTGGCAGTTTTGTAAGAACATCAAAATTGGCAAGATAATGAATACGATTTTGGTTGCGTTTTTTCTCACTAATGTCCTCTTTAATTGCCATATAATTGACGATGGTTCCATCAGTCTGGAAAAGGGGAGAAACCTTAAGTGCTTCCGTATACTCAGTTCCGTCCTTTCGACGATTGACAAACTCACCAGCCCAAGGTTTTCCTTTGGTCAATTGTCCCCACATGGCATCATAAGTAGCTGAGATTGTTTTGCCCGATTGGAGCAGGCGAGGATTTTTACCTATTGCTTCAGCTCTCGTATATCCGCTCATTCGAGTAAAAGAATTATTGACGTATTCTATATTACCTTCAAGATCAGTAATGACTACGGTATGGGGGCTTTGCTCAACTACTTGCGAAAGCTTACGCAACTCTTTTCCCGCCTGCTTACGCATAGTGATATCTCGTGAGGAGGCGTATATATAACGCTTCCCTTCCAGCTCAATTTTTCTAGCAGTAATCTCAACATCAAAAACCATACCATCTTTACGACGATACTGAGTCTCAAAAGTGATTGGGACTTCGGACATAGATCCAATAACCTCAGTAATCTTTTCACGTGACAGATTACTGTCCCAGTCATATACACTCAAAAGCTGAGCTTCATTGTTGTCATAGCCCAGCATTTTAAGAAAAGAGGGGCTGTATTCTATGAGCTGTCCATCAAGATCCAGGATGTGAATTCCATCGACAGAAGAACTGAGCAAGTTGTTAAGCCAAGCTCTGTTTGACTCAAGTTCCTTGGTTTTGACCCTCAGTTTTTGCCGATTCTTTACAAGCTGCAGGATGATGAACACTAAAAAAAGATAAAGAAGCAGCCTTCCCAATGTCAAAAGCCAAGGATATTGATTATTGGCCATAGTATCAAACTCTGCTGTGCTTAAAAAACGAATATGCCATATTCGTCCGCCAACCTCAAGTGTTCGCTGGGTGCTATGTTTTGAAACATAAGAGGATGGTTCAAACGATCGATAGAGAAGATCATCTTCTAACATCCATTCATCATCGTAGATTTCAAGATCAAGTAAAGAGTATTTGGGGGTGAGCTTACTCATCAGATATTTCATCTGAAAGGGGCTGTAGACAAATCCAAGAAGCGCATTTCGTCGCGCTTCAATTGTGTCTGGCTCTTTCTTTGTTTTATACAAGGGAAAGTACAGTAAAAAACCAGTTTGGGCATCCAAGTCAGTCTCTTGTGCCAATACAACTCGTCCCGAAGCCGATGCAAGACCCGTATCTCTAGCCCTTATCATCGCTTTTCTGCGCATAGGCTCGGAGAACATATCGTATCCGATTGCTTTCACATTGCGCTCATCCATTGGCTCAAGATAGAGGACTGCACTGTATTGTTCACGTTCCCCTTCGGGTTTGAGTGTAAAGGAGGGATAACCTTCTTGGGAGCGCATTCTTTCTTCGAGTGGGGTAACTTCATCCGGATGGAGCATCATTGCAAATCCAATCCCATGCAAACCAGGATAATGCTTATGGAGCTGAAGCATCTCTACAAAATACTGCCACTCTTGGCGGCTAACACTATCACTAGCCTGAAAAAATGCGATACCGCTACGCAAAGCATTCTCATATTGTACTATCCGACCATTCATGCGATCTAAGTTCTCATCAACATTACTTTCAAAAAGTTCTTTGACCTGATTGTCATAAGTATGTTTTGACACGGACCAGAAAAATACAGCAATAATAACTGAAATAAACAAGATGATCCAAAAGATTACTGGATAAGTATAAGATTTTTTTTGAAAAATTTTTTGAAATCCAATGCTGATTGGCATAGTGCGATTTCTCCTTCTATGAATACCTATTGTATCTATCAATCTATTTTAATGGACTTAAAAAATATGCAAAAATGCACTAAACTGTCCACCCATACTGGTAATAAGCCAGCTATTTTATAATGGCCTGAATACTTAAGACAACAAAAACCAAAACTTATTTCCAAATGCTAAAATGAACATATATACTGCCACCATTTGTAGAATAGAAAAAGCTTTAAGCAAGGGAAAGTAGTATCTTTCTAGTACAGTTTTACTTGAGACAGCTAGAGCATTATCTAGCTAATATATATCTTGCATGGGTCATCTGCTAGTCTCCATGGCGAAGTGTAGCGAACATTTATCAGATACCATTGATAGAGTAAACTTGTGAGCTTCTTTATACATGCCCTATTGTATCAAAGAGTTGAGATAATGCCAATCTGATTTCGCCCATGTTCTTTTGCGTAATAGAGCCCCTGATCGACTCGTTTGAATAGTTCTAAAAAAGTATCATTGTTTCCAAGTGCACCGACACCAAGACTGATGGTTAAATGATCCACTCCGGGGAATAAGGCACTCTCAACGGCTAATCGCAGTTTTTCTGCCAGTATTTGGATATTTTCCAGATCGGTACCCGGACTTAACACCAGGAACTCTTCACCTCCCCAGCGTGCAAAAATATCTATTTTTCGGATATTGTTTTGTATGACAGCGGCCAATTTTTTGAGCACTTCATCTCCGACAGTATGTCCATAAGTATCATTCACCAACTTAAAATGATCAATATCGATAAGAATCAATGAGAGCGGCTGAGAGAAGCGTTGTGAGCGCTCAGATTCCAGCTCATAGAGTTCTTCAAATTTGTAACGGTTATAAATTCCGGTGAGTTTATCAAAAGTAGCGATATTTTCCATTTCCTTATGCATCAACGTCTCTGAAGTGACATCTTTTCCGGTGGAGACATATCCGATGATATTGTTTTCATCATTTTTTAGTGGCGTAATGGTTTTGTTTTCATAGTATAGATCGTTATTTTTCTTTTTATTGACCAGTGTTTTTCTAAAAACCTCTCCACTTGAAATCGTTTCCCATAAGTCTTTATAGAAGGCATTATCATGCTGACCTGATTTTAAAAGTTTTGGATCTTTCCCCAAGACCTCTTTTTTTGAGAAACCCGTATGGTCACAAAATGCCTGATTGACATAGGTAATAGTCCCCATTTTATCGGTTATAATCACCAAATCATCAATCTGCTCCACTACCTTTGAAAGTGTCTCAATCTTTTGTCGGGATCTTTTAATCTCACTCATATCAACAATCATCCCTGTGAAAATATCACCATCGAGTGTCGCAGTCATCATAACCGGGACGGGAGCACCGTTTTTATTGAGGACTTCCAATTCATAATTGTTGATATGTCCTTCTTTAAGTAATGCTCGGGTGAATGCTTTTTGCTGTTTGGTGGATTTGTACATTTTAAGTGCATTCAGCTTTGTCATTTCGTCCTCCGTATCAAAAGCAAGCATTTTCACCAGAGCTGGATTCACATAGAAGATATTCCCAAAAAGGTCGGCACGGTAGATACCGATCATCATATCTTCCACCAAGTCCCGGTATTTTTTCTCGGACGTCAAAAGTGCTTGCCGCGCCTTTTTTTGTTCAGATATGTCTCGTACGGAACTCAAAATATAAGGCTTGTCTTTAAGAATGATGCGTTTTGCATACACTTCTACCGGTATGCGCTCACCGTTTTTGCACAGTTGTTCCACTTGGAGATTTATATGCCTTTCTTCTCCCATTTTTTTCATTGCCGCTTTGATCATCTCGGGATGGCCGCTGTCATATTCGGGAGCGTCGAGTTCTTTGACTGTCATTCCCATCATCTCTTCTTGGGTATACCCGCGTGTTTTCCATGCATTTTCATTGAGGTAGATAAAGTGCCCCTCCAGATCATGAACCATGATAGAATCTTGAACGGCATCGAAAATTTGTGCTTGCAGCAGCAAGGCTTCTTCTTTCTCAAAATCTTCAGTGATGTCCTGCACCGTTCC
>JAGXFO010000010.1 GCA_024637255.1 Sulfurovum sp.
AGCTATTGGATACAAAACTCCTCATGAGGCTTATTGCAAAGTAGTTAATAATTTAGATGAATCAATGCTACTAAAGGTAGCTTAGGTGCTGGGAATAAAAAAACTTTTTTTATGGTCTTGACAAAGGGGTGCAGTATAATCTTCACCATGAGGTATGTTACACCTAGAGTAGTCTTGATGCACTTGTTCATTGGTAATAGATCGTTTTCCACGTTTTGAGTTAATGGAGCAAATAGAGTGGAGCCCTAGGTCATCTTGCAGGGGAGGTGACTAGTAGAATCTAAAGAGTCCTCGCATCGGGGACGAAGGGGAACGAGTTAAGAAATTGTCAATAAAATGAAGTTTGGCTTTGACTTTAGTGGCCAACTGCCATAATGACGACTAGGTCTCTTTAGCCTTAGGGTTTAGAGAGGTTCATCACCAAACGCTTGCTTAGAGCAAAATACATAAGTCGTATTTAAAAAAGTAAACTCTAAATAATAAGCATGGAGCATCAGTCTAGAAGCCCCAGTTATTTTTATGCGTTCACTTTCCCCTACTTTATCATTTAAAAAATCATCTACAAAATTTTCATTAAGTCCATATATTGGGTCACCTACAATTCTATGTGATATAGCATCTAAATGTACTCTTATTTGATGTTGTCTTCCTGTGTAGGGTATGGCTTCTACTAAAGTTTGATTTTGAGTTTTATTATACGATATTGGTCGTATAAGAGTACTTGATTCTTTTCCATTTTGAGATGTTTCCATTTTTAAACTTATTAAACCATTTGAAGTTGTAATTTTTTTGTCAATCAAAATATCTTCTTTTAGCTCTTTCTCTACTAGGGCTTTATATTTTTTGATAATGGCTTTTTCTGCAAACTCTTTTTTATCAAACATTTCTTGTAATAGGTATTGAGAGTATCCATTTTTAGATACCAGTATGAGTCCTGATGTCTCTGCATCTATTCGGTGTACTAAGTTACCCTCCATTCCAAACTGGTATCGTATTTCATCTAAAAGTGTATACTCAGTAGAATGGATAGTTGGATGAACAAGCAGACCTGATGGTTTATCAAAAAGTGCAAAATGTTCTGTTTGAAAGAGTGGTTTTAACCCTTTGGTTATGGCCTCAAAGATTAAGACTTCTATGTAGCCAGATTTTAGTACTTTCCCTTTTTGTAAACGCTTATTTTTGTGGTCCATTATTCTACCCTTTTGCAAGAGTCTATGGGCAAGTGTTTCGGACAATTTTACAACATCTACTAAAAAGTCTTCTACCTTTTCACCTTTTATGACATCGTATTTTTTAAGTACATAGGGCAATAAAAATCCTTAATAGTTAATTTGATGTAGTATACAATAACTTGAAAGTGTGCACATTTTTGAAAAATATCATTTTTAATAATATTTTTTTGTATAATAGTATATATTAATAAAAAGGCAATAAATGATAAGCATAAAACCTCCAGTGTTAAAGGATGAAGCATTAAAGCATGGGATGAAAAGTACTGCTGAAATAAAAGCATTTTCAGATGGTTATGAATCGGCATATCAAGACATGAAAGAAAGACTTGAAAGAGTAATTGATGCTACACCTGGCATAAGTGTAATCAATAAAGCTCGTATTGCTTCATGTTTAATGGATGATTATGATGTATATGAAACAGATTTTTTTGAATATAAACAAACAGACTGACAGCGCATTAGACAAGCTACTTCTTTGCAACACCAGAAGCAATGAAATGGCCCCTTATGCTATATTCAAATCATGAGGAAGAGTAAGATGAAAGAAAAAGATTATATTGTTACCTCTGCTGGTGTAAAGATGCCAAAGATTATTTACGGTACTGCATGGAAAAAAGAACGTACCACTACTTTGGTTGAACTAGCTTTAAGATCTGGATTTAGAGGGATAGATACTGCTTGTCAACCAAGGCACTACAGCGAAGCACTGGTTGGCGAAGCACTGCTTAACATGCAACACGAAGGCATAAAACGTGAAGACGTTTTTATACAAACGAAATTTACGCCTGTTGGTGGGCAAGACCCAGACGAGACACCCTATGATGCAAATGCCACGCTCAGTGAACAGGTAAAACAATCATTTACCGTCTCTAAACAAAATCTACATGCCGACTATATAGACTCTTTGGTACTGCATTCTCCTTATGATAGTTTTGAAGACCTGATGGAAGTTTGGCACACAATGGAAAGCTTTGTAGACAATGGTGAAGTAGGACAATTGGGCATTAGCAACTGCTATAGCTTGGAAGTATTACAGTACCTCTATACTACATCTAAAATCAAACCGGCCATTTTACAGAACCGTTTTCATGCAATAACAGACTATGACAAAGAGATACGCCAATGGTGCGATACACACAATGTGATCTACCAAAGTTTTTGGTCTTTGACTGCAAACCCGAAGATAATATCTGGTGAGACCTTGGATGTTATCTCTCAAAAGTATCAAACAACACCTGCAGAGATATGGTTTGCATTTTTAAGAGAAAACAGCATAGTCCCCCTTGTTGGTACAAGTTCATCTCAACATATGTTAGAGGACTTAAGTAGTTTAGAACTATCTCTAAGTGCCGATGAGTTAGAACAAATACAGAGGTTACTTTAAAAAATGAAAACGATAAAAAAACTATCTACTCAAGGTTGTGAAGCGTGCAGAGCAGATGTACCGTTACTAACGCAAGAAGAAATAATATCGCTTATGTCAGAAGTTGAAGGTTGGAAGATTAGGGTAGAAGATAATCTTCAAAAACTTACTCGTGTATTTAAAACTAAAAACTACACTCAATCACTCTCATTTACAAATGCTATAGGAGTCGTAGCCGAAGAAGAAAATCATCATCCTCTTATAGTTCTAGAGTATTCATCTGTTACAGTTGAATGGTGGAGCCATAAAATCAAAGGACTGCATCAAAATGACTTTATTATGGCTGCTAAAACCTCTGAGTTATTTTGTATGATGACTTAAACACTTCACACGTTAGATTTACTTTTTGATATGCGCTTTGGTACGAGCGTGTTCTAATTGTTTGGCTGTATATATCTTAATATAAATTGCAGCACTGGTAATAATAATAAACATACTCACCCATAAATAGATAATAGGTAAATCAAATACATTTACCACTAAAGAAAAGAAAATAAGAGGCATAAATATCTGTCTATAGAAACTAATATAAGGTATCATAAATGGATTTTTAATACCTTGAAGTGTAGAGCTAGATATAAACAATGTTATAAATGAAAAGAATATAAAACTCTCAAACATTATATACGTGTATGCGGTATCTACAACTTCGACATCAGTATCAAATACCATAATCATATGCTTACCAAACAGTGCTATGAGAACTACGCCCATAGCACTCATTATATATCCATATTTTAAAGATTTATCTATGACTTCGTCTATTCTATCGAAGTTTTTAGCCCCAAAGTTGTTGGATACTATAGATATAACGGCGGTATTTAGACCCAACATAGGAAGTAAGATAATCTGCTCAACTCTATAGCCTATACCAAATGCAGCAACTTCCTTAAACCCATAAGTAGATACAAAATACATAGTAATCATACTTCCCAAAGACCCTAAAAACATGTTTAGACTTGTAGGTATAGCTTGTTTGGTTAAATGTTTAAAAGCGTTTATATTTGGAGGAGATTTGAAAAAATCAGTGGTATGAAAAAGGTTTGTTCTATAAAGCTTTGTCAGCATATATATAAGTGTGATGTATTGTATCAAAACAGTTGCGATGGCAACCCCACTTATGCCAAGTACAGGAATAAAATAAAAGCCATAGATAAACAGTGGATCAAGGATGACATTTAAAATAAATCCAATAATCAAAATATTTCTATAACTTTTAGTATCCCCAAGGGCTACTAGGACTGCGTTTGCACCTAAGCCTATGAGCATAGGAACGATGCCTAGGAATATGATGTAGGTATATTCAAGTGCATACTCTAAGACCTTACCCGTGGCACCCATTAATCCAAATATATATTCTAAAAGTACAAAGCTTGTAAGTGTTAGTGCAAAAGAAACAAGCATCAGTAAACTTATGCCGTTTGTCGCATAAATACGTGCCAACTCTCGCTTGTGTTTACCCAGTGCGCCACCTATATATGCGGTAATTGCTGATGATAGTCCAAAACTTATAGATAAAAGCATGAAAAAAATGATAAAACTATAGGTAAGTGCAGAGATGGCTTCTGTAGAGATTTGCCCTACATAAAATGTATCTACTACATTATACATGGTGTTAAAAAACATCCCTATACTTGAAGGGATTGCGATTTGAAAGATGAGATGTTTGATGTCTTTTGTGATGAGTTCATTTGTTTTTTTCATAATGTGGACTATACTGTAATACTCTTTATATGGTATGAGTTATGGAAAAGGCTCAGATTGTCTACTAAGCAAAGACATATTCACATAAAAGTGCTATTTAATTCTTAACATTCTGCATCATCTTAAGCCAATCCTTATCAAAATTACTGAATATATAATCTTCACCATGAGGTATGGTACACCCAGAGCAGTCTTGGTGTACTTGTTTATCTGTGTAAGATCGTTTTGCACGTTTTGAGTTAATGGAACAAACAGAGTGAAACTCTAGGTCATCCTGCAGGGGAGGTGACTGGTAGAACCTAAAGTGTGGACATCCACACACATTATAATTAGCTTATTTAGTCGTCATTATGCAGCGGTCCGGTAAAGTCAAAGCCAAACTTCGTTTTGTTGGCTATCTCTTCTTGTACCTCGTCTATGAGGTCTTCAACTTCACTCTCTACCTGTTCTATGAAATAATTTTGTTCTCTTTCTCGTTTAAAGGTGTTGATCTTATAGGGTCTATCGGCACCATGTTCTTCAATAAACTTCTCAAGCGTGTCTTCCCAGACGATAGTTATTTCACGTTCTATGGTTTTTGGTTCTTCATCATCAGCTAGAGTGTAGTTAAATGCTACCATATCTGTGTAGGTTATGACCTCATACATTTTATCTTCTTTTTGAGCCGTTGCTTCATTGTTTGGCATGATTATTTCCTTTTGTATATGTTGTTTATTGACTGTTATATCAAAGATAGCTTTGGATTGGATATATTTTCTTTGATTTATTTTTTTTGTAGCAATATTTTAAGCTCTTGTATCTCTTCTTCACTGCTTCAACTAAATGTAACTACCTATGACAATGTGATTATACTATTTAAGCATTAAGTCATATAATTTGTTAAATAGCCAATGTACCAAGGAAAATATTAGATAAGATGTTTAGGTTGAAGACTGGTTTGACTTTCAAAACCTATGCAACTTTGAAAGAACTAGATACAAAAAGAGCATAAATAATGCTATGATTCCCCATAACGCTAAAGTATGATTATTTTACTCAAAAGGAAAGACTTATGTATACAGTACAAATGGAAAAAGAATGCGGATGCTTTAAAAAAAGTGAATATTCCAATAATATGACATTTGAAACACAGCAAGATGCCTATAAATATGCAAACATGGTAGCTGAATTTATGAATGAAGAATTCTGTAATACACATACTTTCTCTGCTCACAGAGCCCAGGGCAGTAACTTCCTCATCACTGTGGCTATGAATGTTGATGTTGTCATCCCTGGTTACAATCCTCATATCTCTTGTGATGTGGGCTGTACTTCTACAGATAAATGGTCTCTTGAGTCTACAGATAAGCCTAAGGATGATAGCAGTAAATCCTCTTAAGGCATTTAATCAAGATTTGCAATGAGCATTTTCTCTTCTTTCTCTGAAAGGTAGCGCCACTTAGCGTTTTCGAGGTCGAGGTTAAAACTGCCAATGCTGATTCGTTTCAATTCTAACACTTTTAAGGGCGTCCCAAATTTTGGATCCTTCAAAGCCCCAAAAAGTCGGCGGATATGCCGATTTTTTCCCTCGTCAATTTTGACTATGAGTTTGGTTTTAGCACCACCCATACCTATTTTTTTGACACTAACCGTTTTCAGTAGGTCGCCCTTGCTTTCTACGCCCCTCATGGCAGCGCTCATATGTTCGTCTGTTACATGTCCTCTGACCCAAATCTCGTACACTTTAATGCAACCTCCAGGTCTGGTTAACGCATCACCAACCTTGCCGTTGGCGGTAAACAGCAGAAGCCCCTTAGATTCCAAATCAAGACGTCCGATAGGCATCCATCCCTCATCAAAAACCCAATCGGGCAAAAGAGAGTAAACTGTTTTTCGCCCAAGTTCATCGGATCGTGTGACCACATAACCCCTAGGCTTATTGAGTGCTAAGAGTTTCTTGGAATCATCTGTTGCGCTAGTCATCATCCTCAAATTCACTTAAATCAAATTCTAGTTCTACACGCTCTTCCACTATCTCTTTTATATCACTAAAGTTTTCAGCAGAGATATGTAGAGCCATTGCGACAAATACAGCTAGAGCATTATCATCTATAATTTCTTGGCATGTTGCAGAGGTGTTGTAAATAGTAAGTATGCCGTTTTTTGCAAGTACATCATTGGTGCTTATACCTAATTCTGCCGCTACATCATGCAAGTCTGGACGCTGAAGGTATATCCCGTCAACTTTCATTGAAAAGCCTGTTCTTAATGGTAATCCAAACATTTTTCTTCCTATTTTTGAAATATTTCTTTGAGCCGAGTATAGCTAAATAAAATGTCTATTTTACTATCAAATAAAAGTTAATTCACAAACGACTTGTGCATGATCACTTTTCAGCAAAGAACCCTCTTTGTTTTCTTGTAAATGATCATTCAAGACAGTATAGTCTGTCACTTCGGCAATTTGATCTTTGTTGTCTTTGTTGAAATCATTCGAAATAAAAATGTAATCCAATACATTTCCTTTTTCCAGAAAATAACTGGTCGCTTTTCTTTTTGCTTCTTTTGCTTCTGGATGGGGATTATATACCTCTTGTTTGTACTGATAACTTGCATCATGTAAGACAAGATTTTCTTGGCTTTCCACCTCGTGGTATTTGTAATTGGTTAGTGCATCAATGGTGATGGAAAACTCTTTATCGTTTAGATCACACAGTAAAACGGTAGGTTTGTTTTTGTATTTTTTTATATCAAAGAAAAGTGAAGATGCTTCGCATAATCTTTGTTTTAAAGATTTGGAAAATTTACCTTCTAGCGCTTTTGATACCAGTTCTTTTTTATGCTCTAAACTATGGTTTTCATTAAATACGTATTCGAATTCATTGAGTCTATTTGATTTTAAGTGACATACATACACTAAAAGTTCTTTTTCGTTAGGAAGTGTTATCGTAGCCTTTATGGGTACTCTTGAAAACTGAAATAGATCTTTATGAGGCTCCCTAAAACCGTACTTTTCAATGCTGGGCAGATGCGCTTCCACTACTTGTATGTTTGATATAGGGTACTTTGAGGCAAGTGCAATGGTGGTGGTAACATATTTGGTTCTATTGTTTTTACTTAATTTTGCAACGTCCACAATCTTAAAATAGTTAAAACCCAAGTCTTCAACAAGATTTTTTAAAGCATCCCTTGAAAATACTTCTTGGAATCCAATAATATCACAATCCATTTTGAGTATTTGGTTTTTTATCCATGTAGTTTTTTCAAGCCATTGTCTTTGAGTGAACTTATCTTTTTTAGTATACCAGGAGTAGGGAGGCTCTACAAATTGAAAAAGATTAAATGTGCCTAGTCTTATTTTCATGATAGAAGTTATAAAACCCTCTGATCTAAAATAAAATCACGTATAACATGTATAAAAACATGTACCTTTTGATTTGCATCCACACTAAATTTTGCCTGCTCCTTATAGGTATCTATGCGCTGGTTAAACAAAGCTCTAGCCTTGGATTCATCTTGAAGTAAGGGTCGCTTATCACGCTCTTTTTTGGGTAATCGTTCCATTATGACATCAAAGTCAGCGTCTATGTAAATAATAAGAGACTTCTTCGGTATAGAGCTATATATAGGCAGTCCACCACCTGTAGCAATAATTTGACCCTTTTTTTGGCTTAGTTCATTGATGCATTTTTGTTCAAGAGAGCGAAAATACGCTTCGCCTTTGTTCGCAAAAATATCACTAATACTGCTATTTTGCTCTGCTTCAATAATACTATCAACATCCACAAAGTTTTTGTAGAGTTGCCTTGCAAGCACTTTGCCTACACTGGTTTTACCGCTTCCCATAAAGCCTATCAATATTATGTTATCGTACACCAATTAGTACCCTTTTTTTACTATTTTTTTAATTTGTATTTATGTTGTTTTATCAAGTTCCATAGGGACTCAATAATAAAAATACGGGGACATGATACCCACTTAATTATCCTCTGTACCGTCGCTTGATCTAATTCTAAGACTTTAGCAATCGTGTGCTGAGAATAGCCTTGCTGAATGACTCCACTATCTTTACATCCAGTACCGAGGGTAATGTCTTTGTTGGTTTCTTGATAAATTATTAACAAAAAGTGCAACAAAAAGTAAAATCATTGCTCCTAGTAAAATAGGGGATATGACATACATGAATCCCAGATTATGGATCTGTTCTGTTCCTATGATGGCTATGAGGGCAGTAGCTCCTCCTGGTGGATGTAGAGTTCTGGTTAAATGCATTGCAACGATAGAAAGTGAAACAGCCAATGCTCCCAAAATGGCAATATCGAAGGGCAGATATTGGAATATAGCAACACCAATAATCGCTGAAATGATATTTCCGCCAACGAGGTTCCGAGGTTGTGAGAATTCCGCTTGAGGTGCGCCATAAAGCAAGACGGCAGATGCACCAAATGAACCTATTAAATATATGTGATCCAAGGTCTCAATTTTCATAAACTGGTTAATAAACGATATCAAATAGATCCCTAAGAATGCACCTATAAATGACAGTGTGATTTCCCTAAGAGGTTTTCTTGGTGGGCTAACACCTCCGCCTTTCATTTTTTTAAAATACTTTTTCAACATTCTTGAAACCTTTTCTGTTTGATCGCTTGTGTAAAAATATGGGCAGTGTTCTTGATTTCGTGCAAGCAGTGGACGATTTCAAAAATTGTATCAAAAAAATGCTATTGTAAGGCATTTTTCATTATGTTTATATCAAAAACTTTAGCAAATGGAGCATTTATGTTATCATTAAATTCTGCATAAAATTCCTTGCTATAAGAGTGCTGCGTTCTTTAAATCTTTTAGCAATATCATCTACGTACACCTCATCTAACGTTTCAGCAAAAAGCTTTAGCCACTGCTCAAACGTCTCACGCTTTAGTGTTCCCAGCTTAGTATGAGGTAAAAACAAATTACCATTATATTTGGGCTTGCCAAATGCCAGTGAACTCCAAAAGCCTATTATAATCTCTAAGTGCGTTACCCAGCGTTCATTGCTCATATCATCACCAAGTTTAGCGATAAAAAATGGCCCTACAATGTCATCTTTAATTATTTTGGCATAAAATGTCATAATGAGTATTCTGATGTTTTCTTTGGTGATTTCTTGTGCTTGCATGTTGGCTCCGTAATTTTGATGAGGTGCATAAAAAGGTGATAGGTCAGATTCATTTGAAGTGTCCACAGGGAAATACCCTTGGACACTAAAGCAACGACAATTTAAAGGTATGCGCCCCACTTTTTTTCTAGTGCCGCTTGTGCGGAATCAACATCCACCCACACTTCACCAATGCTTAGCATGTGTTGTAAAAACTTTGCTACAACTCTTTTTTGTTCCACTGTATATAAATCAAGTTTATCATGACCCTGTGCGCCTTCTTCTATGGTATAAATCGTTGTATCGACGGACAAAGAACCATCTTTATAATGATTGATGATATAAATCATATATGCGGGTAAGGCCCATTTGATACCTTGTGAATCCATAAGCTCCATAACAGAAGAGTAAGAGGCGATATATTTATCTGCTATTTCCGTCCATGATTTCCACCACATTCTGTCTTTATTGTTTCCCTTTTGGATTATTTTTGGACTGCTGCCAACATATATTTCATCTGCTTCATAGATGCCGATGCCATCCTTGAGTTCCACGCCCTTGAATGCTGTTTCTATCTCTTGTATGAGTTGTTCTTTGTCCATAAACTATATTTCTCCTGTGAGCCGTCTTTATATGCTTATATATAATTATAGGTTAATAGTAGGTTAAAAATAAAAGAGGTACAGGCAGGTTTTTTATACTAGCCATTTTTCATCACTAAAAACAATGTGGCCATCTATATCAAACGAGGTGGTGTCTATCATCACATCTATATGAAATTTACCGCTGTTTCTTTTAAAACCCTCTTTGGCATATATGCCATGCTTTGCACCCAAAGAGAGATGCAGGCCACACATTCGCTCATAAGTCCCCATATCTGAGACGAATTTGTCTTTGCTAAATGCACGGTTTAGCCCAAGTCCTAATTCTCGTACCCAGACCACACCTTCTTCTTCTTTGATCAAATCCAATACAGCTTCAAAGTCTACTGTGGTGTTTTCTGTTTTTACAAGTTGACCGTTTTCAATGGTGATTGTAATAGGATGTGGGGGAATATTTACATTGTAGTTTATATCACCAAATGCTATGATGTTTGTTTTTCCATTTAAAGATTTCAGCTCTTTTGCTTCTGTAAAGACCTCTCCGATGGGGAACTGACCACCTATGTTGTTCATTTTTCTATAGTCACCAATGTTTAGTTTTGGCTCTTCAAAACCACCGCGATAGATGAGCTTTTTATCTCCGCTATATACAACTGCACCTGTGGCGACGTGTAGCATATTTTGCAATGTATGCCCTGTGTGGTGGTAATAATGTTTATCGTAAGCAAGAGCGTTCACATAGTGTTTGACTTCATCATCTTTAGGCATTCTGCCTAGATGAGGGTGCTCCGCTACTTTTATCTTTTTTTTGAACAGTTCAATTCTGATGCGAAAAGCCGACAAGCGAAAACTGCTAGATTGCACCAAGGCTACAAAATCTCCGGGGACTAGAGCTTCAATTTGTGACATGATTTCATCTGTGGGGGTGTCATGAAAATTAATAAAGAGTCCGTTTGGCAAAGCCATACGGTACGCCTCTGTGAGCACAATAGACAGAGGAGAGTTTAAATCATAAATGACTAAAGCCCTGCTGTTTTCATCGTACAAAAAAACATCACGAAGGGTGTCTTTTAAATTTTGAGAGGCATTATGTGCTAAGGTGGCTGACATGAACACTCTTTTTGTTGGGATTATTTCTTTTATTTTACAAAAAATATGCTTCAAAGGATGATTTTGACTTTTTATCTCTCCTCAAAAGACACTTCATCTAGAGAAAAATCTTTTAGCTTGTCCATGAGCCAATGATGTATTTTAGAATCTTCGTTGAAATAAAAGAATATTCCTTCTCCCTCATCATCATTTTGAATGAGTAAGCCATCTTGACTATCGTCAGACCACTGCGCTAAACTGTCGTAAAATGCAGGCTCTCTTTGTAAAATAAAAGTTTGCGCAATGATGGCTTTTTCTAAAGAGTAAAAGAGAAATCTTTTATGAGCAACCTCATCTAAATTTAACGCAGAATTCTGATTCATTCTGTAAACTTTGTACTCAAAAGTTTCTAAGATTTCAGACAAAAATGCTTTAAGCCAATCTACCACTTTTGTCATACACGCAGAGGTCTCTTTATCGGTATTGTCTCTATCTAAATATACTGTATTGTAATCTTTGCATATATTGCTGTAGTCTATGCCTATGCCTATTTTTTTCATTGCAAGCCACCCTTCTTGTTGCGACATTCTTTAGAAGAATGAATACGCCAAATTTTATGGAAGCCATCATACAAGAAAAAGATAAAATTATGGGTAGGCGCAAGTGTTCCGTGAGTGCAAGCGTATATACAAAGAGGTTAGATGAATTGATTATTTTAGTGCAGCATAAGTAATTAGCCCTTTACAGGCCTGGTGATTAAATACCCACCTACAAGTACAGGAACTATGCCTAATAATTGACGAAACTCCGGTATTTCATCTAAATAAATATACGCAAAAAAGAGTGTCATCACTGGCATCAGAGCCAGCATAGCAGAGAGTTTGGTGATGGAAATGCGGTTGAGGGCTTCTATCCACATGATTTTAGAGACTACGTATACTCCTGTGGCTATGAGAAACATGTAGGGCAGGGCAGACATAAAGGCTTCATAGCTCACAGAAGGCTCCATTAAGTATGCCAACAGTGCTACAAAAGGTAAGCCAACCACTGTCCTGAAACCCAAGATGGTCTCAGCAGAGCAGTATACTCTGGCACGTTTTTGATAAAGATTGACTATGGGAGCCATGGCAGCAGAAGCCAAGATGAGCATGTCACCCTTGTTTAACGAAAAGTCTTCGGGGATGAGTATAATGAGTGCACCCACCCCCATGATGATGGCACCTGCGAGGTGTATTTTCTGCATCTTCTCGTTACCTAAGACATTGAAGTAGAGGTATGAAAATAGTACTTGCAAGAAGACAATGACCGCCATATTTCCCGCTGTTGTATACCGCATTCCTATGAATATAAGGGTGAAAATAGAGGTAATCCAAAAAGTAGTAAGAAGTAAGTCTTTGTAAGCTTTTTTGTTTTTTAGTTCTGAAAATCGCTTGCGTTTGTACATGATAGCCACATAGAAAAACAAAGCAATCATGAGGCTATACATATAGGTGTGCAAAGCCCCTACATAAGACATGGCAACAATGGAAAGTATGGGAAACCAAGACTCAAGCAGAGTAAGACCCAGCATAAGCAGCTCGCCTTCGCGTTCTTTGGTCATGGGGCCAGTCCTTTTCTCATTTTCTATGTATTGTAGCAAAAATATGCCATACATCTTTTTTCATTTAGATCATAATAAAAAAGAGAAGGATTGGAAAAGGGCTGTGTATGAAAGGCATTTTAAAATATCAAAAAGTTTGCTTTAGGAGGTCAATAGAACGTCAAGTTGAATGATGCATAAATACTGTATTGTTTATATTGTGGTACCCCGGGTCGGATTCGAACCGACACGCCCTAAGGCAGAAGATTTTGAGTCTACCAAGTCTACCAGTTCCATCACCGAGGCACATACGTTTTAAAACGTAGATGGGATTTTACTCCCAGAGAGCTTAAATAGTGTTTAGTATGCTTCTGAAGCATAGAAAAATGTACCCCAAAGGGCATTTTTTCTTATGTAGCGGTACATTTTGATCCCTTTTCATAGGTGACTAAACTTAATTTGATATAATGACTTTATTATTTAATATGATATTTGGAGAAATTTTGAGAATTACGATTATCATCACGGCTATACTTTTTATTTACGCTGCATTTTCCACAATCTTCCATGAAACAGCTTTGGTAGGAGATATAGGAAAGCAAATAGGAAATACCAATCTTTATTTGTTTGGATATCTTGCATATGCGAATGTTTTTGTCCTGTTTTACCCTCTATATAGACTATATTCTGATGCAAAGGTAAGAAAAAAAATAGATTTTTACCTAGGATGGATACTCCTCTTTATTGCGATTATACTTTTTGCTTCTTTGAGCCTGGAAGCTGAAAATATAGGTTTTATAGGTACACAGATTGTGGAGTTTCTGTATCCTCTAATCGGAAAAGCGGGCTTGTGGCTCTTTTGGCTGATGATCATGGCGCTTTCTTTGCTGTTCATTATAGACGATGACTTTAAATTTTCCAGTCTTAAAACGAAGAGATCTAAGGTTTCGCTTTCTTTGGTTTCGCATTCTCTTTCATGGGTGGGCAGTATTTTGACTGCGCTTAAAAAAGTGCTCAAAATAATATTTACAAACCCTTTTAATTCACCTTCTCTTGAGGATGAGATGATGCCCGTGTTAGATATGACAGACAGGGAGCCTAAAGAAAAACCTGCAAAAAGAAAACCTGCTGCCCTCAAGACCTTGGCTAAACCACAAATGGAAAAAGTACAAAGTTTTGACGAGACAGAAGACCCTGTGTTAAACGAGATACTTGAGCTTGAACATGAGATGGAAATCAGTACAGCTGCAGCAAAGAGTATCAAAACCAACTCACATGTAGAGATTGTGAGCGAACTTGAAGAAAATTCAAAATTGATGGACCAGATAGACAAAGGTGTGATGGTAAAACCAAAGAATTTCAAACTCCCCAAACTTGATTTTTTACAAAAAGCGCCTAAAACAACCAAGAAAATAAATGAAGCCGAGATAGACAAAAAAATAGAAGAATTGCTTTCTAAATTGCAAGAATTTAAAGTCGATGGCGATGTTGTGCGAACCTACAGTGGCCCTTTGGTCACCACCTTTGAATTTAAGCCTGCACCCAATGTAAAGATTTCCAAAATCTTGAACCTTCAGGATGACCTTGCTATGGCACTTTCTGCAGAAACCATACGGATTCAGGCACCTATTCCCGGACGTGATGTGGTGGGTATAGAGATACCAAATGAAACCATAGATACGATTTATCTGCGTGAGATACTTGAAAGTGATCTGTTTAAAGAGTCCAGTTCTCCTTTGACTGTAGCACTGGGTAAAGATATAGTGGGTAACCCGTTTATAACCGATATCAAAAAGCTTCCCCATCTGCTTATAGCAGGAACCACTGGTTCTGGTAAATCAGTAGGTATTAATGCAATGATTCTTTCTTTATTGTATAGGAATGATCCTGATCAGTTGAAGTTGATGCTTATTGACCCCAAGATGCTGGAATTCTCCATTTACAATGACATACCGCATCTTATTACACCGGTTATCACTGAGCCAAAAAAAGCCATTGCCGCACTTTCAAATATGGTAGGTGAAATGGGGCGTCGTTATAAACTCATGGCTGAGAACCGTACAAAAAACATAGACAATTACAATGAAAAAGTAAAAAATGACGGCTCTGCCGATCCTTTGCCGTTCATCGTCATCGTAATAGATGAATTGGCCGACCTTATGATGAGCGGTGGCAAAGAGGTAGAGTACTCCATTGCCAGACTCGCGCAGATGGCAAGGGCATCGGGTATACACCTCATAGTCGCAACACAAAGACCAAGTGTTGATGTTGTAACGGGCTTAATCAAGGCAAATTTACCTTCAAGACTAAGTTATAGAGTAGGGCAGCGTATAGACTCCAAGGTTATCCTCGATGCAATGGGGGCAGAGAGTTTACTAGGACGAGGGGATGGCCTTTTTACTCCTCCGGGCTCTACTGGACTGGTACGTTTGCATGCACCATGGAATACAGAAAAAGAGATAGAGGAAATTGTCGAATTTCTCAAGGCACAGCGCTTGCCAGAATATGATGAGAGCTATCTGGTGGCAGGCGGAGCAGCCAATTCTGATATGCAGAGCGGAGATATAGAACTTGATCCATTGTTTGAAGAAGCAAAACAAGTTGTTTTAACCGACAATAAAACATCTATCTCCTATTTGCAGCGAAAACTTCAAATAGGCTACAATCGTTCCGCCAACATTATAGAACAACTTGAAGCTATGGGTATACTGAGTGAACCCAATGCAAAAGGTAACAGAGAAATAGTCTAATTTTCTCTGCTTTGACATATAGTTTCTTTTTTATAAGTTATTTGACATTTTGTTTGTAACCATCCGACACATAAAGTTTATCTCTTTAATATCCTACACTTACAGAGGCTTATTCAAATTATTTTTTGCTAATATAAGTCACAAATATTACACAGGAGACCATAATGGCCTTATTAGAAGAATATAGAGCACATACAGCTGAACGCGCAAATCTAGGTGTACCACCTCTTTCATTGACAGCAGACCAAACAGCACAACTCGTAGAGTTACTTAAAGCAAGCCCAATCGTTGATGCGGCATATGCTATGGAGCTTTTTGAAAATAAAATCCCAGCAGGCGTGGATGATGCAGCCTACATCAAGGCAGCATTTTTAAATGACATTGTTCAAGGTAAAGTAGTCTGTGAGCAGATAGATGCCGTTAAAGCAACGGTTCTTTTGGGAACGATGTTAGGTGGATTTAACGTGGCACCTCTTGTGGATGCACTTGCGTCATCTGACAAAGCAGTAGCCCAGTCAGCAGCTACACAACTTAAAAATACACTGCTTGTTTACAATTCATTTAACGATGTAAAAACACTGATGGATGGCGGTAATGCACTGGCAAAAGAAGTGGTAGAGTCTTGGGCAAATGCTGAGTGGTTCTACAACAAGCCAGAGATGGAAAAAGAGATCACACTGACTGTTTACAAAATCCCTGGAGAGACAAATACAGATGATTTATCTCCGGCATCTGAAGCATTTACAAGAGCAGATATCCCAGTACATGCAAACTCATTTCTAGTGAACAGAATGGAAAATCCATTAGAAACCATGAATGAACTAAAAACAAAAGGGCATCCATTGGTATATGTTGGTGATGTTGTAGGTACAGGTTCATCAAGAAAGTCAGGTATCAACTCACTACAGTGGCACATGGGTGAAGATATTCCTTATATTCCAGGTAAAAGAACAGGTGGTGTAGTGATTGGTGATATTATCGCACCAATTTTCTTTAATACAGCAGAAGACTCAGGATGTATACCTATTCAGGCGCCAGTAGGTGATCTTAATACGGGTGATGTCATTACACTTAAGCCTTTTGATGGTGTTATAGAGAGAGATGGAAAAGTGGTTTCTGAATTTACTATCGAGCCAAACACACTTCCAGATGAGATGAGAGCAGGTGGGCGTGTACCACTTATCATTGGTAAAGGCTTGACTTCTAAAGCCAGAGAAGCACTAGGGTTGGATGCTGGAAATATTTTCATTAAACCGACTATACCTGCAGATAACGGCAAAGGCTTTACACTTGCACAAAAAATGGTAGGAAAAGCTGCTGGAATTGATGGTGTCAAGCCAGGTGTTTACTGTGAAACAGTATGTACAACCGTTGGTTCACAAGATACAACAGGAGCTATGACAAGAGATGAAGTAAAAGATCTTGCTGCAGTTAGCTTTGGTGCTGACTTTGTGTTACAGTCATTCTGTCACACATCTGCTTATCCAAAACCAGCAGACATTATATTACAACATACACTTCCACAATTTATGACTGAGAGAAAAGGTTTTACTTTGAGACCAGGTGATGGTGTAATTCACTCATGGCTGAACAGAATGTGTCTTCCAGATACAGTAGGAACTGGCGGGGACTCACACACAAGATTCCCAATCGGTATCTCATTTCCAGCCGGATCGGGCCTTGTTGCTTTTGCAGCAGTTACAGGTTCTATGCCTCTTACTATGCCTGAGTCTGTACTTGTAAGATTTACAGGTGAAATGCAACCGGGTATTACGCTACGTGATATGGTTAATGCAATTCCTCACCAAGCTATTAAAGATGGTTTACTTACCGTTGAGAAAAAAGGTAAGAAAAATATCTTTGCAGGACGTATTCTTGAAATCGAAGGCCTTGAACAACTGAAGTGTGAGCAGGCATTTGAACTTTCTGATGCTTCAGCTGAGCGTTCAGCAGCTGCATGTACTGTTAAGCTTGATAAAGAGCCGATCATTGAGTATTTAGAGTCCAACATCGCGCTTATTGAAGAGTTGATTGCTCAAGGCTATGAAGATAAAGCTACTCTTGAGAGACGTGCACAAAAAATGAGAGACTGGGTTGCAAATCCTGTGCTTCTTGAAGCGGATGTGGATGCCCAATACGCTGCAGTGATTGAGATTAATATGTCTGAAATCAAAGAGCCAATTGTAGCATGTCCAAATGACCCAGATGATGTAAAAACACTCTCAGAGGTTCATGAAGCAGGGCTTAGAACAGAAGTAGATGAAGTATTTGTTGGTTCTTGTATGACGAACATTGGTTTATTTAGAGCCAATGCAGAAGTACTTAGAGGTGAGGGTCCGGTTGAAACAAAACTTTGGATCTGTCCTCCAACTAAAATGGATGAGAAGACACTTCAAGAAGAAGGGTATTATTCTGTATTTGGTATGGCAGGTGCACGTATTGAGCCTCCAGGATGTTCATTATGTATGGGTAACCAGGCATCTGTTAAGCAAAATGCATGGGTATTTTCAACCAGTACAAGAAACTTCGATAACAGACTTGGCAAGGGTTCTCAAGTGTATCTTGGTTCTGCCGAACTTGCAGCTGTTGTTGCACTTAAAGGTAAATTACCAACAGCATCTGAGTACTTAGAGATTGTACAAAACAAAATTAAACCAGAAATGTCTGATGATATTTATAAATACTTAAACTTCAATAAAGTTTCTAAAGCGGAACTTGAAGCGATGGTTGAGTAGTCATCTTCTATTTGCAGTAACCTCCTACCTGCCCTAAATACGGCAGGTAGCAATATATTCTTCCCCACCCCTCTTATTCACAATGATGTATCTTTTTACACAATCGGTATATTATAGGAAGTAACCATATTAATAAAACTGATATTATATTATTTTAAGTTACAATTACTTGTGCTATTAAATAATAAATTAAAGGATTCAACATGGGTATGTTAATGATTGCTATAGGTATAGGTTTTTTTGGAAGTATTATTGCTTTTTTTATTGTCGAAGAAATGTCACTGAAAGATGCTAATTTTTCTGACATTAAGGATGTTTTTACACAAGAACTTAGTTTGGATGACAGTTTAACAAAATACGGTACTGTCGAGTATATGGCGATGTATATTATTGCTGTGTTTATGATTGGTTTGCTAGTCTCAACGCAAATTCTTATACCAAATGGTTTTGGCTTGGGTTTTGACATGGCATATGTATTTTTACCACCATTAATCGGTTCACTTATAATCTTCCTGGTTAAATGGAAGCTCCAACCGCTACTTAAATTAATTTCTTCATTTTTGTTTGGCGCTGGTTATATCGCTGGGTCAGCATTTGCGGTTGCTATAACACATCTTTTATTAACTTAAAATACTTAGGGGATATTTTTAGAGACTTTCTTTAAAAATATTTCTAAATAGTCCGGGGACGCGACAAGGTTTCCCATTATCTGCATACACCAGAGCAACTTCCATACTAAAGACTTTTACTTCTTCTTTCCATAATGCCTGTCCAATGAAGGAATTATACCTCTTTCAAAAAATATTTCCAAACGAACACATTCGTAATATTTAATTTATGTTTTTAAAGTGTACATTCATTAATGATAGTACTTCTAGGATATGCTTTTAAATGAATTGGTTAAAAAATACGCTTTGTTTGTCGATGAGAGGAACTGGATGTTTGCGATGGAGCATATAGAGATAGCTTTCATCATCCAACTTTTTAAGTATATTAATACCTAGCTCCAATGGCTTTAGATGTGCCATCTCTCTGGCATCTAATAAAATCTTTTTCATAGTTTTGTTTGTCTCATAGTCCATCCTTTATAATTTTTAATGTATGGTGATCATTTGATCCCACAGTTCTCTTGAGAGAAGTATCTTGCTGACGCGCTCTTGCCATAACGCTTTAAAAAACTTTTTCTCCTCATCAGAAGCAGTAAGGTTGAGATTTTTTACCATTAAGGGCATCATCTTTTTATCAGCAGGGATTACAGAAGGATCATAACTTAATTTTTATTCTTATTGTAATGAGCCAATTACTCTTATTGTTTTAATCCTGCTCTTGCTCTCTTCTTTTTCATCGGGATATTTAGAACTTATAAATACTATAATGGTTGCTATTTTGCTTATGTGCCCTTTTATAAAAGGACAATTAATAATAGTCTAATTTATGTGCTAAAGACATGTTCAACCGAAATACTGTATCATATCTATCCTCTGGTTATGTATGATTTTATCATAAATTGCTGTAGCTTATTGTCTACCAATTAAGTAGATAGTAGTCATTTTATTTACAAAAAAAGGATTTTCATGCAGCAATATACCACTTTAAAATCAGATTATAATTTTACCAAGGAAGAAGCTCTCATATTACAAAACTTACATCCAAGAATGGAAAAACTCGCAGATGAGTTTATTGACGGATTCTATGATTACATCTGGGGGCTTTGGAAAAACAGCAAAATTCTTAAAAAATAAAGAAATTATTGCCCACCATCGTGAGAAGATAAAAGAATGGTATGTTAATCTGTTTTGTGGAAACTATGACATGTTGTATTTCACGTATCTATATAATATAGGTGAAATACATGTTAAGATTGGCTTACCAACACATTACGTAAACTCTGCATTTACTTTTGTCAGAATGTTTATTTTAGAAAATATTGAAGGAAACTTTGATAATAAAGAAATGCATATAAAAGAGATAAAAGCCATTGAAAAGATAATCGATATGAACCTTGATGTTCTTACAAGTTCTTACAGAGAAGAGGAACTCAGTAAATTTTTATCTTTATCAAAAGCTGAAAAAACAATTTTATCAGGCTTGAAAAAATTTAATTCTTATGTCAATTTTTTCCTTGCAGGGTCTTTGGCTATTGTTGCTTTTTTTGCCATCAGTTTATTTATTTATGATATTTATCTGCTCTTTTTTTCAGATATAGGGATAGAAAAAGGTATTTTAACAGTTCTTGGAAGTCTTCTTATCCTATGGGCGGCTATTGAGCTGATTCAAGAAGAGATACAACATCTCCAAGGTAAAGGCTTCGCTATAGGTGCTTTTATTATGCTGGCAATGGCAGCATTGATTAGAAAGGTACTTATTTATTCATTATCTTCAGAAAAATCTGAGGAACTTTTAATTATCGGCGCAGTGATAGTAGGTTTAGCTGTTGCATATTGGCTTGTCGGAACAAAGAAAAAAATAGTTTAAAGCAAGCATCGAATATATTAACATTGCACATGTTTAAAATATTATTAGAAAAACTACACTATTATGAATGAATCTCTGACCTTGCAATATATATTTTCATGATTAATTATTATGAAAGTTAAAACTCTATTTTTACTTCTTTTGATTTTTGAATATAGAGTAAGGCATTTGTAAAACTATATTGATCCATTTCGTCTATACCTTCATCTTCATATTCTAATAAATAGTCAAATCCATCTAATTCAATGTTTTTAACTTTTTTTAAGTGAATAATGTAAAATAATAAATCAGCTAAATCACTAACTGGGATTATTTCCCTAAAATCTTTATGGAATTCACTTATATATTCACAACATATTTCTTCATTTGACATAAGAAGTATCCAAAGAATAATGTTGTCTATCTTTTTGGGCGCATTAACCCTGTTTAAAAAACTATTATATATCTCTTTGTTTTGAGATATTTCATCAAGCTGCTCATCGGCTTGTGTTATTAAAAAGTTGATTCTTGCTTCACTAAGTTTATCATTTTTATAACCATCTAGTACTGACTCTGCAATTTGAAATGTATCCATTATCTCTCTTTTTATTTAATATGCAATTATTGCAGGATATTCTGAAGATTTCTTTTAATGAGACTAAATATGAAAAGTTTGCTTTGTTTTCTTTGAATATGACTTAATATTCTGCCAAAAAGTGTTCTTATGCTAATCCTGTTAAGCTTTGGTAATTTTGGATTTTTTATGGCCAAGACCTAGTTGCGCGGCATAATATGTCTAATGAAAAAACTTATTTTGATATAATGATATAATGATATAAAATAAAAACTTAGTTTTTCGGATTAATTTTGAAATAAAGAAGTAGACTTGAAGTTGAAAAGTTTATATGAGTTACTTGAAAAGGAAAAAGATGCATAAATATATGCAATGGCTTATTGCACTCTCCTCTTTGTCACTGGTATTTGTAGGTTGTGGCAATTCTGCCATTCCCAATACGGAGCAGACTGTAGTCAAAGATTGTTTGCAAATCACGCATGACGAGAAGAATTATCGTGTTGACAAAAAGGTCAAAGCCCAAATTGGAAATGCTTCATATTATGCCAATTGTATGAAGGGGAGGCGTACAGCAAGCGGTGAAATATGTAATCTTCGCCTGTATACAGCAGCACACCGTACATGGCCTTTTGGAACTATCATACGTGTTACTATGCTTCAAAATGGGAAAAGTGTGATAGTTAAAGTTAATGACAGAGGACCTTTTACTAGAAGTAGAGTGGTTGATCTCTCTACTGCTGCTGCACAGAAGATAGGATTGATTGGTCCAGGTATTGCCAAAGTCAAGATTGAGAAGCTGGAAAACTTGCATTAAAGGTGTTTGGGTTTTTTATTTTTTGTTAACTTAAATTCTAGGTGAAGAGATATGGAATTTTAGTTTACTATCCTTTTTATCGCTTCAGAACAAACGGTGAGACCCACAGCCCCTGTCACAGCAACACAGGAGCCTTTTTCTTTACATTTATCTTCTTCGGGTGAAAATACAACTGTAAAGTTTCTGTCAAATTTTGCTTTTTTGAGTTCGTTGCGTATTTTGCGCGCCAGCGCATCACCGTGTGTTTTCCATATGGAAGCTACTTCTATTTTATTGGCATCATAGCGCTTTGCCGAACCCAATGCCATGATGAGTTTTTTGTAACATTTTTTGGCTATTTCTATCTTGACCTTGGTTGTGTCTGCAGCATCTATGATGATGTCGTAAGGTTCAAAGTCAAAAGCTGCTACCCATGCCATGTCCATTTGTTGCTGTATGGTTTTGATACCAGGGTAGAGTGTCGCAAGAGTATCTACTTTACTTTCACCTACGGCATCAGAGCCTATCTGTCGGTTTCTGTTTGTTTCGTCATAAATGTCATAGTCTAAGATGCTGATGTCTGAAACCCCTGAACGATACAAACAGTCAAGTGCATAAGAACCTACGCCACCTATGCCAAGTATGAGTATTTTGGCTTTTTGCAATTTTTCAAAGTCTTCATCCCCAAAGAGCATACGGCAACGTTCAAATCTCATAGCCACTCATCCAGTGAGCGAATATCATCATAGCTTGTCATGTCTAAGTGCACGGGTGTGATGGAAACATAACCATCGTTAATCGCTTCAAAGTCTGTGACATGACCTTCTGTTTCCATCCATCCCAAGGCTGGTAAACCTATCCAATAATACTCTTTTCCTCTTGGGTTGTGGTGTACTTCAGCATGGTGCCCATAGAGACGGTTTCCCGCACGCGTTACCTTAAAGCCCTTGCACTCGGCACTTGGAATAGGTGGTATGTTGACGTTTAAAAATTTACGTGGAGGTAGGGGAAAATCATTGGCAAATATTTTTTCTACAAGTTTTGCGATACTTTCTTTTGCCAGATCATACCCTAGCTCTTTGATGCTCTCACCACTGTTCCTATAGACTTGAGAGATAGCAATCGCCGGAATCCCTTGCAGCACGGCTTCCATCGCAGCAGATGCAGTACCGGAATAAGTAATGTCTTCGCCCATGTTTGATCCAATATTTATACCAGAGATAACAATATCCGGCCTATTTTCTTTGGTAAAAAGCTTGTTAAGGGAAAGAAAAACACAGTCCGTAGGTGTACCGTCATCCAATTTGTAGAAATCTTTTTTTACCTCTACAAAGTTGAGAGGTCTGGTCAGTGTCAGCGAGTGTCCACAGGCTGATTTTTCTGTAGTGGGAGCCACAACAGAAACATGACCTAATGGCTTAAGTGCATCGACAAGTGCTAAAAGTCCTTTAGACTCAAAACCATCGTCATTTGTGATTAGTATTTGCTTCATTCTCTATACTTTGTGTATTATTTTACCGCCATTATAACCTTTTTGGTATAATATCTATTATATTAAAGTACCAAAGGAATAATCGTGCAAAAAGAGCCGATGCTAAGAGAAACCTATGTCAAACTTTCAGAAGAACTTGAACAGCTTAAAACTACCGAACGAGGTGTCATTGCCGCAATCATTGATGAAGCAAGAGCACAGGGCGATTTGAAAGAAAATGCTGAGTATCATGCAGCCAAAGAGAAACAAGGTCTTATGGAGGCACGTATTTCTGAACTTACGGATGTAGTGGGGCGCGCACAAGTAGTGGATCCTTCAACTTTCGAGCATATTAGGGTGAGTTTTGGTTCAACTGTATATCTTACAGATCAAAATACAGATGAAGAGATAATTTATACTATTGTGGGAAGTAAAGAATCAAACCCTTCCAAGGGATTGATCTCTATTCAGTCACCTATGGCTAGAGTGCTGATAGGTAGAGAAGAGGGAGATGAAGTAGTACTTGTACTTCCTAGCGGCACAAAAAAATATGACATCGAAGAAGTATGTTACAAAGAAATTGTCTTAGATTAAAGAGGGTTGGATATGGTAAAAGTAGGTGTTGTAGGAGCCAGTGGGTACACAGGGCTTGAACTGGTTAAAATGTTAATAAACCATGTTGGTTTTCAGTTGACCTATCTTGCTACCACTCAAGGTGATACGATGATAGAGCGCTTGCACCCTTCCTTGGTGAATGTCATTAGCCTTCCTGTCGAAAAAGCAGATGTTGCTTCTGTGGCCCAGCAATGTGAGCTAGTCTTTCTTGCACTTCCACATAAAGCGTCAATGGGCTTTGCTAAAGGACTTCTAGATAAAGGTGTGAAGGTTGTAGACCTTTCTGCTGATTATCGTTTGGATCTTGACACTTATGAAGAACACTATTGTGAGCATGAAGATAAGGTGCATTTAGACGATGCTGTGTATGCACTTGTTGAGTACTACAGAGAAGAGTTAAAGAGTACCAATCTTGCGGCTGGTCCCGGCTGTTATCCTACGGCAACATTGCTTGGTATTTTGCCATTCATCCCGTACATTGACACGACTGCTCCACTTTTTGTAGATGCAAAGTCCGGTGTGAGTGGGGCAGGTAAGACGCTTAGTGAAAGTACACACTTTGTAAATATCAATGACAATATTTTCGCCTATAATCCACTCAAGCACCGTCATGCACCAGAAATAGCAGAGAAGATACAAAAGATACATGGTGTTAAAATGAATGTGAATTTTGTACCTCATCTCATCCCTGCTACACGTGGTGAGTTGGTGTCTGTTTATGCAACTTTAAAAGAAGATATGGATCCGCTTGAAATACTCAGAAAACACTATGCTAACGATCCGTTTATACGCATACGCGAAACACCCGTAGACATAAAAAGTACAGCCGGAACACATTTTTGTGACATTTTTGCAGCCAAAAACGGGAATGCACTTTTTGTCTCCTCTGCCATAGACAACCTCCTGCGTGGAGCAAGTTCACAAGCGCTTGTAGCTGCAAATTTGATGTGCGGATATGACGAAGGTATGGGTATACCAACCATTGCCTATATGCCGTAATGGAAAATCATAGTAAATAATATGATAATCATCAAAGAGCAGGCACTTTTTATTGCTGACTCACATTATCCTCATCATGGTGATGCTTTTTTAGACTTACTCAAAAGACTTGAGAGAGGAGAATTACAAACCTCTCAACTCTTTTTAATGGGCGATAACTTCGACTTACTCTTTGGATATAACGACTATATTAAAACATTCTCACAAGAAGCTATCTCTCTGTTACAAATACTTTCAAACAAAATAGAGATACATTATTTTGAGGGGAACCATGATTTTTGCCTCAAAGAAGTATTTCCGCAGATGAAAGTCTACAGTAGAGAAGAGCAGCCCATTACATTCCAACTGGATGATAAAAAAGTTGCCATCTCTCATGGTGACAAATATGTTACAGGTTTTGCTTACGATCTCTACTGTAAAGTTTTACGCAACAAAACAACACTTACCCTACTCAAGCCTTTTGAAAAGGCTATCATCAATCATCGCATGAAAAAATTGTCAAAAAAAAATATATGTTTTGCTTTTTGCGGGTTTGAAAAAAAAGTAGAACAGATATTGGAAAACTATGCTGGGGCAGATTTGGTCATAGAAGGCCACTTCCACCAGTCGAAAATATTGGGTAAATACATTTCTTTACCTTCGTTGGCCTGTCAGGGTATGGTAGGAATCATAGAAGAGAGTGAAATGGTCTTTAAGACACTTTAATGGTGTATCTTACACTTTTTACGCTTGCCTTTTTCTCTGCAACACTGCTACCTATGGGAAGTGAGGCACTACTTCTTTATGATATTTCTCAAAATTATTCATTATGCTTATTATGGAGTTTTGCAACAGTGGGTAATACACTGGGGTCTATAGTCAACTATTGGCTTGGATTGAAGGGCGAAACCTACCTTGAAGAAAAAGGACATCTTTCAGCCAAGAAGATGGAAAAAGCAAGAGGTGTTTTTGGTGCATTTGGAGGATGGACACTTCTTTTGTCATGGGTTCCAGTCATTGGAGACCCCTTGACTTTTATAGCGGGTGTGTTGCGTTACAACTTTCAATTGTTCATATTTATTGTAGCTATAGCCAAAGGAGCACGTTATGCTATGGTCATCTTCTTGGCAAGTAATTTGTCTGTATAGAAAGAACCAAACGGTATAAGAGACAATAGGGTGTAAAGTCCCACTTCTTTCCAGCTAAATCCAGACTCTTTTTTGGCTTCGATGACCTGATAGAGGAATGCAAAGACAAGCACTCCGTGCGTCATGCCTATGATTTTATTTGGCATGGGGTAATCAAACAGGTACTTAAGCGGCATAGTCACAAACAATAAGATGATAAACGAAATACCTTCTATTTTATTGATAAGACGAAATTTCTGTAATTCAGACATACTTTCTCCTAATTTAATTTTTGTGAGTATAACAGAAGATGTTTAATAATCTATATTTTTTTAAGTTATAATATTTTTTTAAGTTATTGTAATTGAAAGGGGAATGCGTGAAAAATGACAATGTAACAAATCAAAATATACCAGAGTATGATTTTGACATCATAGGGATTATTAAAGAGGGTTTTGGTCGCACAGAAGGAGTCAAAGGAGTATTTTTGGCTGCATTTACCATGTACGTGATTATTACTGTTGTCTTTCAGATTATATTGGGTATTTTCTTTCCCTCCCCAGTACCGCCGGCAGAGCCAAACCTTCTTAATCAGCAGATCGTTACCATTTTAAGTTACCCGGTTGTGATGCCAATTATGGCTGGTATTGTCATGCTTGCCATAAACTACTCGCGTGGACAGAACACAGGGTTCAAATCTATTTTTAACTACTATCATCTTATGGGAAAGTTGGCATTGGCCAGTATTCTTATTTATGTTATGACGCTTGTAGGTTTTGTACTTCTTGTACTTCCTGGTATCTATTTGACTATCGCATATTTTTTTACTATACCTCTTATAGTAGATAAAGGGATGGATGTCTGGGATGCAATGGAGCTATCAAGAAAAGCAGTAACAAAACATTGGTTTAAAGTTGCCGGTCTATTCTCTCTTCTGGGCCTTTTTATGGCGCTGGGAGCACTGGTGTTAGGTATTGGCCTCATCTGGGCTGTACCATTACTTTTCGTCACGCTTTACGGTTTGCTTTATCCGTTGATCTTTGATGGAGTAGAAGTGTAATTAGAATGAAGATATGAAAATGAGATCCTTTTGTACTGCGATATGCCTTTGGGTGCAGGCATCAGGAAAACAAAAGAAGGTATGTTTACCCTATCAACTCAGAACATAGATCAAACCTATTATGTGTCATCAGATGCACTTTGCCATGGACATTCATCATCTCATCAAAGATGCGCTTAGATAAGGCGAAGCCTATTTCTTGCTCCTTATCTTCTCCGTCCATGGCTGCTAGGTTCATTTCGTCTATGATGGATTTTGGTACTGAGATACCAGGCACTTTATCATTGATAAAATTTGCTGTTCTGGCACGTACAATGGGGAACTGACCTAAGACGAGGTTGGCTTCCTTTGCTGTGTCTCTTATGCTCATCTCTTTGGCCTCTTCAAAAAGAGCCAACAGTTCGTTTGCATTTTCCAAGTCATATACCGGCTGGGTGATGATGGCACGTGCACCGTAGTTAAGTTTTTTGACCATACGTTTTTTAAGACCGTTCATGTCTTTAGCCGTAGCATTACTCACAGCAAATGGATAGATGGGTTTAGGTGCAGGTTTTAGTGCTTTATTACTATAGTCCACCCCTTTGTTTAAGTGGTGTATGATACTTAGAAGGAGGGTAGAGTCACGCTCCAGTACACCTTTAACATCTGGCTGGTCAGAAAATTTCGCAGGATCTCCCGTAAGTGCCAATATGCAGCGTAAATCGAAGTCATTGGCACCAAGCAGGGTAGACTGTAGTGAGAGTTTGTTTTTATCTCTCATGCTCATTGTTGCTATGACAGGTTTGCCAAATGTTTGTTGTATTTTGATGGCAGAAAGCACACCGGACATCTTGAGTTTTGCCAAAGGGTTATCCGTGCATGAAAAACCAGTAACTTTTTCATGTAGCTTGTATTTTTTGATATCAGCAATGATTCCATCTATGGATGCTCCATGAGGAGGATTTATCTCTACAGTAATGAATTTCTTATCGTTACAAAGAATGTCGCAGAATTTTTCAAACATATGATTTACTCTTTTACTATTATTTGGTATTTGGGTTTCTTGGTTATAATTCTATCCAAATAATGCATAGAGGTAACACAATGTCTAAACTGGCTGTATTTGACTTTGATTCGACACTTATGGATGGCGAGACCATCGACTTTTTGGCAGTACCATTGGGGCTAGAAGAGCAGGTGGCTTCTATCACGGAGCGTGCGATGGCCGGAGAGCTTGATTTTTACAAATCACTCAGAGCCAGAGTAGCACTGCTGGAGGGACTAGAAGAGAAAAAAGTGAACGATATCTGTGCCAATCTTCCTATGATGCCTGGAGCAGCTGAGGTTGTGGCAGGACTTAAAGAGAGAGGCTATACCGTGGTATGTTTCTCAGGCGGTTTTAGAAATGCTACTAAGCCAGCATGCGAAAAATTAGGTATTAACGCTGACTTCTCAAACTTCCTTCATGCAGAAAATGGTGTACTCACGGGACAGGTAGGCGGAGAGATGATGTACTCAGCTGCCAAGGGCGATATGATAGTACGTATGCAGAGACTTCTTGGCGTAGGACGTCAAGATACTCTTGTAGTAGGTGATGGTGCAAATGACTTGAGTATGTTCGCCCATGCAGATACGCGTGTCGCATTCTGTGCTAAACCAATACTTAAAGAAGCAGCTACACATTGTGTAGATGTGAAAGATTTGCGTGAGATTTTGAAGATAGTGTGATGGCTGGGTTATCCCCAGCTAACCGCACTTTTAAAATCTTTTGCATTATTATCTGAGTTCAATCTCTGCATAAAGTCTTTAGAGTAAAAGATCCCCTTTTCTTTAAAAAGATCAGCCATCTGCGGCATATATACTTGATCAGCTGACTGGGAAAAAAGTTCTATCCACCGCGTAAAGTCTTCTCTTTGCAAACCGACAATAGAAAAGTGTGGTCCATAAGGATCGCTATAATAAAGCGTATCATCTAAAAACACTGTAGCCCAAAAGTTCACTAAAGTATCTATATGCTCTGTCCAATCTTCACTTGTGATGTCATCGCCTAGTTCAAGTATGAAAAAATGACCTATTTGCGCATCTTTCATGGCTTTGTGATAAAACAAACTTACTAATGTGAGCCACTTGCAAATTCAACCCAAAAAAACCAGCTAATTCTCCATATCCGCTAACTGGTCATTAAAAAAGTGTCTCTTGCATCAATTTTACAACTAAAAATCTAAAAAGTACTAAAAAACCTATTTTTTGTGCGTACTTTA
>JAGXFO010000011.1 GCA_024637255.1 Sulfurovum sp.
TCAGCTATTGGATACAAAACTCCTCATGAGGCTTATTGCAAAGTAGTTAATAATTTAGATGAATCAATGCTACTAAAGGTAGCTTAGGTGCTGGGAATAAAAAAACTTTTTTTATGGTCTTGACAAAGGGGTGCAGTATATTTTTGTACTTCTCAACATAAACGGTTGAATTTATTGATAATTTATTCTTCATAATGATAGTTGAACTTTCCGCCGTCACGTTATCAAAAACACCATCACCATAATCTATAATAATTAATATTTCATGTTTTAAAAACTGCTCTCGAATTTCCTTTGCAGTGTTTATTAGCATCCAAGTATTTGGAATAATAAATCCAAGTAAACCGTCTTTTGATAAAAGATTCAATGAAAGAAATGAGAAAAATAGATAAGTGTCTTTACTTTTTGATGTAACATACTGATATTTATCCATCAAATATTTTGTGTGACTATCGGGAATTTTAGCACCCCAAGGCGGATTCCCGATAACAACATCGAAACCACCCTGCTCAAACACTTCGGGAAATTCCTCCTCCCATACAAATGCATTTTCGGCAACGCTTTTATCAGCTATCAAACTATTACCACATTTGATTTTAGCACCTAGATTAATAAGCTCTCGCCCTTTATGAGCTGTTCGTAACCACAAACTAAGCTTCGCAATCTCTACCGCATCCTCATTTATATCTACACCGTAGAGATTGTGCTCCAAAATGCTTTTTTCGATTTCGTATCCGATCATCAAATCTTCGTAAGGGAGGAGTAAATCCCGTATGAGAGTATGTTCACGGATGAGGAACTCTAACGCTTGGTTGAGAAACGCACCGCTTCCACATGCAGGGTCTAGAATTTTTAGATGGGTTAGCCATTCTCGATACGCCGTCAATGTCTCTTTATAGTTCTGTTCTGCTTTGGTAAGTTTACGAGGGTTAATTACTAACGTTTCAGGCTCGATCTTCAACTCTTCTTTTTTATCACTGCACAATTTGCCGAGGGTATTTTCAACGATGTATCTGGTGATATATTCAGGGGTATAAAACACCCCGTCTTTTTTTCGCTTGGATTTTTTCTTGTCAAATTCTGTATCGTTAACCTGAGCATTCATCTCTTCAAGATCCGTCAAACTCTGTTCAAAGATATGCCCTAAGATATTGACGCTGATATCACTCTCAAAATCAAAATCCGAAAGCTTTTGCGCTTCCATGTCGAGATAACTGTCATCGATTGTCAAAGAGTCAAGTAATTCATCGGTGGCAAACAGTCCGCCATTGTATTTGGGAATGTCAAGCTTGTCATTTCCGGTGTTGATAGCGTTAAAATAAAGCTTGTAATAATCGTACATGCTGCGATCACCGAAACCATCAGCAGAGTGTCGTGTCCGTATCTCTTTGATAGTCTCTTTTTTTAACAACTCCCTGTCTTCCGCAAAGAGGATAAAGACTATACGATCGCATAGCTTCTGGGTAAGACGCAACAGCAACGATCTATCCATGTCATTGTTTTTAACAATATTTTCAAAGAGGTGCGATCTAAATTGGCTAAAGTCACGATAGAGTTCTTTGGAGATTGTTTGCTCAAAACGGGATGATTTTTCTTTGAGTTTGAGAGGAATATCCTCTTTGATACTCTCATAACTTAGGAGCAAATGGAGGGTCTTAAAATCTTCATACGAAAGAGAAAAAAGGTTAAATGTTTCATAGGCAGTTTTTTTGTCGATGTAAAAGCGCAGTTCATCGAAGTTGCTGATAATGATATATTTTGAATTGGAGTGAGAAGCGTGATAGTTGAATGCTTGTCCTTCAACCGAATAGAGATTTTTGGTCTTTTGGTCTTTTAGCTCCACGATCCCGACAACTTCATCGTTTACATAGATGACTCCATCAGCTTTTTTACCGTCAGTTTCGTTTTTCTTTTCTCGTTCCAGATTGTAATCATTAGGATTGGTAGTTTTAAGGGTGTAGCCTAAGCATGATTCAAAAATATCTTTCAAAAATCCGTCTTGATAGACTTCCTCTTTGAAGCCACGGATTGCATCGATTTTGGCGATATAGTTTTGAAAGTTATTCCAACGGGAGGCAACGAGGCTTTCATCTTGTTTGATCGAATTGAGTACGGACTTTTGAAAAATTGCCAAGTGGAAACCTTAAATTAAATTAAAACAATTATAGCGTAATCTAATGAGGCTACTTTCCCCCTTATCAAGAGAAGAAAAAATAAAAACTCTCTCCCCATACGACCTAACTACACCGATCTACAGTCCTCCGACTCATTTAGCCTATAGTTAGTTAGTCACAAAGTCTTACACGGAGAGACTTTGTGACCATTTTGGGAATGTAGTGGGTCAAGAAATTGGGTCAAAAAAAATTAAAAATATGTGATTTTATTAATAGTTAGTTTACTTTAAATAAATGGTGTAAGGGGGGGACACTAACCCTCATCCTCCAGCTATATGAGGTATGCTTATGAAAGATGAAAAACTCCATACTTTCCTACGTATAGTGACTTTCAAAAAATGAACTTTACTAAAAAAATGACTATAAGAAAAAACTCTAAAATTATATCTAATTTGAAAGTCTAGTGAGTCTAGGGGTCAGGTGAACGTAATCGTACTTCATCTATTCATCCTCTTTACAATCCCATTCACCGTAGATTGTGCCAACCCTAATACTTTTGCAATCTGTTGTGAGTAGCCTTCTTGGTATATTTTGAGTGTCTTTTGGTTTCTCTCATTAGTAGTAGAGTTTTACTTTCGAGTATATGTGCACCAAACCCATTTATTCCTTCTAAACTTTTAATTTATGGGTTAGCAAACTAAGAATATATTCTAACTCTTGCAATTTTAATTCTAATTCACTTCTTGTAATTTGGACACCAATATCTCCATGAGCAATTGAATCTCTTGTTGATGCTATACTATCTAGAATAGATAAAGAAATTAATTCAGTTTCGTTAAAAAATATACCTAAATTATTAAATAATTTTTCAATCGCTGGAGTTTTGTATTTTGGGACTCTATCTTGAGTAAAATTACGATAGCTTATTTCTTGTGGATTTTTTTTATAAAATGATACAATTTTATTGAGTGTTAATTCTTCTTGCTTATCTCCTAGAAAATTTCTAGTTAATAAGCAAATATGTATATTAGAAATATCTCTTGTTTTGATTTCATCAATATATCTTTCTACTTTTATTTTAACACTTGCTTCAAACTCAGAGAGCATCATAAGCCACATAGCTTTTAAAATATAGATTTGAGCATCCCCATGTGGTTCCCTGTCTCTCCCTGTAAACCCACTAAGAACTTCTAAGATTCTATTTTTACCGTCCGTCATACTATACAGTTTGCCCCAAAATTATTTTCTTAATACTTTCAACTCTATATTCTATCATTTTTCCACCGGCTTGAGAGTGAAGACTTTTTTTAAATTCATCAACAGCCATTTGTTTTTCTAGCTCTTTCATAAACTGTTTTGGTGTTACAAGAATTTTTTTATCTGTAAAGTCAGAAAAGGCTAACATTTCAGCATCATATAGTGACCTATTTGAGTTAGTAGTCCATTTTCCTGTTTTTATCCCATAACTTGAAAAGGCACATTCCCCTAGATACTTATACACCAATGCAATTGTATCATCAAATAATTTTTCAAAAGCCTTTAATGTTTTTTCAGGAGGATTCCGGTTGTTTTTTAGAAATTCTGTGAGGAAAAAAGATAAATTTTTTGCTCGCTTATATCCACTATCATGATATGCAAAAAAACGAAGTACTAATTCTTCATGAGCCATATTTCTTTCGTCACGTTTTAATTTTAAATTCAACATTTCTTTAAGTAAAGGTCTTTTTGCTAACTCTTTAAGTAAATTATTAAAAGAACCTCGTAAAGTATTATTTCTTATTTCTTGTGGAGTTAATTGTATGCTACCTAAATTCAAACGTTCGAAAACTTCATATTTAATTTCTTCATCAGATTCATTTAAAATTACAATTGCTCTAATCGATCTTTTTCTAATTTCATCTCTATCTCTTTGTTCAAGCTGTGAATAACTTTTCCCATTCACATCATCACGAATTTCTAAGCCATTTAATATAAATTCATCTTTAAGAAAACTGGAAAAAGTATTTAATCGTTGTTGTCCATCAATTACTTCATACTTTAAGGTTTCAGCTTGCTCAGCAAAATATATAACAGGGATTGGAATATTTAGCAAAAGAGACTCTATTAGACGAGAACGTTTGTGCTCTTTCTCATCATTAGCGCCCCAAACATCATTTCTTTGATAATCAGGATTTAAATCAATATCACCCACTCCTATCTTATCAACTATATCTTGTACAGAATAGTCATATGGCTGAGCCAATATACGACGTGGTGCTTTTTTTATACTCATTATTATTGTCCTAAAATTTATTTACACTCTTATAACTTATGAAATCAAATTATTAATCTAATCTGGATAATTATAACAAAAATTACATCACACTGTAAAAAAATCTCCACTTTTTACAACTTTTGCTTATCAATCATTTTGATAATCAAAGTAAGATGTAATACTTACTTATGCGTATCCATAAGTATATGCATTGAGTATAACTAAATTTCTCTCTTGTTTTGTAAGAATATAAAATGATAGTGGTCAGTTTATAATTATAACACTCTTCCTAAAGTAGCTAAGATACCATAACTCAACCTATACTTCTTCCTATCGGCATGAAAATATCAATTTGAGACTATACCTTAACGGGTTTTTCTAACCTCTCTTGAACTCTGTCTACAAGCACTAGCATTACGGGTAAGTGGTGTGAGTGATGCTTGGTTGATGCCAAGTCGCATCAAATGTCTGTCCATCAGTAACCTTATCCAAACCATCAGGCAAAGAGTCATTAAATACACCCAAAGTCCTTAAAATGTATCATCATCACACCTATGAAGTCCTTCTTTAAGTGGCAATTTATAGGGAGATATCTCTATGCCTGTTTTTAGGAAATGTTTGTCATACTCGAAGTAGATTTTTCGGTCTTTTATGGCTAGGGTTCCTAATTTTTGTTTTTTTGTTGTCACTTATTAGGTCAGGACTATAACGTACTTTTAAAACTAAAAATGCAATTAATCCATTTAAAGAAGATAACAAAAGTTAAAAAAAAGAAGGGTGCTACTTAAGAGATTAAGATAACATATTTCATAGGGTCAAAAATCGGGACAAATTTGGGACAAAAACGGGACAAAAGTTCAAACCTCCGGCTCAAAAAAGAGAAAAAGTAATGCGTGATTTATTTCAATAATTTGTCTATAAATATAGTAAATAAGGGGATTGTTCATGATTTTGGTGGTGTCAAGAGGGGGACTCGAACCCCCGACCTCCGGCTTATGAGACCAGCGCTCTAACCAGCTGAGCTACCTTGACATCTCTGTTTAAAGAGACGGAATTTTAACTAAAACTATCTTTAATGTCAATAAAATAGAGGTAAAAAAGGTAAAAAATAAATTTTAACTCATACTTTAGTTAGATTGACTAAAGTATTTTAAATAAATCAAAACAACTCTATTGACTTTCCTACAAAAACCCATTACAATACCTTGACAAAAATTACTTATAATCTAAGGAGCTATCATTATGGCATTTGAACCACTAAAAAACAGAGTTCTCGTAACACGTGAAGAGCAATCAAATACAACAGCATCTGGCCTCTATATTCCAGATTCAGCCAAAGAAAAACCTCTAGAAGGTAAAGTAGTTGCAGTGGGGCCCACCGCAAAAGAAGATGGTATTTCCGTAGGCGATACTGTGGTATTTGCTAGCTTTTCAGGTATGGAAATTACTATAGAGGGCAAAGAGTACCTTATACTCTTAAGCAAAGAAATTTTAGGTCTTATCAAATAACAAAGGAATTTTAACATGGCAAAAGAAATATTTTATTCAGACAAAGCAAGAAGCGGGCTTTATGCAGGTGTTAGTAAACTCGCAGATGCAGTAAAAGTAACTATGGGTCCTAGAGGACGCAATGTGCTTATACAAAAGAGTTATGGTGCGCCGCACATCACAAAAGATGGCGTAAGTGTTGCTAGAGAGATAGAACTTGCTGATCCACTTGAAAATATGGGTGCGCAACTGGTTAAAGAAGTTGCAAGCAACACAGCAGACGAGGCTGGTGACGGAACAACGACTGCTACAGTACTTGCCCATGCTATTTTTAAAGAAGGTCTTAGAAACATCACAGCAGGTGCAAACCCCATAGAAGTTAAAAGAGGTATGGATAAAGCATCTGCAGCGATCATCGTAGAACTTCAAAAGATGGCCAAAGAAGTTAAAGGCAAAAAAGAAATAGCCCAAGTCGCAACCATTTCTGCAAATTCAGATGAGGCCATCGGTAACCTTATCGCTGAAGCGATGGAAAAAGTAGGCAAAGACGGTGTGATCACCGTAGAAGAAGCAAAAGGCATCAATGACGATCTTGAAGTGGTAGAAGGCATGCAATTTGACAGAGGATACCTTTCTCCTTACTTTGTAACCAACACAGAAAAAATGACATGTGAGCTAGAGTCACCAATCATTCTTCTGACTGACTCGAAGATCACTTCGCTAAAAGACCTTATACCTGTTTTAGAACAAGTACAAAAAAGCGGAAGACCGCTTCTTATCATTTCAGATGACGTAGAAGGTGAAGCACTGGCAACACTTGTACTCAACCGTCTTAAGGGTGTCCTAAACATCGTAGCTGTCAAGGCTCCAGGGTTTGGTGACAGAAAAAAAGAGATGCTGAAAGATATTGCTATCCTTACTGGAGCAACACTGATTACAGAAGAACTTGGACTTACACTTGAAAAAACAACGCTTGCTGAGCTTGGTGAGGCTACTAGAGTAATCATAGACAAAGACAATACTGTCATCGTAGGCAGTAAAGGCAGCAAAGATGCTGTCATTGCAAGAGTAAATGAAATCAAAACACAGATTGGTACCACAACCAGCGAATATGATAAAGAAAAACTTCAAGAGAGACTTGCGAAACTTTCAGGCGGCGTTGCTGTCATCAAAGTAGGTGCGGCTACCGAGACTGAAATGAAAGAGAAAAAAGACAGAGTGGATGATGCACTTTCTGCCACTAAGGCTGCTGTGGATGAGGGTATCGTTATCGGTGGTGGAGCCGCACTCATCAAAGCCAGTCAAGCCGTAACGCTTACACTTGAGGGTGATCAGGAAATAGGAGCACAAATTATCTTAAGAGCGGTCTTTGCCCCTATGAAGCAGATTGCTCAAAATGCAGGGTTTGATGCTGGTGTAGTAGCAGATAGAGTTGCAAACTCTACAGATAAAAATCTAGGATTCAATGCTGCAACGGGTGAATATGTAGATATGATAGAAGCGGGAATCATTGACCCTCTCAAGGTAGCACGTGTGGCACTCCAAAATGCTACTTCGGTTGCATCATTGCTTCTTACTACTGAGGCCACTATATCAGATATCCCAGAAGCATCGTCGGCGCAACATGCAATGTCAGACATGGGTGGCATGGGTGGCATGATGTAATCACTCATCATACTCCCTTGCAAACCCTTAAAATGTAGGGTTTGCAAGACCCCTGATTTGAACTCATATATTTATATAAAATCCGCCCAGACCATACTTCCATAAAAACTCATATTTTACGCAAGCACAAAGCTTCTATTTGTGTCAAAGCATCTTGAATCATAAATTTTTGATTTACCTCAAGCATATTAAGTTCTATGGCTTTTCCTTCTACGGACGTTTGTGCCCATCCTTTACGACACTGTAATTTAGGGTCATTCATCATTAGTTTTTTATTTACATACTCTACATACTGACTTTTTTGTTCCAAAATAAAAGCCATGCTTTGTCTATAGTTCTTATGTACTTCAGGCAACGAAGAAGACAATCGGTCCAATTTATACGCTATAGCTTTTCTGAACTCATCTTCTAAATGAATGAACTTTAATCCCGTATCATGAAGTTGCCTATTGGGTGAACTTCGTAACAAAATCTCTTCTGTGTGTCTGAGTTCACGCAGTAGACGCTGTAGTTTTTGCTCCATTATATAGGTAAATCGTTCGCTACTTTCTGCTAGTGTATACAATATCTCTCTTACATCAGGCAGTATCATTTCCATGGCTGCACTGGGTGTTGGCGCACGCAAATCTGCTACAAAATCGCTTATCATCACATCGACTTCATGCCCTACTGCGCTCACTACAGGTTTTTTCATAGAAAAGATGGCATCTGCCACCGCCTCTTCATTGAAGCTCCATAAATCTTCTGTACTTCCGCCACCTCTGCCCACAACGACAACATCGACATCCAAACTGTCTGCATAACGTAAAGCTCTGGCTATCTGTTCAGCTGCCTGCTCCCCCTGCACCAGGGTATCAATGATCAGCACTTCAAGTAAAGGCCAGCGCTGCTCAATAATCTTCAGCATATCATGCAAAGCAGCACTCTCTTTTGCAGTCACTAAAGCTATTTTTTTAATATGCTTGGGGATAGGCTTCTTTCTCTGTGCATCAAAGTAGCCCTTGGCCTTGAGTCTTTCTTTAAGCTGTTCATAGGCCAATGCCAAAGCGCCCTTGCCATAGGGTTCCACATGCACCACATATAACTGATATTCACCCCTGGGTGTATATACCCCAACTGAGCCCTCTATGACGATATGCATCCCTTTTTCTATACGAAATTTTAATTTCGCTACAGAAGAACGCCACATCACACATTTGATACTGCTCTCTTTGTCTTGAAGTGAAAGATAAACATGTCCTGAAGTATGGTAGGTAACCGAAGCTACTTCACCCTCAACAAAGATATGCATAAAAGTGGCTTCAAGGAGTGATTTTATTTTGGTATTGAGTGAAGAAACACTCATCATAGTTTGAGACATGAGACTCCTTGTAGACCCTGTATTTACTTTTTCTGTGCTACCAGAAGTGTAGAAATCCCCATAGAAAAAGATTTGATATATTTCATTTCAAATCCTGCTTCTTCGAGCTCTTTGGCCAACATATCTGTTGTGAGAAACTCTTCTATTGAATCGGGTAAATATTTGTAGGCTTCATAATTTTTTGATATCAGACCACCCACTCTTGGTAGGACATTTTTCATACCAAAATCTACTACTTTATCTATGAGACCTCTGCGTTCTTGTTTTGTAAACTCCAAAATCACCACTATGCCCTCAGGTTTCAATGCACGATGGAACTCTGCCAATGCCTCTGCCCTATCTACTACGTTACGAATACCGTAAGAGATAGAGATCATGTCAGTGCATGCACTCTCTAGAGGTAAAGCCTGCGCCTTCCCTTCTATAAATTCTGCAAAATCGACTTTAGTTTTAGCCACACTCAACATACCTACAGAAGGATCAATGCCTACAAACTTATCTACTTGGATATTTCTTTCTTTAGCAATATCCCTCCAATACATCAATAAATCACCTGTACCCGTAGCCACATCGGTAATTTGGGTTAGTTTATCTGCACCCAATATATCATAGGCTTTATTGCAGCCCTTTTTGCGCCACTGTTTATCGATTCCAAAGCTCAGTACCCTATTTGCCAAATCATACGTTGAGGCAATATCATCAAACATGTGTACAATTTTATCCTGCTTCTCTTCTTTATGTGTCAAGGTGTTTACTCCATATCATCAAATCTACATCTTTTTTAGCTTGATGCAAAAAGCTTAAATTCATTGTTGTATTATAGGTTAAATTATTGCTAGAAAACTTAGGTGTCTGGTAAATAAGCATCCAATCTATTTTTGCTTTGAGGGCATTTAGCATCCCCTCTCCCCCTTCCACCAGTACAAAAGACGGTCTATCTAAGAAATCTAAGTGCTGCACAATCTCAACTTCCCTGTTTTTGATACCAAAAAGAGGTATCTCTCTGTCAAAATTGTCTTCTTTGGCATAAATTTTAATGTGGGGTGCCTTCGCCCCTACAAATCTACAATCCAGTGTGGGCCTGTCCACCCTTACCGTGTTGCCGCCTATAAGCAAAATATCACATACTTCTCTTAACTGATGCACATGCGTCAAAGAAGATTTACAACTGAGGTAAGGATTTTTTTCGTCACTGCCTATATGTCCATTACTTGTTTGAGCAAGTTTAAAAAGTACAAAAGCCTTTTTTTGCCATAACAAAAAAGGCTCTATCAAAGCTTGACAGTCCTCTTCTAGTATGCCAACACTTACGTTATTTAGCTTCTGCATACCGCCATCATGCCCCTCTATGGGGTCACTTATGCCTATTAGCACTCTACGTAATGCTAATGCCTGCAACAAAGAGGCGCATGAAGGTGTTTTTCCTTCATGAGAACAAGGCTCAAGTGTTACATAGATACTACATTGATTAAAAAAATATTTGGGGAGTGCTAAAAGGAAAAGATGGGCTTTTTTGGCATCTTTTGGGTCAAAATCTATCTGTGTATTTGAGAGTGTTTCGTAGGCTAACATTAAAGCTAACACTTCAGCATGTGAAGTTCCAGCTTTCTGATGGGCTGCTACAGCTAAAATTTTGCCATTCAAAGTTACTACTGCGCCCACAGCAGGGTTTGGGTAGGTTAAACCCTGGTATTCCCAGGCTCTTTCTAGGGCTAGTTGCATATAAAATTCATCTTCCACAGCAACCCTCCTTTACGAGTTTAGGTCTCCGTCGGTGGTCTGAAGTGACAACACCTTTGGTTCTGAACCTACAAACAACAAACTATTGTTATTTATTTAACGGTTCTCACCATTCAAAATATGTTTTAGCTGTACCTACTGCTCCATATTCAAAGTTCTCATCGCCCTCTTTTGTTTCAACAATGATGCCATTGTTGTCTGCACTTTTAAGAAGCCCTTTAACTTTTTCACCACCGCCGATTTTGAGCTTAATTTTTTCACCAATCGCATTTTTAAAATGCACAGGTTTTGTCAGCTTTCTTTCTATGCCTGGAGAACTAATCTCCAAACGATACTTTTGGCTCATAGGAGGATGCACATCCAAAAAAGGTGAAAGTTCATGAGAAATTGTGGCACACAAATCAAGACTCACACCACCCACTTTTGTCACCAAAACGCGAAAAATAGTCTCTTCAAATTCAGTCACTACTTCAATATCATACAGAGCTGCACCGTTGGCTTCTATAATTTTAGCAATTTGTATTTCAAGATTCATCTTGCTTGTCCTCATCTTCTTTAGCGTTGGAATTTCTAGTACCTATTTGTTTAAAAAGGTCTTCCATCTTACTTACTTTTTCTAGCTGATGGTCAAATTCAAAAGTAAACTGTGGGGCCTTAAACCAGCCTTCACTTTGTTTACAATGGTTTTGCAAATACCCTGCCACCGAGCGCAGCTGTCTTAGTGCCTCACCCTGTTCTTTCGCGTTTAAAAAAGAGGTGTCCAAATACACTTTTGCATCAGATCTTCCTTTTGAACACACAACATCCGTAACAACAAGTGCATTGATACGTTCATCATCCAAGCTACCAAGTGCTTCTGGGATGATTTCTTTAAGTATAGACTCTACTCTGTGTCGTTTGATCTCTTCATGAGTCATGTTATAGTGTTACCTGTTCTTCAACATTTTTAAAGGTTTCAATCACATCACCCTCTTTAATATCATTAAAGTTTTCAAGCATAATACCGCACTCATAACCATTTTTTACTTCTTTTACATCTTCATTAAAGCGCTTCAGGGATGATATCTTGCTTTCATAGACCACAACACCATCACGGATAAGTCTAGCTTTAGAATTTCTTGTGATTATCCCATCAGAAACCTTACATCCTGCAATAGTTCCTATTTTAGCAACCACAAAGGTCTCACGGACTTCTGCCTGTCCTGTTACTTCTTCAGAAATAACAGGACTCATCATACCGCCAAGAAGTGCTTTCACGTCATCAAGAAGATCATAAATGACAGAGTAAGAACGTATCTCTATGCCCAATTCTTTTGATTTCTTTTTCACTGCTCCCGTAGGACGCACATTAAATCCAAGTACTACCGTGTGTTCAGATGCATCTGCGAGTGTCAAATCACTCTCAGTTACGCCACCTACACCTTCATGAATAATATTGACTTTTACTTCTTCATTTCTAAGCTTCTCTAAGCTGCCCTTGATTGCCTCAAGAGAGCCCTGAACATCTGCTTTGATAATGACAGGAAGTGACTTGAGTTGTCCCTCTGCAATAAGTGCTGAAAGATCATCAAGTGAAGCTTTTGTACTTTTAGAGAGTTGTTTTGCTCTGCCGTACTCAGCTCTTTTTTCTGCCAATTCACGCACTTCTTTATCTGAACCCATCACAATAAGTTCATCACCTGCATCAGGCACTTCATTTAGTCCAACAATGGCTGCTGGCGTACTTGGCCCTATCTCTTTAACATTGCTACCATTATCAAGTCTAATTGCCTTAATACGTCCGTATGTTTTACCTGCGATCACATTATCGCCTATGCGTAATGTACCATTTTGAATAATAACATTGGCTACCGGCCCGAAACCTTTCTCAAGTAAACTTTCAACAACAACTGCTTTTGCTGCTCGGGTCGGGTCAGCTTTAAGCTCCATCACTTCAGCCTGCAAAAGAATGGTTTCAAGTAAGTCATCTATGCCTATACCTGTGTGTGCAGAGACAGGAACAAACTCATATTCCCCACCCCAATCTGTTGCAATAATACCCAGTTCAGAAAGTTGTGCTTTCACATTGTCAGGATTTGCGGATTCTTTGTCCATTTTGTTAATAGCAACAATCATTGGCACGCCTGCTGCTTTTGTATGTGCGATAGCTTCTTTAGTTTGAGGCATCACACCATCATCTGCTGCAACTACAATAACAACAATATCTGTAGCCTGAGCACCACGTGAGCGCATTGCGGTAAATGCTTCATGTCCCGGTGTATCAACAAAAGTAATCTTTTTACCATTTTTTTCTACTTGGTATGCGCCTACATGCTGCGTGATACCGCCTGCTTCTTTGGCTGCTACTTTTGAAGTACGGATTCTATCAAGCAGTGATGTCTTACCGTGGTCAACATGTCCCATAATGGTAATTACAGGAGGCCTTTCTTCAAGGTTTTTATCTTCTATTGCATCATAAGCATCTGAGTAATCAAGTTCATCGAGTGGATTGATAGTAGTGATTTCCACTTCAAACTCTTCAGCCAATATTTCTATTTCATCTTTATTTAAAAAGTCATTTTTGGTTACCATCATACCAAGTGCAAAAAGTACTCCAACGACTTCGCCTACAGAGCGGTTTACTTTTTCAGCAAACTCATAGACCCTTACATTCTCAGGGATTTCCACAGAAGTTACAATTTCCGTATTTTCTATTTTGTCATACTTTTTACGTTTACCGCCACGCTTAAGTGAACGATTCTGCTGCGGTCTGAATGCCTGTCTGACTTTCGCCGTACCACCATTTGCCGCTTCTCTTTTTTTCATTTCTTCTTTACGTTTTTGCTCTTGACGCATCATATCTTCATAGATATTTTTATCAGAGAAATCCAAAAGTACGATCTCTTCATCACCAAAACCGCTATCTATATCTGTTGTCATACTGTCATGATTAAAGATATCTATTTTAGTACCGGTATCTCTGGCTTCTGCAATTTTTTTAGTTTTTCTTTTTGCCACATAGGGTGTTTGATCGTCCATAGAAATCTTGGCTCCAGCTCTTAGCGGTGCCGGTTTAGCTTTTCTAACAATCTTGATGCCGCCGCGAGAAAGTGTTTTTCTCTTTGGCCTATCTTCATCTGCTTCAGCATTTGCAGTTACTTCTGTCTCCGCTGTTTTGCTTACAACAGAAATACCTTTGCGTTGTTTCACTTCTTTAGGGACGACTTCTTCAACAGTTTCTTCAACAGTTTCTTCAATAACTTCTTCAACAACTTCTTCAATGATTACTTCTTCTGTTGCCTTGGCCGCCTCTTTTGCTTCAGGGGTCTCTTCTGCGGATTCAACAGCTTCTGTCGCTACGTTTTTCTGAATCGTTTCTACTTTTCTCTTCACTACAGTAATCTTCGATTTACTACCTGGCTTTGCAAAGCCTTTTGGCAATGTTCCACTAATCGCATAATCTACAAGAATACCAGCATCTTCCATACTAATAGTACTATTGGCTGCTTTTACATTAAAGCCTAATTCTTTGGCTTTGTCTAGCAAATCCCCGTTTGATAATCCCGCTTCATCTGCTATTTCTTGGATTTTAACTTTATCCATTCTTAATTAACTCCTTTAATATAATGCAACTAACTTGCATGGTTGACTTTTGAAGTCAACTTTACCAATAACTCAGTAAATCGTTCTACATCCTGCTTAAAACGTTTTACTAAGCCATTGATTTTTTTTTCATTTTTACTGCAAACATCACAAAGGTAAAAACTTCTTCCTTCGCCATCAAATGCTATGACCTCTGTACCTTTTTGTTTTAATCGAATCAAAGTGTTCTGAGGATGTCTACTTCTGCAAGTGATACACATACGTGTCGGCTGTGATTTTTTCATGTGTATTATACCTAAAAAGAGATTAAGCTCAATGCTTAATTTTTGGTGGTGACACCATTATTGTCTAAAGAGAGCGTAAAAACTCTAAACTGTGGGAAATTCTTTTGTAATTCTTCTGCCAGCTTGCCTGCATCTTTGTCATATGCGAGGTTAAAGAATGTAGAGCCTGAACCAGAAAGCGTGCTCATAAGTGCGCCGTATTTAAGTGCCACTTTTTGTACATCAAACAGTTCGGGCATCATTTTCATTCGTCTTGACTGATGTAGCTTATCTTTGGATGCTATACGCAACAAATCCCAGGACTCACTCATGAAAAGTGCTGTCATATAGGATGATCTTGAAAGCGAATACACTGTCTCCTCTTTTTTATACATCTTAGGTAAGATGGTTCGGGACTTGGCTGTAGAAATGGTACGGTTTGGTACAACTACCACAGCCTTTAAATACTCAGGCATACGCCTTTTTTTACTATAAACCTTGTCACCTTCCACGCATGCCACATTAAAGCCGCCCATCACCGCAGGTGTGATATTGTCCGGATGATGTTCGTAGCGCAGTGCCTGATTGAGAATTTCTCTCTTATTGTACTTTTTGTCTGCTGCTGTATAGGCAGCACTTAAGGCAGCAACAATCACCGCAGAAGAACTTCCCAAACCTCTTGATATGGGTATACGATTATGAAACTCGAATCTAAAGTTGTCTTCTCTGTCCGTAAGCCGTTTATAATTTTCGTTGAAAATACTCAGAAAAAGAGAGTTTTTCTTAATCTTTGGATTATCTGCACCCTCGCCATGTGTCGAAATACTTAAAAATTTTGAAGGGGTAATAATGATTTCATTTCTCAAATCTACAGCGAGTCCCAAGGTGTCAAATCCTGGTCCTAGGTTTGCAGAAGTAGCTGGTACGCTTATAAACATCTTTGTCCTTATTTGAACGCTTTTAGAGCAAATCCCAAAAACCACGCTGATGCGCTGTCGTACCCAAAGTAATTTCCAATGGGGATTTCAGTTTCTAGTACATGCATACTAAACAGCCGGTAGTACGTAGTCTGGTGTTGATTCTTCATCTAATTCAAGATCCTGAATACACTGAGGCAATGTAAACTTTACATCAACGGGTTGTTCATATTTTTTTGTAATTATAGTCTTTTTTTCCTTGATAAAATAGAGATTTCCCATAGCTTTGATAGGGGCTCCTGCATTTAAAGTAAAACCGCTACACCCCACACACTTGATTCCTGATATAATTTCTATAGTTTTCAGCATAATATAGGTAAGTTTTATAGCCATATAGGACCCCGGACCCCTAGTATAAATGATGGTAGAAATATCATACTGATCCATGCATTCTTTCAGCAAAGGCAAAAGGATTTCAGAGGTTTTCAATTCAGAGGAAATCGTATGAATAAGATACCCTTCTTTGTACACTCCCAAAAGCAGTGGCGAAGAGATAGAAATAATAAGAAGTTCGTATCTTTCAGGCAAAACTTTTTGCAAACACTCTACTTTGTAATTCATCCACCGCAACAAGATCATAGTTCTTACTATCAGAAAGTAACTTGGTGGTAAGTTGATAATTTAATGAATGGCTTCCCGCAAACGATTCATATTTAGCCAGTATGTTATAGCCCGTTACCATCATGTCTCCCATGGCATCTAGTATCTTATGTCTTGCGAATTCATTGTCAAAACGTAAGCCTTCTGGATTAAGCACCTTGTGATCATCAAGCCCTATGGCATTTTGGAGTGTTGCTCCAAGCGCAAGATTTTGACTTTGCAGATACTGTATATCTTTAGCAAATCCAAATGTTCTTGCTCGTGCTATCTCTTCTATAAAGTTTTTAGTACTAAATGCAAAACTCTCTGACTGCTCGCCTATCACCGGATGGTCAAACTTAATTCGAAAGTCAAACTGAGCACTATCATGAGGCAGCAGACGCACAAATTTATCTCCATCACTTACTTCGACTGCCTGTTTGACACAAATAATTTTCTTTGGAGCATCTTGTTCTTCAATCCCTGCTTCATCCAATAAAAGACAAAAAGAGATGGATGAACCATCCATAATTGGCATTTCATTTCCATTGACGATAACGCGCATATTATCTATGCCATAAGCATATACCGCAGAGAGAAAGTGCTCTATGGTTGAAATATACCCTTTCTCGTTTCCTATCACCGTAGCCATACGCGTGTCTATAACTGAATCAGGAGAAAGCGGTATACTTATTGCTAAATCTTCACGATAAAATATGATACCCGCGTCTACGCCAAGTGGCTCAAGTCTTAATTTTATTGGCTCACCTTTGTGCAGACCAATACCCACAACTTCAATAGGTTTCTTGAGTGTTCTTTGTTGCATTGCTTCCTCCTTTCTTCATTTTTATTGCCGCTATTATAGTGAAATATTATAATCATTGCAAAGTATAGTTTTTTACTGTGAAGGATTTGTGAACTATTGCCCTTCGATAATCTTATCTGCGGCCTTAAATATATTGTCAATATTCTTTCTAATCCACTCTTTGTCAAACCATTCTACAGGTCTCACCTCTATACCCTGGACCAAAAGACCAAAATGAAGATGATCGCCTAACGCCAATCCTGTGACGCCGGTATTGGCTATAGCATCTTCTTCTTTTACCTCATCACCCGTATTTACAAGCAACTGAGAACAATGTCCATAAAGACTATAAAGTCCCAAACCGTGGTCGATCATAGGCATATTACCATAGATTCCGTTTTCATTGGCGAAAACCACCTTGCCTGCATTGGATGATTTAATCGTTGCCATTTTGGTACTTGCCAAGTCATATCCTACATGATAAGATTGAGAAACTTCATTCTCTTTATTGTCATAATAATAATGTCTTTCATCACCGTAACTTGCAACTTTCTGTCCATTTTTAAGTGGGTAGAAATGTTTTATTTTCCAATCTGTTAAAAGTTCGGTGGAGACTTCACTGCTTAAATCATGAATAAGCTTTTCATTTTGCAAACGCATGGTTTCATTAATGGCTTTGAACCTTTCGATTCTGTCATCTATATTTGCAAATTCCGGGTTGCTTGATGCCAAGTCCGTAACCTTTCCATCTATAAATTTATCACTGGCCTCTATCTGTGAAACTTTGTATTGATGGCTTTTTAGATAAAAAGGAATATCAACCACACGTTGATTGTTGGCGGCATCTACAGCTACAACCTTGGCAGTAAAATCATTTTTATTGAACGGCCAAGCAATCAGTGCTGCGTAATAACCCTCTTTTTTATAAGGCTGTGCTTTAAATTTTTTCCCTGCTGCATCAACATATAGGGTATCAAGATTTTTATCAGCCGCCTGAAATACCACCAATGCGCTCCCCCCTTGCGTCATACTGTAAGAGTTTGCAAGTATATTTACACTTGGTTTTGTATAGTCGATATTGATGTCAATAACTTTTTCACTCTTATTACCTTCCAGTATTTGCCACAGACTTTTGTCGTTCACTACAACTTTTAATGTTAATTTTGTTGCCTTTGGATCTAAAACCTTGCTTTTAGGGTACTTTACCAAAAGTGTTTGCTCTTTTATTCCATCCTCGAAGTTTCCCTGCCCTACAATAAGACTCTTTTGTCCGTCACTCAAAACAAGTTCAAAACTTTTTAGCCCCGTATTGTCACTCAATTGAACCTTAAGCGCTTCGCTGCGATTCCAGAAAATATTTTCTTCACTACGTATTGTCGGTGCTTCTCTTTCAAATTCTGGTGCCATATACACATACCCTGCTCCTGCAAGCAGTACCAATAGTACCAATATTACCAATCCGCCAATTATCATACTTCCGCCGTGTCTATTTTTCATTTATTAATCCCAATTCTTGTATCTTTGATAAAATTGTATCTATACTTTCTTGTAATCCGCATTGTGCCAGGGTAAATCCTGCAGCCACTTTATGTCCGCCACCGCCAAAGGCAAGGGCCACCTGGGATACATCCACTTTTTTACTACGCAAAGAAATACGAACACCCTCATCCAACTCCATAGCAAATAATGCCAACTCAACGGTGACCAAGGATCCTGCATAATCTACAATGCCTTCCATGTCCGGCACCGTAGCACCTGTGGCTGCAATCTCTTCTTTTGTTATCATTAAAGTAGCCACTCTGGCATTATGCGTCAAAGACAATGATGCCAATGCTTTCTCTAAAATACGAAAGGAACTCAGAGGGCGTCTTTGTGTAAAATGGTACGCAATCTCGTCGGGCATAGCACCAGCCTCAACCAAAAGCTTTGCGACATCAAACACCTCTTTATTCACTGAAGCAGTTGTGAAGTATCTGGTATCAGAAAGCAAAGCTGTATAAAAACATGTTGCCGCATCGGCCCCTACAGGATAGAGTTCTTTAAATAATTCAAATGCCACCTGTGACGCCGAAGCATGATCTGGCAATACAACATTGATACTTCCGTAGCCCGTATTACTTTGATGATGGTCGATGTTTATAATATCTCTGCCATCTAAATTAAACCCTAACCTGTCTATGCTTCCGCAATCACACGAAATGATCAAACTATCCCTGTAGTCCATATGGTGTTTTATTTTTTTAAAATTTGGCAAAAAATCAAGATAGAGTGGCAAGGCGGCTGAAGCATTTACTACTTCAATTTTTAACTTTTTATCCTTACTTAGCAAGGCATAAATACCCAACGCCGTTCCTAGAGTATCAGCATCCGGGTTGAGATGTGAAAGAATGGTGACAGATCCTGCACACGCTATCTTGGTTTTTACTTCTTCGTAGGGGAGATTCCCAATTTTCATCTAGACCTTTCACTTTTTATGGAACTATACACGAACGATATTAACAATATATTACTTTTCGACTTTCATAGACAGATCGATCCAATTTGCCTGGTGTATAATGGATCCTGAAGAGATGGCATCTACTCCTGTTGCAGCAATGGCTCTTATAGTGTCCAAGGTAACATTGCCGCTTGCTTCAAGTAAAATATGAGGATAATTTTCATTCCGGTACGCGACGACTTCGTTTGTCTCTTCTATAGACATATTATCGCACATCACAATATCTGCCCCAGCCTTCATTGCTATTTGAGCCATTTCCAAGCTCTCACACTCTATTTCTACCTTGGAGGTAAATGGTATCTTTTGGCGCACTTCTTTCATAAAAGCACCTAAGTTGTCTATAGTCTGGAGGTGCGTATCTTTCAGCATAAGACAGTCATCAAGTCCCATGCGGTGATTTATGCCTCCGCCGCAGCGTACTGCATACTTCTCAAACTCACGCAGTAGAGGTCTGGTTTTTCGTGTATCAAGCAACCTTACCTCGGTATGTTTAATGGCATCAACATATTTAGCCGTTAAAGTGGCTATGGAACTTGCATGAAGCACCATGTCCAAAATAGAGCGCTCCAAAGAAAGGATGGTCTTTGAGTCCCCTGAGATCAAAAGTAATTTGTCTCCCTTGGAAAAATGACACCCGTCAGACACTTTCCACTCCAAAGACAGGTCATACATCTTTGCAAGCCGCTCTACATACTCCTCTCCTCCAAGCACACCATCACTCTTAGCGATGATATATGCTCGTATGGGCTTTCCCGTACTAATACGGGAAAACAGGTCCCCGCGTCCTATATCTTCGGCTACTAAAGCCTTCAAAAATGTCTCTTTTAACATTATTTAATTGCCAACATGCGTTCAAGTGCTAGATTTGCATACTTTACCGTGTGGGGATCAACTACTATTTCATTGATAGGCTTATTATCTTCTATAGATTTCAAAGTATTGTACAAATCCTCCAACGTCGTTTCATTCATAGTAGGACATTCAGGCTTGGTGGATGAGAGTACATAAGTATTTCCCTTTCTCATTCTATTCACTAAATTATACTCCGTACCTATGGCTACTTTTTGTTCTGGGTCAAGATCGTTGACATATTTGATAAGCTGCGAAGTTGAACCTGAAAAGTCTGCTGCCAATACTACAGAGGGGTCACACTCCGGGTGTACAGCTATTTTAATGCCCGGATACTTATTGCGGTAAAACTCTATATCATCAACCGTAAAAAGCTGGTGTACTGAACAAAAACCGTTAAAACAGATGATATCTGCTTCTTTTGGGTCACACTCTTTACCATCCACTTCTACACCGATTACGCAAGACTTCAGTCCCATCTGTATAGCAAAGTTTTGCCCCAAACATCTGTCCGGGACAAAAAGAATCTTCTTGCCGCTTTCCAAACCTTTTTCGATGATCTTAAATGCATTGGAAGAAGTACATACCATTCCGCCCATCTCTCCTACTTTCGCCTTAACCGAAGCATCAGAGTTAATATAGGTTATAGGAAGGATATCTTCCCTAGCAATGCCCCTGTCCACCATGTACTTTACCGACTCTTCAAAATAAGAGCCGTCCATCATGCGTGCCATAGCACAACAGGCTATCTTTGGCATAAGTACACGTTTTTCCGGTGCTATGACCTTTACAGACTGTCCCATAAAACCTACACCGCAAAACACAACCCAGGGGTTTGTATCTGCCTGGCATCTACGTGCCAACTCAAGACTGTCGCCAATAATGTCTGCCATTTCAAACACTTCATCGCGCTGATAATAATGTGCAACCACTGTCACATCAAGTTCTTTTTTAAGTCTGTTTATTTCTGCTTTATAATCTATACTCATATGCATATCCTTAATTATTGTGGCTATTTTATCAAAATTCGGTTAAAATTGCAGTATAAAATTAATAGTAGGTACCCATGGACTTTTTACTGAATCAAAATATTTTACTCTATTTGGCTGCATATCTACTCGCAGGTATTCCTTTTGGGTACCTGCTGGCCAAAAAGTTTGCAGGCGTAGACATCAAAGAAGCTGGCAGTGGCAACATCGGCGCAACCAATGTCTTGCGTGTCGTGAAAGAACAAGATCCTAGACTTGCCAAAAAGCTGGGTGCGCTCACTCTTTTTTTGGACGCAACCAAAGGAGTCATTGTCATCATTGTGGCCAAGATGCTTGGCGCTCCAGAATCTGTCCTTTGGACCATAGCTGTACTTGCAGTGGTGGGTCACTGCTTCTCTGTATTCCTTGCCTTTGAAGGAGGAAAGGGTGTTGCTACAGGCTTTGGTGTACTGTTGGTCATGATGCCTATTCCGGCACTTATTGCCATAGTTGCTTGGCTGATTTCGGCCAAAGGATTAAAAATCTCTTCCCTTTCGTCACTCATAGGGCTTATTGCTTTTATCATCGCGTCTTACGTGATGTATCCTGAAGTACCAGGAATCGGTTCACATGCCCCTATCTGGATTATTGCATTGATCATCTTCTACAAACATATCCCAAATATCCTTAGGGTATTCAAGAAAGAAGAAGGCAGGGTTTAAAATGACTGTTCACATAGAGGAACTCACTTTTGATGTTATCATTGGCTTACTTGATTTTGAACGAGACAAGCCCCAACGTGTCATCATAAATCTTGAAGTTTCTTATGAATATAGCGATGATCAATTCATCGATTATGCAGACATAGTCCTGCTGATACAAAACGAACTCAAAGAAAAACGCTATACACTTTTAGAAAATGCTCTTTTGGGTCTCAAAGATATACTTTACACAACTTACCCAAACCTTCAAACACTTTGGGTCAAAATATCTAAACCTGATATCTTGCCAAAATGCACTGTTTCCTTAAGTAAAACTTGGCATTTTTAAATATTTTCAAAAAAGCTTTTATTTTATGTTATAATATTAAATAAAACTTAAAGATAAAAAGGTTCCCTTATGAGAATATTAATCATAGAAGATGACGTGACTCTCAGTAAAACAATTTCAGATAAGTTAACAGAAGAAGGCTATCAAAATGATGTCGCAGAGAATCTTGGTGATGCAAAGTATTATATCGATATCAGAAACTACGATTTAGTCCTGCTTTCATGGCCAATTTCAAACGAGAATAGTCTTGATCTCATTTCTACCATCAAAACTGAAGCCTATAAAACATCTGTCATTGTCCTCTCTGAGCGCGGAGACAAAGAAAGTGAGATAAAAGCACTTAAGTCTGGTGCGGATGACTTTATTAAAAAGCCTCTTGATTATGACATTCTGCTTGTGCGTATTGAAGCAAAACTACGTTTTGGTGTTTCTAATATTATTGAAATCGAAGATCTTATTATTAATCCAGAAGAAGAAAAAATCATTTACCGTGGAGAGGAAATAGAGCTCAAAGGCAAACCATTTGAAGTACTCACTCACCTCGCAATGCATAAAGACCAAATTGTGTCAAAGGAGCAGTTGCTTGATGCCATTTGGGAAGAACCTGAACTGGTTACACCAAATGTCATAGAGGTAGCCATTAACCAAATTCGTCAGAAAATGGATAAGCCTTTAGAAATTACTACTATAGAAACCGTAAGACGACGCGGTTACAGATTTTGTTTTCCTAAAAAAATAAACTAGAACTTGTGGGCATTTATACCCGCATTGTTCCTCCAAATTTTACAAAATCATTTATTTATTTCCTTTTTAATTTAAGCATAAGCTTTCTTCAGTTATAACTCCTTTAAACAACCATACAGAGGAAACCAATGGCATTAGTAATAACTGACGAATGTATTGCATGTGATGCATGCAGAGAAGAGTGTCCCAATGAAGCAATCGAAGAGAATGATCCTATTTATTTTATTGATCCGGACAGATGCACAGAATGTGTAGGTCATTTTGATGAACCTCAATGTATAGCCGTATGTCCTGTAGATTGCATTATCCCAGATCCTGACAATGTAGAGAACACGGAAGAACTAAAGTTCAAATACGATAAATTGCAAGAAGAATACTAGGTACCATCATGGCAAAACGAACCGCTATCATAGATATTGGTTCAAACTCAGCCAGACTGGTTATTTTTGAAAAAACAAGTCGTTATGGCTTCCATCTTATCTGCGAGCAAAAATCAAAAGTTCGTATAGGTGAAGGTGCGTATGAAAAGGGTGGCTACCTCCAGCCTGTGGGCATCAAACGTGCTTTCCCAACCCTGAAGTCTTTCATTGACACTATAGAGAAATATCAAGCCAATAAAACACTTTGTGTTGCTACCTCTGCACTCAGAGATGCTCCAAACGCTAAAGAGTTTGTCCGCTGGATACACAAAGAACTTGGACTCGCCATCAAGGTCATCGATGGCAATAGCGAAGCAAGGTACGGTGGCATTGCTGCGGTGAATCTGCTTCCCATAGAAGAAGGTATAAGCATAGATATCGGAGGCGGATCTTCGGATATGTCACTCATCAAAAATGGGCAAATAGCAGATACATACTCTCTTGATCTTGGAACCGTAAGACTCAAAGAACTCTTTTTTGATAAGGCGCTAAGCCCTTCGGTCATCAATGAAAGAGCAAAAGCGCACATACAAGATGAACTCTCTAAACTTCCTGAACATTTCAGGCACCCTGTGGCCATCGGTATAGGCGGGACAGCAAGAACACTTTCTAAAGCTATTATGAAACAGGCCGAATATCCTTTAGATAAACTGCATGCTTTTTCATACAACATTTATGAGCACAAAGCCTATCTTGATGCCATTGCGCTTTCAAGTGCAAAAAACCTCAAACGATTCGGATTGCAAAAAAACCGTTATGATACCATACGCGAAGGCACACTCATCTTTAATGAGATACTTGCCCATATAGGTACACAAAAGGTTATTTCCAGTGCGGCCGGTGTAAGAGAAGGGGTATTTTTAGAACAGCTTCTAAGAGATGGGAACAAAAAGTTTCCGGCTACTGTTAATCCAAGCATTGTTTCTATATTGGACCGGTTTAAACCACTCATTACAATAGAAAAAAATCGAAAAACAAAACTAAAACTCGCTACACAGCTCTACACTGTATTGCAGTGTGAAATACAAGACAATAACCAATACGAGAAAGAGCTATTGCATGCTTTGAAGTTATCAAATATTGGAAATACACTGACTGTTTACAAAGCGCACCAGCATGCTTTTTACATTGCTATACAAGAGCTAAATTATGGTTTTACCCATGAGCAAATAATGCTTATATCTTCTCTTTTGCGTATGCATGGCAGAGAACTGTTAAATAAGCCTCTTTATGAGCAGTACAAGTCTCTTCTGCCAGAAAAACAAACAGTACTTTGGTTAAGCTTCATCTACACGCTTACCGTGCTTCTGCATGAAGCTTCCAATAGTGCCCATATAGTATTTAATTACAGTAACAAAACACTGCGTATCACATCTGACAAGCCCTTGCATCTTGCAAAGGAAAAGATAAAAGCTTTGGAAAAACCTATTGCTTTAGCTATTGTTATCATAGATGAAAGTAAATTACCCAAGAATGAAAAGTTAGGGATATAAAAAGAAGGCTAAGGGCAAGATCACGTCTTATCCTTAGCGCAGAACTTTGTTCTAGAACTTTGATCCCATAGAGAATTCAAATGTTGCTGTATTGTCGCCTTCTTGCTCATCTATAGGATAAGCAAACACAAGGTTAATAGGTCCAAATGCAGACTGCCATTCTAAAACAACACCCGTGGAAGATCTGGTAAGGTCTGTTTCGTTAAGAGCTACTCCTTCATAGGTTGGAATATCTGACCCAATGTACCCGTAATCATAGAAAAATGCGAGTCTCATCTTGGCTGCTTCGGAGAGAGGAATACTCGCTTCTACACTACCAGAAGCTGTCTCTGTACCACCAATCAGCCTACGCTGACCAAAAGCATCGACATAATATGGTGCAAGAGAATAAGGATTATACCCTCTCACGCTGCCGATACCACCCATGAAAAGTTTTTCAGCCGTTGGGAGTTTTCCATCTTCACTGCCTCTACTTATATAGGTTGCTCGTCCCTTTAGGCGTAAAATAAGATCATAATCAATCCAATCTTCCACTCCTTGAAAGAATCCGACCTTTAAATTTGTTTTCGTAAAGTTTGCATACTCACCAATTGTTCCAGCTGTTTTATTAATGTCGTATGTTCCGTCCAACTGGGCATACTCAAAGTTTGCCACTGCTATCATCCCTTCTCTTGGCATATAAAAATCGTCCGTGTTGTCATAACTTATTGTTGCAAAACCTGAAGATTTTTGATATTGGTCATTATATAAAAAGTTTGTAAAATTGGTGTTCGAAGTACTTGTTGCAGTCGAATCATTGATTGCTGACTGGTTATCTACATACCCGACTCCGACAGAGCCGTGAAAGTGTCTTAAGAATTCTCTACCTACTGTGGCTGTACCACCTAGCTGATCTTGTGTATAGTCAAGATATTCATAATCTCTTTTATAGAAACTCACGCCCATACTATACATACTGTCCCATATTTTAGGGTTCACAAAAGAGAGGTTATAGTTGGTAGAAATTTGTGAAATTTCAAAACCTAAAGTAGTATTGATTCCTGAACCAAAAATGTTTCTGTCCGAAATGGAAGCATTGACCATCAAGCCTTCATAACTTCCATAGCCACCACCTGCAGAGATAGTACCCGTAGAAGTTTCTTTCACTTTTACAAGAAGGTTAATCTTGTTTGCTGAAATTCTTTCACTTTGTATATCAATACTTTCAAAGAAACCTGTTCTTCCCAAGGCGCTTTTGGAGTCTTTAAGATCTCTAGCATTGAACGTATCTCCGGGTGCCAAGTAGACATAGCGGCGAATGACCCTGTCTTTTGTCGTGTCGTTTCCGGAGATAATCACATCGTTGATAGTAACCACTTCTCCTGGCTCAACCACATATTGCAAATTAATGATTTTCTGCTCAGGGTTTTTATGCATTTCTGGAGCCACTTTCACGAATGCATAACCAAAGTTACCGACTTTTTCTTCCAGGAGTGCTATATCTTTGCGCATACGCTTGATGTTAAATATCTTACCCTCTTTAAGAAGTAGCTCTCCTTTGAGTTCTTCGGTATTAAGTCCTGCCACTTTATGTGTGATACCTATGGTTCCAACACGGTACTGAATACCCTCATCTACCTTATAGTCAACTTCTGCATTGTATGATCCAAAGTCGACCCTCATTAAAGGCTGGCTTACGTATGCATCCAAATAGCCGTGTCTCATATAGGCATCTTTTACCCTATATGCATCATATTCCAGCTGATCTACAGCGGCCTCACCATTGTTTCTCCAAGGCATCCAACCAAGAAAATCTTTTTCTTTATTTGCCGCCTCTTGCGTGAGCTCACTTGCATCTAATGCTTTTGCGCCTACGAAGTTCATTTTTTTAATAATGATCTTCTCGCCTTTATTGACATCAAATACTACAGAGATACTGCTTTCCCCTACACTGCTCGTGCTTGTCTCGACTACAGTGTCATAGTAGCCTTCGCTTTCCAGTTTTGCAATAAGCGCTCTCTTTGCTTTTGCAACACGTCTGACATCATAGAGATCACCTTTTTTAAGGCCTATACTTTCTAAAAGTTGTTTGGCATCATCCCCAGAGCCGTATCCTTTGATCTCAACATTTGCAATGGCTACTTTTTCGTCAAAATGATAAATGAGTACTCCTGCCTGCTGATCTACCCATACATCTTTAAAATACCCTTGTTCAAAAAAGTTTTTGACAGAATCGTTTATTTTTTCTGCATCTATCTCGTCGCCCACACGGATACCTGCAATCTCTTTTGCAACAGTAGGTGAAAGATTCACAAGACCTTCGAATTTAATCTGTGTCACTTTTTGAGCTACAAGTAATGAACCTGCCAGTATCCATAAAAACAATACCTGAGAAGGTAATACCCTAAAAAGTGCTATCTTTTTTATCATAGTTAAGCCTTAGTATAATTTGCTAATATTTTATCTTTATTTAAATAAGAACCTGATAAGAAAAAGTGAAATGATGTTATACTCTTTCAAAAAAATGAGGTGGTACGCTATGTCCAAAATCAAAGTCGGTATAGTTGGTTTAGGACTTATGGGAGGCTCTTTAAGTCTTGCGCTGCAAAACTATTCCAAAAACTATTACTTTATTGGTATGGACCACAACGAAATACATTGTTCACAAGCGCTTGAACTGGGCCTTGTCAATGAAATTACTGTATCACTGGAGAAATTAAAAGAATGTGATATTATTTTTCTAAGCATACCCGTTGACGGCATTATCACTACTATCAAAGCCTTAGGTTCCTTGCCCCAAGAATGTACACTGATCGATCTTGGAAGCACCAAAGAGAAGATCTCTCTTTGTGTCCCCTCTGAAATTCGACACAATTTTGTCGCTGCACACCCGATGACGGGTACTGAAAAATTCGGTCCCACTGCTGCACTTGGAGATTTGTATACGCATAAGGTAGTTGTACTTTGCGACCTTGAAAAAAGTGGCAAACATCAGCAGGAAACAGCAAAAAAACTTTTTACTGCTATAGGAATGAATATTGTCTGCATGGGCTCCAAGGAACATGACAGACATGCTGCGTTCATTTCTCATATGCCCCATGCAATAAGCTATGCTTTGGCAAACTCTGTGATGGAACAAGAAGCTTCAAAAAGTATTATTGCTCTTGCAGGCGGTGGATTTAAAGATATGAGCCGTATAGCAAAATCTTCGCCAAACATGTGGGAAGATATATTTAGACAGAACAAAAGCAATCTATTGGAAGCTATTAATGCATTTCAGTCGGAGCTTAAAAAATGTCAGAAAATGGTAGAAAATGAAGAGTGGGATACACTCAACAACTGGATGAAAAAAGCCAACACTCTGCATGACATTTTAGACTAAGTCGGTTCCTTATCCCAGGCCATACCTTAAGCATAGCTTCTTTGGGGTGAAATTTTAGCTAAAACGCTCCAGCATCTCCTTGAGTGCTTTTTTATCTATTTTCACAGATTTATCTCCATTCTTTTTTGCATAAAGCTTACGTACCATCTCTTCAATTTTAGAATCTTCGCTCATATGCCCATATAGTGACTTTAAAGCTTCATCTTCACTATATGATCTTGGAGTTATGCGTTTTGGGTTTGGCAGCCACTTCAGTAAAAGTACAAACAAAGCCCCCAAACCAAAAGCAGCAGCGAGTATCCACCAAGATACAGATTTCACCTCAACCTCTTTTTCTACTATCACTTCTTTTACCTGTACAGGTTGTTCCATTTTGCTTTGGACTATACCATGCGTCTGTGGCATCTGAGTACTTGCTTGTGTTTTACTGCTCTTTTTTATGCCTATGTCATAGGATGGCACATGTAACTCTTTCAACTCATGCTCTTTTGGTGTCAACATAGAAAAACGTCGTGCAGGAATGGTAAAATCTTCCTCTGAGATAAATGCAAAACTTTTACTGTAAGTACTGTACAGCTCTCCATCTACCACTGAAGTTTCTATTTTGGCTTCATCGCCGTAAACTGTTACACCATCAATCTCATATTTAGGAAACTCAAAATTTTCAAGGTTTCCCTTACCTTCTATTTTTACGCTAAGATTGACAGGTTTGTTCTCTTTGACTTCTTGTGTGTCAACAGTTGTCTCCACTTTAAAGTCACCCACCAAGTCACTCTCTTTTATTTGAGGCAGCACTTCTATGCTTAGACTATTGGATGCTATTTGCTTCCAGCTTGTTCCAGAGGTCATCCCAAATATATCTCTTCTGCCTCTATCGGGCAATCCTACATTGGCCCCAGCAGGACTTAGTGTATAGTTTCCTTCTGATTGCGCTGTGAGTATGTATCGTACTTCCTGAACCTGGTAATTTCCTTTTATATGGGGACGTTGTTCACCGGCACTGGTGACCGCAAATCCTGGAAATGTTGGCGCTGCATACTGTATACCCTGCTGGGACAACGTCACACCGTTTTGCAATGAAAAATATACAGTCACCATAAATGATTCTCCGACCATCACCTTGGTTTTATTGGCTTGCATTTGCAGAGAAAACAGTGCATCATTCTGCCCTGCTGGTTCATTGGATTTAAGCATTTTTATTTCGATAGGCTTCGTTTTATAGCCCTTCGCGTCTATCTGTATTTCATAAGAAGGAATAGTCATGTTTTGAGTGGGGACGAAAGTGAACGTTTTTGTTGTAGAATGCTGACTTTTCATTTCTCCATTGACATACGAATACGAACTGCTGCTGCCTGAGTGCGTACCTAGCACACTGTGCCCGTCTATGGTCTGAATATCGGGGAAAACCACATCATCCCCTACTGCTCTAATGCGCAACTCTACTGCATTGCCACTCACCACTTCTGTATTTGAGACAGTTGCCTGTACATCATCTGCCCACAGCGAGTGCAAACTCAATGTTATGACCAACAATACCTTACCAAGGTTTAACATCTTCACTCCTTTTGGCTTTATTATCTTCACCCATCTGATACATCATCGTAGGTGTTTTTCCTTGTTGCATTTTTTTCATCAGACGTTTCAATTCCTGCTCTTTAAGCTTATCTTCTTTACTCATTTGAGGTTGCTCCTGTGACTTATCTGCATTTTTATCCTCTTTTGGGTCTTTTTCTTCTTTGGGCTTTTGCTCTTTTTCTTTTTTAGAGTCTGACTTATCTTTGCCGTCCTCTTTTTTCTTTTCTTCTTTTTGCTTGTCGTCTTTTTTCTCTTTGTCTTTCTCTTTTTGGTCTTTGTCTTGTTTGTCTTTGTTCTTTTGTTCTTCTTTTTTCTTGTCCTGATCTTTCTGATCTTTCTTTTGGTCTTGGTCTTTTTTATCGTCTTTATTTTGATCTTTGTCGTTCTTTTTGTCGTCTTTTTTGTCTTTGTCTTTTTCTTCTTGCTTTTTTTGTTCCTCTTGCTGCTTCTTCTGTTTTTTTGCCAGTTCCAAATTGAACTTCGTATCTTCATCTTCTTTTAATGCCAGCGCCTTTTCATAAGACTCTATGGCTTTATCTAAGTCTTTTTTCTGAAAGTAGCTGTTGCCGATGTTGTGCAGTCTTGCTGTTTCATCTATTCCTTCTGCTTTTTCATACGCCTTGATGGCTTCATCATATTTTTTATCTTTATAAAGTGCATTTCCTATGTCATACTGTTTTTGAGGACTCTTTGTCTCTAGCGTATTTAACAAATCTGCACTCTTGCCATACTCTTTGGCCTCATATGCCTGATTGGCTTCTTTTATGGTTTTGAAGTCGGTGAGTCCGGCATTTAAAAAAGTGCATAGTGCATAGTGAATAGTGAATAGTATGAATACTTTCTTCATGCTTTTCTCCTTCTTGGCAGTGAACTAAAGGCTATTAGCAGGAACAATAGTCCCACTCCCAAAGGATAGTAAAAAAGTTCTACGCGTTCCTTTACCGTCACTTCACCTTGCTGCTGGTTTTTATATTTGCTGCGTATCACGGAAACAAGTTGCTGTATGTCTTCTTTTCCGGTACCGGCTACGATATAGGCGCCCCCATTTTCTTTGGCTAGCTCTCCCAGGGCATCATTTCTTTGCGTGATGGCTATGGTACCATCTTCAAGTGTATAGGGCTTGCCGTCTTCACCGATGACCGGTGCACCTTTTTTGCTTCCTACCAAAACCACATAAAGGTCGATTTCATTCTTTTTAAGTATCGAAGCAAACCCTGCTATGGCTTCTTCATCTCCGCCATCAGAAAAAAGTACCAAAATTTTAGGTTTTTTCTTTTCCAGCAAAGAACTTGCCAGCTCACCCAGTGCCAAAAAGTCTGTAGAACCCATATTGATATAAGAATCATCCACCCCTTCCACCATCATTTTGAGCGTCTCTTTGTCTGAAGAAAAAGGTGCCAGCACAAAAGAGCTGTAAGCAAATGCTATGACACCTATCTCGTCGCTTGGCATGGCATCAAAAAGCATACTCATCTTCTTTTTGGCAAACTCCAAACGGTTAGGGTACACATCTGTGCTTCGCATAGAACCAGAGATGTCCAGTGCGCTCAAGAGTGTCAAGCCTTGCACCTCAACTGTTTTATCGCCCTTTTCTATCACCGGTCTGGCCATAGCAATTATCATCAGAAGAAGTGCCAAAAGCATCACTGTGTTACGCGCCGCCAGGGACATGCTTTCATCTGTTGCACTTAGGCGTTTAAGTACTTTTTCATCAAAAATCCGTGAAAGCCTCTCTTTATTGGTAGAGATAAGAAATGCAAAAACAACAAAAGGAATAATAAGAGCCCAAAAAAACTGTGGATTTACAAAACTCATCTCTACATCCCCTTACTGTTTCTAAAATAAACAAATAACAACAGACTCACTATGGCTAAGAAAAGTGGATAGATATACAAATACGTATGCTGTACAATCTTTTTATCATCAATTTGAGTCGCTTCGAGTTTGTCTATCTCTTCATATATTTGAGAAAGTGTTGTTGCATCTTTTGCACCAAAGGCTAGACCTTTACCTGCATCGGCAAGTGCCTGCAGATACGGCCCGCTATAGTCACGTGTATCACCTACACCTATCACGTAGAGCTTTACATCACGCTTTTCTATAAGACTTTTTACCTCCGCAAACGGTACTCTGCTCATGTTGTCTATGCCATCTGTAAGCAAGATGGCAATTTTGGATTTGGCTTTACTTTTGCTCAACAGGTTGTAACTCTGCACTATAGCATCGTTGATAGCTGTGCGTTTACCTGCAATGCCCATCTCTTGCATTTTTGTAATATCTGTTAAAAAATTCTTTTCAAAAGTAAGCGGCGAGGCGATAAAAGCGATGTCCGCAAAGGTTACCATACCTATGCGGTCATTTTCTCTTTTTTCTATGAAGTCACCCACTACCTCTTTAACTACATCAAATTTGTTTCTCCACAGATCAGCAGGGTCAAAACCACGCTCGCGCATAGAGTCACTAGAATCAATAATCAGTACAATGTCGCGTCCCTCTTTTTTAGAGTTAGAATAACTTTTTGTGATGACGGGGGAAGCCAAAGCAACCACTGCTGCTGTAATACCCACCCATTTTAACCATAAAAGCAGTGAACTCTTTCCTGCACTTTTTACCATGAGCGTTTTTACATGAGGAAAAAAGATGGCACGGCTTCTTTCCTTACACCAAAGGCTGCAAAGCACAAAAAGCAGAAGCGCCCCCAAAAGATAGGGGTATTCAAAACTAAATTGACTCATCGGCTACCTGCATATAAAGGTTAAACTTATTTTGCGTATCCTGGTCTATTTCATCTACTTCTTTTTTGTATTTATACTGTTCAAGCATTGGCTCCAGCTGCGAAAAAAGCTCTCTTCTTCTTTCATCAGTCGCCAAAAGACGTGCATAGTGTGTTGCCTTGTAAGCTGAACTTTTCGTCTGTGACCAGTCTATCTCTTTTAGCGCCTTAAGATAGCCTTTGGCAAGATTTACTTTTCTGTTGTCCCAGAGTTTTTTAAGCACAAAAAATGCTGTAGCCAATACTAACACCGTCACAAAGAGTATAAGCCCCCAGTAAAGATAAAAACTGCTGTCGGGAATCTCAAGCAAAGGCTTAATGTCTTTAAGTTGCTCAGTGATATTGTTCTCATTCATGCTGTCACCTCATCTTCTTCATTAGCTTAAGTACTGGTTCTTCGTGTGTATATATTTTCGTAAAACGCACACCCTGTTTTCTGAACTGTTTATAAAGCTTCTCGTCATTGTCATGCAGAGCTTTTTTGTAATTTTTAAGCGTTGTGCTGTCAATATCACCCTCAAAACTGTGTTTAGTTTCCATATCTATGAGTCTGAGGTATCCAAGCTCGGAAGGGTTTTCTTCAAACCTGTCTCGCACCATTACCGCAAACACATCATGTTTCTTACTTAAAAGCTTCAGGTCGATATCGCCGACAAAGTCCGACACGATGAAAAGCAAGGATTTCTTTTTTAAACGGTTATGCAGCATTTCTACCAATGCGGAAAAATCCGCCTCTTTACCCAGAGGGTCAAACCCGACTATATCTTCCACTGCCTTATGCACAGAAAAAAGTTTCTTGCTGGGTTTACTCAAGTCATAAAGCTTGTCTGCAAAAATTATATGCGAAAACAAATCTGAGTTTTTTACTGCAGAAAAAGCAAGCGTTGCTACTACTTCAGCGATGACATCTGACTTTTGTTTCACTGTTCCAAAGTACACAGAACCCCCAAGCATGGAAACCACCACTACGTTTAGTTCACGTTCTTCTTTGTAAATCTTTACAAAAGGTTTGCCCAATTTGGCAGTGGTTTTCCAGTCTATCTTGCGAACATCATCACCATACACGTACTCGCGAAGCTCTGCGAACTCAAAACCTTCGCCCTGAAAAAGCGAAGCATTATTTCCAAGCATATCGCCATAGACTTGTTTTTTGGTTTTAAGAATGATTTTCTTTACAGCTTTGTTCAAACTTAACCTTTCTTTTCTCTGTGCATTTAATATATCTTTTCATCTAAAGTTTTCTCTCTACTTTTTTATAAAAGTAGGCAAAAATCGTCACTGCTCTCGAAACGCTTCGCTTTCAAGGCCGTTCACAGTGACATTATTTTACGGAATTGGTACTGCTGCTAAAATCTTCCCAATAATCTCATCTACTGTCACTTCCTCAGCCTGTGCCTCATAAGAGAGTATGATGCGGTGACGAAGGATTTCTTTGGCAATGTATGCTATCTCCATAGGTGAGACATAGTCCTTCCCTTTCAAGTAGGCGATGGCGCGTGCAGCCTTGTACATATCTATACTTGCCCGCGGACTCGCTCCAAATTCTATATAAGCTTCAAGCTCTTCTAAGCCGTAGGCCTTAGGATTACGTGTTGCAGTCACAAGCTCAATGATGTATTTTTCTATCTCTTCGTCCATATGCACTTTAAGTGCTTCTTCTCTGATTTGATTCAAATCATCCAGTGTGGCAACCTGCTGGATCTCTCCAAAGGTATTGTTCGCAGCACGTCTTGCTATTTCCAGCTCTTCTTCTTTAGTGTTATAACCCACAACCACTTTCATCATAAACCTGTCCAACTGTGCTTCAGGAAGCTCATAAGCACCCTCCTGCTCGACAGGGTTTTGTGTAGCCATTACCAAAAACGGAAGGTCTATCTTAAAGGTTTCATCCCCGATGGTTACCTGTCTCTCCTGCATGACTTCAAGCAGTGCCGATTGCACTTTTGCAGGAGCACGGTTGATCTCGTCTGCGAGTAAAAGGTTGGTAAATACCGGTCCTTTTTTAATCTTAAAAGAGTTATTGGAAGGATCATAGATCTCTGTACCTATAATGTCAGAGGGGAGCAGGTCAGGAGTGAACTGCACACGTTTAAAGTCAAGGCCGAGCGTTTTGGCCAAAGCGTTCACTGCTGTAGTCTTAGCAAGTCCTGGAACACCTTCTAGCAGTATGTGCCCACGGCAAATCAAACCTGCCAAAAGACCTTCAACCATTTTATCTTGCCCGACAAGCACTTTAGAAATTTCTGTTTTGATGTTTTGTATAATTTGGCTCAAGTTACTCTCCTGCATTTTTATACACAGAGTATACTTTTGTGAAGTTAATTGAAGGTTAATAATCCAAAGGAAAGCAGTGAAGCATATCAACGTTCATGAAATGCTTCCGAAAATGTTTTAGTAACAGGTTTTGTAAGGTAAGTAAGCACGGTCCTGCTTCCTGTAACAATATCCACTTGTGTTGTCATCCCCGGCGTAAGGTTTATTTTTTTGCCATTTTTGGCTATAACCTCAGTTTGTCCCAAAGTAATGAGTACCCTAAAGTAGTATTTCTCACCTTCTGAAGTTTTCTCCATAAGCGTATCAGGACTGATATATTTGACTTTCCCGTGAAAAATGCCGTAAATACTGTAATCGTACGCATCAAGCTTGATAGCAACATTTTGGCCAGGCTTTACAAATGAGATATCTGCAGGAGGCATTTTTGCCTCAATGATCAATTCATCTCCAAAAGGCACAAGCTGCAAAATCACATCTCCTGGTCGCACCCTCGCCCCCTGTGTCGTCATGATGATATTGTTCACTATGGCATTCATAGGTGAGGTGATGGTTGTTCGTTCAAGCGTAATCGTTTTATCGGTAAGTTCTTGTTCTTTCGTTGAAAGTTCTTCTTCTGCCTTAGTCATATCCGTTTGTGAATCTTGAAAATATTTATTGCGAGTGTTGGATATCTTACCCTTCAATTCTGAAACTTGTCGTTTCAGCCTGATGATCTCAGTAGCACCGATATCTCCGCTTTTAAGTAAAGGAAGATTGAGACTAAGCTCTTCTTTTGCCAGTGTTAAAGATTCCTTAAGCGCTGATAAATCATCATTAAGTGCACGCTGTCGCCGATGAAAAAGTGCAGTCTGATTTTCAACAAATTCCCTATACTTTTTTACAGATTCCGAAAAGACAAGAGGTTTCTCATACACTTCTGCTCTTAAACGTGCCAATGTCGCCTGCAGGGCAGCTACTTTTGCTTTACTGTCATCATAAGCAGCCTGGGCTTGGGATTGCTCTAAGATAACCAGATGCTCACCTTTGCTTACCTGTTGGCCTTCATGTACATATATCTTCTCTACAACGCCATCAATAGCAGACTGGATCTCTTGGGTTTTTGCCGCAGCGATGACTTGTCCTGGTGCATGAGAAATTTGATCAATATGCGCATAGGCTGACCATATAAGAAAAGGAACAAGTACCAAAAGTAATGTGCCAAAAATCATCCATAAAGGATTCAAATGTGTTGTATAAGGCATTCTTCCATGTTTCATAATGCTTCCTTCTTTTGAAGTTTGGAAGAGGCATTGAGTTTTTGCAGCACCACATCCTTTGGACCATCCATTGCGATCCCTTGTGCTGTCATCACAACAATACGATCTACCAGTGCAAGCAGTGCAGGTTTGTGTGTAACGATGACCAAAGTACTCTCAGGCGTCAGCTGCTGATGTATAGCATTGAGTATCTGTCGTTCTGTATTGTCATCCATATTGGCTGTGGGCTCATCCAACAGTAATGCTCGAGGTTGCATGAGTACCAGCCGTGTCATAGCGATCATTTGTTTTTGCCCACCTGAAACACTCTCTCCGCCTTCTGGCACAGGAGTATCTAGACCTTGGGGCAAGATATTGATAAGCTGGATCAGTCCCGTTTTCATTGCTGCATCCATGATCTGTTCATCGCTAAAGCCCGTTAAGCCAAGCAAAAGATTATCGCGGAGCGTTCCTGAGATCAACTTTACACTTTGAGGAAGATACCCTATGGTTTCGTTGAGTCTGTTGCGTGAGATGTGATGCATATCTATGCCGTTGATCAGCACTTTCCCTTCTTGGGGTTTGTACATCCCTGAAAGTATTTTTAATAATGTTGATTTTCCAGAACCTATCATCCCCACTATGGCCACTTTCTCACCTGGCGCAATGGTCAGTTTTCCCACTTTTACCGCAGGAGAATTTTCCCCATAGGCAAACAAGATACTGTCGCAAGAAAAATGCGGTTTCAGGGCAGATGGCGAGAGTGGACGTTCTACTCCTTCATTGTCACGGTCCAGGGCATACACACGATCAAGGTCTTCCACTGAAATTTTAGTTCTACCCCACTGTACTAGAAGATTGGGCAGCATTGAGATGGGTGAAAGTGCGCGGCCCGAAAGGATCGTCGTGGCTATCAGTCCCCCCATAGTCAAATCTCCTGACGTACTGACGATATACGCACCAGTTGCCACCAAGAAAATATAGCTAAACTGCTGTAAAAATCCTGATACATAAGTAGACATTTCACTAAAATGACGTATCTCTATGTCATCATGTATGGCATCTTCGGTTAAGGCATTCCACCTGCTCAACATGCTCCATCCTGCACCCGTTGCCTTCACGTTTTCAGCATTTTCAACACTCTCGACCAGTAAACCAAGTTTTTTATGTGAGGCCATTGATGAAGTTTTGGTAAGCTGCTCTATTTTTTTACGAAAAAATGTACCTATAAAAATGGATATGATTAAAAAAACAAGGACAATTGCCCCCATCACCCATCCTGCGAGCATGACTATCACTCCCATAAAGATCAGCGCAAAAGGAAAGTCTATGATCACATACAGCGCCGCAGAAGAGATAAAAGCCCGTACCGTAGCATAACTTTGCAGCTGCCCCGAAAGAGTACCGATACTTTTGGGTAAAGCATCCAGACGGATTTTTAAAAAACGACTGAAGATATCATGAGAATAGGCTACATCCATATTTTTGGCTGCATGATCAAGGATATTTGCACGGGAAAGCTTCAACAACATCTCTAAAAAAATAGCGATAAACACACCGATACTCAATGCAGCCAATGTTGAAATCCCTGCTGTAGGAATGACCCGGTCATACACTTGCATACTAAAAAATGATGTGCCCAGTGCCAGAACATTGATACTAAATGCAGCAATGGCAGCATGTACAACATACGGTTTTTGTTGTAATGCTACCATCTTAAACATGGCTTTTGCAGAGAGTTTATCGTCCGCTTTACGTTCTGATTTGATGGCAGTGAACAGCGTACCCGCAAGATACGCTTTTTCACTCCTTACTCCATCTTTCCCTTCACTCTTCCAATTCCCGTCTGCTTCCTGCTCTACGATGATGCGTATGCCCTCACCCGGAATAAACGCCAAAGCGGGCAAGGTATGCTCAGATATCTTCTTCTTCCAGTGTGGTTTCTTTAGCCCAAAACTCTCAAAAAGATCCGCATAAAAGACAAGTATTGACTTATCGTTCACGTCGGAGAGTTTGTTCTCCAGCATAGTAAGTTCATAAAAGGTAAGTCTGGATGCCGCGAAGTGTGACAGTGAACACTCTTGTGTCAGCCATTGTATATCGTGTTTTGCCTCTTCTTTATTGGCGTATATCATCGATTTCCCTCAAGTTCAAAGTCTATATCTCCTGTTTGCAGTGCCAGGCGATACGAAGAGGTGATCAGGATCGCTCTTAGTGTTGCCAATGCAATTTGATTTTGTGTCACTTCACGTGAAGTATTGACCAGGTCAAGCCATTGGCGCTTCCCTGCAATAAACAGACGCGAATAAGATGCCAATACCTTTTGCGACGCTTCTATCGTTTGCTTCATGCTTCCCATACGATCCACTGCTGCATGATAATCCGAATAATCCATAACCAGCACATCGCTGAGTTCCAGTTCTTTACTTCTTAGTGTATCTTTTGCCTGTAGTATTCTATACTTTGCACTTTCCATATTGGACAGGGAGGAAAGACCTGCACCGGGATTAAAAGTAACTGCTACATAGGCAAGAGTATCATTATTGACATCATCTTCATAAATAGATCCTCTTTGATGCTCCGCCCGTAAAGAGACATTGGGCATCAACACTGCATCTGCACTCTTCTTTTCAGCCTGAGCCATGCCTATCTGTGCCTTAAGTTTTTTAAGTGTGGGATGTGTATACAGAAGTGCTTCTTTCATTTTCATAAGCGGCATGTTTTGTTTCAACATGCTATCATTTTTAAATCTTACTGCACACTTAAGAGGTTGGCCGATCAGAAGTTCCAATTGAGATTTGGACATTTCGTATCTTGATTCTGCCATCACCAGATCAGACTCTATTTGAGAGATGCGGGAATTAAGAAGTGCTCCGTCCGCCTCAGAAGAAACACCTGCCTCCATACGGTTGTCTAACATTTGAGAAAAACTTTCAAGCTGCTTTCTGCCCTCAATAAATCCTCTTATCTCTCCATCTGCCTGCACATAATTTTGCAAGACTATCAAAAATTTTTCTGCCAGGGCATAACCGCTTTCACCAAGCGTATACTGTGCTTCCTCTTGCTTCGATACGGCCAGATCACTCATGGCATCGAGTTTTCCACCTGTCCATAAAGGCTGGTCCACCCTAAAAGTCGAGCCGTTACGTCCTGATCTTTGGGAGACATCGACAGAAGGTGTAGGAAAATAGTTCCACTTTGCACTCTCCACCTGAGCATTGGCCCCAAGGATCAACTGCCGCGAAGCCTGAATGCTAGGGTAGTGCTTATACGCCACCTCAAGTAAACTCTTCACCTCTTTAGCACAGGATAGATTTTCCCCTACCGGACTGTACACGTCAAAAGATGCTGTTTTTCCATATAAAAAAGTGAATAAAAATAGAATAAAAATACCGTAAAACCTCACACAAACCCCTAAAAAATATTGGATGATTATAACCTAAACATTCTTCTTGCATTCCAAAGATAAAGCCCTGAGATACAAGAGCGATTAACGCACTAATTTTAAAAATAAGAAAATATTATGATTTTGATGTTGACATACATGATATCTATTTTATGTCACATTTATGTCACATTTATAAAAATTAATTAATTTCGTAAAAAAATATACAAATTCGTCTTATTATTGGGTAAGAATTGGAGCATTATTTTAATGATTCACAGGTATCCGGCAGTAACTTAATGTGTACTTTGTAATGAATACCCTATTTTACTATGAGAAACGATGGGCAGATCAGGAAGAAGTTTACGCAGAGAATACACTAAAGTACGTAAAGTAGAATCTGCCACACTGTCATCTTCCCACAGATACGCAATAAGCGTGTCATACTCTACGGTATGATTTACATTTTGACTTAAAACCTCTAAAAGCCTACTTTGCTTTTTGTTCAGTTTGATGGCTTTCCCATCATAATACAATACAGATAAAGTACGTGAATATGAATAGCACGCATTAATGACTATATTATTGGGCTCATCACTTGTTTTTACTCTAGATACTGTTGTATGTACCAAATATCGTTTATATGCTATTTTAATGGCAACAAGCACCTCTTTGCTTGAAAAAGGCTTCCCGATAAAGCCATATGGGGCAAGCTCTAAAAGTTCTTCAAGTGTTGCATCATCATTATGTGCCGTAATAAAAATAATAGGAAGTGTGTAGATTTCTAAAATCTTTTTTGCCAGCTGTATGCCGTCTACTGGACCCTTGATGTTTATATCCATCAAGATCATATTGCAGTCTATGCTTTTGAGTGCTTCCATGGTGTCTGAAGCATTATCAAAACATCCTGACACCTTGATGTTCTGCTGTGCAAAAATATCCTGCAAATAACGCTGAGTAATCGCCTCATCTTCGACTATCACAATATGCTCAGGAAAACTTATCATACAGTCTCCTTTACATCAAAAAATATAGTGATTTTCACACCCTCTTTACCCTCTATGTCTATGCTGCCATGAGGCAAAGTGGCACTTAAGTCCTTGATGAGGGTCAAACCTAGTGACTTATATGTTTTTGAGGTGTCGTACCCCTTACCATTATCTGCAATACATAAATGGTATCGTTCGCCTTCCTGTTTGAAAGAAATATCAATCTTTCCACTATTGTCTTCAAAGGCATGCTCAATGGCATTGGTTACAGCTTCATTAAAAATAAGACCAAGATTCATGGCTATTTTCATATCGATTCTGACGGGGTCTATGTCGGTATTGATTTTATGTTCTGTGTAGGTTTGTAAACTTTGGGCTATCTCTTCAAGGTATTCTTGGATATCCACCTCTTCGTAAGAGTGGTTGCTATAAAGATTTTTATGCATCAGACTCATGGCCTTCAGTCTGTCCACATGTGTTTCAAACATTTTTTTGTATTTGGGGTCATCTATTTTAAACGACTGGCTCTCAAGTAAACTCATCACTACCTGCATATTGTTTTTTGTACGGTGATGCACCTCTTTGAAGAGTATTTTATTTTCCTCAAGTGCTACGTTTAGCCTCTGCTCATACGAACTTCGTTCACTTTCGATAATGTATAACATATAAGAAACCACCAAATAGCCTAAAACAATCTGAGAAAGCAGTTCCCACTCATACACGAACTTTACACCTGTCGCATACGAAAACAAGGGAATAAACAGCAAGACAAAGAACATATTTGTACTCCATCTAATGCCCTTTTTTACCCCTAAAAAAAAGAAAACAAATATAGGCAGGGAAGCCAGCCAAAAGAGTGAAAGCTCAGGGTCCTGATCGGGCACAATCAATGACATGGAAAGCAAAAAAGTGAGTGCGCCTAGAATCATATAGGAGCTATAGGTCACATTGACATAATAAGGAAAGATAAGATACGCAGCCATCAAAATAAACACAATAAACAGTTCAACCGCCAACATCATATAATAGCCCTGAGTCAAGTTCTCATAGGCATAAAGAAGCATAATAAAAGCGCCAACCAAAATGAACAAATTGACCATCGTTGCCCTTAATCTGTCACGGCTTTTAGGGATAAAATACTTACCTTTTAATACTTCTTCTTCAAAAAAATTCAACCGCACACCCCTTGTTAATTATCTGCTTAAAGTATAGTGCCTAGTTGATTAGTATAGGCTGATGAGCATAGGCAACTACTTCTTTAAAAAACCCATAGCTGTGGCAATGATGTCATCATCATCTTTAGATCGCGACTTAAGTACCACTCTTTCTTTATGTTCATCAATGAACTCTATAAAAACATTTTCACCATAAGAAGAAACCTTCGAAATACCCTGTTGCCTTGCCAACACTTTCATCACAATCACATCGATAAACTGTCGCGTGATAGTGTCTAGTTTCCCAAAACGGTCTGCTATCTCTGCTTCTATCTCATACACTTCACCTGTACTTTCACAGAGAGAAAGCCGCCTGTAGAGTTCCAGGCGCAGTCTGTCTTCTTCTATGAGCTCTTCGTTCAGATAGGCATCTATAGAGAGTTTCATGTCGATGTTGTGTGCCACTTCCTTGTCTTGCCCTGAGAGTTCTTTAATGGCATCTTCAAGCATACGCAGGTAAAGCGAATAGCCTATCTGCTTGATGTGCCCAGACTGTGCTTCGCCTATGATGTTTCCCCCACCGCGTATCTCAAGGTCATGGAAAGCCAGTACTGCTCCGCTTCCTAAGTCAGAATGCGATTCAAGCGCAATGAGTCGACGTTTGGCATTGTCCGTCAAACGCTCCTTGTCTGTAACCATAAAATAGCAGTACCCTTCTTTGCCTCCACGCCCTACACGCCCTCTAAGCTGGTGCAAATCTGCTATTCCAAAACTATCGCTTCCATCGACTATCATGGTGTTGGCATGAGGCATGTGTATGCCTGACTCCACGATGGAGGTAGAAAGAAGCACATCATACTCGCCATCCTCAAACAGCATCATCTCATCTTCTGTCTCTTTGGCAGATATTTTGGAGTGCAGCACAGCAATGCGAAGCTTAGGCAAGAGATTTAACAGTACTTTTTTCTTCTCTTCTATCCCTGCAATGGAGTTAAACACATAAAATATCTGTCCCCCACGGCGCATCTCACGGAGTATCGCTTCCTTGATGACCTTATCATCATAACTCTTTACGAACGTACGTACACCCTGACGTTCTGTTGGAGGGGTAAGAATTTCAGAAAAAGATTTTACGTCAGACATCGCCAAGTTCAAAGACCTTGGAATCGGTGTAGCTGACATAGAAAGCAAATGTACGTCAATGGCTATCTCTTTGAGTGCTTCTTTTTGCTTCACACCAAACTTATGCTCTTCATCGATGATAACAAGGGCAAGGTTTTTAAACTTGGCACTGAGCAAAGCATGGGTACCGACCACCACATCGATAGTCCCTTCTTCAAGACCTCTTAGCGTAAGATTTTTCTCTTTGGTTGTAGAAAATCTATCCAGTTTGGCTACTTTGATGCCGTGGGCAAAAAAACGCTCTTTGAGGCTTTTGTAGTGTTGAGAACTTAAGAGGGCTGTAGGGGCTATCATCATTGCCTGATAGCCGTTTTTAACCGCAATAAACATGCCGTTCATCGCTACTTCTGTTTTTCCAAAACCTACATCGGCAGAAAGCAGTCTGTCCATCATGCGGCCGCTGGACATGTCATCGAGCATGTCGTTGATTGCACGCTCCTGGTCTTCAGTATGCACGAAACCTGCTTCAGACATAAAGATAGCATGCTCTTCCAAATTTCTTTTAAGCTTGATGCCCTTTTTTAGGTGGCGCTGCGCAGAAAGATTGATGATCTGCGATGCGATAGCAAACAGTTTTTCTCTGACTTTGGCTTTAAGCTTCTTAAAACTTGCCTTACCCATGCGGTCAAGTACGGGTAAAGCCCCGCCTTCAGCCACATAACGGTCTATCACCTCAAGACTCGACACAGGTATGAGCAGCGCATCTTCATTCTGATAATGCATCACCACAAACTCACTCCAGGAACCCATGATTTCGCGTTTTTCGATGCCTTTAAAAATACCTACGCCATAGTTTTCATGAACCACATAATCACCCGGTTTCAATTCATCCAGTATAATGCCGGCTTTCTTTACTTTTTTACGTTTAACAGGTTTGTTGAGTGAGAGTATAAGTCTATCGCTTCCCAAAAGATTGACTATCCCCTCCTGGTATATGAACTCTATATTTTCAAAAGAGCCCAGTTCTGAACTGCGCACGATACTCTCATTTTTAGCAATGATAGTGATTTTCTTGTCTTTATGCGATTCCAGTAGTTTATTGGGATTGACTGCTTCAAGGTCACGGTATCTACTGCCCTCTGGAACAACTGGCAATAAAAAGGATTTTTTTGGTACAAGCGGTGTATCCAGCTCATAGACTTCTTTGAGTTCTTCATCCAAATTACTGCTCAAAATACCCTCAAAAACATTTAAAGCATTTTCTCCCAGGTCATCGAGGTGCCACAACCCGAGAGAATCTATGTCTTTCACAAAGGTATCGTAAGCACTTCGTTCTGTTCTGTTTTTTAGTGCTTCATGTTGGGTTTCATTTAATGCCAAAAATGCAGGGGTAAATGTTAAAGATTCCAACTCATCACTTAAACGTTTTTGTGTCCCCTCGTCATAGTAGTGAATCGCCTCCACCTCCTCATCAAACAAAGAGATACGGTAAGGTTTGTCTGCATCTATGGGATAGATATCTATAATGTCTCCACGAAAAGAAACTTCACCCTGACTTGCAGCGATATCTGTAAAATGATATCCCCAATAATACAATATATCTTTGAGTTCCTGTAAATTTAGAGTATCACCAAATTCTATGGTTTTGAAAGCAAATAGTTGGGGTTTTGGAAAAGGGATCAAAAGAGTTCTAAGTGGAGAAATAAGTATCTTTTTCTTCGTACTTTTATAAAAAGAAGCCAACTGTATAAACAGCAACTGCACGTCTTCCCCATAGGCACGAAGATCTTCCCCTACAGATACACGCAAATCTGGCAAAACAAACGTATCAAAACCAAGCAAAGTACCGATATCTCTTATCTGTATCGCTTCTTTGTCATCTTTGCAGAGTAGCAATTTTGTCTCTTTAAGTTCTTCTAAGTATTGGTATATATTACTTTGGTACATGAAACCTCTTTAAAAATTCTTCAACCACATAAAATGAACCAAATACCAGGTACTGCTCATCTTTATCTATCTTGTCCTCAAAATAGCTATACTTTATGCCTACTTTTTCCAACGCCTTTTCTATCTCACTTAAAGTAGTTGCCCTTTGTGAATGAATAGGAATGATCTCCACACGTTTCACTTTAGGTTTAAGTATCTCCAGTACTGCTTCATAATCTTTATCATCAAGGCTGTTGTAAATAAGCACTACTTTATCATCTAATGCTTTTTCTATGGCCCCTGCTGCCAAAGGATTATGTCCTACATCAATGCGTACATTTTCCCTCAAAGCATAAAAACGTCCAAAAAGCTCCAGCGAACGCAAGTCGTCAACTCTGTGGGCTATAGCTAAAATATCTAAGGCTTGCAATGCTACACTTGCATTATCTACCAGATACTCAGCCCAACCTTTTTCTTTGGCTATTTTTTTCAATTCTACCAACTTCTGGCTTGACGAAAAAACATAAAGTAGCGCACCTTTCTCATCGGCTATTTTTCTAGCCACTTCAATCACTTCATCATATACCTGCGGTCCCACTAACACTTGTTTTTGGATGCTTCGTATTTTTGTGCCTGCTATCTCTTCTATCGTTTCGCCCAAAAAAGCCTGATGGTCTATGCCTATGGGGGTAATAATACTTAAAACCTTATCACATACATTCGTCGCATCATACTCTCCGCCCAGTCCCGCTTCAAGCACCACAAGATCAAGGTCTTCAAAAACTACCAACGCCAAAAGTGTGGTGTACTCAAAATAACTCAAACACTCACACGTTTCTTTGCCGAGTATTTTATACAGTCTTTGATGAGAACGCTCAAGCACTTCATCGCTACTGTCTTCACCGTTCAGCCAGATGCGTTCGTTAAATTTCAATATATGCGGTGAAGAGAAATGTCCTACCTTTAAGCCGCTTTTGTGTGCCAAATGTGCAAGTATCCTCCCTGTCGAACCTTTGCCGTTGGTTCCTACGATGTGTACTGTTTTGGGATGGCGTATCTCTGTTTTGAGTGAGGCATATGCAAGATGTATGCGCTCATAATCTATCTCTTTGTAGTACAGCGGTTTGGCTTCTATGAACTCTTGAAAAAGTGGTATCATTTGGATTCTTTCAACATCCCTTTGGCACTCACATAGGCCAAAAATTCATCCATTGTTTTTTCCAGTCCCCTACGGAGTGCTTCGATTCTAAGTGCAGAAGATGAAAGAGAACTTGCCTCTATATCTGATTCAACGATGCTCGTAATGTCTTTTGTTATCCTTCCGTCTTTGGTTAGCATATCAAAATGCATTCTAACATTTACCATGTAGCGCGTGACGTAACCGTTTGCATACGCAAGCGGAATAAGTGTACTTCCGGCGTATGATATATGAATTTGACTCTGCGCCTCTTCTTTAGACACAACACGCCCTTTAAAACGTGTATATACCATACGATTCATCTCATCTCTCACAAAAGGAGCATTTTCAGGCTCTACCCTGTCGACAATGACCTTGACATACACCTTATCGGCAAAGACATTCTTGATGACATGTGAAGAAGGCTTGTACCCGCAAGAGACCAATAGCAAAGCCATTAGGGTAAATAGTGAATAGTGAATAGTGAATAGTTTATTTTTCATTCTTGTCTCCATGGGGCGCTTCACCGACCCTGTAAAATTTAAGCCGGTTTGACCGCAAGGTTTACTAGCTTCCCTGGTACAACGATTTCTTTAACGATTGTCATACCCTCTAGCCATTTTGCTCCGGCTTCTTTTGCTTGAGCCAAAATCTCTTCTTGCGTTGCACTTGAACTCATTTCTATCTCTGTACGTTTTTTGCCGCCTATCATCACCATGTACAATAGGCTCTCTTTAACAAATACTTCTTCTCTTACATCCAAGATGGCTTGCAGGTTCTTGCGTGCAAACAGGTCCTCACTAAGCTCTGTAGTCACATGAGGAATGATAGGCTCAAGAAGGTTCAGCATAATATACATCCCTTCGGTCCAAACCAGTGCGTTATCTTGCTTATCTAGTGCATTGAGTGCTTCCATACAGGCTGCAATCAGTGTATTGAAGGCAAAAGTTTTCTCATACACATCAGAGGATTTTTGCAACGCTTCGTACACTTTTACCCGTGCAAGTTTAGACTCTTTGCTTAAGCTGCTTTGCTCAATGTCGGGTAAGGTTTTTTTTGTTACTTTGGATTTTCGGTCATACAATTTTTTGATAAATCTAAATGCACCTTCGACCGCAGAGTCATTCCATTCTAATTCTTTTGCAGGAGGAGCAGCAAAAAGTGTAAAAAGTCTGGCTGTGTCTGCACCATATTTTTCCACCAGTGCATCAGGATCCACCGTGTTACCCTTAGACTTGCTCATCTTCGTACCATCCATAAGTACCATTCCCTGCGTAAGCAGATTCTCAAAAGGCTCATCTATATTGTGGTAACCCAGATCACGAAGCACCTTTGTAAAGAAACGTGCATAAAGCAAGTGCAAAATAGCATGCTCTATCCCGCCGATATACTGGTCGACCCCCAACCAATAGTTTGCATCCTCTTTGTCTATCCCTGTGGTTTCCCATTTTTTAGGGTTTGTCGCATAACGAAACTGATACCAGCTCGACTGTACAAAGGTGTCCAAAGTATCTGTCTCACGGATGGCATCTGCACCACAGGCAGGGCAAGCACAGTTTTTCCACGTAGGGTGGTTTTCAAGCGGATTTCCTTCTCCGGTTATCTCTACATCTTCGGGCAGGGCAATAGGAAGATTTTCTATCTTTTCAGGCACAAGCCCACAACTTTTACAATGCACAAAAGGTATAGGTGCTCCCCAGTAACGCTGACGGCTTATGCCCCAGTTTCTGAGCTTGAAATTCGTTGTGCCTTTGCCAAATCCTGCCTCTTCAAACATGGCAATAATCTTCGCTTTGGCCTGGTAATTGCCCAAGCCTGTAAATGCAGCAGAATCAATAAGTAATCCTTCAAGCGTATAAGGAAGTTCCTCTCCACCGCTGATCACTCTTTTAACAGGTAAATCATATTTACTTGCAAACTCAAAGTCCCTCTCATCATGTGCAGGCACAGCCATCACAGCACCCCCGCCGTAATTTGCCAGCACAAAGTTCGCTGTCCATACAGGTATCTCTTCTCCCGTAAGTGGATGCACCACGGAAAGACCCAGGGCATATCCTTCTTTGTCTGCCTGTGCTCTTTCACGTTCTGTCATGTTGGAGATGGCAGTGATTTTGTCAGCCACAGCAGCATCCAGCAGATTATTATCTACAAGATACTTCGTAATAGGATGCTCAGCCGCAAGTGCAGAATAGGTTACGCCGTAAATAGTATCTGGGCGTGTTGTAAATACCGTGTATGTGTCAAAGTTTCCGCCAAGCTTTTCTTTAGAACTCTGGCTGAATTCAAACTCAAATTCAAGCCCCTGAGATTTTCCTATCCAGTTACTCTGCATGGTCAGTACTTGCGAAGGCCATTTTCCCTCAAGCTGTTTCAAATCACCCAATAAATCATCAGCATACTTAATAATATCCAGATAATACCCCGGCATCTCTTTAAGCTGTACTTCATTGTCACAACGCCAACAACAGCCCTCTTCTACCTGCTCATTGGCAAGCACAGTATGACAGGATTCACACCAGTTAACCGTTGTAGACTCACGGTAAAGCAATTTCTTTTCAAACATCTTAATGATAAATTCTTGTTCCCACTTCGTATAAAGCGTATCACAGGTAGCAAACTCACGTGTTTTGGAAAAAGAAAGGCCCAAGGTGTTGAGCTCTTTTCTCATATAGTCAATATTTGAATAAGTCCAGTCCTTAGGATGACGGCCATGTTTGATGGCGGCATTTTCAGCAGGCATTCCAAAAGCATCCCAGCCTATGGGATGAAGTACATTAAGGTCCTGTTTTCTGTAGTAACGTGCAAACGCATCACCGATGGCATAGTTACGCACATGTCCCATATGCAAACGCCCTGAGGGAAAAGGAAACATAGAGAGAATATATTTTTTCTTTCGCTCATAGCCGTCATCTGGCTCAAAAGCCTTCTCATCATCCCACTTTTTCTGCCACTTGGCTTCAATCTCATTTGGATTGTAACTCATATTTTCTTCCTAATTCATGTCTCACGTCCTCAAAGCAAAGCTTCACTCGGGACGAGAATATTCTGTTTTTAATTGAAAGGATTATATCCAACAAGCGTTTAGATGCTTCTGTAAGGGTTTATGAGGATGCAACACTAAATATTAAGTCATACAGCATCTTATTCAAAAGTATTGCACTGCCGAATATCTCCCGACTGAAACCCCCGTCTAAACCACTCTACGCGCTGCTTGGAGCTTCCGTGTGTAAAAGCATCGGGCCTGACATACCCTTGTGATTTACGCTGCAGTGTATCATCACCAATGGAACTCGCTGCCCTTAACGCCTCTTCCACGTCTCCAGGCTCCAAAATATCAAAATCTTTATGTGCATGATATGCCCATGCACCCGCATAACAGTCTGCCTGAAGCTCTACCTTGACCTGTAAGGCATTCGACTTTGTACTGTTGCCCCAGTTTTGTTTTGCTTTTTGTACTTTTGAGAGTGTCCCTTGCAGATTTTGAATATGATGTCCTATCTCGTGTGCAAGCACATACGCTTGCGCAAAATCTCCCGGTGCATTATGTGTATGTGCCAATTCATCAAAAAAACCAAGATCAAGATACACTTTTTGATCCGTAGGACAATAAAAAGGTCCCATCTGTGCAGAAGCATAGCCACATCCGCTCTGTGTACTTCCCCTGTAAAGCACTACCGTAGGCTCACTGTAGCCACGCAACTCCTTTTTCCAGATATCTTCAGTACTTGCCAGAACAGTAGAGATGAAAGCAGCATTTTTATCATCCTTGGCTTGATCAACTGGTGCATAAGAACTGTTTCTTTCAGTGATTAGTGACAGTGGATTAAAGCCAGCAAAATATGCTGCTGCTCCTAAACCGATAATAACCCAACCCAATTTCGTTCTAAAAAGCGGTTTTATAATAGGCCAAATCATCATGATAGTCCCCATAGACGGCATACCGCGCTTACCATCCCCCGATGTGGATCTTCTGTCATCTACATTAGAACTTTTTCTTCCGCCTTCCCATTTCATGGAGTTACCTTTAAGCACAATTTATTTAGCTAAATTATACCAACCAAAAGTAAAAATCCACTACAATTAGAATAAGAAAATGTATTATGCTACCCATCAAAAGGAATCTCTCTGTGTCACTAGCCCTAGCAAGAAAATACCGACCTGCCACCTTTGATGACCTCATAGGACAAGAAGCAGTCTCACAGACACTCTCGCTTGCACTCGATGGCAATAGACTCTCTCATGCTTATTTGTTCTCTGGACTCAGAGGAAGCGGCAAAACTTCTACTGCCCGTATTTTTGCCAAAGCCCTGCTCTGTGAACAGGGCGCCACCTCTCATCCCTGTGGCGTATGTCCACACTGCATCATGGCTGCAGAAAATAGCCATATGGACATCATCGAAATGGATGCTGCAAGTAACCGAGGCATAGACGACATCAAAGACCTCATTGAGCATACTAAATACAAGCCCTCTTCGGCACGCTACAAGATCTTCATCATCGATGAAGTCCACATGCTTACACCACAGGCTTTTAATGCTTTACTCAAAACCCTTGAAGAACCCCCGGACTTTGTCAAATTCATTTTGGCCACTACTGACCCATTAAAACTTCCTGCTACCATACTTTCTCGTACCCAGCATTTTAGATTTAAAAAGATTCCGCAACCCCTCGTACTCAAACATTTGGAGCACATCCTGGGCCTTGAAAACATAGAGTATGAAAAAGAAGCTCTAGACATCATTGCCCGCTCAGGTGCAGGAAGCCTGAGAGATTCTCTCACATTGATGGATCAGGCCATCGTTTACTCCAAAAATTTTGTAGACGTAAACACCGTTACGGGAATGCTGGGCATTATTGAACCCGGTCACCTTGAAGCATTACTTTCCGACATCATGCATAAAGATACATCAAAAATTTTAGCCTTTATTAGACTGGCCGCAGACTATGAAGCTGAAATGATACTCGATGAGTTTACGCTCTATCTTAAAGAGTTGCTTTTAAATGAAAGAAATCGATTCTCTCCTATGATCATAGAGCGTTTTTTTAGGATTATCGCAGAATCAAAATCTTTACTCTCTCTTGGAAGTGACGGTGAGTTTGTGCTCTCTTTATCGCTTTTTAAGATGATGGAAGCTTTGGAGATAAAAGACATAGACACGATGATACGCGGACTGGAGCAGGAACTCAAGGGCATTGAAGTCTCTGAAATCATGATAACTACTGAAAATATATCCGTATCCGAAGAAGTCATGATCATTACTGAGGATGAAATAATCGCGACACTTCCTATGCAAAAACATAAAATGTCCCCAAGCATAGAAAATGCACCAAAAACCGTAACACCGTCTGAAGCAGTCAACACCTCAGACAATGCGAGCACCACAGCAGATAAGCAACCCTCACCTTTAGAGCCACGGGCAAGTCATGCCGTATCTACACAAAATCTAGTTCCTCTCACTGTCAACACAGAAAATACTACCCAAGAGGTTTCGCCTTCTGAAAAATCTGTAGCGGTACAAATCATTCCTCAGCAAAAAGCCTTTGATTCCCTTGTAAAAAAGATTTACGACAGGAATTATGATTTAGGTTCCTGTTTTGAACGCAATATCGCCTTTGAAAGTTTTGCCGATAACAAACTTACATGGAACTCTACTGCTGAAGATGAAGATAAAAAAACCCTTATAACCCATTGGGGACTTATCAGCATGTTTGTCAAAGACACTTTTGGTTTTGACACTAAAATAGTGAATGTAGCTAAAAAAAAAATTGACGCCGAAAAAATAGAAGAAGAAGAAAAACTGCAAGAAAAGCCGCCTGCCCATCAGGACGCAGACTCTGCTTCCATGATCGAAGATATTGAAATGAAAAGCTCATGCATTGCTCCAGAAGCAGGAGAAACAGAAGCGGCCAAAGAAAAAGACCCGTCTTCTTTACTTGAAGAACCTATGGTAAAAGAAGCTATCACACTCTTTGACCCAAAGAGAGTAAGAATTAAGAGAAATTCCTAACTACAAATACTTAGCTTATTCCATCCATGCTTTCGTCACTATTTTAGGTTTATCATCATAAATCTTTATTTTCTCAGCCCCCACACAGCGCCCCTCATCATCCAGTTCAAATACCACCATTTGAAGCAGGCCTTTGCATGCCTCAGGCACATCAAAATGTCCGCCGATGCCAGTAAGAAAACGCTTCACGGGAATATCTGTTGTCATGCCTATAATCCCGTCACGACAACCTGTCATGCCTACGTCAGTCACATAACAACAACCATCTACCACCTGTAAATCATCCGTACCCACATGTGTATGGGTACCCAAGATTGCACTTACCTCTTCTTTGAGCATATGCAGCAAAGCTTGCTTTTCACTACTTGCTTCTGCATGCATATCTAGAATAATATGCTTAAACCCTTGGGATTTAAGCGCTTGAACTGCTTCTACTGCCATAGTGAAAGGATTATCGACCATGGGCATAGTATAGTGTCCCATAAGATTGAGTATTACGGTTTCTTTTCCTAAAATAGTCGTTTGATATAGACCTTTACCGGGTGTTGCTTTGGGGTAGTTCATGGGGCGTAGAATCGGGTAAACATCAAAGAGACTGAGTATCTCTTTTTTATCGAAGCTGTGGTTACCGCCTGTCATCATATCGATACCATAGCCAAGGAGTTCTATGCAATTTTTTTCAGTCAAACCAAAGCCATGCGAAGCATTTTCATAATTGGCAATGGTAAAGTCTATAAAGTGCTCTTGCTGCAGCCTTTTAAGGTGTCGCTTAAGCATTAAACGACCCGGCTTACCTACTACATCGCCTATAAAACCTATTTTCACAATTTAATTACTTATTGATTGCTTGTCCAGCGAACGGAAGCAGGGCAGAAGCCCAAGTCAAGCCGCCACCAAAAGTATCGAGCAGCATAAGCTCACCCGTCTGTAATCTTCCAGACTCCCAAATATCATTAATGGCCATAGGGATAGAAGCTGCTGATGTATTTCCGTACTTGCCGACCGTAAGTACCACTTGCTCATCTTTCATTTTCAGCGCATCGCCTACTGCTTTAATGATGCGATAATTGGCTTGATGAGGGATAAAGTGTGGTATATCCTCTGGATTTATTTCATTTTTAGCCAATATTTCTTTTACGTCATTTGTGAGTGTTTTGACCGCTAATTTAAAGATTTCATTTCCTTTCATTTGCACAAAATTAAGTCCTGTATCAATCACATGCTGGCTTGCAGGATGTATGGCTCCAGGTGCAGGTGTTATCAATAAATCTGCATATGAACCATCTGCGGATGCATGCAAGTCTATAAAACCTTCTTCTTTATTGGATGTAGCAGATATGATTGCAGCACCTGCCCCATCTCCAAACAAGATACAGGTACTTCTGTCTGTATAATCCACAATAGAAGAGAATTTTTCCGCCCCGACAATCAGTACATTTTGCTTCATGCCAGACTCTATAAAAGCCTTAGCTATAGAAAGCAGATACACAAACCCGCTACATGCTGCGGAAATATCAAAAGCTTGGACATTTCTGATGCCTATCTTATCTGATATAATACATGCGGTTGAGGGCATATTGAAATAATCAGGAGTGACCGTTGCACAAAGAACCAAATCTATCTTATTTTTTGCTATTCCAGAACGCTCAATAGCGAGTTCACAGGCTTTTGCAGCCATATCACTCGTATATTCATCAGCTGCTGCAATGTGGCGTTCTTTAATTCCCGTGCGTTTTAAAATCCATTCATCTGTAGTATCTACCATTTTTTCAAGATCCGCATTAGACAAAATCTTTTCAGGTGCATATGCGCCTATAGATCTAAATGACGCATATATGGGTTTTATTGGTGACATTGTTGTCCTTAGCGAATAATATAAAGTCTATGATTTTACCATAATTTTATAAGTTTAGGGAGTGGGTGAGCTTGTGGTTTAGTACAAAACACGTCAGTGTCTTGTACTTATTTACTATTAGAAAGGAGTATTTCTATCGTTTTGTTTACATCTGACTCTGTATAGCGGATCGCCTGAAATATGGCATTTTTAATCGCTTTTGCATTGGAACTTCCGTGAGAAATAATTGCACAGCCATCAATACCAAGTAGCGGCGCACCGCCATACTCAGCATAATCTACCTGCATTTTCATATTTCCGAAGACTTTTTTTCTCATCATCAGTGCGCCAATCTTTGCTGGTAGCGATTTACGAATATACTGTCTCATGAGTGTAAAGATAGTATCTACCACACCTTCGCTTGTTTTAAGTAAAATGTTACCCGTAAATCCATCACAAACAACCACATTGACAGTTCCATTGAAAATGTCACGCCCCTCTACATTACCCACAAATCCATTAAGACCTTTGAGCAGTTTAAATGCCTCTTTAGTCAAGGCATTACCCTTAGAATCCTCTGATCCATTGGACAAAAGTCCAACCTTAGGAGAAGCTATACCTAAAATCGTTTGCGCATAGGCTTCACCCATTGCACCAAATTCATAAAGATTTTGCGCAGTACAGTCTGTCACTGCTCCCACATCAAGCACCAATGTTTTTGTATCAATAACACTTGGCATTAACGTTGCAAGTGCAGGCTTCGAGATATGAGGCAAACGCCCTATACGTAAGGTGGCGAGTGTCATAGTTGCGCCGCTGTGACCAGCCGAAACTACAGCAGATGCTTCTTTGTCGCGAACAAGTTCTACCGCTTTATAAATAGATGAATCTTTCCGCTTTAATGCATTGGTTGCCTGCTCACTCATAGATATGATATCCGAAGCTTCAACAATCTCAACTTTATCTGCATAGTATGGGGGAAGGAAAGAGCGTATCTCATCACTATTTCCTACAAGAATAGGAAGAAATTTTTTTACTTCAAGTGCCTGAACCACACCTTCTATAATGGGCTCAGGACCGTAGTCCCCGCCCATTACGTCAATCGCAATCCTGATCATTAAGATTACGCTTTAGTTGTTTTGTACTCACCAGTAGTCATATTCATGTGGTGAGGCATTCTCCATGTTCCGTCTGCATCTTTAACAGGCATTGGAAGTGTCAATTTATAATGCGTTCTTCTTTTCGCTGCTCTTGTGTGACTCACACGTCTTTTAGGTACTGCCATTTTTTGTCCTTTATTACAATTTTATTTAATATTCTACTTCAAAATCTTCATCATTATTATCACAATTGTCACAATAATTATAAGTACTTTTAAATGTATTTATTTCGCTCTCTAGTATGTATAACATATCTATTTTGCCATCTAAAAACTCAATTATATCCAAATCATCTTTATCTTCGGATACTATATCACTTAACTTAAGCAGCAGTCTATTGTCTACCTCATAGTGATAGGTCTCACCACACCTATCACATGACAATTCAATACTGCCACTCATTTGTGCGTTCAAACTTACCCGATGATAACCACTCTTTCTTAACGTCCCCACCAAAGATACGCCTTCTGAAGTGAGTTCAACAGGTATTGCAGTGGAAACTATTTTATCAAAAACTATATTCATAGTTTTTGTCTTAGTAGATCTCTCTTTGTGCAAAAAAGAAGTTAATTTCATTTGTTGCATTTTCAACAGAATCACTTCCGTGTACAGCATTCGCATCGATACTGTCAGCGAAGTCTGCTCTAATCGTTCCCGCTTCTGCTTCTGCAGGATTAGTAGCACCCATAAGATCTCTGTTTACTGCCATTGCATTCTCACCCTCAAGTACTGCTACAACAACAGGTCCAGAGATCATGAAATCTACAAGGTCTTTAAAGAAAGGTCTCTCAGAGTGGATAGCATAAAAAGCTTCAGCATCTACACGTGAAAGTCTAGTCTTTTTAGTTGCTGCAATTCTAAGGTTTGCGGCTTCAAATCTTGCAAGAATCTGCCCTACTACATTTTTAGCTACTGCATCTGGTTTGATGATTGATAATGTTTGTTCCATCTTATATATTCCTAAGGGATAATTTACTTCCAAATTAAATTTCGTGGAGAGTATTCGGACGAAATATTATCTAAAAATATATTAGAATAAGTTTAAGTTTAAGGGATTTACTGCAATTAACAGAGACTGCCGAGAGGCAGCCTCTTCATAGTAGCAGAAGACTAGTCTTCTACTACTGGTTTTCTAGCTTTTCTATCTTCAATTGAAATATCAGCTCTTGTAGGCATGACAAGATCAGGATTTAACATAACATAAGATTGTTCATCTATGTAATTATCTCCATTAAAGTGATCTTTATGCTCCTCTGTAAACGGCATATCCCAAGTAATACAACCCTCGGTTGGACATGCTTCAGCACATGCTGGAGAATCAAAGTGATCTACACACTCAACACATTTGTCAGGATATACGTAGTGGTACTCCTCACCTGTTGGATTATCATCCTCATCTACGATTGCTTCTACTGGACATTCGTCAATACAAGCTGCACAGTTGATACAGGTATCATTAATAATTACTGCCATTTTTAATTCCTTTATATTTAGATTTCAAACTATAGCCAAAGATTTTTAAAAAAAACTTTAAAAGCTATAAAAACTGTATGTAAAAAAAAGGATTCCTCTTTTTACACTATTAAAGCCCTAAATAGCTTTGAATCTCTGCTATTCTAGGTGTTTTTTCCCAAGTAAAATCCTCATCCTCACGGCCAAAATGACCATAAGCAGCTGTTTTTCTATAGATTGGTCTAAGCAAATCCAACTCTTTGATGATTCCCTTAGGTGTCAAATCAAATAATGCATTCACGCATTCTGAAATTTTCTTTGCATCTACAGTAGCAGTTCCATGCGTATCTACATAGATTGAAACAGGTTTTGCCACACCGATGGCGTAAGCTATTTGTAATGTTACTTTTTCACATACACCCGCAGCAACCAAATTTTTAGCTACATATCTTGCTGCATAAGCTGCTGAACGATCTACTTTTGTAGGATCTTTACCAGAAAAAGCCCCTCCACCATGCGGGCAAGAGCCGCCATAGGTATCAACAATAATCTTTCTTCCCGTAAGTCCCGCATCTCCCTGTGGGCCGCCGATAACAAAACGTCCTGTAGGATTGATATGATAAATAATATCATCAGACATCAATTCTGCCGGAATTACCGCTTTAATGACTTCTTCTAACACTGCTTTTTGCACTTGCTCCAATGAAACATTGTCATGATGCTGTGTTGAGACAACTATGGTATCTATAGCAACCGGTTTTCCGTCTACATATTTCACAGAAACCTGAGCTTTACCATCTGGACGCAAAAATGGGACAGTGCCATTTTTGCGTACTTCTGCCAACTTACTTGTAAGTTTATGGGCCAAAGAGATAGGCAAAGGCATAAGCTCTGGTGTTTCACTACATGCATAGCCAAACATAAGTCCCTGATCTCCTGCACCAATCTCGCCCGAAGCCTGATCGACACCCTGATTGATATCCGGGCTTTGTTCACCTATACCGTTAAGCACTCCTGCAGACCTGTAATCAAAGCCAAATTGCGCATCAGTATATCCAATATCGCGAATGACCCCCCTGGCAATCTCTTGCATCGGGGCATATGCTGTTGTTTTTAGTTCTCCTGCAATAACACAAAAACCATTGCTCACTAACGTCTCACATGCCACTCTGGCCTGTGGATCTCTTTGGATGATATAGTCGAGTATAGCATCTGAGATCTGATCAGCCATTTTATCTGGATGACCCTCGGTTACCGATTCACTTGTAAAAATGTATTCGTTAGCCATTTTTATTCCTTAAATATTTTTGTTCACTGTCACTGAACTTAAACAAATATCTCTGTAGATGCTTGTTTGAGTTCAGTACTGTAACATAGGCTTTTAGTCTGCACTACAGTATCCTTTTTGCCAATTGTTCAGGCAAAATCCCCAAAGACTCTTCAACCAATTTTGTATTCCCATGCGTAATAAAAGCATCGCTATACTCAAAAGTGGTCATTTGTATATCTTGTATCTTATTTTGACTTAAAAATTCCAAAAGTGCTGAACCTACTCCTCCAAGCGCTGCAGAGTCTGAAAAAACGAACCATTTTTTGTATTTTGCACTTAGACTAACAAGCATTTTAGTATCCAATGGCTTCACGAAACGCAAATCCAAGATCCCTACTTTTACATCCAGTAACGCTGCGGTTTGCTCTGCGCGCCCCACTCCGTTGCCATACCCTATGAAAAGTATATCCTCGCCTTCTTCCAAAAGTACCGACTTGCCAAGTTCATACTCTGGACTCTCCCTGTCTTGGGCCAAAAATGCCCCTCTGGGGTACCTAAAAGCACAAGGATGATTATACTCTTTAGCAAACATCATACAAAGCTTCATCGTTGTTTCATTATAGGGTGCAAGCAATGTCATATTGGGTATACACCTCAAGTAAGAGATATCAAAAGCACCCTGATGCGTCTCTCCATCTTCTCCCACAATACCTGCTCTGTCCAAAGCAAAGGCCACTCCAAGATCCATCAGTGCTATGTCATGAATCACCTGATCAAAACCACGCTGCAAAAATGTAGAGTAAATCGTACAAAATGGCTTAAACCCCTCTTTGGCCAAAGGACCCATAGAAGTCACTGCATGTTGCTCAGCGATGGCAACATCCCAAAAACGTTTTGGGTACTTGTCCATGGCAGCACTCATTCCTGTGCCGCTTGGCATTGCAGCAGTCACGCCTACTACTTTCTCATCTGCATCCGCAAGCTCAACCAAGGTATCTGAAAAAATAGCTGTAGCTACTTTGGCACCATTTTTTTTGGGTGCTATGCCTGTTTTAAGATCAAAAGCACTTACGCCATGCCAATGCTCTTTGGTTCCCTCGGCAATCTCATAGCCTTTACCTTTGGTGGTTTGTGCATGAATAATTACCGGTTTACCTAAAGCTTTAGCGACTTCCATGGTCTCTATCAAAGACTTAATGTCATGTCCATCTACGGGCCCAATGTATTCTATGCCCAACTCTTCAAACAGTATGCCCGGCGTAATAAGCTTAAAAGACTCTTCAAATCTTTTTGCCATATAGCTTGCACTTTCTGGCAGATGATCAAGTACCTTTTCCACTTTACTCTTGAATTTCTGATAAAATGAACCTGCCATAGTTTGGGAGAGGAGTTTGGAAATAGCCCCTATAGGCTTTGCAATACTCATTTCATTGTCGTTGAGTATAATGACCACAGGGTACTTTCTGTCGCCCAATTCATTCAACGCCTCATAGGCCATTCCCGCACTCATGCTCCCGTCGCCGATAAATGCAACAGGAATACGTTTTTCGCCCTTCAGCGCAATCGCCTTGGCTGCTCCCACGGCTAAAGAGATAGAAGTAGAACTGTGTCCTGCTACATAATAGTCATATTTTGACTCTTTGGGTTTTGTATATCCGCAGATACCGCCAAACTGACGCAGGGTATCAAACGTATCCCATCTGTCTGTTAGAAGTTTATGTGCATAGGCCTGATGACTCACATCAAAAATAAAAGGATCTTGTTCTACATCAAAGACTCTATGCATCGCTATGATAAGATCTGTCGCGCCCATAGTAGAACTGAGATGTCCACCATTTTTACTCACCGTATCCAATATCTTTTGCCTGATTTCTTCTGCTAAAGTATCGAGTTCTTCTATGGAGTATGCTTTTATATCTGTCATCTTCTATTCCCCTGTCAAATAGGCACTTAAAAGTTTTTTTGCAAAAACGATCTGTGCATCATCATATACCAATCCTAATTTTTGTGCTAATTTTTTTAATTCTTTTTTTGTTACGTTTTTCATAGTATCATTAGGAGCTTTATCTTGGATAAAATCATCCAAGATAAAAGTTTTCACTTCCACTTCATGCGATTTTACTACCTTGACTTTTTTCAAGCTGTCACTTCTAAAAACTGCTTAAAGAATATATCATTCTGCCTGGATGTTCCTATGGTAATACGTATGGCATTCATTTCATAAGAAGCAAGATTTCGGATGATAACCCCACGCTTCAGGAGCGCATCTGCAATTTTTGTAGCATTCATGCTCTCATCAAACACGTAGGTAATAAAGTTCGTATAACTCTCAATGTACTTAAATCCCTGCGCATCAGCAAACGCTTCATAACGTTTTATCTGCTCCTGATGCAACGCAATAGACTCTGCCACAAAAGCATCGTCCTTACACGCTTCTATGGCCGCAGCCAAAGAGAGTGTAGAAATGTTAAATGGCGGACGCATTTTGTAAAGTTCGTGAATAAGTTCCGGCTGGGCAATGCCATAACCGACACGCATACCGCCCAAGCCATAGGCTTTTGAAAAAGTACCCAGATAAATAACATTTTCAAATCCAAGTAATTCCTTTGGCGTAATGGCATATTTTTCATCTTTAGCCGCAGCATATTCCATATAAGCGCCATCAACAACAACCAGTGTTTCTTTATCTACGGCATTAATGATGGCCAGAACATCTTCGTTGCTTGTGCCATCTCCTGTTGGATTGTTTGGTGTACACAAGTAAATAATACGTGGTTTATGCATACGATATGCTTCCATCAGTTCATCATACTTATGTTCATAACTTGCAGTACGAATGATTTTTGCACCCATCTGCCTTGCATAGATCTCATACATAGCAAATGTCACTGCGGTCATAAGTACCGAAGTATCTTCATTGAGCACTGCGCGTGAAATAAACTCCAATACCTGGTCTGACCCGGCTCCGATGATAACATTATCCTCTTTTACCGCATACTTTGAAGCAAGTGCGGCCTTAAGCTCAAACATACTGTCATCAGGATAAAGATGTGCTTTGTTTGCATTGGCGACTATTGCTTTTACCACTGCCGGGCTTGTCCCTATGGGATTTTCATTGGAAGCTAGTTTCACTACATCTTGAGGTGCAATGCCAAACTCACGCACTACCAGCTCAATAGGCTTTCCCGCTTCATAGATTTTAATATTTTCCAACACTTTGTTAAATCTCATTATAATTTTTCTCCATTGCTACTTACTGTTTAGTTTAAATATCATCTATCTCTTTAACATACGAGCCCAATACTTTTATTTCATTTTGGTGTCTTTGCAAGATAGGTTTAATATGCGCATCATCTTTATGTCCGTTAAACTCTAAAAAAAAGAGGGACTCACCCTCTACGATATGTGACTTAATTTTTGTCAGATTGATATTGGCCTTTTCAAAGTCATTTAGAAAATTTACCAAAGTGCCCGGTTTGTCTGAAAGCCTCACCAGTATGGAAGTCTTATCGGCTCCCGAAGCCTGATTTTCAAAATTACTGATAATAAAAAAACGGGTTCTGTTGTTTGTGTTGTCTTCTACATTCTCGAAACGGATCGGAAGGTTATTGATCTTTGCGGCCACACTTGGACACAGTGCCGCTGCTTCTTTGTCTTTTGCCGCCATCTTGGCTGCCTTGGCTGTAGACTCTACGGGTATAAGTTCTACATCATCGAGTCCCAAATCCTGTAAAAAATCACGACATTGCCCAAAGGCTATATCTTTAGAATATATTCTCTTGATACTCTTTATATCTTCGCATAGCGTAGCAAATGCCAGGTGTATATCTATCATCACTTCTGCTATGATTTTTAAATCATATTCATTTAAACAGTTGATAGTATCGCTCACGATACCATTACTGGAATTCTCTATAGGGATTACTCCAAATTTGGCTCTACCTTTATCTACTTCTCTGAAAATAGCATGAATAGACGCCATAGGCAGGTAAGTAGACATGGCGCCGAACTTACTTTCTGCTGCCTGATGTGTAAAACTTGCCTCGGGCCCAAGATATGCTACCCCTTCAGGTAACTCAAGATTTCTGGCGACTGCAAACATTTCTAAAAAAAGTGCATCGATGGCAGCATCCGTGAGTCTGCCCTTATTTTGACTTTTAAGACGCTTTAAAATAGCCTGTTCTCTCTCCGGACGATAGATAGGCGCACCTGTGGTATTTTTAAGCTCCCCTACCTGATGCACAAGCTCCATGCGTTCGCGGTAAAGTTTAAGCAGTGTATCATCAATAGCGTCTATTTTTACCCTTAACTCATCTAAAGTCATCATCTCACCCTTGCTTTTTTTGACTTACTTTTCCAAATACTCAAGCTCTAAACGTACTTGGTCTTCATAGGTTTCACGCTTTTCGTCATAAGAACACCAAAGAGGCAAAGCCCCTTTAGCTACGCTAACGCTACGTTCTACTCGGCGCAGAGCCCTCGCGACTAGTCGCTCTAGTGCATAAAACAACATTAACTTTTTTCCAAATACTCAAGCTCTAAACGTACTTGGTCTTCATAGGTTTCACGCTTTCTAATAATTCTGTCTTTTCCGCCTTGTAATGCAACTTCTGCACATTTCGCACGTGTATTGTAGTTGCTTGCCATAGTAAAGCCATACGCCCCTGCAGAGTGTATAACAACAAGGTCGTTATGCTCAAGCGGAGGCAATGGTACATTTTTACCAAAAAAGTCACCACTTTCGCACACGGGACCTACTACATCCGCGGGTGTTTTTTCACCTTCGACCATGACTGCCTCTATTCTATGATAGGCATTATAGAGACTTGGGCGTATCAAATCATTCATCCCCCCATCTACGATGACAAAACGCTTTCCGTCATTGTTTTTTTCATACAGTACTTTGGTGAAAAATGCGCCCGCATTGGCTACCATGTATCGTCCCGGTTCACAAAGAAGTGTTATATCCAACCCTTTAGTCTCTTCAAATATAGCCTGAGCATAAGCTTTTGCATCGATAGTCACTTCATCATCATACACTACGCCGATGCCACCACCCACATCGAAAAACTTAATGTCTATCTTGATGGCTTTAAGTGAACGTACCAAATCAGCTACAATACCGCAAGCTTCGCGTATTGGATCAAGTTTTGTAAGCTGTGATCCAATGTGAAAATGGATACCCACAGGGTTTAAAAATTTAGATTTATTCGCATAAATATACATACGCTTCGCCATATCTATCTCTACACCAAACTTGTTTTCGTGCAGTCCTGTAGAAATATAAGGGTGTGTTTGAGGGTCTATATTTGGATTGACACGAATGGAAATACGCGCTTCTTTTCCTAATTCTTTAGCCACCATTTCTACGCGCTTCATTTCTGCTTCACTCTCCAGATTCAAAAGTAAAATATCCTGTTCTAAGGCTTCACGTATTTCATCATCGCGCTTCCCTACGCCAGAGAAGATGATCTTATATTTATCCACACCCGCAGATAGTGCGCGTTTAACTTCGCCTATACTTACACAGTCAGCCCCTGCGCCAAGCTTTGCCAAATGAGCGATGACCGAAAGATTTGAGTTTGCTTTTACTGCATAGTTGATGAGTGATTTTTTGCCCGAAAAAGCATCTTTGAGCGTGGCATACCTATTCTCAATATAGTCAAAATCATACACATACAAGGGTGTACCGTATTTGTTTGCTAATGCTTTATAATCAATATTCATTTTACTATCCTGCGCTGCTCAATAATTTCGAGTCTATTTTGAAGTGATTTTATCCAAAAGTTAATTAAAAGGCACATTTAAAGTATTTCCGGGGTGTTAGACAAGGCTTCTTTCGTCTGTAAAATATATATAAACAGCAGCACTCATTAAAAGAACTATAGGCAATACCGCAGTCAACTCAGGAATCAAAACACCATTCAAGCCTATTTGACTCAAGCCGTACAATGCGCCCCAAATCATAAAAGTTACACCCAAAGCCAATGAAACTACAGCACCTATATTCATCATTCTTGCATGGAAAGGCAACTTAAAAAACAATATGAGCAATAAAGCCATAGAAGAAAGTGGCATAACTACTTTATCATAGAATGCAGCTCTTATTTTGTCCGAATTCAGATTTTGCTTATCTAACAATATCCATGTATAATACGCATCCACAATATTTAAAGATTTTCCCGCATAAAGCGATTCTATGATCTTGGGTTTATATCCCTCTAATGTTTCTATGCGCTCTTTATGTTCTACAACATATTTCTTCAGTTTGCCATTTTCATACATATGTGTTTTTACCGTAGCATCATGTGCAGTCCACTTTTCCCCGTCAAATGTCGCTATAGGTGCATTAATGGTATAAAGTACCTGATAGCCCTCTACTTTAAAAATAGTAATATCGCTTATCTTTTTAGCTATAGGGTCGAGCTTGCTAATATAGACAAAGGTATCATTATATTTAAAAAAAAGATCGTCAACGGCATTGGCTCCCATTTCATTGTCAACAATAAAAGATGCTTTATCTTTTGCATAAGAAAACTCTGTACTGTTTAATGCCAAAAAAATGAGATACGTCACAAAAGCCACTGCAGACAATGGTATAAAAAGTCTTTTTTTATCATATCCAAAGGCATGCAAAGCTCCCATCGTGTTATTTTTAACCAAAGCGAGCTTTGTCATAATGAGAGCAAAAACAATAGCCAAAGGGTAAAGCAAGCCTAGTGCAACTTCCCAGGTGTAAAAAATATAAAGTATTTTGTAATTTGAAGACACCTTAAGTTGCTGCACATGCTGAAAATAATCAATAGCAGCAAAAGCAAAAGACAAGCCAAATAAAATTGCCAGAAGATTTTTAATATACAATTTTGCCAAATAAGAAAAATACAGTGAAGGCCTAAAGAGACTCATAGTCTTAACCCTTCTATGGATTTAAGACTATATTTTGCTTTGATCTCATCCAAATCTTCATTGGGCAATAACGCACATGCTTCGGCTACATGGGTGATTAACTGATCAAGTACAGACACTTCATCCTCACAAAAGTCATGCAGCACATAGTCTGCTACCTGTGTTTTATGCGTGGGCTTACCCACACCTATTCTGACACGTATATATTCTTTTGTGATATGGGCATCTAAAGATTTAAGTCCATTGTGTCCGCCATGACCGCCGCCTCTTTTAAAACGCACCGCACCAAAAGGCAGATCAATATCATCATGTATCACAATAATATCTTCCAGTTCTACTTTGAAAAAATGTTTAACAGGCTGTACGCTCAGACCTGAAAGGTTCATAAATGTTGTGGGTTTTAAAAAAAGTAAATTGGCAGTGCGGTAAAGTTTGCCTTGGAAAGAAGTTTTGGAAATGTCTCTGGCCGGAAGACCATCAATGGCACAGTCATCGATAAGCTTATCGATGACTTTAAACCCGATATTATGTCGTGTATTTTCATATTGTGATCCTGGATTACCTAGACCTACGAAAAGTGTCATAACGTATTATTTAGCTTTGATTACACCACAGACAGCAACATCTGGTCTGTCCATCATTTTGCAGTTTGCAGGCACTTCAATATTTCTTACAAGAATAGAGTCATCTCTATTAAGTGGTGCAACATTAAGATTAAAGTTTTCAGGTACATTTTCAATTGCCCCTCTTATTTTTAATCTTCTTTTAGACATCACAAGTACACCTTTATTTTTAATACCGATTGGTGTTCCATGTGTTAGTACCGGCACAAGAAAATCTGTAACCTGTCCTGGAACAGCCACTCTCAAATCTACATGGGTTGCATCACCGTTTACTGGGTGAAGCTGATACTCTTGGATAAATACATTGATCTCTTTATCGCCAACTTTAACGGGGAATGCGAATGTAGTTTTATTTCTTACTGTTCTTATAAATTCACCACGTTTAAATGCAGCATGGATATTTTCTACACCATTTGCATAAATGTTTGCGATTAGATAACCATCTCTTTTAAGCTGCTTTGCATTACGCTTACCGATACTCTCTCTAACGATACCCTCTAACATATGTAGTCCTTTGTACTTTGTATAATTTTTTACCCAATTCATTATTTCTTGGAGTAAAATAGACGCGAATTATACACAGTTTATATTAAATTAATCTTCATCTGTTTTAAAGCCAAATACATCTACTTCTTTTTCATCTGCATAAGGATCCACGATGGCACCTTTTCCGACACCCTGCATTTTCAGTTTCATGTCTGCGGGGTTGGTTGCATATTCAAGCGCAACCTCTTCGCTGATTTCACCCCTGCGTAAAATATCCAATAGTGCCTGATCAAAAGTCTGTGTACCATAAATCTCTTTTCCTTCAAACAGTGCATCAGGAATCTCGGCATCTCTATTTTCTGCTATCAGCTTCTCAATTCTTGCCGTTTTCTTAAGTATCTCGATTCCTGCAACCCTGCCGCCCTTTTTAGTAGGAATGAGCCTTTGGGAAATAACACCCTCAAGTACAGAGGCCAAGGACATACGAATACGGTTTTGCTCTTCATTGCCAAACATACCGACAATTCTGTCAATGGTTTCTTTGGCATCCATAGTGTGAAGCGTGGAAAACACAAGGTGTCCGGTATTGGCAGCATGAAGCGCAATGTCAATTGTCTCCAAATCCCTCATTTCCCCCACAAGTATGATGTCGGGGTCTTCCCTTAGTGCTGCTCTTAGCGCATCAGAAAAAGAGTGCGCATCTTGACCTATGCCTCTTTGGTTGATGAGGCATCCTCTGTCTTGATGCACAAATTCTATAGGATCTTCAACGGTGATGATATGCTTTTTCTGTTCTCTGTTAATCTTGTCTATAATCGCTGCCAAAGTCGTTGACTTACCAGAACCTGTTACACCAGTCACAAGGATAAGCCCTCTTTGTATCTGTGTAAATGTTGCAATGGCCGGCGGCAAATTAAGCTCTTCAAGCGTCAATATTTTCACTGGAATAATACGAAAAACTGCACTTAAACCATCCATCTGGTAAAAAAAGTTCACACGAAACCTATTTTCACTGCCCAAAATATAGGAAAAATCCAGATTTTTGTCTTTTTTCAGTTTTTCATACTGTTCTGCAGTAGTGATCTCCTGAGCCATTTTATCCATCATATCTGCACTTAGGGCATCTTGCCCGAGTACTTTCAGAACGCCGTTTATACGTACCCTTACTTGTGAGCCCGCCTTAAGATGAAGGTCACTCCCGCTATTGCTAATCATTGCTTTGAGGTATAGCTTGAGCTTTTCTTCCATGATAATCCTTTGGCCTAATATTTATTTTAAACTGTCAAGCATCTCTTGGAATGCTTTTTCAAAGGCTTCAAGACCTTCTTTTAAGAGTTGACGATACACTTTAGTCATGTCAAAGCCACTATCGGCTAACTTTGTAAAATACCCCTTAATATCACTCTCTTCCAAAGGAAATTTAGGTGTAGGTGTTTTTTTGCCAATAAATGCTTTTATTGTTTCCAGTGGAGCAGTATTGACAGAATGGGGAGCAAGGAGCTCTCTCATATAGTAATCCGCTCTTAAATCATCACCTTTTACTCCTGTGCTTGCAAAAAGTGTACGAATACTGGGCGTACGGTTTGCTTCAATAAGATTATAAATTTTTGCAGCATTATAAATACCTGTTTTGGAAACAGGTATACCCTCTTTTTCTAAGTCAGTGTCGAGCAATCTGTCGAAACGACTTACAAAAACAGAGATAACCGCTTCTGCTCTCAATCCACCATCTTTTTCAAAACAGTCCAAACCTTTTTTCATAGCCCTAAGACATTTTTGTGTTTGTTTAGGCGAAAAAACCAGTGTGGCATTGACAGAAATCCCTGTACTTAACAGCTCTTTCATTGCCCCATAACCTGCTTCTGTAGCAGGCACTTTAACCATCACGTTAGGCTCACCTATCGCAGTAAAGAGTCTTTTACCTTCTGTGATAGTACCTTCTGTGTCATTGGAGAGGAAGGGATCTACTTCTATAGAGATATAACCATCATTTCCCTCATCATACAAAGGTCTTAATGCCTGGGCGGCAGTACGTATATCTTCTATAGCCAGTGCTTCATATTTCTCTTTTGGACTTTTTCCTGAGAGAGAAGCCAGCTGCTCTTTGTAGGCAGGAGAGGTTGTTATCGCAGACGCAAAAATAGATGGATTGCTGGTAGCGCCATTAATGATTCCTTTTTCGATTAATTCTAAAAAATTGTTTTTAAGAAAATCTCTTTCTATAAAATCTAACCACAATGAGAACCCGATATCCCTGTTTACCATCTTTAATCCTTATATTCCCAAGTAAAATGCTGCCATGAACCAAAATCTATAGGTTTATCAACGGTCTTTTGAAGTGCATCAAGAAAAATATTTCTATCGACCGGTTCAGCACCTAAACCCAACATATGATCCGTTTTCATCTGACAGTCTATAAAATCATAACCTCTACTCCCTAAAACATCACTTAGTGCCTTAAAAGCTACCTTTGAGGCATCAGAAACCAGAGAGAACATTGACTCCCCAAAAAAGGCTTTTCCTAGAGCTACACCGTACAGTCCTCCTACAAGTTTATCTTCACTATAGACTTCCACACTATGTGCAAATCCTTCTTCATGCAAGCGTATATAGGCTTCTTCAATTTCAGACACTATCCAAGAGCCTCCCTGTCCTTGTCTATAGACCGTTGCACAATACCTGATCACTTCTGAAAAACAGGTATCAAACGAAACAGTAAATTTTCCCGAACGCAACACCCTTTTAAATGATTTTCGCGTTTTAAATTTTTCAGGAAAAAGTAGTAGTCTGGGGTTGGGTGACCACCAGAGTATAGGTTCATCCTGACCATACCAAGGGAATATACCTTTTCTGTATGCCATCAAAAGCCTAGGTGAACTCAGGTCGCCTCCATAGGCCAAAAGTCCTTCATCTGAAGCCAGACGAGGATTGGGAAAATCCGGAGTGTGTTTATTTAATGGCTGTATAAAGTAGTTCTCTTCATCAAACACTGAAGCCATAATTAGCGCTTGTTACCTTCAAATTCAAATTCTAACTTTTCATCTTTGTATCCTACTTTTACAGTACCGCCTTTTTGTAATTTTCCAAAAAGTATCTCATCTGTCAAGGCTTCTTTGACTTTGGCATCTATAACACGGGCAATATGTCTGGCTCCATAGCGTTCATCATACCCTTCTTGTGCCAAATATTCTTTGGCTTTTTTACTAAGTTTTACGCTTACATCTTTAGGCTTAAGCAGCAAATTGAGCTTCTCTATCTCCGTATCGACTATAACTGTCAGCACATCCAAAGAGAGTGTATTGAATGTGATTGTGGCACTTAAACGGTTCCTGAACTCCGGAGAGAAGAAAGCCGCCAATGCTTTGTCTGTTTTTGAAGAGGTGTCTTTCTGAAAGCCCATCACATTCGCTTCTTTGGTACCGATGTTGGAAGTCATGATGAGTATGACATTTTTAAAATCAGAAACCACTCCGTTATTATCTGTCAATTTTGCACCATCCATCACTTGAAGCAAGATGTTCATAATATCGGGGTGTGCTTTTTCTATCTCATCTAAAAGCAACACGGTATGAGGATGTTTTTTAATCATCTCAGTCAACAGTCCGCCCTGCTCATATCCTACATACCCCGGAGGTGCTCCTACCAAACGGCTGATGCTGTGCGGCTCCATATACTCTGACATGTCCAGTCTCTCAAAATGCACATGCATTGTTTTGGCAAGCTGTGTCGCAAGTGCTGTTTTACCTACACCCGTAGGGCCTACAAACAAAAAGCTCCCTATGGGTCTGTCACCTGCATTCAGTCCTGCATACGAACGCTTAATCGCTGTAGATAAAGCCTTGATAGCCTCATCCTGCCCGATAATATGCGCAGCAAGATCTTTCTCCAGCGATTTAAGTTTTTTTGTATCATCTGTTCCTATGACGGTAGAAGGAAGTTTCATGATTTTAGCTACACTCTCTTCGATGTCCTTAGGCTGTACGGTCACACCCTCTTGGCCCCTAAGCATAAAGTGTGCCCCCACCTCATCGATGATGTCCATCGCTTTATCTGGCAAAAACCTGTCATGTAAATACTTTACAGAAAGATCAATGGCTGAGCGTATCGCCTCGTCCGTGAAATTGATGTTATGGTATGCTTCATACTTATGCTTCACCCCTTTTAAGATAGTAAAGGTATCTTCCACGCTCGGTTCTTCCACATCGACTTTTGCAAACCTTCGGCTGAGTGCCTTGTCTTTGTCAAAGAAATTTCTAAACTCTGCATAAGTTGTCGCCCCTATACACTTCAAATCACCGCGTGCCAGAGCAGGCTTAAGAAGATTGGAAGCATCCATGCTTCCGCCACTGGTTGCTCCCGCACCTACCATCGTATGAATTTCATCTATAAACAAGATGGCGTTCTTTTGCTCCGTGAGTTCTTTTATGATGCCTTTAAGGCGCTTCTCAAAATCTCCTCTGTATTTTGTTCCTGCAACCAAGGCACCCATATCTAAGGCAAATACTTTTGAGCCTTTGAGTATATCAGGGACATCTCCCTCGGAAATTCTAAGTGCCAAGCCCTCAGCGATAGCAGTTTTACCCACTCCGGGTTCGCCTACAAGCAGAGGATTGTTCTTTTTACGGCGACAGAGCGTTTGCATCACACGTTCTATCTCATCTACACGTCCCACCACAGGATCTATCTTTCCCGTTGCTGCAAGACTTACAAGCTCCACAGTAAACTGAGCCAACAGAGTCTCTTCTTTTTTCTCTTCGCTTTTGCCTGCTACTTTATCGTAACGATGCGAAATGACCTCAAGTACATCCACGCGAGCAATACCCTCTTTTTTCATAAGGTACACCGCATAGGAATGCTCCTGCATAAAAATAGCGGCTATCATATCGCCTATGCTTGCTTCGGTTCTGCCTGATGAATGTATCTGTGTCATCATGTCATTAATTGCACGAGAAAGTGCAACGGTTTCAAACGGTTCCACTGCTTCTTGTAAGGCAGGAATAGTCTTTGTAATATGCTCGACAATACCCGCTTCCAATCCTGCCAGGTCTGCATTCAGTATAGATAGTATATCTTTACCTGCTCCACTTCTTACTATCGCTAAAAATACATGCTCCACTGTCAAGTATTCATGCCTATTCTCTTTAGCATAGCCTACAGCTTGTTTAAATACATCATTAAGTGCCATACTTATCATTTATAATCCTTTTGTTCTTTTTGTTTCAAAACTCTATCTGTCTTTTTCAATGGTGGCAAGCAGCGGAAATTCATTTTGTTTTGCTTTTTGTTTGACCTGCTGTGCTTTTGTTTGTGCTATCTCAAAGTTGTACACTCCGCATATCGCTTTGCCTGTTTCGTGTATATGCAGCATAATCTGTTCTGCCTCTTTATGACTTTTATGAAAAATACTTGTGAGTATTTCCACCACAAAATCCATACTTGTATAATCATCATTGTGCAACAGCACTTTATACATCCGTGGTTCTTCTAGCTGTAAATCAAATTCCAGCTCATGTTCTATCTTTGGCATATTTATGTTAAAATCCTCTTGTTAAATCTATGTCTATTATACAAAAAAAATGGAGAAATACAAGTGCAATCACTTTTCATCACTGCCACAGGGACAAATGTAGGAAAAACACACACCACCCTACAGCTTATCAAACTCCTTGCAGACAAAGGTTTGGCCGCCGGTGTCTACAAGCCTATCGAAACAGGTGTTATCAACATTGCACATGATGCCAATATACTCTTAAAAGCTTGCCAAAAGGTAAATGAAAACTTTAAAAACTTCTCTATACACGACATCACTTGCTACACTTTCCCACTACCCGCTGCACCTTTTTGTGCAGATATTGAGCAGACTATTGACATTCAAAAAATTATAGAAAAACATGATGAGCTCTCAAAACACTGCGACATCCTTTTGGTTGAAGGTGCAGGTGGGCTCATGGTGCCCATCACTAAAGATTTTATGATGATAGATTTAGCCCAGAAACTAGAAACAAATGTGCTTTTAGTTACGCCCAGCCGTTTAGGCTGCATTAACGATACGCTACTCTCCATAGAAGCTTTAAACTCCCGTAAAATACATTTTGACTGGTGCGTAAATTTATTTGAAGAGAAAGAGAGTTTTTCAGATATAAGCAAACCTTTTTATGACGAAGTATTTCCAAACTGGTGGTGTGTTGATGAGGGTTTACAAAGGTTTATTAGCACCTATTAGCTATAATCACATCATAATACAGCATAAGGCTCTTGTGCTTGATGCGTGAATGACGGAGGATACCAACCCATGCAACATCTTATAGATACCCTTGACCTTTGCGATGCCCAAATAGTACAGCTGCTTCATGATGCCAAGACCTTTAAGGCACAACGTCCCCCGCACCTTTTGAGAGATAAACTTCTCATTACCCTTTTCTTTGAAGCATCCACACGTACACGATCTTCATTTGAAGTAGCCGCAAAGAGACTGGGAGCTTCTATAGTGCATCTTGACCCGAGCAAGAGTTCCGCAAACAAAGGAGAGTCTCTGGAAGATACCTTTGCAAATCTTTGTGCCATGGAGCCTGATGGGGTCATTATACGCCACCCCGAAAATGAAGCCCCCGGCATTTTGGCCGACATGCAGATGACTTCTGTCATCAATGCAGGCGCAGGTAACTATGCCCACCCTACCCAGGCGCTTCTTGATCTCTTTACTATAGTAGAGCATTTTGATGGAAATATTCAAGGCAAAACCATAGGCATTATAGGTGATATAGTAAGTTCACGTGTAGCAAGTTCAGGCATGCGTCTACTTACGCGTATGGGGATGAATGTTCTTCTTATCGCACCTAAACCGTTTATGCCCCAAAGCGACTTGCCCAAATACGAAAACCTTGAAGATGTGATAGACAAAGTCGATGTTATTATATCCCTTAGGGCACAATTGGAGCGTCACACTTCCCCTATTTTTGATGATTATGCTGCCTATGCAAAACACTACTGTATCGACCATGAACGCTTAGGAGACAGAAATATATTACTCCTTCATCCCGGTCCCGTCATGAGAAATATCGATATCTCTGATGCGATGCTTACAGATGAACGCTGCAAGGTACTTGAACAGGTTAAAAATGGTGTCTATATGCGTATGGCAATACTCAAACTTTTACTTTTAGACTCTTGATGAATACGCTAGATCTCTGCAAGCGCCAGGCCCTACCTCTAGCAAAACAAAATAGAGTCAAAAGCTGGTGCCTTTAATGTGGGACTCAAAAAAAACTGGTTTCCAAAAGATTAATCAACTGGGCCAAAATAAAACACCTTTTCTTTTTATTGTCTCCTATGACAAAAACAAAATCTTTGCTGAACCGCTCGATGCATTGGGTGATGACATTTTCTATAAGCTGGAAGACTGGCGCAACTACCCCATAGAACATCGTAGCAAAGATTTTACTTTTTCTAAATTTCCGGTTGATTTCATTACTTACCAAAAAGCTCTGGAGGAAATACTCGAAGAGATACGTTCTGGCAATACCTATCTGCTCAACCTGACATTTAAAACACCCATAGAAAGCTCTTTTACACTCAAAGAAATCTTTAGCTACGCCAAAGCCAAATTTAAACTCTATTTCAAAAATGAGTTTATCTGCTTTTCTCCTGAGCGTTTTATAGAAATAGTGGGCAACACCATAGCCACATACCCGATGAAAGGTACCATAGATGCCAACCTCCCCCATGCAAAAGAAAACATTTTGTCAAATGAAAAAGAGATGGCAGAACATGTGATGATAGTGGACCTCATGCGTAACGACCTAGCGATTATCGGCTCTGACGTAAACGTAGAGCAGTTTCGCTATATAGAAAAGATACAAGCGGGCAAAAAAGATCTTTTACAGGTCAGTTCCAAAATTACAGCAAAACTCCCATCAAACTGGAAAGAAAACATTGGAGACCTTCTGGAAAATCTCCTGCCTGCAGGCTCCATATCTGGCACACCCAAAAAAAGTACACTTAGCATCATCAACCGTGTTGAAAACTATGATAGAGGGTTTTATACGGGCGTGTTTGGTGTTTTTGATGGAGAGTCTTTACGTTCTGGGGTTATGATACGCTTTATAGAGCAGGAAAACGCTAAACTTTTTTACAAAAGCGGTGGAGGCATCACCATAGACTCTGATGCCCAAAGTGAATATGAAGAGTTAATAGACAAAATTTATTTGCCTTTTTAAGAAAATTTATGTAAACTATTTTATAACAATTCAGAAAGGTTCATTATGTCTAGACTATTTTTAAGTGTTGTATTTTCTTTTTTTCTACTCTTTCAAGCCACATCCCTCGCAGAAGAAAACCCTACAGAAGCAGGTGCGGAAGAAATGGAAGTGCGAGAAGCCAAGGTGCCAGTAGAGGTAGAATCTACAGAACCAAAGGGTGAAGAAGAACCCCAGGCAAAAACAAGGGAAGAAGTACAGGAAAAAGCTAAACCCAAAGATACCCTATCTGAAGCAGAAAAAGAAGCACTGGCGGCCGAAGAAGCAGAATTACGTGAGGCAGGTGTTGCCGAAGAGCCCATACCAGAATAGCTCAAGAGAGGCTAGCGACAGCCTCTACTGCTTCTGTGTTTCCACTTATACTCTGGGTCATTTCTCACTTTAGAAAAATAAAGCTCTCCCGAATTTCTCCACGGATCTATGATGATTCCCTCTTGTACTGCTTGGCCTTTGGCAACTACAACCAAGGCATTATGTTCCGAAAAATATTCCCCTATATTGGCGCCAAACAAATGAAATTCAAAAGAAGGATATGTTTCTCCGGACAGATGTGCATACAAGGCATCGCTCCACTGATAACAAAGCCCTTTTTCGCGTAATCCTATATTGACTAAAAAATTATGGAGCAAAGGAGGAGAGGTGAGTTCAAACTCTTTGGCCAGCTTGTGTGTTTTATAAAAAATATCTCTAGAAAGCTTACTCGCTTCACTTGCAGAAATGGAGATATCCAAAGATTGAAAAAGATATGATAGTTCTGCCACCTTTTTTTCGGATACTGAGGGTGCAGTCACGCTGCACCCGGCAAGCAAAAAAACAAAAAGAAGGTATTTAAACAAGCGATGAGGCATACTCACTCCGAAGATACCTGCCTGCAAAAATAATAACTACTACCATTGCCGCACTGTACGGCAAAAGCCATTTAGGGTTTTTGGAGAGTGCAAATCCGCCTATAAAACCTGCCATAAGCCCTCCTATATGTGCAGATACATCCACCGCAGGTATGGACAATCCTATCACCAGGTTTATCCCAATAATGATGGCAAAATCTTTCATGAACGCTTTGCTATGTGAAACCATCTTATCTCTATGTGCCAGAAAAAATCCTGCTAATGCGCCAAAAACACCAAAAATGGCTCCAGACGCCCCTACGCCTACACTTTCCGGATGCATATACAAAGAGAAAAGTCCGCCAATGAGTCCAGAAAATAGATAAATAATGACATAAGACTTTGTGTCAAAGTACATTTCTGCCGCCCGCCCTACGATGTACAGCGAAAACATATTCATCAGTAAATGGGTCATACTTCCATGCAGAAACATTGCGGTAAAAAGTCTCCACCACTCGCCCTGCTGCACCGTATACGGGCCATACAAAGCGCCCAAGTTTACAAGGGGCTGCAGCTGCATATCTATCAGACTCTGACTGAAAAATGCAGACACCAGATAGACCATAACATTGAGTACTATCAGTGTATAGGTAAGCGCATAGAGCTTGATGTCAACTTTCATAAGTACTTAACAGATAGCCTCTGGAAATATCACACCATCCACAAGACCTCTTGCAATTTTAGGAATCTCTTTTTCATTATGCAAAAGCACCAAAATACGTGTATCAAAAAGATACTCCTGTGCTATGGGCTGAATCATTAAAGCGTCATCTTCTTGGCAGATAATATACTTTGCCCCTAATGCATTGGCAAAAAGCGCATCGTGTAAAGTGTTTACCGCTACTGCAAAAGGAATGTTATTGACCTGGCAATGCTCTGCATAACCATGTGAATCCGCCAAGGGTTCAAGTAAAATGATATCATCTGCTTTACTTTTTTGAATATCTTCTATGGAAAATACCTTAAAAAAACGATTACTTTTTATCCATGGATGTCCAATAATGATCATGATTATTCCTTTATTTATAATATATAACGCAAAATGGGTAGTCATATCTTTGCTATGTTAACACTGAGTTCTCTTCAACAGAGTGCTCATGCGCCTAGTCTCTCTTATGTTATTCACCTTACAATTATAGTGTACATTCTCTTGAGCAATAGTACTTGCCACCGACAATAATACTCTCTTTAACCGTCACGTAGGTATGACATTTTGCGCATTCTACAAGTGTATCATCATCCAGCTTTTTTTCATCTGGCGTTTTACCAATTTTTGGAAATCTGCCTCCAAAAAGTTTATAAATAAGCAAGGCCACAATAGCAAAAAAGAGTAATTTTAATATCATATTTCATTCTTTATATAGAGATAATTTCGTTGGTTTTTTTGTACTATATCATATCTTAGCTGATGCTGTATATTTTCTATTTCATCAAATACCCGAGAACCTTTGTAAAAAAGATATTTCGTATGTGCATCACTTATTTCAGAGGTAAGGTCTAAGAGTAATTTCGTATTTGTAACGGCGCGGGAAGTGACAAGTTCAAAAGGGTCATGCTTAACCCTTTCCACTCTTTTAGCCTCCACACTGACGTTAAGAAGTCCCAAATCCATGGCTGCATACTTTAAAAAAGAAACACGTTTTTTGAGTGGCTCAGCCAGTATTACCCCAGTATCAGGTAATGCAATGGCCAGTACAAGGCCCGGAAACCCTGCACCTGTTCCCACATCTAAAAGTGTTTTTGGTTTTTCTATGAAAGTCAAAGGATAAAGTGAGTCTACTATGTTGGTATAAATAGCATCTATACTCTTGGCTCCCGTGAGGTTATGTATCTGGTTCCATTCATGCAAAAGTGATGCAAAGTTTTCCAGCTTTACGATGATCTCAGACTCTAAAACTATCTTTTCGTTGTCCAGGTATTGCGACAGATTCAAAGTGCCACTACCCTTACGAGTTCGTTCTCAAGCAATTTGTCCAGAAAATCAGAAAGATCTCCCTCTAAAACCTCTTCTGTCACTTCATACTGCTCCAAGAGCACATCAAAAACCTCTTTCAAGGTTTCCTTCTCCTGCATCGCCTTCCAAATAGCCGTACCCACCTCGTCAATTCCAAAATAGTTTTCACTCTCCATGTCAAGTAAAACCATTTCTCCATCTACTTCCTGAGCAAAGACAGTATCTGCAAATGTGATTTTTTGATTGAGGTTCATTATTTTTTACCTTCTTGCAACAATTCATCTTGAGATACAGGCGTAAACTCTGCATCATAGATTGCTGGGGTACCTCTTACATTAAGTTCCATGGTTGCCTGAGTGGACTTGTCTATGTAGGTTTGTGTAGGCAACGAATAGACAAATGGTTCCTTGGCATCTTTTGTGAGTGCCTCATATTGGGTTGAACCTTTGAGCATAAGCTCTTCAAAACGTGCTTTTTTAGCTGCGTCATCCTTGCCCTGCATCACCCATTCGACCATTGCCGGTGCTTTTTTGTGAAAAGGAAGCGGGAACAGTATCACATGTACTCTATAGTCGTCCAGTTTACCTGCTATTGCTTTTTCAAACTTGCTGCAGTAAGGACATTCCGGGTCGGTCACGATGTAAATATCTTTACTCCCCTTCCCATAAGAAAAAGCCACACCTTCTGTGATGGTTTTTGCGTCCTGTGGAAAAGTGATCGCGCTGGCATCTTTGTCGTATGCCGAACCCATGTAAAGTTCAGATGTTTTTTTATCTAAAATTGCGGTAATGAGCTGCGAACCCTGCGGGGACTTTGCTTCAAGTTTAAGTATGTAGCTCTCAGGCTTTTCAATGGCACCTTTTATGCTAAGTGCCGGGTCCTGAAGCACCATATTTTTTGTTTTGATCTCTTGAAGTTTCGCTTCATCCACGATAATATCTGCCGCACCTAGTGTCGATATAAGTGTCATGGTTGTAGCCAGCGCATAGAGTGCTTTGTTCATCTTGATGTTCCTTATCATTGAGAATCCTTTATTTGAGAATCCTTAAAACGCATTTGGCTATAATACACACTATTAGCTTTAAAGGCTTTGAGAAGCTTTTAGATATATGATTGCATAGCAAAAAAGATCATGTTGTTAAAACAAAAAGGCTTTTCATTAACTCTTTAAAATCACAAATACGATCATGGAAAACATCCGATAGCTTCATCAAAAGAAATCTCTATATTGTTATATTAATTATATGGAGACCACTTGGCATTCCAACTCGTTTCTTATTAAGTCCCCACTATCGCTCTCTTCTTGCACTTAAGTATTTGAATGGGAAAGAAGCACACCAAATTTCCAACTATACAGAGTATGACCGCTACCCCGATCTATTCTCTAAATGCAGGGAGCTAATGAATGGGAAAAATGATCTTAAAATATTCTCCTATGGATGCTCTACAGGCGAAGAAGTCTTTACGCTCAGAGACTACTTTCCTGATGCTTTTATTGTGGGGGTAGATATCAACAAGGGAAATATAAAAAAGGCATACTCTCAAAATAAAGATAATAAAATTATATTTTCGTATGATATTGAAAGAGTTTGTGTGCAGAATGGTCCATTTGATATTATTTTTGCTTTGGCTGTTTTTCAACGAAGCGACAATAGAAATGAAAGTACTTTTGACAGTAGTAAAATCTATCCATTTGATAAATTCAATCTCAAACTAACTCAATTAAACAGTCATCTAAAGCCATATGGATTTTTTGTCATTGATCACGCAGACTATTTGTTTGAGGATTCTGATATTGCAAGAAATTTTCACTTTTTAAAAGGAAACCATACAATTGTTCGTGAAAGATATCTATATAACAGAAATAATCGAAAGATGTCAGATTATGTAATGTCTCATCGTATTTTCGTTAAAAAAAAGTTTAAAAATTTTGACCCTAACTCTTAATTCCTGAATACCAATTTCTATAGCAGTTTTTATATAATTTGCAAGCTCCATAAAAACACTTTGTATTTTTTAATTGTGGTAACCAAATTATACTAAAAAGTGTCTATTTATGGGTCTTATCTGTCAATTTTAGTTCGTAGATTTATTGGAATCTACGTGTGAAAGTTAAATAATTTTAATTAATATTATTATTATTTATGAATATAAAAATTATTAATAGTATTAAGATTAGTTTTATATAAACGGTGTTATAGTATGTTGTAAAGTTATTACAAAAAGTTGTTTTTAAATATTATTTGTTGTGCCAAACTTGTTGTGAAGCAGGGACGGAAAGCCATGGGTCTTAAATACTTAAGATCGCCAGGTTACCAAATACCAATACTAGCGTATTCATGTATTATTCTCTTTTTTCTGCCGGTTCTATCTCTAAATCTTATTTAATTCAAAATTATTTTGTTGCGCCAAACTTGTTGTGAAGCAGGGACGGAAAGCCATGGGTCTTAAATACTTAAGATCGCCAGGTTACCAAAATGAATTTTCATCATTTAACCAACATTATTTTAATCATAGGGTAAAGACAATAATAGTTTTTATCTTTAACATATATCACAGGAGATATATTATGAAAAAAAATAAGTTCTTCATCCCTCAAGCGATAGTTTTATCTATTTTCGTTTTCACCTCAGCTATGTTCGCATCGCCTGCAGATACCTCACGTAAAATCGTTGTTTTTAAAAAGAATTTTTCAAATCAAACTGCACAAGCAGCTTTACTGAAAAAGCATGGGGCGGTACCAAACAAACCACTAAGGATCATCAATGCCATGAGTGTCTCTTTACCTGCTCAAGCTCTAGATGCACTAAACAAACGATTAGGTGATGAGATAATACGTATCGATGATGATATCTTAGTAAAGGGCTCAGGTAAACCAACAAAACTAGCGGCAGATCTACCGCCGCAAGAGATGCCATGGGGCATGGAAAGAATTGGAGCGGATATTGCCTGGGTAGACTCTACTGGTAGTGCGGTTAATGTTGCCATCCTCGATACAGGAGTTGATCTTGACCATCAAGATCTGGCTGCCAATATCAAAGGAAACTACAACGCAATCAACCCTAGAAAAAGTGCCCAAGACGATCATGGTCATGGAACCCATGTCACTGGCATCATCGCTGCAATGAATAACGAGATAGGTGTCGTCGGTGTTGGATCGCAAATTAACATCTATGCCGTCAAAGTACTGGACAGAACAAATGAAGGATATCTTTCTGATATTGTTGACGGACTACAGTGGTGTATCGACAACAATATACAAGTGATCAATATGAGCTTTGGCTCTCTTAGTACAAACCAGTCATATCACGATGCATTCATCGCTGTCCATAATGCCGGTATCGTACAAGTAGCGGCTGCAGGGAATACCGGAGGCAGCGGTGGGGCTATCCTCTATCCTGCCAAATACCCGGAAACTATCGCAGTCTCTTCTGTTGGCTCTTCAAATCAGCTGTCTGGCAGTTCAAGCCGGGGGGCAGAGATTGACCTTGCCGCGCCAGGTGTGCAAATCAACTCTACCTATAACGACGGACTCTACACCACAATGAGTGGAACCAGTATGGCAGCTCCCCATGTAACGGGAGCAGCTGCACTAGTATTGTCCCTCTATGGCACACTAACACCTGATGAAGTCAAAGAAAAACTGAAAAGTACCGCTGAAGATTTAGGTTTACCATCAAATGAACAGGGAGCCGGACTCGTTCGTGCAGATTTGGCAGTCTTTTAGATAGTTCAATAAACAAAGATAATAAGTTGTTTAACTTCCCTTTCTTTCTATATGAAAGAAAGGGAATGCGCTATTGGTTTAAATTACCAACTAGACTTCAATATACCCTTTGTTAATTATGGAAAATCCGCCCCTGCAAGCTATTAATAAGCCAACCCTCCGGTTTTGGGTGATCCATTCGGGTGACCATTGCTTTCTACATTGCCGCCTATTCCACTCAAAGTTTTATTTACTTGTAATTTGTTTATTATAGGCTTATTCCATATTTTATTACAATTATTAGGATTTGATTTTTTTGTATTTATTAACATTTCTTAGATCTCCTGTATGCTTCTATAGCTAATATTAAATTAGTAGTTGATGTAATGATACCATAATCTGATTTAGATAAATTATCTTTAAAAGAATATTTTTCAATGTCGTAAAAAATAGAATCAAGTTTAAAATATTTATTTTTTTTGTTTACGGTAACATAAGATTGCATCCATTTAGTCTGGGCCTTCTGAGATATTGCTATATATTTTTCTACTCTTCTAGGCTCATATTTTGTGTTTGACCAAATAATTTCTTGCGGCAACAATCCTTCAATAGCTCGTCTAAATAAAAATCGGCTTTTACCTTCTTGACCAAAAATTTCTTCTGGCACACCAAGAGCAAATTCAACTATCCGTTTATCGAGCAGTGGATAACGATATTCTATTCTATTTGAAATTCCTGATACATTCCACGACTCAACTCTTGTTTGAATCAAGCCATTATAAAGTGAATTCAACATATTATTTCGTACTCCAACAGACATCAGCGGTTTATCGTTAGAGTTAAGGCTCTTAATTAATTTTGCCATAGGTGGTTTAATATAATTTGATATTTTATTGAAACTGCAATACTTTCCGTTATATATACAATAAAGCCAATCAGAAATAGGCGGAAGTATCACTTGCAGATAGAACCTTTTAATAAAGCCTAAAATTGGATATCTTGACCTCAATCCTTCTGCACGTAATGCTCTATATACCCTTTTAAATTCTCCCTTCCAAAATAATCCTGCAATATATCCATAACCGTTATTTGAAATGAATTCATCACCACCGGTTCCGGATAGAATCACCCTAATGTTTTTTTTGTTTGCATATTTCTGTATTTGTTGCTCATACCAAAAAGCTATTGTATCACCATTCGTTATGTCTATTGTTGTATATAAGTCAAGAATGTCTTCCTCTGATAAAGCAATAGCCTGATGTTCAATATTTTCAAGTGAAGCAATATTTTTGGAATTTCCCCATTCAAAATAGTCTGTATCAGCATTTTCATTTAAAACAGGCGTCCAATTGAATCCAGTTAAGTTATAGCCATTTTTGCTCAGTGTTCGTGCTGCCAATACGGCTATTGAAGATGAGTCAATACCTCCACTCAGGTGGGAAGCAATTGGATAAACAGAACGAATACGCGCATTTACAGCCATTTCCAACAGCTCTCTTGCACGATGAATGTATTCATCTAAATTATTGTAGCGAATTTGTGGACATTCTTCTGCTTTCCAATACGTATTTTGTTTTTCTTCATCTGTCATAACTCTCATACTTGTCGCAGCATGAAGCTTACAAATATTTTCATAAAAAGTCATATCTAAGTCTGACAATAAACTATGCTTAAGATAATAAGCCATTGCATCATCATTTAGTACCTTGTTGATATTAGCATGTGACAAAATAACTTTGATTTCATTTGAAAAAATAAACTTCTCATCATCCAAATAATAATAAAAAGGTTTAATCCCTATATGATCTCTAGTACAAAACATCTGCTGTTTTTTTTCATCCCATATGGCAAAAGCAAAATCACCCAAAAGATACTTTGGGCACTCTTCTCCCCATTTATCATATGCAGAAAGAATAAAATCACTATCTGTAATCTGATCTATAGGACTATCTGCCATCTCAAGCTTCTCTGCCAACTCTTCACGGTTGTCCAGTCTGGCATCCATTGTAATGACATAAGCGTTTTGTCCATTTGGCAGATGTTCCAATTTTGATTCGGGAGTGTTCCATAACATCGTATGTCCCAATGCTACCGGACCGTCCGTCCAAGTCCCGCTATCATCCGGATTCCAATAGGACATAGCATCAAGCATGGTATTTATAATTTTTTTATCTACCGATTTTCCATTACGGTTAAAGATACCAAAAATGCCACTCATGCTATTCCTTTACTATGCTTATAAATCATATCATGCACTTCACACAAACGCTCCATGTCCCACGGCACTTGTACATGAAATACCCTAACATCATTAAGCATTTTTGAGAGATATTTGAGTCTTTCGGGTCTCAACCATGAGAACATATAAAGATAATTGGGCAAAATGGCATCAAATTTCTTAAATCCCGTAATCTCTTTTATGCTAATTTCTAAACCACCTTCTACTCCTTCAAGTTCATAAAAAGTATGGATAGGTTTAAAGTCTGTAGTAACATTTTCTACTCTGTAACCCAACTCTTCAAATTTTCTATAAGGTCTATGATAAGGGTGAGAGCCCACCGCCATAAACTTGCCATCAGCAATGAATGTTGGTACTTTATCATCTGAAATAAGAGGATGACCTTGCTTTATAAAGTAATCAGTCATAGTTGATTTACCACCCATTGATGGCGCAATGAAAAAAATAGGTTTTCCGTTTACCTCCACTGCTCCTGCATGAAAAAAATCATACATATTTTCCAAAGTCATATAAAGAGGCAAAAGCAAATGAATGAACCAAAAACCTAATAAATTCGCATTACCTTTTTCACCTAGTTCGTAGTAAATATTCTGTTCACCCCCTTTCCAATAAAAACGTACCACATCTTTGACCTCATAACACCACGGTTGTCCCACTTCATTTCCGTTAAATTCACGGTCACTGTAAAGATATATCTTACGTCCATGTATCAAAGGAGCCGAAAAACCGCAGGTTATGGAACTTTTGATCTCATATGGAACTTTTGAAGAGAGTTCTACCTCATAGCGTGTTTGCGTTTCATGGGAAAGTTCTAAAGGAAAGTCGATGTCACTTTTGATTTTTGTACCGTAGACTGTCATTCTTTCCCCCATCCAAACACCGAAAGCACTGCAAACATCTCATGCCCTCCGCCACCCGTGATAATACTCTCTCCACACTGTGACCAAGCGTGGGCCTTAATCTTCTCTTTACTCTCTTCATCTTTTGCCGCTCCCAGATAAAAAACCCCTGGTATGCCGCGTTTTTTCAACATCTTTTGCGCAACGAGCGACTGTACAAGACAGGCACTTTCCCAAGGAGTATAGGCTGCTGCTCTGATGATGGCTTGACCTACCAGCATAGCTTTGGCGTTCTCTTCATCATTCAAGGTGTTTATGTCACCCTTTGTTGGTAAATGTTCTAAGGAACGCGTCAAACTTTTAAATGACATAGTCAAAATTGCTGCACGCATCATGCCTAACATGACAAAAGTTTCCAAAAAAAGTTTTTTCTCTTCAAATGGGAGTTTGGTAAATTTTTGTATTTTACTTAGCATCAAAATCTTCTTTTATAAGTCCTTGCACTTGGAGCAACTCATAAGACCCCTCCGCTTTGACCCTGCCTTCTTCTATAAGGTAAATATAATCCGCCTGTTTAATGGTCGTAGTACGATGCGCGATAATGATGGTTGTTCTGTCTTTGAGAAATGGTGCTAAAGTTTCATACAGATAAAACTCTGTGGCATTGTCAAGTGCAGAGGTGGCTTCATCAAAGATGACGATTTTGGGGTCAGAGAGTATGAGTCTGGCTATGGCCAACCTTTGGCGTTGACCTCCTGAAAGACGAATGCCGTTTTTACCGATAGGTGTGTCTAAGCCATGCGTTAATGTTCGTACAAACTCTTCTAACTGCGCAGCTTTAAGTGCTTCATAGATTTCTTCATCACTTTTTTCTTTGGAGAGTGTTAAGTTCATACGGATACTGTCATTAAAAAAAAGAGACTGCTGCAACATAAGCGCCACATTGTCACGTACTACAGGCAAACCTATTTTCTCTATGGGTACATCGCCATAGCATATCTCTCCTGTATGAGAAGGGTAAAAACCTACCATGATTTGAGCAATGGTTGTTTTGCCACTTCCGCTGGGGCCTATGAGTGCAATCTTCTGCCCTGCTTGTGCTTCAAGACTGATGTCATGCAGTATTTCTTTACCATTTCCGTAAGCAAAACCAATCTTTTTAAGTTCAACCGAAGTCGTTAAAACTTCTTCAAAAGGATTTGCTTCATGTGGGTAATGTGGTTCCTGAGAGAGTGAAAACAATGCATTAATACGCTCTAGTGCAGGCTTTGTGCTTTGGTAAGAGATCACCAAACCCATGAGTTGCTGTATGGGCGACACAAGAGTTGAGAGGTAAAAAAGAAACGCTATCATCATCCCGATGCTTAAATCCGAATACGCCACTGCAGCGATGCCCAAGGCCCTGAAGATATCTACTACGGTATTGGTCAGAAGCGTAGTGGAACTGTGTGCCACAGAAGCTTTATAGCCATAGTCAAGTGAAGTCTTTTCTATGTCTTTTGCGCGCCCTTGAAGTATGCCAAAGAAAGACTTTTCCTGATTGGATGCGCGCACCTGTATGAAAAGTTCCAGGGTTTCATTGAGCAGTTCATGATAGAGTTCATAGGCTTCATGTTGACGACGCAACAACTCACCTGTCTTACGCCCCAAAATGCGTGAGAAACTTAAAAAAAGTGGGTTCAATATAAACACCAGCACCGCCAGCACCCAATTCATCCAAAGCATAATCGCCGCAATGCCTATGAGCATTAAAGTAGCACTCAGCAGAGTTGTCACTGCCTGTCCGGCTAAACCACTAACGCTCTCCACATCCTGTACTGTTTTAGAAGCGATGCCTCCTGACTTGAGTGTCTCATACTCCAAGAGAGAAACCCGTTCCAAATGATGCAAGATTTGATGGCGTAGTAGGTAACTTATTTTCTGTGTGATTTTGCCGGCATAAAATGTTTTTTTATTGTTAAAGAAAAAGGCTAAAAATCGCAAGGTAAGGACTATAAACAGCATCACCACGATAGAGATCCATACTTCTGCATGGGTAGAGAATACAGACATCATCTGTGTCATTTTTCCAGGATTCTTCAACAAGACTTCATCTATAAGAAGGGGCATCAATATAGGAATCGGCAACAAAAACAGTGTAGCCAGCATGCCATACAAATTGGTATGCCAAAAATCATGCTTCTGAGTTTTAACCTTATAGTAGAGAGATTTAAATGTATAGCTACTTGTCATTCTTACCTGTTTACATCTTGCTTTTGCTCATCTCTATTGTTGTATCATAGAGTTAAAGTCAATATTATGCTTGTAAATATTTATTAGGTAACCTGGCAATCTTCTCATGTGCTATAAAGCTATAGCATCAAAGACCCATAGCTTTCTGACCCTGTCTCACGGCAGGTGTAGCTTTTATCTTCTATATTATATTGATATTATCCGTCTAGAATTTAATTTTGACATAAACTCTATTTAGTATTATATTCAAAAATTGTCAAAAAATGTCATATGGGAGGAATATTTAAAGATAATGTCCCATTTGGTCTTTTTTTACTTGCAGATAACCCTCGTTATAAGGGTTTGGTGTAATTTTAATGGGTAAACGTTCCACGATTTCAATATCGCCTAAGCTCTCTAGTTTTTTAGGGTTATTGGTAAGTAGTTTCAGTTTTTGAATACCAAAATGATTTAAAATGAATTCTACTACTTCATACGTACGCTCGTCTGCTCTAAACCCCAGTTGGTGGTTTGCAGCTACTGTGTCCAAACCCTTATCCTGAAGCGCATAGGCATTTACCTTGTTAAGCAGTCCTATGTTGCGTCCCTCCTGACGGTGATAAATAATCATCCCGCCCTCTTTGGCGATGAGGGCCTGTGCAAAATGCAGCTGTTCCCCACAGTCACACTTGACTGAACCCAGTGCATCTCCGGTTAAACACTCAGAATGCACACGTACAATGGGCGACTCTGACAAAATCTCCGTAAATAGTGCCAAATGCTCTTTGTTGCCTTCTTTAAAAGCCTGTATTTTAAAAGTGCCATATTTAGTTGGGAGGGTAGCAATTTGTGATATTTCTATATTATTCATGGCAAATTATACTTTAAAAATTAGAAATTAGAAATTAGAAATTAGAAATTAACCAGAATTATGCGATACAGCTGTTAAAATAAGTAAAATATTTACGAAGGCATTTATTATGTTCGCACGCTTTAGAAGAAAAAGAATTCATCCCGTCTTGAGAGATCTGCTCCAGGAAACTCACTTAAGTGTCAACGATTTCATTTACCCGCTTTTCGCTAAAAGCGGCACAGGCATTAAAGAAGAAGTGGGCTCTATGCCTGGTGTGTTTCAAATGAGTATCGATGAGATAGTCAAAGAGTGTGCAGTGCTTAAAGATCTTGGCATCTACTCCATCATCCTTTTTGGTATACCAGACGTAAAAGACTCCGTAGGGTCTGACGCGATGTGCGAACACGGCATCATCGCGCAAACTATCCGTGAAGTGAAAAAAGCACATCCTGATATGTTTGTCACCACAGACCTCTGTTTTTGTGAATATACAGACCATGGGCACTGTGGTGTCATTGACCCCGTACTTCAGACTGTTGACAATGACATCACACTTGACAACCTTGCTAGACAAGCAGTGGTTCATGCCAAAGCAGGTGTGGACATGATAGCCCCTTCAGGTATGATGGATGGTATGATTACTGCCATACGTGCAGGACTGGATGAGGCAGGTTTTGTCAACCTGCCTGTCATGTCCTACTCTACGAAGTTTGCTTCAGCGTACTACGGACCTTTTCGTGACGTAGCAGAGAGTTCGCCCTCTTTTGGAGATAGAAGATCTTACCAGATGAATCCGGCAAACCGTAACGAAGCTATACAAGAAAGTGTAGAAGACGAAAAAGAAGGCGCAGACATCCTCATGGTCAAACCCGCACTTGCCTACCTTGACATCGTAAGAGATGTAAAAAACAATACCTCACTGCCTCTGGCTGTTTACAATGTAAGCGGCGAATACTCCATGCTCAAAATGGCTGCGCGTGCCGGCGTGATAGACTACGACAAAGTGATGATGGAAACACTCCTGGCATTTAAACGCGCGGGTGCAGATATCATCATCACCTATCATGCTAAAGAAGCGGCGATACTGCTTCAAAAATAACCCCATATCCTCCTGCACCTATCTAAAAAGTGCGGGCTTCTGCAACTTTCAACCCTTTTATGGTAAAATAATTTCTTTTAAATTTTACATTAGTCCATACTTCTCTAATGTATCAAGGATAGTCCTATGAGACACTTTTTAACACTCAAAGATTTTAGCAAAGATGAAATCTTAGAGATGATTGCATTGGCACAGAAAATCAAAGTACAAACAAAACAACGTAAGTTTGTACCTTATATGGAACATCAGACACTTGGAATGATATTTGAAAAAAGTTCTACACGCACGCGTGTCAGTTTTGAGACGGGCATTTACCAGCTTGGCGGTGTGGGACTTTTTCTCTCTTCCAGCGACATACAGCTAGGGCGCGGAGAGCCGATGAAAGACACGGCCCGCGTCATAAGCCGCATGGTAGACATGGTAATGATACGTACCTTTGAACAGTCTAAACTTGAAGAGTTTGCTGCATACTCAAAAGTGCCCGTCATCAATGGGCTCACGGACTCCTACCACCCTGTGCAGCTTATAACAGACTACCTCACAATGATAGAATTCGGTAAAGGCACCGACCCCGTAGTTGCCTATGTGGGTGATGGTAACAATATGACGCACTCGTGGCTGATGCTTGCAGCCAAACTTGGCTTTGAATTAAGAGTAGCAACGCCGCAAGGGTACGAATGTGATCCTTTTATTATTATTGAAGCGCTTGAGATAGCAAAAGAAAGTGGTGCAAAAATCACATTTTCAAACAATCCCCAAGAGGCGGTACAAGGGTGCGATGTTGTCACTACAGACACTTGGGTTTCCATGGGGCAGGAAGCTGAAAAAGAAGCAAAAGTGCGTGCATTTGAGGGCTATATGGTAGATGAGTCCATGATGGCTTTAGCAAAACCCGATGCCATTTTCCTACACTGCTTACCTGCTTACAGAGGCTACGAAGTCAGTGAAGAAACGTTTGAAAAACACGCAGAAGTCATCTTTAGCGAAGCAGAAAACAGATTGCACGCACAAAAAGGCATCATGGTCTGGCTTGACAGTCAAAGAAACAAATAGTTTTCTATGCTCTTCCCCATCGAAGCCAACAATACAGAAGCAATATAATCTTCAAAAGGAACCCCATTGAGTAACATAGATTTTGAAAAGTTCAGTAAATATTCTAAACCAGGACCAAGATACACTTCGTATCCAACCGCCTTAGAATTTAATGACAATTTCAAATATGATGACTACATTAACTATCTGGAAACATCTACTGGAAAACTGTCACTTTATGTGCATCTTCCATTTTGTCGAAGTGCCTGTTACTTTTGCGGATGCAATGTGGTCTTTACTTCCAAGGAAGAGAAACTCTCTGCCTATATAGAATACCTCAAAAAAGAGATAGATCTTTTGGCTCAACACATCGACACCTCTCGTGAAGTGATACAGTTTCATTTTGGTGGTGGTACGCCTACGTACTACAAAGCTTTTGAGCTCGATGAGATTGTCACTTACATCAAATCCAAGTTTCCAAATTGGAGCAGTGAAGCCGAAATCTCTTGTGAGATAGACCCGCGCTACTTCAATGAAGAGCAGATGAAAGTCTTCCAAAAACATGGTTTTAACCGTATCAGTTTTGGGGTGCAGGACTTGGATGAGAAAGTCCAAAAAGAGATCCACCGTGTGCAGCCTTTGGAGCTAACCCAAAAGGCCGTAGATCTTGCGAGAGAGTATGGAATAGACTCCATTAATGCAGATTTCATCTATGGATTGCCCTATCAAACATTGGAAACATTTAAAACAACTCTTGAACTCTCCACACAACTCAACCCTGACAGAGTAGCGGTCTTTAACTATGCTCATGTACCTTGGCTGATGAAAACCCAGCGTAAGTTTGATGAGACTACTTTGCCTGCACCGGAAGTAAAATTGGAGATTTTTCAGTACACTATTGACTTTTTTGAAAGCAATGGATATAAAATGGTAGGTATGGATCACTTTGCCAAACCTGAAGATGAACTTTTTGCTGCCATAGAAAAAGGTGAACTTCATCGTAATTTCCAAGGATATACCACAAAAGGCGGAGCAAACCTTGTAGGTATCGGTCTTAGCAGTATTGGTGAGGGCGAGCGTTATTACGCGCAAAATACAAAAGATATGAAGGCTTATGAAACAGCACTTGATGCAGGTAAACTGCCCTATGAGCGTGGCGTAAACCTGAACGATGATGACTACTTACGCAAAGCAGTCATCATGGAACTTATGGCAAACTTCTCTATAGATATGAAACGTGTGAACAAAGAGCACGGCATAGTATTTAAAGAGTATTTTGCAGATGCGCTAAAAGAGCTACAAGAGTTTATGGATGCAAACCTAGTGACCATCACAGATGACAAGATCACCGTAAGCACCACAGGCACCCTGCTCATACGTAACATAGCAATGCCATTTGATGCCTACATGAAAAAATACGGACAGAGTAAAAAGAGTTTTTCAAAAACGGTATAATAAATTTTGTCATGGCGAACGCCCTCGTAAGCGGAGCGATTCGAGAGCCATGACGCTTTTTGCTCTACTTTTTCTAAAAAAGTAGAAAAGAAACATGCATACAAGACAATACGATAAGCAAGAGGACATAAACATTGAGTAAAAAAATAGAAGACATTTTTAACTTTACTGCTACCAGTGATGACTGCATCAAGTGCGGAAAGTGTATCCCCGTATGTACCATCCACCAAATAAACCCCGATGAAACAACATCACCACGCGGTTTCATAGAACTCCTTGGTGCCTATCAACAAGGGCATTTGGAGTTAGACAAAAATGCCAAAGACATATTTGAATCTTGTTTCTTATGCACCAACTGTGTAGAGGTATGCCCTAACTCACTGGCTACGGATATGGTCATCGAAGAAGTGCGCGCAGACATTGCGGACAAGTTTGGCATTGCGTGGTTTAAGCGTGGATTTTTCTTTCTGCTTCGTAACCGCAAAATCATGGACCTAGTGATGAAAATGGGCTTCATGTTTAAAACCTGTGCCTTAGCCCAAGATGACAAAGGCAGAGGACTGCGTGCAAGATTTGCTCTGCCTATGGTCAAGAAGGGAAGACTGCTGCCTTCTATGGCCAAGACCAGCTTTTTAAACAGCTACCCTGAAGAGATCCCCGCACCTGTGCGCGAAGAAAAAAATACACGCATCGCACTCTTTATAGGATGTTTGGCAAACTATAATTACACAGGAATCGGTGACAGTCTGGTTCATATACTTAAAGAACTCAATATTGATATCTTTATCCCCAAAAAACAACTTTGTTGTGGTGCGCCTGCTTATTTTACGGGTGATACGAATTCTGTTGAGTATATGACAAAAAAGAATATAGCGTATTTTGAAAGCTTTATGGATGACTGTGATGCCATGCTCATACCTGAAGCGACATGCTCAGCGATGATCAAACATGACTGGGAAGTCTTTTTCAAAAACCACGACATGCCCGAATGGGAAGCGCGCGCTAAAAAAGTGGCACAAAAGATCCACATGGCTACAGCATGGCTGGATGACAACACAGACTTGCAACAAATACTCAAAGACAAGGGCAAAAAGTTTGATGAGGCCGTTACCTATCATGACCCTTGTCACGCTAGAAAAGTACAGGGCATTTACCAGCAACCGCGTAATCTACTCGCAGCAAATTACCCGATGGTAGAAATGTCTGACCCTAACCGCTGTTGTGGCTTTGGGGGTGTAACTATGCAAACAGAGAAGTTTCATTTTGCTGAAGCTGCCGGGAAACCCAAGGCAGCCATGATAAAAGAGACCAAAGCACACTATGTAAGTGCTGAGTGCTCTGCCTGCAGAATGCAACTCAGTGAAGCGATGAATAATGCACAAGTAGAGACTATCTTCAAAAACCCTTTAGAGCTTATAGCTGAGTCACTTAAAGACTAACTAAAACGGCAGGACTTTCCTGCTGTTATCACAAAGATATTATTTCCGTCTACATATTTATACTCTAACCCACAACCTAATTTTTCTACAATACTGTGCACGATATATAGTCCCAGTCCAAAGCCTGAACTTCTTTTTTCCTCTTGAGAAAAAGGTTCTATATAATACGATAAAGGATGCTGCAGTTTTTCACCTTGAGAGATAACTTCCAAGCCATCCTCTGCTGATTTTAGTGTGACTTGTTTATTTTTACTATACTTTATACCATTATCCAATAGATTTTTAATGGCCAATGAAAGCAATTTCGCGTCTGTAGTTAAAGCTCTATTTTGAACTTCAATAATTACTTGACCCTTGACTGTCATCAGAAGTTCTTGACTTTTTTGTATCACTTCATCAAGCATGATATACTCAAAATTAGGTTCAAAGCTTTGTGTGGTGACTCTTTCTATTTCTGCCAGTTCTGAAATAAGTTCATTCATCCGTTCAAATGCACGTATGAGTACCTTTTTTGTAGCTTCATCTTCAATCATCTCGACAACGATACGCCCTTTTGTAATAGGCGTTTTAAGCTCATGCATCAGGTTTCGCATGAAAAGGTTTTTTGAGGCACTCAGTGTATTGATGTACATAATGGCATCGTCAAAACTTTTTGCAATTTTGCCTATTTCATCATCATAAAGATAGGTGATACGTGTTTGTGTATCTCCTTGGGCAAATCGCTGTATCTGTTTGTGTAATTTTTTTAAAGGCTGAAGCTTTTTTAACACAGCCAAATAGAGCAAAAGAAGTAGAACTATAAGAAAAATGCCCAGAGTTACTGCTATTTCAAAATAATAATTTTCAGGTCTGTCATCTTTTAGAAGCAGATTATGTTCCATGCGCTGCACATAGATATAATGTGTATCATTGATGCTAAATACTCTTACTTTCCCAGCGGATGAGCCTCCGGTAAATACTGTTTTACCCTGTGTCTCTATCCCTTTTTTTATCTCTTGGGCTTCTTTTTCCGGGACCTCTTTTACACGTAAATCTTCATAAAGTTCAGTTAAAGTCTCTTTGCCGGGATTAAGTTGCAGTTTTGAGAGAAAAGTGATGGAAACAAGTTGATAATGTTTGTACTCTTCAATCTTATGCCGGTCTTTATCCCAAGAGAGAAATAGTAAAAATGTGGCAACCAGAATCAAGATTGCGACAGAAAAAAGAATATGTATAAACGTCGTTACAGATAGATTTCTCATACGCGGTCAGTTAAAAGGTATCCTACACCGCGAATAGGTTTGATGTAGATATTATCAGGATCAATTTTCGCAATTTTCTGTCGTATGCGAGAGATGATCACATCAATGTTTTTAATCGAAGAGTCATCATCAATATGCTCACTTTCATACAAAAGCTGTTCTCTTGAAACTGAGCCATTCTTATGGTGTAAGAGCATGCCCAATATATCATATTCTGCGGCTGTAAGCTCTAAGGACTTTCCTTTAAATCTAATCTCTCTGGCTTTGGGATCTGCAAAAAAAAGAGCTTCTTTTTCAACTGCTTTTTCCTCAATGCTGTTCGTACGTCTTAAAATCGTTTTGATGCGGGTTACAAGCTCTCTAGGATCATAAGGTTTTGGCATATAGTCATCAGCGCCTCGCTCCATACCGATGACCTTATCGGTGATATCATCTCTTGCTGAAGAGATAATGATAGGTATGTTCGTGATCTCACGTATTTTAGGTATAACCTCCAAACCATCCATGCCGGGTAAAGTCAAATCTAAAATAATCAAATCAAATTTGTGTTGTGTCAAGAGTGAAAGTCCTATATATGGGTCTTCAGCCCCTATGACTTCCATATCAAATTTCGTAAGATAATTCGTTAAGATGAGTGCCAACTCTGGGTCATCTTCTATAATAAGTATTTTTATAATGGTCTCTTCCTTCTCTGCTTTAAATAGTCATCTTGTTTTGTTCTTTATCATTATAATCTATATATACTTTAGTAATCGCGATTAAAAATGAAGTGATTGCCGGGCCCAATATCATCCCCCAAAAGCCATAGGTGCTCATCCCTGCCAAAATAGAGAAGAAGATAACTATCTCGTTGATCTCTATCGTACTTTTAAGCAAATCTTCTTTGATTACTTTAATAATAATAGGTTTAATCAAAGTATCCGCAAAAATAGAGATAACCACAACCGAATAACCGGAGATAAACAGCGCGGTCTGTGCATCCATCTTATCCCAAGAGTAAAGTGCCACAGGTATCCAAACAATAGCTCCCCCAATGATAGGTACCAGGGAAGCAAAACCATAGATGATGCCAAAGAGTAATCCATTAAATCCAAAATAGCTCGCCATCACACCAAAAAGAAATCCTTCAAAAATAGCCGTCACGATAATCGAATAAAAAACCACTTCCATGGTAGAAGAAACCTCGTGCAGCATTTTTGCACTTTTCGTTTTACTCACTGGCATCAGCGCCCGTATAAGTTCAAAAAAACGCTCTCCGTAAAAATTGATGATAAAATAAAAAATAAGTACAAGGAACATGTTCTTAACAAACCCCAGTCCTGCGCTTCCCGCTGTTGTCATGTACGACGCTGAGTCCTGAATATACCCTGCAATCTTTTCATCACTTAAGCCTACCTGGCTCCACTCTTTGATGTACGGTATCTCGTCCATAAAGGTTCTGACCGTGGAGGTTACCTTATTGACGGTTGCAACGTCAAGTTTAGAAATATACCCCACCCCTATAGTTGCCATATAAACAATAGGTGCAAAAAGTATAAGGATCAAAAGCAACGAGGTAATCATCGCGCTTATCTTTCTGGAATGAAAATACTTAATCAGCTTTTTGGTCAGGTTGTAGGTTGCCATGGTAAGCAGCATCGCAATGACAATTGAAAGTAAAAAAGGTTTATAGATACTATAAGCACCCACAAGAGAAAGCACAAAAAGTATGCTAATCATAACACTTTTATTGTCCATCAAAAAGACCGTCCTTCATGCCGGCAAGTTTAAAATGTTCGTAACTTTTTTGGGTGGCAATCCGTCCTCTGGCCGTTCTTTCTATGTAACCGTTGGCTATAAGGTAAGGCTCCAAGACATCTTCTATAGTACCCTCATCCTCAGAGAGTGCTGCACCTATGGTGCTTAGTCCCATAGGCTTACTTTTAGCAGACACAAGCAATTCTAAAAGCTGTATATCCTGCTCATCAAAACCCAAGTGATTGACGCCCAATTCATCCAAAGCATATTTGGCTGTTTGCAGAGTTACCTCATCTTCATTGGCAACTTCAGAAAAATCTCTTACACGCTTGAGGAGTCTAAGCGCTATTCTGGGCGTACCCCTGCTTCTGCGTGCTATCTCACTGGATGCCTTTTCATGTGCCGGCTTTTCAAGTTTCTTAGAGGCTTGTGCAACAATCTGAGCTAACTCAACAGGGGTATAAAACTGCATACGAAAATGCATTCCGAAACGCTCACGAAGAGGGTTTGACAACATCCCTGCTCTCGTGGTTGCGCCTATAAGCGTAAAACGCGGCAAGTCTATCTTCACCGTCTGCGCAGCCGGACCGCTTCCTATGATAATATCTAAACGAAAATCTTCCATGGCAGGATAGAGTATCTCCTCTATAGCGGGAGACATGCGGTGAATCTCATCGATAAATAATATATCGCCTTCTTCGATGTTTGTAAGCAGTGCAGCGAGGTCTCCTGCTTTTTCTATCATCGGTGCAGCTGTGGTCTTAATGTTTGCTCCCATCTCGTTAGAAATAATATTGGCTATAGTCGTTTTACCTAAGCCGGGAGGTCCAAAAAAAAGGATGTGGTCCAGTGCTTCTTTTCTTTTCTTGCTTGCTTCTATAAAGACCTTGAGGTTCTTTTTTATTTTCTCTTGACCGATGTACTCATCCCATGAACTGGGACGAAGGGTTACCTCATACGAGATCTCTTCATCAAATCGTTCTATTTCAACCATACGTTCCATTAGTATGTATATTCTTCGCTGGGGAATTCTCTGGATTTGACTTCATTTCTGTATGCTTCTAAGCCTTTACGAATCTGCTTCGCACCATCAAAATACTGTTTGACAAATTTTGGCTTAAACGCTTCAAAGAAACCGAACATATCGCTCCATACCAACACTTGTCCATCCGTACTGTTCCCTGCACCTATACCAATGGTCGGCACAGAGACGGCCTCAGTAATGGCTTTTGCAGCTTCTTCTTTCACTCCCTCTACTACGATGGCAAAAACACCTGCCTTTTCCAATGCTTTTGCATCTTCTACAAGTGTATCGATATCAGCCTGATCTTTTCCGCGAACTTTATAACCGCCCTCACTTCGTAAAAACTGCGGCATAAGCCCTATGTGTCCCAGTACCGCTATGGAGTTTTGCGTTAATGCTTTAACAATATGTGCTCTTTCTTTTCCCCCCTCTAACTTCACCGCCTGTGCATTGGTTTCCTGATAGACTCTTGTTGCATTTTTCACTGCAATATCAGGTGAAGTATAAGTGCCAAAAGGCATATCCAACACGATAAGCGGAAGGTTTGCGCCGTTACATACTGCCTGGGTATGGTAAATCATCTGATCCATGGTCGCAGAAAGCGTATCCTCTTTACCCAAAAAACTCATATTAAGGCTGTCGCCTACAAGTATCATCTCTACTTCGCCATCAAAAAGCTGAGCAAAAAGGGCATCATAGGCTGTCACCATAGTAATGGGCTCAAGCCCTTTCATCTTTGCTATAGTACTTAAGGTTATTTTCTTTTCTATTTTGGGGGTATGAATACTCATGGTCTTCCTAATATACATCTAAATTTATAATTTAACTCATTTTATCTAAAAAATGTATAATAACAAAAATAGTTTACATATTGTCATAAAAGAGTATACATTGAAAAATTTAGTTGCTTACATTACTACGGGTTTTCCTTCTTTAGAATTTACGGTTGATGCGGCTTTGGCTTTGGCTGAATCGGGTGTTGATACACTTGAGCTTGGCATGCCTTTTTCAGATCCTGTTGCGGATGGCCCGGTCATCGAAAAAGCAAACCTCAAAGCATTGCAAAACGGTTTTAAACTGAGCCACCTCTTTGAAGCCTCAGCCAAAATATCTCCGCACATAGACACCTTATGGATGGGATATTTCAATCCTTTTTACCACAGAGGCATGGATAACTTCATCGCGGAGGCAAAAAAAGCAGGCGTAAATGGATTCATCATCCCTGATTTGCCATTGGAAGAAGCTGCCCCCTATAAGCCTGGCATAGAAGCTGCGGGATTGAATCTCATAGACTTTATCGCGCCCACTGACTCAGAAGCACGCATCCAAAGGATTGTCACACAGGCACAGAAGTTCATCTATCTTGTAGCGTACGCAGGCATTACAGGTTCAGGACAAAGTGAAGACTTGCAACCCATTATCACAAATATTAAGAAATACAGTGACACACCTGTCTATGTAGGTTTTGGTGTAGATGAGCACACAGCCAAAGAAAAAGTTCAAGGGGCTGATGGGGTCATCGTTGGTTCTGCTTTTGTTAAAATACTTTCAGATGAAAGCTTGAGCGATACACAAAAAATTGCTAAACTTTCTGCGATTGCCAGAGAGATAAAAGAGAAAATAAACGAATAAATAGCAAACTTATCATGAGGTCAACCTATGAACATCGAAGCGATAGACCTTTATCTTCAGAAATTACAAAATGGTGTCAAAATTCAAGATGCTATTCATGACGCCGATATGGCGGATTATCTTGAAGAAGTCAAACATCAGGATGTGGAGAAGTTTTTTACCTACCTTGATTCGCTTCCTCTAAAGCTGAGGGCTGAAACACTTATGGAACTACCTGTTCCGTTTCAGGTAAGTTTCATCTTAGAGCATGATGCAAGCAATTTGGCACAAATCACCGAAGCTCTGGACAGTGATGATGCAGCCGATTTCTATCAGGCTATCAGCAAAGCAGATACCAAAAAAGCCAAGGAGCTTTTTGCACTTCTAAAAGATAAAACGCAAGAAACCATTGAAAAACTGATGCATTATGAAAGTGATGAAGCAGGTTCGCTCATGCAAACAGAGATCTTTCAGGTTTCAAGCAAAAAGAGTGTCGCTGACGCTACAGAGACCCTCTTCGCGCTTAAACAAAAAAGTATTGGTTCAGTTCAAAATCTTTTTGTCACCGATGAAGCAGGCAGGTTTATCAATGTCATAGGACTCGATGACCTCATCTTGGAAAAAACCGATGCCATCCTGGATGACATCGTCAAAAAACTTCCAGCACCCTACAGTGTCAATACACATGACTCTATAGATACCGTACTCCAAACCATAGAAAAATACAATATTACCTCGTTGGCAGTCATTGACGCCAAAGGCTATCTTATAGGCAGAATCACCCATGATGACGCTGTTGATGTGATGCAAAAGCGTGCAACGCAACAGATCTACAATCTTAACAAGGTAAGCCGAAGCGAAGAACTGCATGAGAGCTTTGCTAAAACAACCAAGACACGATCAGTCTGGCTGACCGTTAACCTGCTCAATGCCATTATCGCTTCCATGGTCATTGGAGCCTTTGAAGAGACTCTCTCAGCCATTGTTGCACTGGCTATACTTATGCCCATCGTAGCAAACATGGCAGGAACTGCTTCGGTTCAGACCATGACGGTCATGGTGCGTCAAATGGCATTGGGACAGATAAGTTATCATAGCCTTCGTCCCATATTTATCAAAGAACTCAATATAGCTGCTATCAATGGATTATGGTTCGGGGTAATCAGCGCCATTGTTGCGCAAGTCTGGTTTGAGAAAATATATGTTTCCGTATCCATAGGTCTGTCCATGTTTGTAAGTTTTGTTTTTGCAGGCATACTGGGCACCAGTGTGCCCATGCTCCTTAAAAAAATTGGGTTTGACCCTGCGGTTGCCAGTTCGGTTATCGTTATTACCTTGGTAGATATCATTGGTTTCTTTAGTTTTCTCTATTTTGCCCAAATGCTTGCATTGTAATGATCAGAACCCTGTATGTGTTACTCTTTAACCTAATTCAAAATAAAGCAATCCTTCCAAAACTCCATTAAAGAAATTGGGAGTATAATACTCTTAATTACAAAAAGGCTTACAGCAACATGGAACACTTTATCTGGAACGTCAATCCCAACATCTTGGAATTTGGAAACCTGCAGCTTCGTTGGTACGGGGTCTTGTTTGTAGGGTCGTTTTTTCTTGGACTCATGATACTTCAATGGATTTATAAACGCGAAGGCAAAGACCCCGCTGTGCTTGATCACTTACTCATTTATGTCATGATTGGTGCTGTGGTAGGTGCACGTTTGGTACATTGTTTCTTCTATGAGCCCGAGTATTATCTTTCCCATCCTTTGGAGATACTCAAAGTGTGGAAAGGCGGTCTGGCAAGTCATGGCGGTCTGGCCGGTGTACTTATCACGCTCTATATTTTCGCAAAGCGCTACAACACTCCCTATATGTGGCTACTCTCGCGTGTAGCCATCCCCGGAGCACTCACGGCTGCATTTGTGCGTTTTGGGAATCTCTTTAACTCTGAGATACTCGGCCTTCCTTCCGAACTTCCATGGGCAATAGTTTTTAAACGTGTTGATCTTATACCAAGACACCCCGTGCAGCTCTATGAAGCTTTTGCCTACCTGATTATCTTGGTGATACTTATAGGCATTTATCGTAAAGTAAGCCCAATTTTTGCCACAAAGATACTTCCTGGTACTTTTTTAGTCTTAGTTTTTACTGCAAGATTTTTTCTAGAGTATACAAAAACGAAACAAGAAACCTATACCATAGACTTGCCTTTTACTACGGGGCAGTTACTGAGTGTGCCTTATATATTATTGGGTATAGCCTGGATTATATGGGCACTCAAAAGTAGACAAAAGGGATAAAAGATGACAAAACCGTTTATGGGCAGATATACGCTGGGTATAGACATAGGTTCAACTACCGTAAAATACGTACTGTGCGATGACAACTTCCATATCGTAGCAAAAGCCTATACTGCACATGATACCAAACAGGCACCCACCCTTTTAAGACTCCTTGAAGAACTCTCCCATACCCACCCGGACCTTTACAGCAAAATAGACAAGGCCTACATTACAGGTTCAGGTGCCACGCGCATCGCTCCCACCATCAATGCACGCTTTGTGCAGGAGGTAAATGCCGTGGTGCTTGCGGTGGAACACATGCATCCTGATGTCCGCGCCGTTATAGAGCTTGGTGGGCAGGATGCAAAAATCATCCACTTTAAACAAAGCGAAGACGGCAAAAAATCTGTACTGACTTCTATGAACGACAAATGTGCTTCAGGCACAGGTGCCACCATAGAAAAATGTACGATGAAAGTGGGCATGGAAAGCAGCGATATACAAAATCTTACTTTCGATACAGGCAAACTGCATCATGTTGCAGCCAAATGTGGTGTCTTTGCAGAAACAGATATCGTCAATCTGGTTAAAACCTCTGTGCCCTCAAACGAGATTATGAACTCATTGGCTGATGCCATCGTCATGCAAAATCTCACCGTACTCACGCGAGGCAATACGCTTATGCCCAAAGTCCTACTCCTTGGAGGACCCAACACTTATTTGCCTTTTTTGCAGGAGTGTTGGCGTATGCGTATCTCCGAGCTTTGGGATGAGCGTGGGGTGAAGTATGATAAAGACAAAATCAATGAGCTCATCATCGTACCTGAGAATGCCCAGTATTATGCCGCTTTGGGCGCTGTTATCTTTGGTGAAGGAGAAGCCAACAATGACAAGCCTTTTACAGGGCTTATACAGCTCAAAACACTGGTTGACACGGGCGGCATCACACAAAATGAAAACAACGATGCACCTCTGGTCTTGAGCCCAGAAGAATTAGAAGCATTTAAAGATGCATACACCATCAAGCCTTTTACGCCTCCTGTACTAACAGAAAAAACCCCCTGTTTTTTAGGCATAGATGGAGGCTCTACCTCTTCAAAGGCAGTTTTATGTGACGCGCAGGGAGAAATGCTTTTAAAAGTCTATCAGCTTTCAAAAGGAAATCCCATCGTCGATACCTTGGAACTCTTAGAAGAAATCAAAGCACAAGACCCCCATGGTTTTTACGATATACAAGGCTTAGGTGTTACAGGTTATGCCGCGGATGTACTTGGCAGTGCGCTCAAAGCAGATGCCAACATCATCGAAACGATTGCGCACATGAAGTCCGCACAAAAAGCATTTGGCGACAGTATCAATGTCATTTGTGACATAGGCGGACAGGACATCAAAGTGCTTTTTATGGAAAACGGTATGATGAAAAACTTTCGTCTCTCTAACCAATGCTCTGCAGGCAACGGCACCTTGCTTCAATCGATGGCAAAACAGTTTGGCGTACCCGTAGAAAGCTATGCAGATGCTGCCTTTGCAGCCAAACAGGCTCCTATGTTCAACTATGGTTGTGCCGTGTTTCTAGACACCGACAGGGTGAACTTTCAAAAAGAGGGCTACAGTAAAGAAGAACTCTTTGCGGGTATTGCTAAAGTTTTACCTAAAAACATTTGGCAGTATGTCGTACAGGCACCAAACCTTGCAGCCTTTGGAGACCACTTTGTTCTTCAGGGCGGTACACAGTACAATCAAGCTGCACTCAAAGCGCAAGTGGACTACATCAAAGACAAAGTGCCTCATGCTAGAGTCGATGTACACCCTCACCCCGGAGAAGCTGGCGCGTATGGGGCTGCCATAGAAGCCAAGGATGTGGTGAGACAAAGAGGTTATGCTACCTTTGTAGGCATGCAAGAAGCCTTGCAAATGACATTTACTTCAAAAACAGACGAAAGTACACGCTGTCATTTTTGCAGTATCAACTGTTCACGTACTTTCATAGATACACAAACACCTTCCTCTGAGTCTGTACGCTATATCGCAGGTTTTTCCTGTGAAGAGGGTACGGTTGAGTCACATGAAGCCCTCAAGATACTCAAAGACAGTAGGAAAGATTTGCAGGAAAATACACCAAATCTTGTCAAAAAAGAAGCGATGTCTCTCTTTGCGCCTACCTATGATTTAGAAACTAAACCTGATGCCTCTATGCAAATTAAAGAACAACAGGTCAAAGTCACCTTTGGAGGCTGGGGGCCTACACTGAGAAAAGAAGTGCAACGAAACTTTAAAACAAGTTCACAAGAAGACAAAGACTACAGAAAAAAACTGCATATTGCCATACCTAAAGTACTCAATATCTACACTCTAGCTCCTTTCTTGCGCACCTATCTTGAAGCACTTGAGCTTAATCCTTTGAATATACAATTTTCAGGATTTTCCAATGAAGATATGTTTTTAGAAGGGGCAAAGTATGGCTCTGTAGACTCCTGCTATCCTGCAAAAGTAGCGCAGTCTCACGTGTATTCTCTGCTGTATGACAAAAAATTTGCTAAAAAGAAGTTTGATCATCTGTGGTTTCCTGCCGTCACAGAGTTGCCCGGTTATGTTAAACACACCATGGGTCAAACCTCTTGTCCTATTATCTCAGGTACTCCAAAAGTGGTGTATTCTGCCTTTACGAAAGAGCGAAATCTTTTTGAAGAAAAAGGCATAGACTACGTAGAAGATGCGCTCAATTTTGACAATCGTGACTTACTGAAAAAACAACTGTTTCACACATGGAAAGACAAACTGCACATCAGCGAAGATGAAAACAATTGGGCAGCAGACCAGGCATGGAAAGCCTTAGATAAAAATGATGCGGACATCATGAAAGAAGGTCGTGCCATTTTAGATGATGCCGTAGCCAATAATGAAGTGGTCATCCTGCTTCTTGGGCGTCCTTACCATTCGGACCCGGGACTTAACCACGAAATACTCGATGAGTTTCAGTCTTTGGGCTTTAAGAGTATTTCTATGCGTGCCATTCCAAAAGATGAAGCATACCTCATGTCTTATTTTAACAAAGATATCGACAGTGGGTATGTAGAATCCCCTTATGACATACGTGACGTTTGGGCAGAAAACTTTTCCACCAACTCTGCGCAAAAAGTCTGGGCAGCCAAATTTGCTGCGCGCCACCCTAACGTAGCCGTACTTGACCTAAGTAGCTTTAAATGCGGGCACGATGCACCCACCTACTCCATCATCGACAAAATACTCGGCGCAAGCCGAACACCGCACCTCACACTGCATGACATAGATGCCAATAAACCCGGTGGGTCTATCAAGATACGTGTCAAAACCTTTGCCTATACTTTAGAGCAGTATCAACAAAAATTGGCCCACAACTCAAAAAATCGCCCAAGAAATATAGGCGAACCATTAGAATATACAGCACAAAAGGAGATGACACTATGAGCGCAACATGTAACAGTATAAGACCCCAAGAAAATAATGGTGATTTAGGTTTCATGAACACCCGTGAAACACAGTGGAGAGATGTACCCCAAAAATCCATACAGTATGCGTCTAAAAAAGAGACGATTATGCTCTCGGGTGGGCTTACCATACTCCAAGACCAACTCATACAAGCCGCCCTTCAGTCACTGGGTGAAAACTATATTTCTATGCCAAATCCTAATTTTGAATCCTTTCAAAAGGGCAAAGCTTACGGAAACAAAGGACAGTGTAACCCTACTTATTTTACAGTCGGAAACCTTGTTAAGTACCTTCAAAATCTTCGTGATACACAGGGCTTAAGTGCTGAAGAGATTGTAAAAAAATACGTTTACATCACCGCAGGTGGCTGTGGGCCTTGCCGTTTTGGTATGTACATCACTGAGTATAAAAAAGCCTTACGTGATGCGGGTTTTGACGGTTTTCGCATTACCTCATTTGAGCATGACAAGGGTATCTTTCAAGGAGATGACATTGATGATGAGATACTCAATTTTACCCCTAAGTTTTTCATTACTCTCATTAAGTCTGTTATCATTGGTGATATCATCAACCTGCTTGGCTACAAAATGCGTCCTTATGAACTCGAGGTTGGCGCCGTAGATAGAGCCATAGAAGAGTGTAAAGTACTTGTTTCCAATGTATTTTTAGAGAAGAAGAACCTTATAAAAACCATGTGGAAGTGCCGCAAGATCTTAGAAAAGATAAAGCTTGACCGTTTACAACCCAAAGCAAAAGTGATGGTCATGGGAGAGTTCTGGGCAGCCATGACTGAGGGTGACGGGAACTATAACCTTCATAGATTTTTAGAATCTGAAGGTGCGGAATGCATCCCTCAGCCCATCATGAATCGTCTCATGCTAAGCATTTGGGAAGCCGAACGTGCCCTGCACAAAAGAGAGCAGCTACAAGTAGAGAATGCCAGCAAGATAGACTTTTCAAATGTCAAAACAAAGGTACTCATAAAATTAGGAAAAGTAGCCATAAAAACCCACTTTGGCCTCTATGCCAAAGCCATTGGTCTGCATGACTATGAGATCCCAAACATGGATAAACTAGCCGCCTTAAGTAAGGACTACTACACGCTTGACTGTGAAGGAGGCGAAGGGCATTTGGAAGTGGCACACCTCATAGAATCTGTCAAAGAGAACATTTCACACCTTGTCATCTCAGTAAAACCTTTTGGATGCATGCCCTCTTCTGCTGTCTCTGATGGCGTACAGTCCCTTGTGACCAACCGTTTTCCTGCAGCTAATTTTCTTTCTGTAGAAACCTCAGGAGAAGGTGCGGCAAACTTTTACTCTCGCGTTCAAATGGCATTGTTTAAGGCTAAGCAGTCTGCCAAGGAGGAGTTTGAACAACTCGCCATTCCTGAAGATATTCCAGACAAAGTACACAATTACCTCTATCAACCGCGCAACAACAAGGCAGGTAGCGCTGCAAAACTCATTATGAGCTTATAAAGTCTACATTTTTGTAACGATGGGGTTAAAGGCTTTACTGGAAAGAAGAACTTTATCTCCAATCTTCAAGTTTTCAATGTCACTCTTTACTGCTGTGACCTTGACAATCTCATTATATGCCAAGACTTCCACAATATACAAAATATCACTTTTTTTAATGCTTAACACTTCTCCGGCCATCTTGAACTTACCACTGATATTTTGATTGACAAATACTTCGCTTGGCGTGCCATCATCGGTGATGTGTCCCAGTGAAAGCTTCAAGACTCTATTTGAGAGACGAAATACTTCGCTCATATCATGACTTACCAAAATAGATGTAAGACCAAATCTTTTGTGGATAGAGTGAAGTTCATCTTGAAGCTTCATCCTCATGGCAGCATCTAATGCTGAAAGTGGCTCATCCAATAATAATATTTTTGGATTTGTCATCAGAGTTCTTGCCACTGCAACACGCTGTTTTTGTCCCCCGCTTAAGTGTTCTGGTTTCACAGATGAGAGATTTTCTATCTCCATGATTTGGAGTATCTCATCTACTTTTTTGTTCTCTTTTTTATTGTGTAGTGCAAATTCAAGATTTTGTCGCACCGTCATATTTGGAAATAGCGCATAGTCTTGAAACACAAAACCCACATTTCGTTTTTGTGGCGGAAGGTTTATCTTTTTGTCGCTATCAAACCAGATTTGCCCATCAACAATAATAGTACCGCTTTGTGGTGTCTCAAGTCCAGCTATAATTCTAAGAAGTGTAGTTTTACCGCTTCCGCTTTTACCAAAAAGAGTTAGAAAATCACCATTTTGTATCTCTTTATTTATCCTTAAATCTATCGTGCCATCAGATGTATGGAGGAGTTTTGTTATGTTTATGTGTATCATCGAAACTCACTTTTTACCATCGATTTATTGACTGCATAGACAAAAAGTAATATCGTGAAAGTGATAAGAAAAAGAGTGAAAGCATATTGATTTGCAAGTCCATAATTTAAGGATTCTACTTCATCATAGATAGCAATACTAGCCACTTTTGTCTCTCCTGCGATATTCCCCCCAATCATCAACACCACACCAAACTCTCCGATTGTATGGGCAAAAGTGATAACTGAGGCAGTTAAAAGTGAAGATCTGATATTTGGCAGCAAGACAAACCAAAGCGTTTGAACTTTGCCTTTACCTAAGACAAAAGAAGCTTCTCTGAGCGATTTATTCAAACTTGAAAAACCACTTTGAATAGGGTGAACCATAAACGGTAAACTAAAAATAATCGAAGCAATCACTAGCCCTTCAAAACTAAATACAAGTTTCACATCAAAAGCCTCATCAAGCCATGCTCCAAATGAGTTTTTCGGACTAAAAGCCAAAAGTAAATAAAACCCAAGTACTGACGGTGGTAATACCAAAGGCATAGAAACTATGGTTTCTACCACTGGTTTAAATCGTGAGCGTGTTTGAGAAAGATAATACCCAAGCGGTATCCCAATAAAGAGCAAAATAAAAGTCGTAACCCCAGCCAATTCAAATGTGAGCTGCATTGTTTGCAAAAAATTTTCATCAATCATTATATTTATCCTTCTTTATCCTAAATACACAAAATGCTACGCAATACAGTTTTGCTATATTGTTTTGTAGCGTCAATGCAGTATTTGAATACTGACCTCATTTGACTTCACGAACCAAAGCACCTCTCTTCCTACACTAAGTTCCAGCTTTTCATAAGACTCTTTCGTAATGATGCTTGTCACGATAAAGTCTTCAAAGTCAACACTTACACTGCACAACAACTTGCCTATCTCTACCTCTTTAATCGTTGATATAAAAGCATTTCTGGCACTCACCTTAGAAGTCACACTTCCTAACATCACCTCATTTTCTTTAAAAAATAGTGCGATACTATCTCCTGCACTAAGCTCCGGTGAGATGTCCAAAAGCATTGCACTAAGAGTATGTGAACCAATTTTAGACTTGATGATACTTATTTGTTCTTCTGTAGCTATGGAGCTGATGATTGCTGTGAGTTTATTCATTTTATTTTTCCAAACCCATATTTTTCAAAACTATCTTGTGCTGTATCTGAAAGTAAAAATGCTCCAAACTTTGAAGCCAAAGGTTTATTTTTGGCATATTTTGTCAAAACAAATGCTTGTTTGAGTAAAGTGTATTTTTTAGAATCTATTACCATATAGCGACCGTTGTCTTGTGTTGATTTTATAAGAGAAAATGCCACAAGTCCTATCTCGGCAGCGCCACTATCTACAAATTGAACACTTTGAGCAATATTGTCACCCAGAACCAGTTTAGCAGATGCAACATCTTCTAAGCCATAATTTTTAATAATTTCAGTCGCAGCCACACCATAAGGAGCTAGTTTTGGATTTGCAATGGAGATGTGTTTTACTTTATCGCTTTTTAGCGCATCCATTCCCATCTTGATAAGCTCTGGATGAGTGCTGTAAAGTGCAACAGAACCTAAAGCATAAATTTCAGGATCACTGATGGCATTACCGTCTTTTACGATTCTTGCCGGATATCTTTCATCGGCGGCCATGAAGACATCATAGTCAAACCCATTACTAAACTGTGCATACGCTTTTCCTGTAGCATTAAACGTTATCAAAATATCATCATTTTTATTTTGAGCTTTAAAGTTTTTCACGACTTCACTCATCGCCAGTTTTGTACTCGAGGCTGCAAAAACTCTGATAACCTCAGCCCACAAATTTACACTCAGTCCATATACAATGAGAGCCGTGCTTATGAATTTTTTCATATTCGTTCCTTTTAAAATAAATAGTTTAGTTCACAACGAGTATCAGCGCCACTCGCGTCTACTTGTTCAGTATCTTGGTAACCCATTCTAAAACGCCATTGTAATTCTGGCATTATTGAAAGATTCTGGGTAAATCCGGCATAGTAGTAGTTTTCATCAAACTGATTTATATAACGATATACTAAAATTTAAATCGCCTGCAAAATAGTATCGTTATGTATCTTAAAATATAACGATACTAAGCAAATATCTGTATGATGAAACTTTTTCACGATTGGCTCTTGGCTGGAAAAAAGTAAGTTTAAAGATAAACGCAGAAAGTTTTTCGGAATCATTAGCAAAATACTTAGTCGCATCTAAAAAAGATTTTGAGCCTCTTCCATCTCTTTATATATCGCAACATGAGTCAATGTGGCGGGAGTCTGCTGTCAATACTGTTGTGCATAAAGTTCCTTGTTTTTCTCTCTCTTTGTTCTAAGATAATATCATAGAGTCTCCTATAAACAGTGACCTACGGGAAACCTCTTGACAAAGTAACCTAAAAGTGTTAGAATCCACCCGTTCTTAAGGAACAACTATGGGGGTGACCTGGTTTCGACTGGAGTAGTCGGGGCTATGTGCATGTCGGACTGAGCAATTCCGTTACGCGGCTCACACGCATTTAAACGCAAACAACACAGATTATCGTCCAGCTTACGCAGTAGCGTAAGTCCTTAACCCCGCTAACGCGGTGGACTGCTTCGCCGGTGAGTGTCATCTTAACCGGAGTTTGAAGTATAACATCTGATGACTATGCCCAGTGGAAGCTATGCCACAGGGTGAGAATCTTAGCTCGTCTTGTAAAGTTTTGGGTGTCGTACAAAGCAAGATTAAACCTAACAACACCGCCTAAGCATGTAGAGTCATGGTTCTATCTATTTTAGGACAGGGGTTCGATCCCCCTCACCTCCACCAATAACCTACTTCATACAAATTCGACAAAATCAAATTATAGCTCTTAAATACAATACTTTTTTAAGAGATAGAAGTATACAATGAACTTCTGAAAAATCTATCTGAAAGAAAAAAGAGAGAAGTAAGCATTGAAAAAAACCAGAGTAACAAAAGATGAACTCCTTAACCAAATATTACAAGAAATTTCAGATGAAAATGATACAGTAAATAACAGTTATCAAGAGAAGAAATCCCAAGGCAAAAATAAAAGATTGTCTAATGAAAAAAAATAGAAAATATGCTTATAGCCATGCTTGTGATACTAATCATTTTTGTTCTATTTTATCCAAATGATAAAACAGACAACATTGACAATAATAACACAAGTGAAGACAGGCCCAATATTTTAAAAACAGATCTAACAAAAGTGCAAAAGCAAACTGTGACCAAAACTGAAAGAAAAGAAGTATTGGGTGAAGAAGTGAAAAGTGAAAAAACTGTGGAAATACTCATTAGCGAAAACAAAAAAATAAAGGCGCAAGAGAAAAAAGTTTTAAAAACCACAGATCCTAAAACGCAAAGAGAAAAAGCCAAAGAAAGGCTTATGAAACAAATGCAAGACTAAATTACACTCTTTACAATATCACTTGCTAACGCAGTGGTTACCTCGTATGAAATGGTTCCAAACTGTTTTGCAGCAACTTTGGCATCATTCATAACACACACTTCTTCATTTTCGGATTCAAGCGAGATAAAATCCATAGAAACACGTCCCAATATAGGTAATTTTTCGCTTGTAATATAGGGATTTCTTGCATCACCCCTACACCATCCATCTCCATAGCCGATATCATACGTTGAAACTGTCATCTCTCTAGGTACAATAAAGTCTCCACCGTAACCTATGCGCTCTCCGGCTTTAAGTACTCTGCTTGCTACTTTTTTGGCATAAAGAGACAAAACTGGCTTTAACTGTAGGGTATCAAATACACAAGGCAGTTCATTATATCCGTATGCTCCTATGCCTACACGCACAAGGTCTTCGTCAAAACTTTTTGTTCGAAGTATCGCTGCAGAGTTGTGTGAATGCGCCCTTACTCCTGCAAAACCTGCTTCTTTCACTCTTTGTTTTACAGCTTCAAACTGTTTTTTTTGCCAAAAGAACTCTGAACTCAGTTCATCTGCACTGCGGTAGTGGGTCATCAACCCCACAAGATTCAAGCCTTGTGTTTTCATAAGGGTTAGCGCTTCATCCACTTCATCCAAAGCAATGCCGTTACGGTGCATACCTGTATCAACTTTCAGTTCTACTTTTGCTCCCTGTTGGGCCTGCATGATGTCTTCAAGTCTATTGACAGCAAAAGAACATGCATCATCTGCAACAATCCTGTCACCTAAAACCAAAATAGTCTCAAAAAGTGTTCTTATCTGCCCAGCTTCAGCCATATTTCTTACCACGGCATGCCTGATGCCAAACTCCGAAGCAAGTGCTGCCATAAGTTCCAAGCCGTGTCCATAGGCATTGTCTTTTAGCACGATGGCTATCTTGTCTATTGAGCCAGTTTGAAGTGCTATTTGGCTAAGATTATGGTAGAAATTTTGTTTATTTATTTTAATGAATGCCATGCAAGATTATACAATAAAAATGATAATTTAAGAGAGCTTTGTTTCTTTTAAATAAAGGGGAACTTACCATGAAAACAATGCCCGCAGAATGGGAAAAACAACGCACTGTTCTTCTTTCATTTCCTCATGAGGAAACAGACTGGGCAGAAGATCTTGAGGCGTCGCTTTCTCCTTTTATCCGTATAGCCCAAGCCATTGCTTATGGACAATCTGTGTACATCATCTGCAAAGACAAAGAAAAAATATCAAATATGTTTTGCTCGACGCACAATATGACTTTTATAGAGGCAGCCACCAATGACACATGGATACGTGACTACGGATATATCTGCATAAAGGAAAATGGTGATGTAAAACTTCTTGACTTTACATTTGACGGCTGGGGCGGTAAATTTGAAGCTTCGCTTGACAATACTGTAAACAGGATCTTGCACCAAAAAGGATACATGGGTACTATCCCGATGGAAAACATTGATTTTGTACTTGAAGGGGGCTCTTTGGAAAGTGATGGTGCAGGAACGATACTGACTACTACTACTTGTCTATGTAATCCCAATAGAAACGGTGGGCTTAGTAAAAAAGAGATTGAAGGGAAACTTCATGGCTATTTAGGAGCGCGGAGGGTTTTATGGTTGGATCACGGCTATCTTGCAGGAGACGATACCGACTCACACATTGACACTTTGGCACGTTTTGTCAACAAAGAGACCATTATGTATGTCAAGTGTGATGACAAGGAAGACGAGCATTACGAGGCGCTTCACAAGATGGAATTGCAATTGCAAAGTTTCACCACACCCGAAGGAAAACCCTATACACTCATAGCACTTCCTATGACATCGGCTATTTACAGCCAAGAAGGGAAAAGGCTTCCTGCAACTTATGCCAATTTTCTTATTGTCAATCATGCGCTTATCTATCCTACCTATGATGACAAAAACGATACAAAAGTAGGAGAAATCTTTAAAACTGTATTTCCAGAGAGAGAAATCATTCCAGTCAATTGTTTAAAACTCATAGAACAGGGAGGAAGCCTGCACTGCTCTACTATGCAGGTTGCTTATTGATACTGCTTTGCATATTATGCTAAAATATAATTAAAAAATTAAAGTGGGTTACACATATGAGGCTACATGCATGAAAACAGCACTTATCCAACAAAAATACTATGATACCAAAGCGATGACCGTCAAAGTCACAACTGAAAAAATACAGGAGGCGGCCAAAAACGGTGCACAGCTTATTGTGCTTCAGGAACTCCATCAGACAGAATACTTTTGTCAAAGTGAAGATACAAAGTTTTTTAGCTACGCAAATGATTTTGAAAAAGATGTAGCGTTTTGGTCCCAAATTGCCAAAGAAAATAAAGTGGTTTTACTTACATCTCTTTTTGAGAAGCGTACTGCAGGACTTTACCATAATACAGCCGTTGTCTTTGAAAAAGATGGTTCTGTTGCAGGAAAATACCGCAAGATGCACATCCCTGATGATCCGGGGTTTTATGAGAAGTTTTACTTTACGCCTGGAGATCTTGGGTTTGAACCCATTCAAACATCTGTAGGAAAACTGGGTGTACTCGTCTGCTGGGATCAATGGTACCCTGAGGCTGCACGTATCATGACTCTCAAAGGTGCAGAACTACTCATCTACCCTACTGCTATTGGTTGGTTTGAGGCAGACAGCGAAGAAGAAAAAGCCAGGCAACTTGACAGCTGGATAACCATTCAGCGTTCTCATGCCATAGCCAATGCCATACCCGTACTGAGTTGCAACCGTGTAGGTTTTGAAGCAGACAGTGCAGGCATTATGGAGGGTACTCGTTTTTGGGGCAACTCTTTCGTGTGTGGTGCACAAGGGGAAATGCTGGTTCAAGCCAATGCTGAAGATGAAACGATTTTATATGCTGACATCAATCACGAACGCACCAAAGAAGTACGAGACATTTGGCCATTTTTGCGTGATAGGCGCATAGAAGCCTATCAATGTCTTCTGAAGAGATATTGTAATTAGATTATAGGGCTATTTTGCTCAAACCACCACATAAAGGCAAACATAAGTCCTGGTGTTTTTGCGATACTCTCATCATAAATAAGTGCTTTGGCATCATTTACATGAAGATAGACCACTTCAATATCTTCATGGCCAATCCCTCCTCCATTGCTCACTTTCATGCTCTCATCTACTTGTGCAAAATAAAGCACCTGCTTAGATCCGGCAAACCCTACTGAAGTATGAAAAGAGGTGATTCTTTCTATATTTTCAAGAGGCACAATATATCCACACTCTTCTTCTATTTCTTCTTTTGCTATCTCCTCTAAAGAAAGTTCTTTATCCACAATGCCTGCACAGAGCTCAATGGTCATACCGTCACCATTATTCAGATACACAGCAGGACGAAACTGCTTCACCAAAACAAATGCGTCTTGCTCTTTATGGTACAGCATGACAGCCACACTGTCATGTGCCTGAACAATCTCCCAAGATTTTTTGACACCGTATTGTTCATAAGTAGCCAGTGCCGTTTCGATAAATTTTGCATTCTCTAAAGACTGCAGTTCAAAGTTTTCTATTTGGTATTTAAACGTCATCATCTTCCGTTTCCTCTGTAGTTTCTGTTTTCCTGTTGTCGGATACTTTCATGCTTAAGTCTCTACACTGACCCCACATAAAGCCGGTATCTTCATTTTTAGTGCAAGAGAGTAATTTCATTCTGTTTATCTTTGCGTCTTTGATGACTACTTCTTTGTATTTTGTCGTAGTTACCTCTTCGTACTTGGTAAATTTTTTCAAAATAGACGTTTTTGCAGATTGCTTACTCAGCACAGTCATCGGGTTGACCCATCGTCCATTTTTTGTAAGTCCAAAATGCAAGTGAGGACCCGTACTTTGTCCGGTACTTCCCACATATCCTATAATGTCACCTTTTGTGATGCGCTGCCCTCTTTTGGCCCGGATACGACTCTGATGAGCATACAATGATTCATAGCCGCCTGCATGTTTAATCTTTACAACCTTGCCATACCCGCTCATATAACCCGCAAAACTTACGGTACCCTTATTTACAGCAAGTAGGGGTGTACCTCTTTTTGCCCTGAAGTCCGTACCAAGATGGGGGCGATATTTTTTCAATATAGGATGATATCTTCTGTATGAAAATGAAGAAGAGATACGCGCATGTCGTATAGACATAGCAAAATTTGAAGTAGCACTTTTTACAGGAACTCTGCGTGAATATATTATTTTTTTCTTTCCTTTTATCGTATACACCTGAGATTTTTTGTCACTTTTATAACCATAACCCTCTTCATCCGCATAAATAAACTGTTTCCCGCCCTTAGAGTCAAGCACAGCTATTTTAATCTGTGGTGCATCATAGGGTTTGCCCATTCTTGTTTTTTGCGTATACAAAAAAGAGACCTTATCTCCCTTTTTAAACTTTTTTGCATCGATTGTGCCATTAAAGAGTTGTCCCATTTTATTTGCCAAACCAGGATGCTGCAGGGTTTCTATAATGTCTGTATGAAGATTTTTTTCTATGGTAACCGTAGCACTGTACTCTTGCTCTTTGTATTCTATAGGGATGATATCGAAAATATACGTATTGCTCTCATGCTCTCTTGCCAGCCTTATCTGCATCTGCGTTCCAATGGGAACAAGAACCTGTAGGAGCTTGCCATCCTTGTCTTTTAACTCATAAAATAATTGTTTACCTTCAATTTCTGAAAGAAACCCGATGTCCTCTTCTGAAACAGATTTTAATACATCCTGTGAAATGTTTCTAGAGCTTAAATACTCGGAAAATGTTTTACCTTTTTCCCAGCGTTCAAAATTTACCTTTGCCCCGAACAGTGAGCTTGCTATCAAAACCCATAACAATACAGTTTTAATGCTTCCCATGTGGTACCTTTGTCTCTATGGTCTCTATTCAAAGAATCAGAGATTCCCTTTCTTAAATTGGGCATTATTATAACTTAAATAGGTTAATCTGCCAGACACAATGAGGACATCAATAAACTTTTACTATATTACTTGTATAATCAATATACTTATTTTATCACCAAAAGGATCGCTATGCACAAAATAGCTCTTATGACGCTCGCGCTATTCTCTTTACCTCTTTTTGCAGGTTTTTTTCCTCAAACAGTACATACTTCTATCAAATCTATACAAGGACAGTCAGTCAAGCTTCACTCAGGTTTCCCTGTTGTTGGGATGAGTGGCGTAGTGGTGCACGACTATGGAAATGGCCTTTCTGCCATCACTAATCGAATTGTCCAAACTTCAGCGGATGGGTCTGCTGTACTGTTAGGTGTAGAGGTCCTTCAACACGATGCTCTTCCTACCGTCAAAACAGCCGGTGTACCTAATGACAAAGTCATAGGAGGGTACCTTTACAGCAATGTGCTTTTACTCGCGCCAGATGCAGATACCTATGCAAAAATCGTAGCTTCTGAAAATAAAAAGTGGATACACCCGGATCTTTATGCCGTCTATCTTTCTACCGAAGGAGAAGATGGGCCAAGCAAAGAGAATCTTGCACAATTTGCGCAAAAATATCAAATTGGTCTTATCTATATAGTGCGCAAAAATACTGCTGTACTCTTAGACCCCATTTCAGGGAAAATCGTAGCTAAAAAACCTATGTCGGGGCTACCCAAAGAAGGAAAGTTTCCTTTTTATATGCGACTCGAAGCCCTTGATTCAGGCTGGTTTGGAGGTAATGCCAAAACAGGCAATTATTACAACTCCATGGAATCACTGTAGTGGGACTGGCACATGTTAGATAAAAAACATATAGAACATTTTGAAACACTCGTAGGCACAGAGAATGTGTATAGCGACAAGGCACATCTTATCGCCTACTCTTACGACGCTACGCGTACACATTTTGAACCTGAAGCAGTTGTCTTTCCGCGAAATGAAAGCGATGTAAGTGAAATCTTAAAATACTGTAATACACATCATATTGTTATTACCCCAAGAGGAGCCGGTTCAGGTTTTACCGGAGGTGCCCTTCCTACACAGGGTGGCATCATTCTAGGGATGGAAAAGCATATGAACAAGATCCTTGAGATCGATATGGAAAACATGGTGGCCGTGGTGCAGCCCGGCGTTATCAACATGGATCTGCAAAAAGCGGCTGAAGCAGTAGGACTTTTTTACCCGCCAGATCCGGCTAGCGAAGAGTACTCGACACTGGGTGGAAACGTCAGTGAAAATGCGGGTGGTATGCGTGCAGCAAAATATGGTATTACCAAAGACTATGTCATGGCACTTCGTGCTGTGCGTCCTAATGGTGATATTATAAGGGCAGGAAAGCGTACCATCAAAGATGTTGCAGGGTACAACGTTGCAGGTATTTTGATAGCGTCCGAAGGCACTCTGGCCATCATTACCGAGATTACACTCAAGCTTATTCCTAAGCCTAAGTTTACCAAGGCCTATATGGGAATTTTTCCTTCGGTAGAAAATGCGATGAATGCTGTGTTTAAGTCTTTGGCAAATGGGGCAAACCCTGTAGCGATGGAGTTTATGGACAAGTTGGTCGTACAGGCTCTCAAAGAAAAACTCGGTATTGCCCTTCCCGAAGATGCAGGAGCATTGCTTATTGGTGATGTGGATGGGAATGTCATAGAAGAAGTAGAGTTTCAACTTGCTACGCTAGAAGCTTCTTTTAAAGAAAATGGTGCACAATCGTTTGTCATTGCTCATGATGCAGACAAACGCAAAGAACTTTGGTATGCAAGACGAAATGCTTCGCCATCTATTACTATCTTTGGAAGTAAAAAGCTTAACGAAGACATTTCTGTACCAAGAAGTATGTTACCTGAAGCATTGAAAAGCATCTACGCCATAGGTGACAAATATGGATTTAAGGTGCCGTGTTTTGGACATGCAGGTGATGGAAACATCCATGTCAATGTCATGGTAGACGGTTCAGACGAAAAGCAACTTCACGATGGCCACAAAGCCATAGAGGAGATATTTCAACTCGTAGTAGATATGGGTGGCACACTAAGCGGTGAGCATGGCATAGGCACAAGCAAGGCACCATTTATGAGCATCGCATTCAATGAGGATGAGCTAACCCTATTTAAAGACATTAAGAAAGCTTTTGATCCCAACAATATACTAAACCCTGGAAAAATGGGATTAGCAAATTAAAAGAGGTTAACAGTGGATACGAAAACGCTCTTACGTAATTATTACCTTTTTTTAAGAGATTTTCTCAAAGACCTTTTTGATGACAAGCTAGGGCATTATGCCTCTAGCTTGAGTTGGAGTACGCTTTTTTCTATCATCCCTCTTTTGGTCATTATGCTTTCTGTCTTTACTTCTCTGCCTACATTCAGTACCGTATATACCGAGATAGAAAAACTTATTTTTTCAAACTTGATGCCCACAGATTCACAAGTAGTCATGGAATATATCAATACTTTTGTGGCCAGTGCAGATAAATTAGGTGTCATCGGCATCGTCTATGTGCTCTTTGCTGCCTTTATGTTTTTTAAAAACTATGACTATATCGTCAATGACATATTTAATACGCCTTCGCGTACTCTATGGGAGGCTACAAAAACGTATTTCTTACTCATACTTATCATTCCTGTGATGATGGGAAGTTCTTTTTATCTTTCCTCTTTTACCCAAGCTTATCTGGATAAAACGAGTATCACAAGCATGGTACACCTTTACGCGTTCTTGCCTTATTTTATCGTTTGGATGGTCTTTTATGTCGCGTATCAATTTTCTGCCAATATATACATAAAGATAAGTGCCGCCCTTACAAGTTCATTTATCGCTTCGCTCATCTGGTATCTGTCTAAAAGTGCTTTTGTTTTTTATGTCGTACATAACAAAACTTATGAGAGCATCTATGGAAGCATCAGTACTGTACTCTTTTTCTTTTTATGGATATATATCTCCTGGGCTGTCTTTCTTCATGGCTTAAAATTCTGCGATCTGCTCAACAGAGATGTAAAGATAGACCATATATAGCGTTGCTGTGCTGCAGAGTACATAAAATATTTTTCTACCCCAAATAGCCAGCAAAGAGAGTCCAATATATGCCACCATCACCCATGTGGGCAACAAATGTTCTGTACTTTGTGAAGGTAAAGCAAATAACCACAACAAAACATCATCAAACACAGCACCCAACCCCAATAAATGAAACAGCATTACTAATGGATAAAAGGGAATAAACAGCAAAGATAGCAAGGGAGACAAAAGCTGATAGTTACTTGTCACACCAAATATAGCATGCACAACAGGAAGCATCAGAACAAAAATACCCAAAGGGATAAAAATCAGTGAAATGACCCATGTCTTAACCCCCTTGCTGTACTGCAGCAGCAGAAAGATATAAAATACCCCTGCAACAGAAAGCCAGAAACTCAAAGAGACCAGCAATGAGGGTAGAAGCACTAAAAGCATCAATACTATTGTTGTTAAAAACATAAAACTAAGCAGTTGCATACCAAGCAATATGACTACCCAGCCGACAAGAACCATCGCATACGAACGCACTAAAGAAGGAGGGAAATCAACAAACCACAAGTAGGCACCCAAAAACAGTATGGCCACCAAACCTACATCTAAAAGTGCATGACGGTAAGGGAAAAAGTGCTGTTGCAAAGGTCTGTAGAGTAACAAAAGCAAACTATACACCAACCCCCATAATATCCCCAAATGAAACCCGCTCAAGGCCACAAGATGACTGACGCCCAGCATACTTATTTTCTCTCTTAAGCCTTTATCCAGAGGAGTGGCAAATAAAATAGCATTATAGAATGTTTGCAGAGATACATTTTGGTGTTGAGAAGCTACTTTTTCCAATAACACATCTTTGTAGCCCTTTGGAAGAAGTTCTTGGTTTTTAATGCGACTTTTTACATAAAAAGTACCCAGATAGTCCGTAAATGCTATGTTCTTGTTTGGAAATAATTGCAAACGTACACGCTTGTGACCAAAAGCCTCTTTGCTGTTGCTCGTCGTATAAAAAGTAAAACCGTCATCACTGTGAAGTTTAAGTACCTGATAACGCTTGTCTCCCTTGGACTTTTCATAGGCGTTAAGTACGTTTGCATACGTATAGTAAAAAGGTTTCGAGATGAACTCTTGATAAGTCTGGTATATTACAAAGAGCCGCAGAAATATAAGCAGGACAAAGATAATGCTAAACCAGACAAACATTTTTTGCTCAGTAAAAAGTTTTGGTTTTTCTAGCTGCATATCTATAATAAGTTTAAATAGTAGGTATATCTACGTTAAAACTTGCCTCTTGCATTGGGATGTCGCCCTCTTCATATACCACTTCAAACGGTGCAGAATGCGCCTTGTCTACAAAGCGTGTAAAGTTCTTTTGAAATACAAGTTCCACTGTTCCCGTAGGACCATTTCTTTGTTTTCCTATGATGATCTCTGCATCCTCTTCAGATTTCTTTCTAAACTCAGATACGTACTCTTTGCCTTCTGCTTTGGCTTTCATCTCTTTTTCTTTTTCCATTGCTTCGCGGTATACATCATCTCGGTACACAAAAAGGATGATATCGGCATCTTGTTCTATCGCGCCGGACTCACGCAGGTCAGAAAGCATAGGACGCTTGTTGTCTCTGCTTTCTACTCCACGGTTGAGCTGAGAGAGCGCCACTATAGGTATCTGAAGCTCTCTGGCTAATTGTTTGAGTCCTCTTGAAATTTCAGATACTTCCTGCTGTCTTCCTTCTTTGCCTTCACCACTCATCAACTGCAAGTAGTCTATGATGGCTACTGAGATTTCAGGGTGCTGCGCTTTAAGCTTACGCAACTTAGACCGTACATGGTGGATGGTTGCATACCCCCCATCATCTACAAAAAGTTTTTTCTGTGAGAGTTCCTGTGTGGCTGCAGAAAGCTGACTCCACTGCTCATCTCTAAGATCCCCTACCCTAAGCGCCTGAAGCGGTATAGAGGTTTTAGCAGAAAGCAGTCTGAGCATAAGCTGTTCTGCCGGCATTTCAAGTGAAAAAAAAGCCACACCCTCGTTACGTTCTATGGCTTTAAGTGCCATGTTGAGCACCAGTGCCGTTTTCCCCATCGCAGGCCGTGCAGCGATGATGACCAAATCTCCTTTACCAAATCCGGATGTTTTGTCATTGAGGTTTTTAAATCCCGTGTCTGTTCCTATCAGTTTTGAGTTTCCCATCGCTTTGAGACGCTCTATCTCTGCCATCATGGCCAAAGTAATTTCTTTGGCACCCCTAAAGTCATCTGAGGTTGAATTTTGCGTAATTTCATAGAGTTTTTTCTCTACCAGATTCATTACTTCTTCTGCAGGAAGATCATCTTCCATGGTGACTTTTCTTATTTCTGTGGCAAGTGTAGCCAAAGCTCTTTTGCTGGACTTGGCTTTGATCTCTTTCATGTACGCAGCCGTATTGGTGATAGGATTGGCTGAAAGCAGGTCAAGCATCGCTACTTCATCAAACTTGCCCATCGAGTTCAGCTTAGAACGTAAAAACTCATCATCAAGCGGTTTTTCCTCTACTGAGAGTGCTTCCATTGCTGTAAACACGTGTTGATGAAAAGGCAGATAAAAATCGTGTGGCTTTAGTTTAGCAGCGATCTCCTCATAGGTTTCAGGGTCAAAGATAACCGCAGAAAGCACTGCACGTTCTATGTTTAAGTTGTACATGTGCTCCATTATGCGTTATCCTTTGCAAACTTTTCTACTTCAGTGACAAATCTATCTACAAGTTCATTTTCAGGAAGACGTGCGACTACTTCGCCTCTAAGCATAATAAGCCCTACACCCTTACCGTATGCTATGGCCACGTCCGCATGTTTGGCTTCACCGATGGCATTGACCACACAACCCATAACAGAGACATCCATAGGGGTTTTAATGTGTGCGGTGCGTCTTTCTACTTCGGCTACAGCAGACACCAAATCTGCCTCTATACGCCCACAGGTAGGGCAGGAGATGATATTGAGTCCCTCTCTTATACGCCCTGAGTCTTTCAGTATGGCCTTACCCACTTTTATCTCTTCTTCAAGTTCTCCCGTGATGGAAACACGCATCGTATCACCTATCCCATCAAGCAATAGTGCCCCAAGGCCTATGGCAGATTTCACTGTCGCATGAAAAATGGTTCCAGCCTCTGTGACACCCAAGTGAAACGGGTAATCATTTTTAGGTCTGAGCATACGGTAAGCGTCTACTGTACGGTCCACATCTGAAGCTTTCAGGGAGACTTTGATGTCTGTAAACCCTAAATCTTCAAGAAACTTGATGTTGTACTCAGCAGAAGCTACCATACCCTCTGCAGTCGCACCATACTTTTGATCAAACTCTTTTTCAAGACTTCCTGCATTTACACCGATTCTTATGGGAAGATTGCGCTCCTGACAAGCTTTCACTATCTCTCTTATCCGTGACTTTTCACCTATGTTACCCGGGTTGAGACGGATACAGTCCACCCATTTAGCCGCCTCGAGCGCAAGTTTATAGTTAAAGTGGATATCTGCAATGAGGGGCAAGGAAATCTGCTCCTTAATGGCCTTAAGGGCAAGGGCATCCCGCATCTCAGGCACAGCCACACGTACCATATCTGCACCTGCAAAGTGTAAACGGTTTATCTGCTCCACAGTGGCTGCAACATTGTGTGTGTCAGAGTACGTCATGGACTGTACAGAGATAGGAGCATCCCCGCCTACCGCCACATTACCAACATAAATTTTTTTGGTTTTAACTCTTTCTTTCACTGTTTTCCCCTGGACACAGATATATTTTTCTTATTTTACCCAAACAACCTACAATGGATATTAAGAAAATTCTACCGGGTCAAAATCTATTTCTATCTCCCTGCAATCTACACTGTGCAAGGCTTTCAGCAAAGGAACACGACTCTTGGATCTTAGCAAAATGTTAAAACGATATTTGTCGGCTATGCGTTCCACAGGTGCTTTTCCGTGTCCGACTATCTCTACCTCTTCAAACATTTTAAGCTTTGTAACCGTATCAAGTGTGATTTTACTGGCTTTACTCTCATCTTTATGCGCTATGAGTATGCGTGCAAGTGAGGCAAAAGGCGGATAGTCAGCCATTTCCAAAAAGGCCAACTCATCTTTAATGAACAGTTCATAGTCAGCCAAGTAGGTTTTAAAAAACCCAGGATCACCTGTTTGAACTAACACTTCTGCTTTTTGTGCACGACCGCTTCGTCCTGCTATCTGAAAAAGTAAGGACATCGCTCTTTCTCTTGCACGAAAATCTGCCAATCCTAAAATGTAATCAAGTCCCATGATAACCGAAAGCGTAATGTTCGCGTAGTCGTGCCCTTTACTCAGCATCTGCGTACCCAAAAGCAACTGACTCTCCCCTGTCTCAAAACGGCTCAATGCCTCTTTGAGCTTCTTGGCTGTAGTAATGCTGTCTCTGTCAAACTGTTCTATCTGCAAGCCTTCAACCGCTTCAGAAATGATTTCTATGGCTTCTACTGTCCCCATGCGCTCACTCTTGAGTGGTGTATGACCGCAGTGCGTACAGGTATCTACTATGACTTCTGTGAAGTTACAATAGTGACACTTAAGATGTCTGTACTTTCTATGAAGTGCCATACCCACCGAGCAGTAAGGGCAAAGGTGTGTTTTACCACAGCTTTCGCAGTAAAGGTACTTAAAGTTTCCCCGTGTAGGCAGAAACAGCAAAGACTGATTGCCTGCTTTATAATGGCTATGAATGGCATGGAGTATGGTATGGTTTATGCTATCGCCGCTGATGAATTGATAATTCTTTGCTGTTTGTACAAAAGGTTTATCTAATTTAAGCACATCATATTTGGAGTATGAACCCATGGAAGGTGTCGCAGATGCCAACACGACCTTTGCTCCCACCTTACTACCCATCAACACAGCCACATCGCGCGCATGGTAACGCGGTCTAGTCATCGCCTTGTAAGAGTCATCATGCTCCTCATCAACAATGATGAGCCCTAAGTTGCACAAAGGCACAAAAAGCGCCGAGCGTGCCCCTGCCACAATACGGATCTTCCCTTCCTCTATGCCTTCCAAGATAGACTTTTTTTTCTTCTTTGTCAGCTTAGAGTGCCACATCGCCACAGTCTCACCAAAATAGACCTTAAGACGTTTTTCCATTTGTGGCGTGAGCGAAATTTCAGGCATGAGAAAAATGCATGTTTTGCCCTCTTGTAACATCTTGGCAAAAAGGCTTATAAATATTTCTGTTTTCCCTGAACCTGTCACTCCAAAGAGAAGGGCTTTGTCTTTCTGAAGGAGTTGTTCAAAAGCCCGTTGCTGCAAAGCACTCAATAATGGCACCTTCCCGCTATTCACTATTAACTCTTCACAATTGCTTTCTCCTTGTTTCTTCCCAAATGGAAGAAACAAGGAGATCGCCTCCCCAAAAGAAGAAAAATAATACTCAGAGATAAACTTTGCTGTCTCCATCTGTTCTTTACTGTAACATTTGTCTGAAACAGAAATGATCTCTGCTGTTTCGAAGTCTGGCTTTTCTACCTCTTTTACAACAACGGCTTCTTTCACTGTTGTTTTAAGAGGTACAGTAACAATGAAACCGGGCAAAATCTGATATTGAGAATGATAAGTCAAGCCCGGAGCGCTTGACCTAAGAAGGAGAATTTTGTAGTAGTGCAAGTCTATTGTGTTAAAAGTTTACAATTACTATCCGCAGGAACTTTGCAGTCAAAACGATTATTTGTGATATTAAAATCAACACTACCTGAGATTGGCATCATAAATGTATAAGTGGTACCACTTACGCTCCAACAACCTTTCTGACCAGTTGTACAAGCTGGTACTGGGTATTCTAGCACATCCCTAGCTAAGCCATTAGCATCATTACTGAACTTTGTAATCGAACCTGTTCCACCATTGCTCATACTAGTAATGGGTTCAAAATCGCCTCTCAAAATACGCTTTTGTCTCTCAGTAGCCAAAGCGGATCGAACAGCTGAAATTGTTGCTTTTTCTTTTGCAATGATAGCATCATCACGCGTGACCGCAAATTTAGGTATAGCTACGGCAGAGAGTATACCTATGACAACAATGACAAAAACCAATTCTATCATTGTAAATGCTCGTTTATGTGTAGTATCCATACTCATCCTTAAAAGATATTATTATAAATATATTAACATAATTTTACTAATAATGACCACCCAAAACATATTCTTTATAAAAATAATTTTTAGTGAGTATCTTATCAGCAATGCAGGCAGTAGGTAAAAAGAAGAAGGGGAAAGAGAAATTACACTCAATCTTGTACTAGTCCCATTCAGTTCAGTTTTGTATTCTACTGTTGCATCTGATAACTATAGCAAAAATGAGTTCTACCATAGTAAAAGCTGTTTGCATCTATTATCCTTTAAAATTAAGAATGACATAAAAGTGTCAACTATTTTATCTCGATAATTCGATAGTAAATAATTATATGATTGAAAGTTATGCGGTAAAAATCTAGATTACTTTAGCAGGTAGGTTCCACCTCAAAAGAGATGGAACAAATTAGAGATGAAAAATAATTAATGACCGCCTAAAATATAACCAGGTGAAGCCTTATAGAAGTTATTCTTAGCCAACTCACTAACAGAAATAGTTGCTGGAAGGTTGTCTGCAGCAGGAACACCAGCCGTAACAGTTATACCAAATGTTGGACCATTACTTATTCCTCCATTTGTTGTTGCGACAGGAAGGAAGACAGCCACAGCACCCCCTCCACAATTATATGTAGCTGCAGTAGTACCATTCATATCAACATCAGCTATAAATCCATTCTCAGTATCGCTAGCGTCGACTCTAATATTTGTCATATTCGAAAGTGGAGCCAAGCTACCATTTCTTGTATAAAAAGCTGTGATTTCGCTTAAGAACTGTCCTGCTTCGTGCTGACAGGTTGCTGCTACAGCATCGTCCCTGTTTGCTGCCAATTTAGGTATCGCTACCGCTGCCAAAATTCCGATAATAACTATAACAAAGATCAATTCGATCATTGTAAATCCGCGTCTCATGTTAGTCATGATTAACTCCTGTTAAATAATGTAGTATCAATTCAATAATTGACCTGAATGTAGTATACTTAAAAAAAGTCAAAAAAAAGTCAAAAATTGTGGGAATTATAAGAAATTGTAAAAAAAGTATATTTTTTCTACAATCCGTCGAGAGTTTCAATAAGTAATTCTATCTCTTCTTCATACGAAGTGGCCTGCTTTGCCAAACGCAAGTATGCTTTGAGAAGCTTATCGGGTTTATTGTCTTGATGTAAATTTACCCCTGCTTCCTGCAAATCTTTATTTACAAAATCTGCAAAAGCATCTTCGAGCTTAATCTCATAACGATTCCCTGAGACGGTAAGTGCTACGTTTTTCATGGCATGCCTTTTATGCTAAGAGTGATTCGACCTGTGTAATGATCTTTTCTATTTCTGTATCTTTCTCTTCAAGTTCACGTTTAAGTGCTGCTATTTGCGATTGCTGTTCATTTTGAGACCCAGATACAGTCGAAAGTTCTACTTTCAGTTGTGCATTTTCACTTTTAAGTGCTTCATGGTCTACTCTCCACTGCTCTATTTTCTCTTGTAATTTTTGTAATGCCGACATTTCTTTCTCCTAGATATTCTTTGTGTTATAATAGCGAAAATTTAAAAAGAAACAGCATAAAACAAAGGTGAATTTTGCCAAATTTTACGGTAAGCAGTCCATACCAGCCTGCGGGCGACCAGGCCACTGCTATAGAGATGCTTAGCAGCTCCATAGAAGCAGGAAACCAGTACCAGACTTTGCTGGGAGTTACAGGTTCTGGCAAAACCTATACGATGGCAAAAGTCATAGAAAAAACCAAAAAACCTACCCTCATCATGACACACAACAAAACGCTTGCAGCACAACTTTACTCTGAGTTCAAGAGTTTTTTTCCCAACAATCATGTGGAGTACTTCATCTCTTACTATGATTATTACCAGCCTGAAGCGTACTTGCCACGACAAGACTTATTTATAGAAAAAGACTCTTCCATCAATCAGGAGTTGGAGCGTTTGCGTTTAAGTACGACAGCCAACCTGCTTTCACATGAGGATGTCATCGTCATCGCTTCGGTGTCTGCCAATTACGGATTGGGTTCGCCTGATGATTACCGCAGTATCGTGCAGAAACTTTGTGTGGGAGATGAGTACAACCAGAAAGCGCTGCTGCTTAGACTCGTAGACATGGGGTACAAACGCAATGACGAGTTTTTTGACAGAGGCGACTTTAGGGTGACCGGAGAGGTCATAGACATCTACCCTGCTTACGCTGAAGAGTTTGCCATACGCATAGAGTTTTTCGGGGACGAGATAGAAGCTATTTATGAGTTTAACTCCCTTACCGGCGAAAAAGAAGAAGGGGTAAAAGAAGTCACCGTTTACTCCGCCAACCAGTTCATAGTAAGTAAAGAGAAACTCGCCCTTGCGGTCAAAAGTATAGAAGAAGAGTTGGGTGATAGGCTCGCGTATTATCAAAAAGAAGACCGGATAATAGAGTACAACCGACTTAAACAACGTACAGAGTTTGACTTGGAAATGATAGAGGGCACGGGAATGTGCAAAGGCATTGAAAACTATTCTCGACATCTTACTGGGAAAAAAGTAGGTGAAACACCCTACTCCATGATGGACTACTTCGAAGCCATGCATGAGGACTACCTTGTCATTGTCGATGAGTCTCATGTGAGTCTTCCGCAGTTTAGAGGCATGTACGCAGGGGATAGAAGCCGTAAAGAGGTATTGGTAGACCATGGATTTAGACTGCCCTCAGCTCTGGACAACAGACCACTGATGTTTGATGAGTACATCCATAAAGCACCCCACTTTTTGTTTGTCTCTGCCACACCCAATGAGCTTGAACTTGAACTCTCTTCAGTCGTTGCTGAGCAAGTGGTACGTCCTACAGGACTGCTAGACCCACCCATAGAAGTGATAGACAGCACCTATCAGGTAGAAAATCTCTATGATAGGATGAAACCTGTCATCGCAAAAGGTGAGCGTGTGCTCATCACCGTGCTTACCAAAAAAATGGCAGAAGAACTGAGTACCTATTACAATGACCTTGGACTAAAAGCACGTCATATGCACTCAGAAATGGATGCCATAGAAAGAAATCAGACCATACGTTCCTTGCGTTTGGGGGAGTTTGACATTCTCATCGGTATTAACCTGCTTAGAGAAGGGCTTGATTTGCCCGAAGTGAGTCTGGTTGCCATACTTGATGCAGATAAAGAAGGTTTTTTACGCTCACGTACCGCGCTCATACAAACCTCGGGAAGAGCAGCCAGAAATGCAAACGGCCTAGTGCTTATGTATGCAAAAAGGATAACGGATTCTATGAAATTTACCATAGAAACCACGACAGCCAGAAGAGAAAAACAAATAGCCCACAATAAAGAACATGGCATTACCCCCCAAACAACGCTAAGGGTGCTAGATACGGATCTTAAGGTGGAAGATGCAGGCGAACTCTACAGCAAACAAAGCAAACTGGACAAAATGCCAAAAGCAGAACGGCAGCAGCTTGTAAAAGAACTTAAAGCAAAGATGCTCGCAGCAGCTAAAAACCTGGAATTTGAAGAGGCTGCAAGGCTGCGGGATGAGATAGCAAAAATCAAAAAGTTATAGTTTTTTGCTATAATCCTTGATAGAATTATAGATTATCAGGAAACTTATATGCCAGTAGATTTAAACTCATCACAACTCTATTTTAACCGTGAGCTTTCGTGGCTGCAGTTTAACTCACGCGTACTGGCTCAGGCCTTGGATGAAAAACTCCCGCCGCTTGAACGCCTGAAATTTCTTGCCATTTACGGCACAAACCTCGATGAATTTTACATGATACGTGTCGCAGGGCTCAAGGCACTTTTCAAAGCGCGCGTACAAGAAACAGGGCCGGACAAGCTCACGCCCAGCGAACAGCTTGAACAAATACAAGAGTATTTACATAAAGAGCATCAGGTTTTAGAGTCTTGCTACACTTCCATCATCGCTGAACTTCACACCCATGGTGTCAATGTAAAAAACTTTGATGCCCTCAATCTGGACGAACAGTTGGACATTAAAGAAAAATTCTTTAATGAGATTTATCCTGTTATTATACCCATTGCTGTGGATGCGACACATCCTTTCCCTCATTTAAACAATCTTAGTTTTGGTTTGGCGCTTACTCTAACGGATGACTCCAAACATATTAAACACGGACTGATACGCATTCCAAGAATACTGCCAAGATTTATACAGTTGGGGCAAACATTTATCCCTATAGAATCCGTAGTGGAGCACTTTGCCTCTGAACTGTTTCCGGGATTTAGCCCTTTGGCTTCTACACCATTCAGGGTGACAAGAAATGCAGATATTGAGATAGAAGAGGAAGAAGCGGATGACTTTTTGCAGATCCTTCAAGAGGGATTGCGTTCACGAAATAAAGGTTCACTCGTCCGTCTTGAGCTCATCGATGGGGCAGATGCTGACCTTATACACTTTTTACTCTCACATCTAAATCTTGACCACAATGACATCTATTCATATAAAAGCCTCTCTCTTAACCTTGGAAGTTTTTGGCAAATAGTCGGAGATGATGCCTTATCTCATCTTGTATCGCCTACCTTTAATCCAAAAACGCTACCACCTCTTGAGAGTGAAAATATTTTTGAAGCCATCGAGAAACAGGATATCCTCCTTTATCATCCCTTTGAAAGCTTTGAGCCTGTAGTGCAGTTCATCAAACAAGCCGCTGCTGGCCCTGAAACACTTGCCATACGTATGACACTCTACCGTGCAGGACCGAAATCTCCCATCGTTAAAGCCCTCATAGATGCTGCGCTTGACGGTAAACAGATTATGGTACTTGTAGAACTCAAAGCACGTTTTGATGAGGAAAACAATTTGCGTTGGGCAAAAGCGCTTGAAGATGCAGGCGCACATGTGGTCTATGGTATACCAGGACTGAAAGTGCATGCCAAGGTAGCCCAGGTCATTAAGCGCAAGGGCACTAAACTTCAAAGCTATGTACACCTTGCGACAGGAAACTATAACCCCAGTACGGCAAAAATATATACAGATTTCTCTTACTTTACCAGCAAAGAAACTTTTAGCACAGATGCTACGCACTTTTTTCACTTTTTAACAGGTTTTTCAACCTATACAAAACTTGATACTCTTTTTATGTCGCCAACACAAATTAAACCAAAGCTTATCAAACTCATTGAAAAAGAAATTAAGTATGGAGCACAGGGACATATCATCCTCAAAGCCAACTCCCTGGTAGATACTGACATCATCAAGGCACTCTATCTCGCCTCCCAAAAAGGATGTAAAGTTGAACTCATCATCCGTGGTATTTGTTGTTTGAGACCCGGCATAAAAGGTGTTTCTGAGAATATTACAGTCTCTTCAATCATAGGAAAATATCTCGAGCATGCGCGCATCTACTATTTTAAGCATGACAAAGTCAAATGTTACATTGCCTCTGCGGATTTGATGCCTCGCAACCTTGTAAGACGGGTTGAGCTGATGACGCCCATTATAGAAGAGAACCTCACACAAAAAATAGAACATATACTCATGCTGCAACTCGCAGACAATGTTTTACGCTGGGAACTACAAGAAGATGGCAGCTACACCAAAGTGCCGTCTTTGGGAAAAATGGTAAACAGTCATCGTGTTCTAGAAGAATATGTCGAAAAAATCCATGATAAAACAAAAAAAGAGACGCCTAGCTATGTAAGCCGTTTAGCAAACCGTATCTTAAAGGATAGTTAATGATTTTAAAATTTAAAGAATGGACACCTAAGCTTGGACGTAATGCCTGGGTAGCAGAAGGCTCTTCGGTTATCGGACGTGTAGTCATGGGAGAGGATTCTGCTGTATGGTTTGGTTGTGTAGTACGTGGCGATGTGCATCACATCAGCATAGGAGACAGATCTAACATTCAAGACCTCAGCATGATACACGTCACCCATCACAAAAAGGCAGATATGTCAGATGGGCATCCTACTGTCATAGGCAATGATGTCACCGTAGGACACAGGGTTATGCTTCACGGTTGTACCATAGAAGATGCCTGCCTCATAGGGATGTCTGCCACCATACTTGATGGTGCCGTCATAGGTAAAGAGTCCATAGTGGGTGCAGACTCTCTGGTAACGAAAAATAAAGTCTTTCCTCCAAGAAGTCTCATTATGGGAAGTCCCGCCAAGGTGGTACGTGAACTGACAGAGGAAGAAGTAAAAGAACTTTATGCTTCAGCCTCTCGTTATGTGGCCTTTAAAAATGAGTACCAATAAATGAATCAAATACTCTCAAAAAGTTTACAAGATATTCTCTCTAAAGATGTCATCGTATTTGTTCTGAAAATGGGATTGGTTTCCTTGGCGATCACTGCTCTATTGACATGGAATATGTGGGATACTCTAAACAGTATCATCACCTCTTATCTTTCGTGGGTACCGTGGGAGTGGCTGCAAACATCCGGTGCTGCCATAGCTACCTTTTCTTTTTCCTATATGATTTTTATCATCATGGTTGCTTTACTTACTTCTCTTTACAGTGAAAAATTACTCATTGCTCTGGCTAAAAAACATTACCCCGATGTGCGGGTAATAGGTTCGGCGAACCTAAGTACTTCCATCCTACTGACAATGAAAGCCTCTGGCGTTTTTTTACTGCTTTTTACACTCACGCTTCCCTTGCTTTTTATACCTCTGTTTGGCCAGATAGTGTTACTTTATTTATGGTCAGTGCTGCTGAGAGAACCTGCCATTTATGATGTCAGCGCACTCTTTATAGATGATAAAGAAATATTGAAAGAAAAAAAGAAAAAAACGCGTCTCCTGGCCATGCTGGCTTCACTTTTCAATTATGTACCTTTGATAAATATTTTTGCGGCGATGTTTGCCCAGATACTCTTTTTGCATCATATTCTGAGAGAAAGAAAGTAAATTTCTAACTTTTATCTTCTTTTTTTACCCGTCTCTCTTTCTTGCTGGAAACAGAAAAACGCAAGAGTTCATCGGCACTCTTTACATACTCCGGCAGGGTTTGTAAACTTCTCTCCATGACTTTTGCTGCACATACGGCATCAGAGAAAGCACGGTGGTGTGTCGCAGTTTCTATCTCTAAAAAATCTATGAGATAGGCAAGTCCATAACGTTCGCTCTCAAAGGTTCGCTTTGCCAACTCGATAGTGCAGAGAGTCGGATTACCTATATTTCCTAAGCCGAAACGCTCAAAAGAAGCATTCAAAAAACTGTAATCAAAGCTTGCGTTGTGTGCTACAAATACTGCATCACTCATAAAATGGCGTAACGCTATCAATGCCTCTCTTCTTGTGGGCGCACCTATGAGGTCTGTAGGTTCTATGCCTGTGATTTTCGTAATATATTCTGGTAAAAAAGCACACTCGACAAAGGTTTCAAAACGGTCTATAATTTCACCGTTTTGTATCATCAGCGCACCTATTTCTATGACTTGAGAAGTGCCGGGTTTAGATCCGTTTGTCTCTATGTCTATGACACAGTAACGTTGTTGCGTATGTGAAGTAAAACATGTCTCGAGTCTATACTTATTATTAGTGTCTTGTGCTATGGGGTAGCCTGAAGCCTGAAGCAGGATAAAGATAGTCTCTGCATCTTCCAACAGCGTTGTATGCTTAGTAACAATATGGTTATAGTGTTCTTCTTCTAGTACTCCGCCATGTTTGCGAAATGCTGCTGTCAGTTCCTCAAATACTTTTTGCATTGGCTATAAATTGCTTCACTTTCTGGGGATCTTTTTTACCTTTAACAGACTCTACACCCGAACTTACATCCAGTCCGTAGAAACCCATTGGTTTGACTTGCGCTACATTATCAGGCGTGAGTCCTCCGGCCAATATGATTTTGGAACAGTCTACGTCCTTAAACCATTCAAGATTCAAACGTTTTCCTGTACCGCCATATGCTTCACTGTAAGCATCAACCAAACGATATCTATCTTTAAACCTTGCCATATCTTCAGGCCCCCTGGCACGCACTACAGGCAAAGTTTGTAGCCCTATAGCATCCAAAGACTCCTCATCTACCTCAAAATGTATCTGCGCACGAGAAATATCAGAATATCTGCATACGGTATCTATGGTTTCTACGCCTTCATTGACGAAAAGTCCTACTCTCTCTACAAAAGGAGGAAGCCTATCTATGATTCTCTTCGCTGCAGCGGGTGTGATGTAACGTGGCGACTTGTTGTAAAATACAAACCCCAAAGCATCTGCTCCGCACTCCACTGCATGCAGAGCATCTTTTAAATTGGTTATGCCACATATTTTTATACGCATGACATCTCTTTACTTTAATGCAGAAATGGCTTTTTCTATGCCATCTGGATGTTTGTACACAAACGAGCCAGCCACAACTACATCTACTCCGGCTGCTTCCAATTCTTTTACATTCTTGTCATTCACTCCACCATCTACCTCTATAAGACAGCTGGGGTTTCTTTTTTCTATGAGTGCCTTAAGGCGCTTGGCTTTTTCTACGACAGAGGGAATAAACACTTGTCCTCCAAAGCCTGGATTAACAGACATAAGAAGTACCATGTCTATATCCTCGAGTAAAAACTCTATGGCTTCTGGCGGCGTATGCGGGTTGAGGGTAATCGCTGGACGTATGCCAAGAGAGCGTATTTTCTGTACCAGTCTATGGGGATGCTTCTCTTCTTCTATGTGAAACGAAATAAAACCCGGCTTCAAAGGTGCAAACAGATCAACAAAAAAAGTGTTGTTTTCTACCATAAGGTGTATATCCAAAGGCTTGGTTGCTATTTTGGCTATGGCTTCGACGACTACGGGGCCTATGGTGAGATTGGGTACAAAATGTCCATCCATGACATCGACATGCACAAGGTCACATCCTCCCTCACAAATAGCCTTAATGTCACGAGCCAAATGCCCAAAATCAGCAGAAAGTATACTTGGCGCTACTAACATAAATATCCTCATACATATTATTTTAAGTGATTATAACATAAGGGTGCCTCGAAAATACATAGTGGCTCATGAAGAACATATGGCATACATAAAATTACAGATATATTTACTTGTTTTCTAATTCTCTCATCATGTACCAGGTTAAGCAAAATTTATGTTCTTTTTGTCTATAATCGCACAAAATATTCACCGTTTTCTACTTTACTTTTAAAAGTACTGTATATAAGGCGGCTAACTTAAAGGACATATTATGGCAAGAAAATGTGACATCACGGGCAAAGGCCCATTAACAGGAAACAATGTTTCTCACGCAAATAACAAAACAAAAAGAAGACAACTTCCAAATTTAAGATCTGTAAAGATTACGCTTGAAGACGGAACAACACAAAGAGTAAAAGTGGCTGCTTCTACACTCAGAACCATGAAAAAACACGCTGCTCAAGCTATAACAGCTGAGTAAGTCCCACCTTTCGGGACTCGGGCTTTGAAACCCATAGAAAAATTCAAGAAGTTTCTCGGCTGGAGAGACGCACCTAAACCACACATCACACTAAATGAAGAGTATTATGCTCATTTAGCCCCTTTCAGACTTCCTCTCATACTTACCGTACTAGTTATGCTTATTGGCACATTAGGCTATATGACAATCGATGGCTTTTCTTTAATGGATGCCATTTATCAAACCGGCATCACATTTACCACTGTAGGATTTGGAGAAATCTCACCCATATCAAATATGGGACGTATTTTTACGATTACACTTATCATCTTTGGATTTATTATTTTTTCTATTGCTATAGGTATTATCGCAGAAGTTGTTAAAAAAGGTGAATTCCAGAAAACTGTCAAGGAGCGCAGAATGCTTTACGAAATTGCTAAACTTAAACATCATTTTGTTGTCTGTTACCATAATGAATTTACTATACAGGTCACCAGACAACTTCGTGCAAACCATATTCCTTTTGTAGTAGTTGACCCGCGTGAAGATATGGAAGAAATCGCCAAAAAATATCATTATCCATATTTTGTTTCTGCTGAGCCGCACACAGAAGAAGGCATACTTAAATCGCATCTTTCTTCAGCCAAAGGGGTAATTACCTTGGCTGATAATGTCGCAGACAATATTGCTACCATCGCTTCTACGCGTCTTTATGAAACAGAAATAGGACGGACAAGAAAATTTCTCATCATAGCAAATGCCAAAAGCTATGAAGATGAGCAAAAACTTATCAAACTGGGTGCCGACAAGGTCGTCACTGCAACCAAACTCATGGCACAGCGGATCAATGCGATGGCGGCACGTCCAGAGATGGAAAATCTTCTACAAGAGTTTCTTTATAAAAAAGATACCCCTCTTGACATGGAAGAAGCAAAAGTATCCAAAACATCCTGGCTTGCGCTTAAAAAAATAAAAGTTGCAAGATTTAGAGATATCGCCAATGTTACCATTATTGGTATCCGTCAAAAAGACAATAAATTCATTCCTATGCCCAAAGGTGACACCATCATCATGCCAGAGTCCAAACTTTTACTCATCGGTACAAGCGAAGGTATTACCAAAGCCAAAAAAATTATTCACAAAAAAGAAAAACCTGAGGAATTAAAATATGTTTAAACTTATACCCCTTGAAAATGGACTTGAAAATGTCCAAGGTTTTTTCTGTGGTGCGGCCAATGTAGGAATGAGAACCAAACCTGTCAATCCAGACACAGGTGATGTAGATGGGGATGTATCTTTTATACGAAGTAACAAACCCTGTGATATTTCAGCTGTTTTCACCTCAAACAAATTTCAAGCTGCGCCCATTAAGCATTTTCTGAAATACCCAAAAGATTTTCAGACAAACTTTGTGCTTATCAACGCTAAAAATGCAAATGCCATGACCGGTGAAAAAGGCATAGAAGACATAGAGACTATCATGTCTTCACTCTCAGCCAAATTGAATGTACTTAACCCAGTTATGTCTTCAACGGGTGTCATAGGATACCGTTTGCCTATAGCAAAGATTGCTTCTGCTTTTGATATTTTAGACTTCAATACTGCCAATTCTCACCAGACAGCACGTGCCATCATGACCACAGATGCTTTTAAAAAAGAGTTGGCCTATAGCGTTGAGCTTGCCGATGGAGGCACTTTTAACATCGCAGCTATTTGCAAAGGTGCAGGGATGATAAACCCTGCTATGGCTACGATGCTCTGTTTTATTATCACAGATGCAGACATCCCCAAAACAGATATGGATGCATTGCTTACAGCTTCTACTGAGGGTTCTTTTAATCGCATCTCAGTAGATGGGGATACTTCAACTAACGATACCGTGATGCTGCTAGCGAACAAACAAAGCGGGAACTACAACAAAGAAGCTTTTGCTGAAGCCTTAAATAAGATTATGTTTGAACTTGCTATGCTTATACTCAAAGATGGAGAAGGTGCGAACAAACTGGTTGCCTTTAAAGTAAAGGGTGCTATCAATGAAGAAGAGGCAAAAAGAGCCAGCATGGCACTAAGCAATTCTCTTTTGGTAAAAACTGCTCTCTTTGGAGAGGACCCAAACTGGGGACGCATAGCTTCCACTATAGGTGCCTCTGGCATTACCTGTGATGACAGTACACTGAGCATACATTATGACGATCTTCTTATCTACTCCAATGAATTCAGAGAGCTAGATAAACTGCGCGAAGAAAAAGCGTATAAAGTCATGAAACAAGAGAGTTTTCAAATCACTTGTGACATTGGTCTAGGTAATGCCAGCTATACCTCTTACGGCTGTGATTTGAGTTATGAGTATGTAAAGATTAACGCGGAATACCGAACGTAAAAAATCATTTTTAACTCACCGCTAAACACAAAAAAGCTATAATACAAAATATATTAATACTAGGAATTAAAATGTTACACGAATACAAAGATGAAATACACGAACTAAAAATGAACGATGCGCATTTCGCCAGAATTTTCGAAAAGCACAATAACCTTGACCAGAAAATCGAAGATGCTGAAGCTGGCCGTGCTATTTTAACAGATGTAGAACTTGAAATACTCAAAAAAGAAAAACTTCTCTTAAAAGATGAAGCGTATAAAATCATTTTGGACTACAAAAAAGCACAGGCATAATTTAGTCTTCAGTGCTTTATGGGCTTTTGCCCATACATTTAATACATGTCTTATACTTCTGCCCTTGCACCAATCTATTCAAAAATATACAAATAAACTATACTAATTTCGAGGCACAATCATGGCATCATTTGAAACCATAAAAGAAATACCTACCGCTCTTTTAGAGACAATCAATGTGCTTGGTTTTACAAGCATGAGTGAAATACAGGAAAAAGCCATTAACCCCATTTTAGAGGGTAATGATATCTTGGCACAATCCAAAACAGGTTCAGGAAAAACACTTGCTTTTGGGCTGCCTTGTGTGATGAGAACCGATACAAACAATTACAAACCGCAAACCATCATCATCACCCCCACCCGAGAGTTGGCCGAACAGATAGCTGTCGAACTTCGTAAAATAGCTGCATACAAACCAAACCTCAAAATACTCACGCTTTACGGTGGAGTACCGCTTCGTGCCCAAGCCGAATCTCTGGCAAAAGGCGCACATATACTTATAGGCACACCTGGACGAATACAAGATCATCTGGCCAAAGAGACCCTGACACTCGAAAGCATCAAGACACTGGTACTTGATGAAGCAGACCGTATGCTAGATATGGGATTTTATGATGAGATAGTCAAAATAGGCTCCAATATGCCAAAAAGCAAGCAAACGCTACTCTTTTCCGCAACCTTCCCTACCAATATAGAAAAGCTGGCAAAAGCACTGCTTAAGCAGCCGCTCACCATAAAAGTTGATACTATACTGGAGAGTGCAATAATCGATGAAATAGTCTATGAAACTTCTGATAAATTTAAAACACTCATTTCACTTATACAGTCTTATAAACCAGAATCACTACTCATTTTCTGTAATACAAAAATACAGGTTATCTCACTTACGGACAGCCTTAGTAAACACGGTCACTCCGCTATAGATATTCATGGGGATCTGGATCAAAAAGATCGCAACGAATCTGTGATTGCTTTCTCTAATGCTTCCAAACGTATTTTGGTGGCTACAGATGTTGCTTCAAGGGGGCTGGACATCAAAAATATCGAGCTTGTCATCAATTATGACTTGCCTTTTGACCAGGAAGTCTACACACACCGCATTGGACGCACAGGACGCGCAGATGCCACTGGTACAGCCATCTCGCTTTATGCTCCAGGTGATAGCGAGAAGTGCTCATACATTACCTCTGCAGCTCGTACTGCACAAACAAAAGATTTACGTGCAGATGCTACCTTTAAAATGCTTTCCCAGTATGATACACTTTGCCTCAACGGCGGCAAAAAAACAAAACTGCGTGCGGGAGATATATTGGGCACTTTATGCAAAGAGATAGGCATTGACCCTAAAATGATAGGAAAGATAAATATCACTGATGCTAAGTCGTATATTGCATTGAACCATACTGTCACAGACAGAGTGTTTAAAGCATTAAAGAAGACGCCGATCAAGAAGAAAAAATATGTAACTTGGATATTGAACTAATCTTTCAATATCTCTTTTTGATTATGGGGACACATATAGAGCAAAGCACTATATGTTACGCTAACACTAGGTTCTCCTACGATTCAGCATTTAGTGCTTCACATGCACTGCATTCTAATGCTTGTCAGCGGAGAGCTCACGCAACTGGTTGCGCTAATTAATCTTCCAATATCTTTTTTCTTCTTTTGTGTCTAATCACATAAAAAAGTGTAATGAGTAGCACACAAAGAAGCGCGATTAATGTTGCAGACTGCAGGTACTCAGAGATGAGTGCTTCGTTTGAGCCCAGAAAATACCCCAAGGCAACCAAGACAATCACCCAAATACCTGCACCCAAACCTGAATAAAAAGCGAACTTAGCCATATTCATGCGCGCAAGCCCAGCTGGTAGTGAAATAAGTTGACGTATGCCTGGAATGAGTCTTCCGTTAAAAGTAGAGAGTTCTCCGTGCTTAGCAAAGAAGGATTCAAGCTTGTCCAACGTTGCTTCTTTGATAAAAAAGTATTTGCCATAGCGTAAAATAAATTTTCTCCCAAAATGCATAGCCAGATAGTAATTAAACAGTGCGCCCGCTATAGAACCAACTATGCCGGATAATACTGCCATGTACAGATTCATCTCTCCTTTAAATGCCAAATACCCTGCGGGTATCATAACGATTTCACTAGGAAAAGGGAAGAAGGTACTCTCTAGAAACATCAAAAAAAAGATGCCCCAATAGCCCATATCACCAACGTATCCTACAATCGTTTGGGCTATTTCGTGTATCATAAAGGGTTATTCAGTATAGGCGCCGACTGCCGTGAGTCTGTCATAGCGCTTATCAAGCATCTCTTCTGTTGACAATGCTCTGAGCGCTTTCACACTATTGAGGAAATAATTTTTAATCACGTTTGCTGATGTTTCTTTGTCGCGATGTGCACCAATAAGAGGTTCGTCCAATACATCATCTATAAGCTTATGTGACAATAAATCTTCAGGTGTTATCTTAAGTGCTTTGGTTGCAGCTTCGACCTTAGTGGGATCATTCCATAAAATTGCCGAACATCCCTCGGGCGAAATAACAGCAAAAACAGAATAACGCATCATGGCAAGCTTATCGGCTACACCAATGGCAAGTGCTCCACCAGAGCCACCCTCACCTATAACAATAGATACCATTGGCACTTTTACAGAAGAAAATTCAAAAAGGTTTCTCGCAATAGCCTCACTCTGACCTCTCTCTTCTGCACCAAGACCAGGATAGGCACCCGGAGTATCTATAAGCATCAGCACAGGGATATCAAATTTTTCTGCCATTTTCACTGCGCGCAATGCTTTTCTGTATCCTTCAGGGTTTGGCATACCGAAATTTCTTTTAATCTTATTTTTAACCCCACGGCCTTTTTGTTCACCAATGAGCATGGTTTTTTGACCGCCTATCCAGCCAATGTAACACAAAATTGCCGGGTCATCCCTAAATGCACGGTCACCATGAATCTCATACTCATCATTCATCAAGAGCCTAATATAATCTAAGGCATAAGGTCTATCTGGATGGCGTGCTAGCCGAAGTTTTTGAAAATCTGTTAAAGCTCCAAACGTTTTTTGCACTTCTTTGTCTAATTCATGTTGATACTTGTCAACCGCATCAAAATTTGCAAGGGCATAAGCCGATACAATCTCTTCTTGTATCTTTTCAATTTTGCTCTCAAAGTCCAAATAGATTGCCATGCACTAATCCTTACATTTTCTTAAAGATAACGACGCCGTTAGTACCGCCAAAACCAAACGAATTGCTCATGGCAATATTGATTTCTGCTTTTCTTGCAACATTGGGAATATAATCCAAATCACAGTTTTCATCTGGCGTTGTATAGTTGATTGTAGGAGGAAGCACACCATCTCTCATGGCCATAAGGCAAACCACTGCTTCTATGGCACCTGCAGCACCCAAGCAGTGTCCCAGCTGCCCCTTAATGGAACTCACAGGAGGGCAGTTCTCTTTGCCACCAAAAAGTTCCTTGAGCGCTGCTGTTTCATTCTTATCATTGGCGGGTGTTGATGTACCATGTGCATTTACATAATCTATTTTTGGCTCACCTGCCATTTTATACGCACCCTTCATTGCACGAAGAGGCCCATCCATAGTGGGTGTGGTGATATGGTTTGCATCGCCACTTTCTCCAAAACCAATCAGTTCACCATAGATTCTTGCACCTCTTGCAATAGCATCGTCATAACTCTCCAACACCAATGCTCCTGCACCCTCACCCATCACAAAACCATCACGATCTGCATCAAAAGGTCTTGAGGAAGTTTGAGGATCATCATTTCGTGTAGAAAGTGCTTTCATTGCTGCAAATCCGCCTATGCCTACGGGACAAATAGCTGACTCAGCACCAACGACTAACATCTTATCTGCCGTGCCCACCATGATAGACTTCGCCGCTTCACCAATAGCATGCGTACCTGCAGCACACGCTGTTACAGAAGCTAAGTTAGGTCCTTTTAAACCTTGATAAATAGAGATAAAACCGCCCAGCATATTGACCAGTGAAGAGGGGATGAAAAAAGGAGAGATTCTTCTTGGTCCTTTATTTTCGCATACCACTGAGTTTTTTTCAATATTTGGAAGTCCGCCTATACCAGAAGCAGATGCCACACCAAATCTTTCCATATCTACGTCTTCAGGAAGGTTTGCATCCGCCATAGCTTCAGCAGCAGCTTTGAGCCCAAGCTGTATAAATCTATCTGCCTTCTTTGCTTCTTTTGCGTCAAGCACTGTAAGGGGATCAAAGTTTGGTATTTCACCGGCGATATTAACAGCATGATTTTCTGTATCAAATGATTCGATAGCTCTAATACCGCATTTTCCTTCTATTATTGCAGAAAATGCGCTCTCCTTATCCAATCCTAGAGCATTAATCATCCCTAATCCTGTTACTACAACTCTTTTCATTGGCTCTCCTGTCTACTTAAATGTAAAATATATATCAATACTTTAGTAAAAAATACTTATATATATTTTACAAATCCCGATAAAAGGATTTGTATTGAAACTTATACGTTTTCGATAAATTTGATTGCGTCTGCCACAGTTGCGATAGCTTCTGCCTGGTCATCAGGAATTTCAATGTCGAATTTCTCTTCAAGTGCCATTACCAACTCAACAACATCAAGACTATCAGCCCCAAGATCTTCTACGAATCTAGACTCTTCTTTTACCTCATCCGGGCTCACATTTAGTTGCTCTACAACTACTTCTTTTACATCATCAAATAATGCCATTGACTACTCCTTAGGTTTGTTAAAAATACGGCTAATTATAACGAAAAAACTATAAAAAGCTTATGGGTAGCGCAAAATCTGTATTTATGTAAAAAGAAATGGGGTGTTTGTGTAAAAAAGAGAATCAAACATCTCTGTAGTCACTCCTGCATAAAAGCAGGAGTATCTCTCGGGAGAGGGGACTAAAATTTATATTGAAGATTTGTGTACAAATAGCGTCCCGGTTCATTCATAAGCATCACATAATTGTTTCCTGCTGTAGGAAGCAAGATCAAATCATTATAGGTATTTGATACTGCATACGTTTTATCAAAAAGATTATCAACACCGACAGTAAGCTCAAATGCCCCCCACTGTTTAGTTCCTTTAAGATTAACAATACCATAAGCATCCAACTCCTGCTCACCATTTTCAACATCAAAGTATGTCCAAGCATCAGAAGCAACCAACTCCGCTTTGAAAGCTAAAGTTTCATCATGGTCATAATTCACGGCAGCATTAAATTTAAATGGAGGGATTTCAGGCATATTTGTTCCTGTTTGCCCTAATAATGGCGTATCTTTTTCACCTCTTTGATATGCTATTCCATAATCAAAAGCAAGTTGGGCTGTTGCTATATAGCTACCGCTTAATTCAAATCCGTAAATGCTTGCATCTACATTCTCATAGGCATTCACTGGTGCCCCCATCATATTTAGATTACTTGAATTATAAGCGATAAAATTATCCAGTTGAGAATAGAATGCTTTAGCTTTAACTGTTGCATTGTCAAATTTCTTTTCCAACCCAATATCAAACTCATAGTTGACAGTAGCTTCCAAGTTTGGTGTACCTACAAGATTCCCCATACTTCCCAGCCAGTAAAGTTCTTTGGCATCAGGTACTCTTGAAGATTTTCCCAGACCCGCAAAATATTGTGTATTTGCATCTGCATTATAAGTTGCAAAAATATATCCGTTGAGCTCATTATAGTCATTATCTTGTTGATTTTGGTAAGCAGATGTGATTGCTGTATCATCATATCTTAGCCCAAGATCAAGTACAAGCTTATCCATTTTAATCTTGTCTTTTAAGAAAAAAGCCATATTTTCCGTATCTACATCATAGATACTGTGGTAAGGCAGGCTACTTGTCATTGGACTGAATTCATTTAAAGGTATATCATTTTTAGTATATACGCCATCCCAATTACGCAAACTGTAATCCAGTCCTACTGTAATAATGTGATTGTCAACGTCAAAACTGTTTTTGATGTTTGCACCCTGCATTTTTGTGGTTAAAGCATGTGTCATATAGTCTACTGCACCACTTTTTCTATATTTTGTTGACATAGGGTGTTCGACCTCTGATTGGTACACTTGCACTTTAAGTTCTTTTGAATATTCTCCAATATCTTTGGCAATATACTCTACATTAAAAATATCAGAATCATCATACAATGCATCCATCGGAGAAGAAGGATATAGGACATCATCACTTCTATTTCCTGTATAACTGAGTCTTACTTCCTGATTGTCTGTAATATTCCAAAAGAGTTTCGCCAACACTGTTTTTTTAGTATAGGCATCCATATCTCTATATTCATCTTGATACGCTGCCCCACTTAATTTCTTATTGAACATTTTCTGCATATCATTAGTAGGATTTGTGATGAGATTGTCTGTAATATAATTATCTACCTGATCTGCAAATGTATTACCGTCACCATCTTCATACTGCCCACTTGTTTCAGTAGAAGCAGAAAGCAAAAACTTTACATTTTCGGTAATGGCTCCTGACGCAGACATAGAGGCTTTTTTATAACCCCAAGATCCAAAACCAAGGTTCACATCACCGTGAAATTCTTCTTCTGGTTTGATTGTATGAATTTTTACATCTGCGCTCAATACCCCAAAGTCTTCTACGTTAAATGGGCCTTCGTTAATCTCAATATAGTCGATATTATTTGTCAATACATGAGACACAGGCGGATCCATTCTGTTGGGGCATGCGCCGTAAATTTTTGCACCGTCTATCGTTACATTGATATTGTCTTTTTTTTGTCCCCTTAAAATAATATCATTCGCAATACCCGATCTTCGCACAAGAGAGACAGAAGCAGACTGCTTAAAAAGTGCCTCTCCCAAATCTGCAGACTTAATGTCCTCACCACTTACATCTTTAATAACTTCTGAATCTACACTTGTCTCTACATTTATCGTTTCCAGTTTTACTTCAGCGGCATATATCCATAATGTACATGCCAAAGAAAGGCAAATTACCTTTTTCACAATCAATCTCCTCAGAATAATTTTAGAAATTCTAGAATATGAGTGTTAAGTATGTGTTAAATTTATCTGATTTTATATTGCAGTGCAATGTTGATATTTACCGGCAATGAGATAGGCGCTTTTTTTACATCAATAGGAAAAGCGCTTTTTACCGCACTGATGGCTGAAGCATGAAACACTTGAGGGCCCTCCACTGAGATTTGGCCTACTTGTCCGGAACTTAAAATACTAAAATTTACTTTAACGCTCCCCTGCATACCTCTTTTTTGAGCAATGCGAGGGTAAGACTTGTGTTTGTTTATTTTAGCCCTTATATTTGCAAGAAATTGATTTTGTTCTGCAGGACTAGCCTTTACTTCTTTTACAGAAGCTTTTTGTCTTGCCTGTTTTTTCTTGACTGTTTTCTTTTGTGCTAGTTTCTTGACCTGAGGTTTCTTTTTAACTTTCTTTACTACTGGTACTGGTTTGGGCTTTTCTGCTACTGGTTCGGGAATAACCTTTTCTTTGATTTCAGGCTCTTCTACTGGAAGGGGCTCCTTTATAACCTCAGGCTCAATGACAGGCTTTTCCTCGGTTGCAGGCTCCTCCTCCAGCAAAGGTTCTTCTGTTGCCTCCTCTTGCTCCAACTGTTCTACCGGAGTTGTGGCCTCTGGCACAAAAGAGGCTAGAGACATACGAATAGCATGTTCTTCTGATTTTTGCGCTGCTACAAAAAAGGTTTTTTGCATATAGAAAAGAATTCCAGCAAAGAGTAGATACAAAAGCATGGTGCTAAAATAGGAGATAAAGAGACGATTTTTTAGCATAAGGGTCTTTTTGGGATGTATTATGACGGAAAAACATTAAGGAAATGTTAAAAAGAGCAGAAGAGCCTTGTATTTAAATCGGGTATAAATACTGTAACAATATCCGTTGCACCTTCAGCTTCGGCAAGTGCAGTGTGAATTAATCTGCCTTCACTATTTCTTCTTTTACTGTCCAAATAAACACAATGGGAATAAATACCAATGTCATCAATGTCCCCATAATTAATCCACCAATAGCTACTGCCCCCAATGGTGCTAGTCTTTCTAGTCCTATAGCAGCACCTTGTGCTACAGGGAGCATACCTATTGAGACTGCAAATGCTGTCATAAGCACGGGTCGTGTACGTATTTTAATGGACTCTAGCATGGCTTCTCTTTTATTCATCCCTGCTTGCATCTGATCAAGAGCAAAGTGAATAAGCAAAATAGCATTGTTTACAATGACTCCCGAGAGCAACATAAAGCCCATCATCGCTGGCATAGAAACATGGTAGCCTATGGCAAGCATCGTCCATGATGCGCCGATGATAGTAAGAGGAATAGAGAAGAGTATCATCAACGATATCTTCACATTGCCAAACATGACAATAAGAGCAAAAAATATGAGTACAATAGCCACCGCAATAGCACCGACCATTCGCTCAGCTGAAGATTTAAACTGTTTAATATCCCCTATCTGCTCTAATTCTACACCTTGAGGAAGTTGAACCTCTTCAAGGTGTTTTTCAAAGTTTGCCATGATATGCGAGATGGCACCCTTTTCTCTATTGCCATACACTTCAAGAGTATATTCGAGCCCTTCTCTAGTGATAGAACTAGGTTCTCTGCTGAAATCCAATGTTGCAATTTTATTTAAAGGAATTTTACCTTTAGGGGTATCAATAAGCATGTTTAAGATCATATCAAATTGATCTATCTGTTTTTTAGGTAACAGCACTCTTACAACATAATCCATACTGTTGGTTTTAGGAAAAGTTGCAACTGCTGCACCTCGCAGAGCTAGCTGTAGTTGTGCTGTTACATCTGAACGCTTGAGTCCGTAGTTTAGAGCTTGCGCTTCATCTATATTGAGATTATAGACTACCTTATCCATATCCCAAGTGGTAGAAGTGGAGATGACACCTTGTGTTTTCTGTAAAGCTTTTTCCACATCATGCCCAGCTTCTTGTAATGCGATAAGGTTTGAACTACTCAACTTCGCATCCACAGAAGCACGGATACTCGCAAGTGCCGTCGAGCCATAAGGCGCGACATCCAGATACTTCACATGAGGAATTTTAGCTATCCCTTTACGTAATGCAGTAGAAATCTGCCAAATATCCTCTTTTCTTTTGTATCTATCCACATAAGTGGCCACAATGGCGAGATGATCGGTGCCACTGCCAGACCCAATACTAAGTACTCCTGCTTCACTACCAATACTCCCCGAAACACGTAAAACCTCTCCTTCTTTTTGGATAAGCATATTTACTTTCTCCATAATAGCCTCACTCTTCTCTATGGGCAAGTTTGCATCTGTGGTGATTTTAATGTTTACTCCACCTGTATCCATGGGGGGCATAAGTTCTTGGCCCACCACAGGCATCACGAGTTTAACAGAAGTCACAAAAAGTGCAATAAGCACAGCAATAGAAATAAAGCCTAAAAGTTTAGAGGCGACAACCGCCCTTACGATAGAGGCAAAGAAACCTTGAATAGCATCATTCGCACGACTGATGACTGCATGAAAACCATTCTCAACCTTAAGCAAAAGAGGGTTTTGAATCGCCAAAATATATAGTGAAAGCAAAGGCACCGCAACGATAGAAATAATATAGGATGCCAGTAAAGCCAAGAGGAGGGTACTGACAAGTGGTCCAAAAACTGTTTGGGGGTATCCTCCTATGAAGAGCATCGGAGCAAGGGCTATCATGGTGGTTATTGTTCCGCTTAGGTCTGCAAACATAATCTCTTTTGTCCCATCAAAAACTGCCGAGCGAATCTCTTTGCCTAGCTCTCTATAGTGCCTCTCTATGTTTTCCATCACCACTACCGTGTCGTCTAACAACAGTCCCAATGCCAAAATAATCGCTGTAAGTGTTACCACATTAAAGTCTATCCCTACTAACCACATCAATGCGATAGTCGAAGCATAAACCAAAGGGATTGTAACAAGTACCACTAAAATCTGACGAAAACTTGCTAAAAATAGAAAGACAACAATAGTAGACATAATAATCGCATCACGAAGAGACTCAAACATATTTTGAGTGCTCTGCATGATAGTCTCTTTTTGGGTGTCGCTCACCTCAAAGTTAATGTTTGGGTATTGTGCCTTAAAATCAGCCATAATATTTTCAACTTTATCGATGGTCTGTATCACATCCGCTGAGACAGAACGCTGTATAGACAGTGCAATGGCTGCTTTACCGTTCCCATAATAGACAGCCGCATTTTCATAATGCCCAAAATAGACCTCAGCCACATCAGAGAGTTTTACCTCCGGTGTCAGCATCAAGGCTTTTAGCATAGCCACTTTTTCTCTTTTTCCTTGTGATTTAAGCAAGTAACGATGTTCATCGTTACTCATAAAGCCTATAGCATATTCATTATCATTTTTTTGCAGTGTAGTGATAATCTGTCCTAATGAGAGATGGTAACTGTCCAACTTATCTTTATCGACAATGATCTGTAACTCTTTTTCATACCCACCAAAGATATCTACATTTGCAACGCCGTTAGTTTTAAGCAGTTTATGCTTAATGTCGCCACTGGCCAAATCACGTATGTCTTCCAGCGTGAGTGCTGTGTTGCCTTTAGGAGACATCGCAACTACCAAAATGGGTGCTGTTGCTTCTGTGATTTTGATGATTTGAGGTTCTCTAATGTCTTTGGGAAGTGCGGCACGAATTTTTGAGAGAGCGTTGGTCACATCGTTGACTGCCGTATCAATATTTTTGCTGTATTCAAACTCTGCACGAATGACAGTGACTTCATCGATGGTATTGGAGTAGGCACGGCGGATCTCGTCCAGTGCATAGAGCTCTTCTTCAATAGGCACAGCAATGTTATTTGCCATCGTTTTAGCTGATGCGCCAGGCTGGACAATAACTAAGGCCACTTCGGGATAGTTCGAGTTAGGAAAAAGATTACGGTGTATCTTTCCGTAACCCATGATACCCGCAAAAACAAAAAGTGCTAAAAAAGAGAGGATAATATGAGGTTTTTTGAGAATATTCTCTACCCATGAGCCGGACTCTTTACTCATCTTTTGTACCTATGATCTGTACCTTGTCATATACGGGAAGTTGAGCCAATTGTGCTTCGCTGGCTTTTGCCACTACTGTAGCAGGGCAAGGGGAGATAAGCAGACGATCTGCATCTTGCATCTTTACATTGACCTGGAAAGGTGTAAATTTACCTTCTGTATAAGTCATCACAAACGTACCCTCTTTTTTATGCAACACTGTATCACTTGGTACAATGCATCCCTTGGCTTCTTTTGTCAGAATTTTAATGCTTATACTGCTTCCTACAGGTAAGTCAGGTATGAAAGCAAGCTTAACCTCTGCACTTGCCAAACCATTTTGGGAAGTCGTATAGATAGATTTAATGTGGCCCACTTTTTGACCCTCTGCCCATACCAATTGATCTTTTTGAATGGACGCATCCTGAGGCACATACGAAAAGACTAACTTTTTCACTCCATTACTCATGGAGAGTATAGGTTTGCTCGATGCTGCCAAATCTCCCTCATGCAAGAGTATGGCGTCTATCTCTCCATCAAAAGGCGCTACTATATTAAGGTAAGAGAGTTGATGATTAAGTTGTTCTATTTTTTGTACCGTGTTTTCTATGACCGATTCTTTAGTTTGCATTGCTACTTTTGAGATATCCAATTTTTCTTTGGCCAATCCTCCCACCTTAAAGAGTTTCACATTACGCCTATGTATACTTTTTGCCAATGCCAAGTCATTGTGCTGGGCAGCAAATGTAGTTCGTAGTGCTTTGATGCTAGATTGTAACTCTGTCTCATCAATCTGAACAAGTACTTCGCCCTTCTTCACCTTTTGAGACTCTTCCACAAACACACGCTCCACATATCCTGCGAGTTTAGTGGAGAGATTGATGCTTTTATCTGAACTCACTCGTGCCAAATAAGACTCTTTATGTTGCATCAACCCTTGTGTAGGACTAACTACAGATACCCTTAGGAATGCAGAAGTGGGCAATGAAGCATTGTCCACTTCTGCTTTTCTGCTCTCCAGAAGTCCTTTGCCTTTCATCATAAGTCCTGCTATGGTGACAATGATGACGATGGTGATAATAATTTTTTTCACTCTCTAACCCCTTTTTCCAGCAAATAATCTAAATAATAGATACTCTTTTTATAATTGTACTTGCTCTCAATGAGCTTTGCATCTGTCAATTGTCTTTTGCCTTTTGCCAAAAGCAGATCATTGAGTGTTGCAGCATCATTTTCATAACGTACTTTTTCTATCTCTTCACTTTTTTTTGAAAGGCGCAGTTGTGCAGTGTTTCCCAGATACTCAGCATAACTCTGTTTGATTTTTTCCACCCCTTGGACTAAAAGCTTTCGCAGATCAAGCAGTGTCTGCTCTTTTTCAAAAGTGGCTTCCATCTTGGCTATCTTTGCCTGCTGCACGCCCAAGTCTCTTTTGCCAAAGTCTACAAGGTTCCATTTGACATTCACACCTACTTGCCACAATGTCTCATTATCTAACTCATTGCTCGCTAAATCTTCACCATAGTTTTTACCCACATAAGAGCCAAGATTCGCCTGGGGAAGTTTGGATGATTTGCTTTTGGCTATCATTTTGTCTGCTTTGCTTAATGCCATGTCTCCTATCTCTACTTTAGCTAATCCTGATGCATTGGCATAAAGTTTGTTCACAGCATAGTGAGGCTTTTTCACTTTTATACCTAATGGGGTTAGCTTTCCTACACTTTTTCCTACCAAGGAAGAAAGTGTGGCTTTTGTTATCTCTATATTACTTGCTAGTATCTCTTGCTGTGTTTGTGAAGCACTAAGGTCTGACTGGGCTCTAAACAAATCTATCTTTGCTTTTTTCCCTACTTTTACTTCATAAGAAATTTGTTTTTTAAGTTTTTTAAGTGCATCCACATAAGCATCTTGCGCCTCAAGCATCTCTCTTTGTGCCAAAACAGAGAGATAGAGTGAACGGATGTTATACACCAACTGCTCTTTGGTCAATCTTGCTTTTGCTTTTGACATTTGGGAAGCAATATCATCCATCTCTATCTGTCTTGTTTGCGCAAACCCTGTAAAAAGAGGTACATTATAAGTAATGCCTGCTGAAAAAAGGTCTTGTGTTGTCGTAATAGGTGCGCCTGTCCCAATAGCCGTAGGTGTAAGAGGTGCAAGTGTACGAGGAGTGTTATAATGCGTATAATCTCCCACAAGGTCCAATGACCCATACTGTCCAACTCGGCTCTCATCACGCTTTGTTTGTGCCAACTCTATTTGTGTTTGACTTTGCTTTGCTACTGTACTGTGCTTTGTAGCATACTGTACCAATCCATCCAATGTGCTACAAAACAAAGGCATTGCCAATAAACTCATGAAAAAAACTTGTCTCATCCCTATACTCCTACACTTATTAACTAGAGTGTACTGAGTCAACATGAACACAAACTGAACTACTGAGGAAGTACCAGCTTTTTCTTCACATCAAACATATCTAAAAAAGCACGTATATTTTTTTCTAAATTTTCATCATCTAGTACTAATGCTTCTTTCATAGGAAATTTTAAAAAGAACGGGGGAGGCATGATAGAATTTTCTTTTTTGGGATTTTTCAAATAGTTTTCTATTGCCTTTTCCATACTCTTTGTTGTACTGTATTTCATTAAATACCGCTTGTAGATCAATTCGTCAGGAATCTGTTCTTGGATGTGGCACTTCAAGCATGCTTCTTGCAACTGCTGTGCCTGAATACCGACTTCTTGTCCATACAACGCACTACAGCAAACAAATATAAAGATGCGTATTACTTTTTCCATTTGACCACCACCTTTGTTCCCTTATCTGGTTCTGAATAAATATCTAAAACAAATCCATAATTATTTACCACCTGATTTACAATATCAAGCCCTATACCAAAGCCCCCTTCGCTTTTGTTCGCTCGTTTGAAACGGCACACGATTGTCTTTAAATCTTTTTTGGGTATCCCGATTCCTGTATCGATAACAGATAAAAAATCTTTTGTCAATGCCACTTTTAAAAGACCTTTTGGCTTATTATATTTTATGGCATTCGTGATAAGATTATCTAACAGACGTGTTAAATCGTTTTTATCTATATCCAACACGATATCAGGATCTATGTTTGCTTCAAGTCTCAATCCTTTGTTCTGGGCCATCGCAGAAAAATACACCAGCCTCTCGCTGGCTAACTTTGATACATTAAGAGACTCTATATGTCTGTAATAATTATGATTTAAATTCAAGTATGTCAAGTCATCATAGATACGACTTAGTGTTTTAGAAGCTATCTCGATACGCTTTAATTCTTCATTATTCTCACATTTTCCAAATGTTTCCAGCATTTCTATATTGGTTAAAATTGTACTGATAGGTGTGTTGAGCTCATGGGTCGTATCTTGTATAAAACGATTCATCCTATCCATGGAGTCTCGCATGGGCGCCACAAAAAGTTTACCTAGAAACAAACCCAAAAGAGTAAAAAATACTCCTGCACCCAACATGAAGAGCCCTATGCTTTTTTGAAGCTGTATAATGGGCTCTTTGTCCAATACTTTACTTACAAGCAAAAAAGCAGCACCCAGATAATATGGCTCAACCTGACTCAAATAATAGAGTCTTTTCTCATCCATTCTGTAGTCTTTTTCATCCAAAATCCTTGTATCATTCTGTGTTCCGAATATATACTGTTTATCCAGATCATAAATAGCGGAATCTATCGATGTATGTGTAGGGTAAATGAGCACAAAATCAAACCCTTCGTGCATTGCTCTTAATTCCATTTTTATCTGTTCGGCCTGAAATTTGAGCGTATCACTCTGCTGCTCAAGAAGGTGATGTTTTTGTGAATGGTAAAATATGCCTACTGCCAGTGAAAAAAGTAAAAAGGTAGATCCCAGGTAAATCAGTAAAAAACGAATAAGACTTTTCTTTTCACTCTTTAACAAATCTATACCCTACATTTTTAATGGTTTCTATGTTGTCTTTACCTAAAAAGGAACGCACCGTTTTTACATAAGCGCGCAAACTGCCTACACTTGGCTCTTCATCATACTCCCACAAACGTTCAAATATTTTATTATAATTTAACAGTTCATTGGGATATTTTAGAAAAAGAGAAAGAAGCTTTGCTTCCTTGGTTTTGAGAGGCACTCTTTGATTATCTTTGGTTAAAAGATTTTCTTTAATGTCAAACAAAAAACCATCACTTAGGGTTATCTTCTTTTCATGTGTGCCGTAACGACGTTTGAGAAGCGCTTCTATGCGTACTAGAAGCTCCTTCAGCGCAAAAGGTTTGCGTATGTAGTCATCACACCCGATGTCAAATCCACGGGTAACATCTTCAACGCTATTGAGTGAAGTAATGAAAACCGCCGGTGTCTGTACGCCATTATTGCGCAATGCCTGCAAAAGATCAAAACCATTTTGCTGGGGCACTTTCATGTCAAGAAGCATCAGATCTATATGTTTTTCATAGGCTAACTCTTGTGCCTGAAGCCCATCATAGGCACAGAATACATCATACCCCTGATAGTTCAAAAATTGTTTGACCGTGTCACTCAACTGCTGGTCATCCTCAAGGAGTAAAATATTTGCTGTCATCTATCTGTCTTTCTGCGTCTGTGCATATACATAAATTACTGTTTTAAATTCCATGAGTGATCCTTTTCTAGCGCATGCATTATAATAGTGCTTCAAAATGAACGAAACATGAATACTTTCCCCGAAGTCATGTTAAACATGTACCTTTGACAGTTTTAGACTTACATTTGTACCTACACCTTTTTCAGATTTGATACGAATTTCCAATCCCTCTTCATCACAATAGGCTTTTACCAAAGCAAGTCCCAACCCTTTTCCATCCTTATTGTCATCTGCTTGATAATATCGTTCATGTACGCGCAGAAGCTCTGTGGTCTCCATACCTACACCTTCATCTTCCACACTCAATATATCATTATTCAGTGTTACGCGTATAGGTGACTCCTTAGAAGAGTACTTCATGGCATTGGAAATGAGGTTGTCAAACATTTGTTCAAAACCTATCTTGTCCACTTCTATTTCATAAGGCTCCAGAATGAGTTCGAAAGGATTTCGTTTCTGTTCTTTAAATATATCGATACGTTCCTCAAGTAAAGCCTGCATATTGAAACGCTCTTTTTCTATAATGTGCATCTCTTTATGAATACTATAAACCAACTCATCATACAGTTTTTTAAGCCGTACACTAGCATCTTCTATGCGCTTGATGCGCTTGAGGGACTTTTCATCCACCATCGTTTTTTTCAACATGGCAGTATTTGCTTTTATCGTAGAGAGGGGAATGTTAAGCTCATGAATGATGTCATTGGTTAAAGAGGTAAGTGTATCTTCCATCTGTTTTTTTGGTGCAAAGATAAGCGCAGAAAGTACATACCCCCATCCTAGCGCTGCAAGTAAAACCAAAGCTCCTGCTACAAAAAAGTTAAGGTCATTAGACTTCCAAGTCTCCAAAAAACGATACACGGCCGTTAGCAAAGTAAACATTGTGACAAAATAGATCACTGTAGCAAAAATAATCTCTTTTCTACGACTCAGCATATAGTATTTCGCTTGCATTGTATTTTAACGTTTGTCATTGGATACTCATTTGGTATCCTACTCCACGCACATTGCGTATATGCATAGGAAAATATTTCTTAAGTTGTGCCACATAGACCCGCAATGCTCCATCACTTGCTTCTTCGGCAGAACTCCAAAGACGTTCTTTTATTTGTTCTAGAGGGACCACTCTTCCCTTCCGTTCCAAAAGCACCAAAAGAAGCTCACCCGCTTTGGTGCTTAATTCCAGTGCTTTTTCATTTTGAAAAAGCGTCTTTGTTAAAATATCAAAATGATAGGTGTCTATCTGTACCGTTTGAGTACGTACCTGTCTGCGCAATACTGCTTGTATACGCAAAAGAAGCTCATCCAAGTCTACAGGTTTCTGAACATAATCGTCTCCACCTGCTCCAAAACCATTTCTCAAAGATGCCTTGTCTTCTCTGGACGTGATAAATATACAGGGGGTTTCATCGCCACTTTGACGTAGCTTTTCTAAAAGTTCAAAGCCGTTCTCATAAGGCAGATTTACATCAAAAAGATACAGGTCATATACATATTCATAGGTCAAATCAAGTGCGGTATAGGGATCCAGGGCACATCGTATACTATGTCCCTCTTCTACTAAAAAATCTTCCAGAGTTTCATTAAACAGTTTATCGTCTTCCAACACAAGTATCCGTGCCAAACCTTTCCCTCCCTTGCCGCCATCGTAATGTTTTTATAGTATCCGATAAAGAAAGTGCTTCGCTAAAAAGCACTTGCTTCCGCGTTACATATACATTCCGCCATTGACCTTAAGTGTCTCACCCGTAATATAAGAAGAATGGTCTGAAAGTAAAAATGCTACAGCTTCTGCAACTTCTCTAGGTTCACCAAACCTGGCCATCGGTATCTTTGCAGTAAAAGCATCTTTTACCTCATCTTTGAGCACCTCTGTCATCTCTGTTGCGATGAACCCCGGCGTAATCGTATTAAAACGGATGCTTCTAGGTGCTGCTTCGATGGCAAAACTTTTTGTCATCGCTATGGTTCCACCTTTACTTGCAGCATAATTTGTCTGTCCCGCATTGCCAGTTTCGCCCACAATAGAAGCGATGTTCACCACGGAGCCAAAACGCTTTTTACTCATCACTTTTATCGCTTCACGACAGCCTATAAATGTTGATTTTAAATTTGCATTAATCACATCCATAAATTCATCTGCTTTCATACGTATTGCCAGTTTGTCTTTGGTGATGCCTGCATTGTTCACCAGATAAGCCAGTTCTCCATCTATTTCAACAATGCTTTTTATGGCATCCACAAATGCATTTTCATCACTCACGTCAAAACCGATTACTTCTGCTTTTCCGCCTGCTGCTATTATGTCGGCCTTTACCGCATTTGCTTCAGCTTCTTGCGAACGGAAATTTACCCACACTTTTAGACCAAAAGCACCCAGACTTTTCGCTATTTCAGCGCCTATTCCTCTGCTTGCCCCAGTAACCAATACATTATTTCCAGAAAATTTCATCTATCACCTTTAATATTTAAAACTGACAAAATTGTACCATTTTTTTATGCTACAATAAATAAAAATAAAGAGTGGAAAGGCTGGGTATGAAAAAGGAACTTAAAAAATCAGTAGCTACATTACTTGCGCATATTATTAAGGTGGACGATAGAGATATAGAAAAAGAAGCGCCTCTTTTTTGCAAAATCATGGGAGAGGATTTTAATTGCAACCGTGAGGAGGCAGAAGCACTTTTAAAAGAAACACTCACACAAAAGTACGATCTCGATGAACATATTGCTATTATCAATGATGCGCTAGGTGATGACAAAATAAAGAAAATGCATATACTTGAACAGATCAATCATATAATTTACTCTGATACCATTACATCTATAGACTATGATGAATTTGAAAAAATTAAAGAGGCACTGCTTCCTTCCTAGCAGAAAATGGACTTAGATGAGTGGTTTATCCATCTCTTTAGGGATTTCAAGTCCCATAAGCTTAAGTACTGTAGGGGCTACATTATTAAGTCCGCATCCCTCTTTAACCTCCGTAACACTTTCCGCCAATACAAAACACCATACTTCACCTACGGTGTGATTTGTCAGTACATGTCCTTGCACATCGCACATCTCTTCACAATTTCCATGGTCTGATGTAAGCACAATAGCATAACCCTCTTTTTTTGCTTTTTCAATGATCAGTCCCAGTTGGATATCCACAGCATTTACCGCTTGACATGCCGCCTCATAGTTCCCTGTGTGTCCTACCATATCACCATTGGCAAAATTGACTACGATGAAGTCATACGCTTCATCCATTGCCGTACGCACAGCTTCACCGACTTGGGGTGCAGACATCTCTGGTTTCATATCATACGTTTTGACATCGGGACTCGGGATAAGCACTCTGCTCTCTCCTATCATAGGTACTTCTATACCGCCATTCATAAAAAAAGTGACGTGCGCATACTTTTCAGTTTCTGCGGTATGAAGTTGTCTCAGTCCTGCGTCACTTATCACCTCAGCCAAAGTATGCTTGGGTGCCACCTTTAGAAATAAAACCGGGTAAGCAAAACTTGCATCGTATTGTGTCATGGTTGCAATATGAAGTGACTTCAATGGCCTCTCAAACCCAGAAAAGTCCTTATCGCCTAGTGCTGCGGTGATTTCCCTTACTCTGTCTGAACGAAAGTTGGTCATAATAACCACATCGCCCTCTTTCATCCCTCTATACTCTGCAAATGCAACAGGCTCTATAAACTCATCCATTTCTTTTTTTGCATAACTCTCATCAATATACGCCTCCGGACTGAGTGAAGTAGAAGGTGTAGCCTCGGCAATAGCTCGATACCCTTTCTCCACTCTTTCCCATCGGTTATCTCTGTCCATCGTGAAAAAACGTCCGCCTATGGTTGCGATATAGATACTCTCGTCACATATTGCTTCTATCTGTGCTAGATACCTTTTGGCTGAAGTAGGACTCACATCCCTGCCATCGGTGATGAGATGTAAAAAAACTTTTTTTCCTCTTCTTTTGGCAAGTTGTGCCAAACTGATGGCGTGTTCTATGTGTGAATGCACGCCACCATCACTAAGCAAGCCTATCAAATGTACATGGTCACTTTTTCCCAAAGTATCATTCAACACTTTATTTTCTTCAATACTTCCATCTTCAAACGCCAAAGAAACTTTCACCAGATCCTGATACAAAATACGCCCAGAGCCTATGGTCATATGCCCCACTTCAGAGTTCCCCATCTGTCCCTCAGGCAAACCTACACTTAAACCGTGTGTGGAGATGAGGGCTCTAGGTGCCGTTTCAAGAAGAGCATCATAGGTAGGTTTTACAGCATCCCTAAATGCATTACACGTACTATCCGGTTTGTGACCTATGCCATCGGTGATGATTAAAATTGTTTTTTGCGGTTTCATTATGTTTTCTTTTCGTAGTATTTAATTGAAATAATAGTAAAATAACCTTTTTAAAATCTTTAACGAAAGTTGCCCATGCTGTATGAACTCTCCCAACTCTTAGATATCAATCTTTTTGGATACATTTCAGTGCGTGCTGGTGTCGCATTTTTTATCGCTTTCATGCTGACACTGCTTGCCATACCAAAATATCTAGCCTGGACCATCTCAAAAAAAGCAAATCAGCCAATTAGTATATATGTACCTGCGCATGAAGGGAAACGACATACGCCGACTATGGGCGGAGCTGTATTTCTAACCGCTACGCTCATTGCAGCTTTGTTCACTGTTGATTTAACCAATCCTTACATACTTGCGGGGCTCATTACCCTTCTTGGTTTTGGCCTGGTAGGACTCATAGATGATATCGGCAAAGTGCTTGCGGGTGATAACCTTAAGGGATTGACCCCTAGAGGAAAAATGGGATTACAGATCATCGTTGCAGCACTTGCAACAGGTCTGCTGCTCTATACAGGTTTCCCCACAGAATTCTATGTACCCTTTCTTAAAATGCCACTTTTTGATCTTGGGTATGCGGCTATACCTTTTTGGGTACTTATCTTTTTGGCTACCACCAATGCGGTCAATCTCACAGATGGGCTTGATGGGCTTGCAACCGTACCATCTGTTATTGCACTGGTATCCTTGGGACTGATTGTCTACGTTACAGGTCATGCTATTTTCAGCCAATATCTTCTTGTTCCAAATATCAAAGGTGTTGGTGAGGTCACTATTTTGGCTGTTGCTCTTGCAGGTGGTCTAATGGGGTTTTTGTGGTACAACTGTTACCCTGCGGAAATTTTTATGGGGGACACGGGCAGCCTTGCTATCGGTGGTTTTTTAGCCTATCTTGCCATCTTGGGTAAAAGTGAGATACTGCTTATTCTTATCGGCCTCATCTTTGTGATAGAAACCGTCTCGGTGATACTCCAGGTAGGAAGTTTTAAGCTACGTGGAAAACGCGTCTTTCTCATGGCTCCCATACATCACCATTTTGAACTCAAAAAATGGGCAGAAAATAAAATCATCGTACGTTTCTGGATGATTGCTTTCCTTGCAAATATGCTTGCGCTCATTTCATTTAAGTTCAGATGATCGTGTATTTAAAAGGACGGACAGAGAGCAAAGCTCCCTGCACTACGCTAACGCTATGTTGACTTCAGCAGTCAGCTCATGTGACTAGTCACATTTATGGAGATCCTATCATGTTAAACCATCAAATAAAGCCTACACTCTTTGGCTACGGACTTACAACCAAAGCTATCGCTAAAAAATTGGGAGGGGGATGCACCTTTTTTGATGACAATACCAAAGAAGCCTACGTGGACGAGGACAATAATCGCATACTCCCCTCAGCACTTTTTGACCCAGATAAAAGCTTATTGGAAGTAACGACTCCCAGCCTAAAACCAAACCATCCACTCATTCAAACTGCCAAGCACCTGCTTAGTGAATACGATTATTTTGCCAAAGAGATGCCTTTTAGTATCTGGATATCCGGAACCAATGGCAAAACCACTACCACTCAAATGCTCACACACCTACTTCAAAAAAGAGGTGCAGTCTCTGGCGGTAACATTGGTACACCATTGGCAGAATTGAGTACAGATGCACCTATCTGGGTACTGGAATCAAGTTCCTTTGCATTACACCATACGCATACCGCTTCACCTAATATTTATCTTTTGCTTCCTATTACACCAGACCATCTTGATTGGCATAAAACATTCCAGCAATATGCAGCAGATAAACTCAAACCTCTCCTTACTATGAAAGAAGGAGAACTGGCTCTCGTTCCAAAAGGATTAAGCATTCCAAAAACAAATGCCTATGTTGTAGAGTATGACAGCAACGAATTTATTGCAGAGTATTTTAATCTAGACAGTTCCAAATTACGTTTTAAAGCAGCCTTCTTACAAGATGCTCTCTTGGCACTGGCAGTCACAAGAGTACTTTTTGATGAAGCAGACCATGCACTCATGAACTCTTTTACCCTTGATGCACATAGGCAGGAAGAGCTTAAAGATGCAAAAGGAAGACTCTGGGTGAACGACTCTAAAGCAACCAACCTCGATGCCACCATACAGGCACTAAAAGGATATGCTGACAGACACATACATCTCATCTTGGGAGGAGACGACAAGGGTGTAGATCTGACTCCTCTTTTTGTAAGCATGCAGACTCTTGATATTACACTCTATTCTATAGGGGCAAACAGTGACAAACTTTTAGCCCTTGCAAAAACATATCATATCAACACCGTAGAATCGCAAACCATTCAAAATGCCATCAGCCAGATAGATAAAGTGCACGCGCAGGACAGTGTTGCGCTTCTTTCACCTGCGGCTGCAAGCTTTGACCAGTTCAAATCTTATAAACACAGAGGAGAAACTTTCATGGAATTGGTAATAAATTTAAAAAAATAATTTATTTTGTCTATTTCATGCTATTTTTTTAAGTTTAAGCAGTTATAATTCTATCCACTTAAACAGACATCTCGTCTTCTAAGTTGGCTCGATAGCTCAGTTGGTAGAGCAAAGGATTGAAAATCCTTGTGTCGGGGGTTCGATTCCCTCTCGCGCCACCACTTCTTTTTAAAATCCAAAAAAATACCAAAAAAATTAGTTTTCATTATTTTGAGTAAAACAAAGCATGCTAAACCTACCCGGACAACTCCTTTAAAAATAGGAAATGTGTTAACTATTTGTTAATTTTTTGTTAATTTACTTGACATTTTCATATACTTTTTGTTATAGTTTCATTGTATTCAAAACAAATTCAAGGAGAATTACAATGAAAAAACTAGTATTACTTTCAGTAGTAGCGTCAACAATGATTATGGCGGGTGGAGATATTGCTCCAGTTGAGGCAGTAGTAGTACCAGTTGCAGCATCTGCATGGGATTTTAGCGGACAAGCGGTAGTATATTACCAAACAATAGGTCAAGATAGCAATGATCTTTTTGCTCAAGAGTCATCTGCGGCAGACGTTGGTCTTCAACTTAAAGCAGTAAATAACGATGTTTTCGCTGGCATAGGTGCAGGTTTTACAGTAAACGGACTTTCAACGCTTAACTTGGAAAACAGTGTAGTATCTGGCGTTATGCAACTTACTGGAAATCCAGTAGCAGGTAATGACATTGATGATATCACTGACGGTGGCTGGATTGCTGAAGCTTACTTGACATATGGAATGGGCAACACAAGTATCAAAGCTGGTCGTCAAACACTTCCAAAATCACTTTCACCATTTGCATATTCAGAAGATTGGAACGTATTTGAAAATACATTTGATGCAATCTTACTTGTAAATACTGATATCACAAACACTACATTAGTTGGAGCATGGATAGCAGGTAACAATGTTAACTCTATGATGATGACTAATCTAACTGATTTCAATAGCTTGAATGATGATAGAGGCGTATATATGCTTACTGCACAAAACAAATCATTTGAAAACTTAACATTAACTGGTTCATACTACTACGGATCTGAATTCATCACTGCTGATGATATCAACATCCTTTGGGGTGACGCACAGTATGCTGCTAGTAGCTTCAATGTAGGTGTCCAAGGTGGAACAGTCATGCATGATGCAATGACAGATGATATCGTAGCATTCGGTGCAAAAGTTGGAACTACACTTGCTGGTATTAACGTAGCGGCTGCATATTCAAACGTAAATGATGGTGGTGTTGCTGCATCTGTAAATGAGGGTGGACTTCCATTCGCTTTTGGTATGTTTAACATTGGCGGCACAACCTCAGCACTTTACACAACTACGCTTGTAGATCAGCTATTTACTAGTTCACTTATGACTTTTGATACTGATAAATATGTAATCAACGGTAATATTGATGCACTTGGTGGTAACATCTCTGCATTATACGCTTACACAGATATGAATTCATTTAATGGTTCAGTTAATGAATTTGACCTTTCATATACAACAAATTTGACTGATAATTTTGGTATCGGTGCAACTTATGCTTATATCAATGCTGATATAAATGTAGAAGATGTACTTGTAGCTGATGAAGACATGAATGTTGTAAGAGTTGTTGCTAGATATAAATTCTAAGAATCTTTCTTAACTTTTAGAGTTCAGGCTTTTGCCTGGCTCTAACTTCTTTTTTTCTCTCAAACACTTTACATTTTTTCAACCTTATATCTTTCTCTTACTTTTAGCTATAATGCTGCAAAAGTCTAAAACACAAATGAGTCTTAATGAATACTAAAAAACTACACATGGTCAGCCTTGGCTGCACCAAAAACCTTGTTGACAGCGAAGTGATGCTTGGGCGTCTGAGAGAGTATGAGATCACAGATGACAGTACTGAAGCAGATGTCATCATCGTGAACACTTGCGGGTTCATCGATGCGGCAAAGCAGGAAAGTATCAACACTGTACTCAATCTGCATGATGAACGTAAAAAGAACTCTATTTTGGTGATGAGCGGATGTTTGACAGAACGCTATAAAGAAGAACTTCAGGCAGATATGCCAGAGATAGACATCTTTACCGGTGTAGGAGATTATGAGAAGATAGACCAGCTCATCGCTTCTAAACAAAGTACATTTTCTCCAGAAGTGTACCTTGCTACAGAAAACTCTGGAAGAGTCATCACGGGATCCAATTACCATGCTTACATCAAGATAGCAGAAGGATGCAACCAGTCCTGTTCATTTTGTGCTATACCAAGCTTTAAAGGGAAATTGCACTCCCGTTCTCTTACTTCTGTCGTCAAAGAAGTTGAAAATCTTGTGGCACAGGGCTTTTATGACTTCTCGTTTATTTCGCAAGACTCTTCAAGCTATGGGCGTGATATGAAAATGTCTGATGGGCTTATTGACCTCATTAGTGGTGTTGAGGCTATTGAAGGAGTCATATCGGCACGTATTTTATATCTCTACCCTAGTACAACTACCTTTGAGCTCATCGATGCCATAGCAGTTTCTAAAGTATTTCAAACCTACTATGATATGCCTATCCAGCACATTGAAGATTCCGTACTGAAGATCATGAAGCGCGGTTTTGGAGAGAAGAAGACCATTGAACTGCTTGAGTACATGAAAAGCAAAGAAAATGCCTTTTTACGTACTTCTGTGATTGCAGGACACCCTGGTGAAAGTGATGAGAGTTTCAAAAAACTGTGTGACTTTATGGAAACATTTGAATTTGACAGATTTAACACTTTCCATTATTCCAATGAGGAAACAACCTCCGCGTATACCCTTGAGCAGATAGACCAAGAGACTATCGACGCTAGAGCGAATAAACTTGGGATGATTGCAGAGGAAAATACACTTGCATCACTGCAAAATATGATAGGCAAAACGCTTACACTTGTCATTGATGGGGAAAGTGATGAACATGAGTACCTGCTTTCGGCTAGACCTTTAGGCTGGGCTGTGGACATCGATGGGGAGATATTCATCAACGACACTTCTGACCTGAAGATAGAATATGGAAAAAGATATGAAGCAAACATCACAGAGTTAGTAGGCACACAACTGCTTGCAACACTCATTAAAGCACTCTAAACAAGACCATGCTCACACTGGATGTTTCTACCCTAAAAGAAAAAAAGAACCTGTTGGCTTTTTCTGCAGGTGTCGATTCATCCGCTCTATTTTTTTTACTCTTAGAACATGGTGTTAAATTTGATATTGCGTTGGTGAATTATGGTACGCGTGAAGCCAGCAACACAGAAGAGTCTCACGCAAAAGCACTCGCTAAAGACTATAAACTCTTTTGTCATAGTATCAAAGCACCTCCCTTCCATGCCGATTTTGAAAAACAGGCAAGAGATTTTCGTTATGAATTTTTTGAGTCCCTTATCACCATTGAGGGCTATGATACTTTACTCACGGCACATCAGCTAAATGATCAGCTCGAATGGCTGCTTATGCGACTAAGTAAGGGTGCAGGATTAAGCGAGCTACTGGGTCTGGAACCTGTCACACAAAAGGAACACTATGTCTTACTGCGTCCACTGCTTGTCTACAGCAAGGAAGAGTTACTTGAGTATCTCCAAAGCAATCAGTATCCTTATTTTATAGATGAAAGCAATAGTAATGAAAAGTATGAACGCAATAAATTTAGGAAACAGTTTTCTGACGCGCTTATGGCTGAGTACAAAGAAGGTATCAGACGTAGTATGGATTACCTAAGAAAAGACAAAAATGTACTTGAGGGCGGCTATGAAACTATGCACAAAAACAAGTTGCTTAGTATCATAAAACTGCATACCCAAAATGCTAAAGTAAAAGCTGCCGATATGACACTCAAAAAGATGGGCTACCTCCTTTCTGCTTCTCAACGTCAGGAGATAGAAAAAGAAATGTCTTTAGTCATAGGCGGCCAATGGGCTATAGAACTTCAAGATAACCTGCTATTCATTACGCCTTTTTTAACCATCCCTATGCCAAAAAAATTTAAAGAATTGTGCAGGGTTTTAAACGTACCGAGCAAAATAAGACCTTACCTTTTTAAAGAAAATATAGACCCTTCACGACTAACTGCTGGCAACTAGTTGGTCACTCCGGGAGATGCTTTGCATTGGCTAGAGGATGCGCTTTCATATACTCTTGCATTTTCTTGACGCTTCCAAGTTTTGTATAAACTTGTGTGGTTGCCATGGTCTCGTGTCCAAGCAGTTCGCTGACATCAGAAATACGTGCACCATTATTGAGTAAATGTGTCGCAAAGGAGTGTCGCAGTTGGTGCGGAGTCACTTTTAAACCGGCTTCTTTAAAAAGTTTAGTCAGTATATAACGCAACTGTGCGGCATTCATCGGGGCATTACCTTTTTCAAACAGATACTTTCTGGGGGACTTCTGCTTCACATACACAGCAATAAGTTCCTGTAAAGTACCCAACAAAGGCAATTCTCTTACCTTGTTGCCTTTACCATGTATCTGTACCCATTCTTTTTTGATGTCCATAAGTTCCAATGCACTAAGCTCGGATATACGCAGCCCAAGACCATAAAGCATAGAAACAAGTAGTTTCTCTTCTAAATTCGCTTTACCCAACACCTCGTGAATATATCTCTCTTCAATGGGCTTAGGGAGGCTTTTAGGTACCTTTATGGATTCATCGCCTATAAGTGTTATATTCATAAGGCATTGCTCTTCCAGATATTTCATGAATGAGTGTATCGCAGATAGTTTTTTCACGATGGTTTTTTTATGATTTTTAACGATTTTAAAGCGAAAAGGAGTGATGTTCACCACTACAAGACCATCTTCTTCATAAAAATGGCTCTCTGCCAGCATTTGTCTCAGTGCTATTTCATAGGTCACAACAGAAGTCTCAGAATAACCTCGTACATCAAGTAAATAATGTAAAAACTCTGCAGATGCATCTTGAAGCTTCTTCTTCATCTTTTAACCTATAGTATGTTCTAACATTTTAGAACGCAGATACTCTTTTGCCTCATCAAACTCCAATCCCGCAAGTGAAACACTTTGCAGGTAAAACTCTACCTTGCTAAATGGCTTAGGTATAACAAACTTGTCCCAACTGTTAAATTGCCAATATTTTTCAGAGGTAAAATTCATGACAAAAATGGGTAACTCACTCTTCAGTGCCAATCCTATGGCTCCATCGCTTACGGTATGCCTTGGACCTTTAGGTCCATCCGGGGTGACAAGTACTTCTTCGCCTTTTTTAATGCTGCGAAATGCCTGAAACAATACTTTTTGCGCCCCTTTCCGACTCGATCCCCTTAAGGGACGAATACCAAACAGATTAAGTGTACCTGCGATAAGCGCACCGTCAAAATGCAAAGAGATAATAGCAGAAGCAGCTTGTTTTTTATGAATATGTCTATAAGCCTGAGGACTCATAAACAGTTCCCCGTGCCAACAAACACATATGTGCTGCTCATCACTGACAGAAGTAATAAAATGAAATCTTTTAGAGGTGCTGAGCCAGATAATACGCATAAGAATATAAGCGATAGGAGGGATGATTACCTGGCCTATTTGCCGTAAAAACTTTTTCATTCGCAAACCTTAAATAAGCACTCCGTCAAGTGCACCCCTTGAGGCTTTAGTCACTTTAACATCCACTATTTTACCTAACAACTCTTCACTGCCCTGTACAAAAAAGAGTTTGCCATCATCAGAACGTCCTGAGACTTTTCCATTTGGCTTGAGTTCATCAAAATATACTTTATGGACCATGTCCAACTGTGCATCCATGATCTCATCGAGTATTTCTGTATGTCGTGATTGAAGACGGGTCAACCTAGCTCCTGCAACAGCACTGTCTATTTGATTGACAAATGTTGCTGCTTCAGTATGGGGACGGGGAGAGTATTTAAATGAAAACAGTTGTTCAAAACGTACCTGTTCAAGTACATCCATCGTATCTTCAAAGTCTGCATCACTTTCACCTGGAAAGCCAACGATTATATCGGTAGAAATACTTGCTTCGGGACAAAGCGTACGTATCTTCTCGCAACGGTTAATGAAGTTCTCTTTGGTGTATCCTCTTTTCATCTCTTTAAGTACTGAGGTTGATCCGCTCTGCAAGGGAACATGGATCTGTTTACATATTTTAGGATTAGATGCAAATTCCTGTATAAACGAGTCATCCATATGTAAAGGATGAGGAGAGGTAAAACGTATACGCTCTAAGCCGTTTATTTTGGAGATTTTTTGTAGCAACTGAGTGAAATCACATTGTTCTTCATCACTACTGAATCGTCTTCCGTAATTATTTACATTTTGGCCAAGAAGCATGACTTCTTTTGCGCCTGTGGCTACGGCTTTTTTTATCTCTTGGACTATAAGATCTGAGGGAATAGATATCTCATCACCGCGTGTTGCAGGTACGATGCAGAAGGTACAGGACTTATCACAGCCTATAGAGATGTTTACCATTGCCTTAAAAGGATTACTTCTATACTCTGCAAAATCATAAGTACTCTCGTCAAAGTCCGTACTAATTTCTACTGCATGTTTTTGATTGATTACTTGGGTAATTTTTGAAACATTTCTTGCGCCCAGTACAAAATCTACAGAGGGTGCACGTCTAATGATCTCCTCTCCTAAGTGAGAAGCTGTACACCCTGTGACACCTATTTTGGCAGAGGGCTTTTTGTGCTTATTAAATACCCCAATCTCAGAGAAAAGTTTCGCTACAGGTTTTTCTCTTACAGAACAGGTATTGATAATAATAAGATCAGCATCTTTTAAATTATCAGTGATTTCGTAGGGTTCTTGCCGGTTCAGTTCTGCTATCATGTGTTCGCTGTCACGAACATTCATTGCGCAGCCAAGTGTTTCTATAAATAATTTTTTACTCAATAATTTGTCTTTCTCGTAGAACGTTTTTGAGGCAAAGCCAGAAAAACATGTTGACTCAAGGTCAACCTTACAGTTGGCTCAAGCATTTTGCACTAAGCGATGATATGCACTTCATAGATGTATTCATTTTCATCCAGTCCATATTTGACTTCTCTCATGTAGACAGAATAACCTTTTTTTTCAAAATATTCAATCATCTCTTTTAGTTCTTTATGTGAGTTGTCTTTATCGAAATAAAATATAGATTTTTCTGCCAGCTCTTCTTCTACTTTCTCCAACTCAATCATTTTTGGTTTTGCTTTCAGTGTTGTTCTAGCAAGTTTTAATTTCATTCGTGTTACCTTTTTCTTATCTTATGTACTCTTTAATACTACAATGGTAAATTATACTTTATTTTCAGTAAAGCTTTGATTAGATATAATTCTTTTACTTCAAAAACAACACCTCCCAAGACGTTATCCATATTGTTATGTTACCTCTTGTAGCGGTACATTGTAATGATTATCAAAAAACTTATTATTAGGAATTAATTATGGAAAAAATATTAGACATCATAGAAGCCATTGCACACGAAAAAAATATCTCAAAAGAGCACGCAATAGAAGCATTTAAAGACGCTTTGATCAATACGGCAAAAAAACTAACCAGTTTTACAAGTACTTTTGAAGTGAATATTGATCATGATACAAAAAAATACTCTGTTTTCAAAGTCATTACTGTTGTGGCAGACAATGATAAGCAACTTTATGCAGAAGTGGGAAAAGAAGGAAACAAGCAAAAAATAGAATCAGACAGCTTTATACCACTTTCTGAAGCAAAAGAGTTTGACGACTCTTTAGAGCTTGGAGATCAACTTAAAGAAGAGTTTATTCTTGAAGAACACGGCAGGACAGCTTCGGCAAATCTTTTCAGAGAGCTTGAATACCACATACAAAGGCGCGTTGAACAGGATCTATTTGAGAAATACAGAGAGAAAGTAGGTACTGTCATGCTGGGCGTAGTAAACCGTATTGATTCAGAAGACAACACACATGTTGAGATTGGTGAGCTCAAAGGTATTATGTCACTTAGAAACCGTATCAAAGGTGAAAAATACAAACGTGGAGACTCCATCCGTGCTCTTCTTAGGTATGTAAGTGTGGATCCTGAATATGGTCTTTACCTTGAGCTTACAAGAACCTCACCTAGATTTCTCGAAGCACTGATGGCTTCTGAAGTACCTGAAATTGATGATGGTGTAGTTGTCATCACTGCGGCGGCAAGAATCCCTGGAGAAAGAGCAAAAATAGCACTGAAAACAGAACAAATGAACGTAGACCCTATCGGTGCGGCCGTAGGCGTTAAGGGTGTGCGTATCAACGCAGTAAGCGAAGAGCTTAATGGTGAAAATATCGACTGTATCGAATTTTCACCTATCCCTGAAGTTTTTATTACACGCGCTTTAAGTCCCGCAATCTCACAAAGTATCAAGGTGGATGCTGCAAGCAAAAAAGCGGTTGTAAACATTACTGGAGACCAAAAAGCAAAAGCCATTGGTAAATCTGGAATTAACATCCGTCTGGCTTCTATGCTCACAGGCTATACCATAGAACTTAACGAGATTGAAGGGGTAACCGAAAGACAAGTAGACAGCTCAGAAAATGCGGATACAGAAAAAACTACAGACACGACGGCCTTGGCAGATTTATTTAAATAAACAATTATTTGCTATCAACTCTTCTCGTTCCTGTACCAAGTAAGGGCATGAGAAGAGTTGCAAATTTTACGATAACACCATAGCAGAAAAACTCTCTACATTCAAAGAAGCAGATCCTACCAGCACACCATCCACACCTGAAATACTGATAATCTCTTTAATGTTGGCAGGATTAACACTTCCTCCGTATAACAATGGCTTCTCTACATTGAGTTTTAAAGTTTTATGTGTAGAAGCTATCTCTTCTACTGTGGCAGATCTTCCTGTACCTATGGCCCAGATAGGCTCATAAGCAATGATTAGATTTTTATAGCTGATATCAATCCCATCAAACTGGGAAAGTAAATATGCGATTACTGCTTCGTCACCGGCCTCTCTTATCTCAAGCGACTCACCGATGCAATAGAGTATTTCATACCCTTTTTCTTTAAAGAATGCAAACTTTTGTGCTACTTTTTCCTGTGATTCCCCTAAGTGTTGCCGTCTTTCACTGTGCCCGATAAGTATGGTTTTAATTCCGAACTCTTCAAGCTGTTCTAAACCTATCTCACCTGTATACGCACCATTTTGTGTCGGATACGCATTTTGTGCACCTATGGTAAAGTCGCCTTCATATCTATCCAAAGCTGTTGCGGGAGGGAAAATAAAAACTTGATCGTCATATCTTTTTGCAAGCAATTTTTCTTTCAATACTTCAATATATTTTCCTGTTGTAGCTCTTGTGTGATTTGTTTTAAAATTTGCTGCAAAAATCATGATTATCCTTCTTTAGGCTATTTGAGTGCTTCAATACCAGGAAGTGCTTTGCCCTCAATAAGATTTAAACTAGCTCCTCCGCCCGTGCTTACAAAAGTCATCTCGTCCACATCCCCTGCTTTTTGAGCCACATCTGCCGTGTCACCGCCACCGACAATAGTCGTTGCATGCGTATCTGCAATATCATGTGACATTTTAAGACTTCCTTTGGAAAACTTATCCCATTCATACACACCCATGGGACCATTCCACATGATAGTCTGGGCATCATTGAGTACCTCGCGAAATAGTCTTGAACTCGCAGGTCCAATATCTAAACCCATCCAACCCACAGGGATCTCCTGGGATGGTAAATATTTTGTAATGGCATGTTCAGAAAATTCAGGGCTTACCACAATGTCTACAGGCAAATAGAACTTTACCCCTCTTTCTTTGGCCTTAGCCATAATGCTTCGTGCTTCATCCAATAAATCATTTTCTACCAATGAAGTACCAATCTCATAGCCCTGGGCTTTCAGAAACGTAAACGCCATACCCCCGCCAATAATTACCTTGTCCACTTTCTCAATGAGGTTTACAAGCGCTTCGAGCTTCCCCGAGACCTTAGAGCCGCCAATTACTGCCACAAATGGACGCATAGGGTTTTCTAAGGTTTTAGCAAAGAAATTTACTTCCTGAGAAAGAAGAAAACCTGCTGCTTTATGGTCTGTATCAAAATGTTTAGCTATCGCATCAATAGAAGCATGGGCTCTGTGACAGGCACCAAATGCATCATTGATATAAATATCTGCCATATTTGCCAACTCTGCCGCAAAAGCTTGATCATTTTTTGTTTCACCCGCTTCATAACGAAGATTTTCAAGCACCAGTACTTCTCCTGCTTTGAGTGCCACAGATTTAGCTTTGGCATCAGGACCAACCACATCCTCTGCAAGAGTAATTGTTTCAGCAATTTTTAGAAGGGTTCTTAAACGTGTTACTACTGTCTTAAGTGAGTATTTTTCCTCATATACACCAGGTTCTGGGCGTTCATAATGGGAAGCCAAAATCACTTTACACTGACGATCCAGACAATAACGAATTGTAGCCAAGGCCCCCCTGATTCTTCTGTCATCAGTGATATTTCCATCTTCATCTTTGGGAACATTAAAATCACATCTTATAAATACTCTTTTGCCATCAATATTTAAATCTTTAACTGTTTTCATTCTTCTCTCTTACTTTTTACTTATATGCACTGCCATGTCGACCAAACGACAAGAGTATCCCCATTCATTGTCGTACCATGAAAGTACTTTTACCATATTGCCGCCTATCACCTGAATCGTATCAAGTGCCACTACTGTACTGAGTTCTTCGCCTACAAAGTCTTGAGAAACTCTATACTCTTCATCTACGCCAAGAATTCCCTTATGTGAACCTTCACTTGCTGTTTTAAACACAGCCTGCACTTCTTCAAGTGTGACATCTTGTAATAAAGTCACCGTTAGATCAACTATAGAAACATCAGGTGTAGGAACCCTGATGGCTTGCCCGTTGAGTTTTCCAGCAAGGTTTGGCAGTACTTTAGCAATGGCCTTTGCAGCACCCGTTGTCGTAGGTACCAAGTTGGTAGCACCTGAACGTCCTTTTCTTGGATCACTTTTGTGTTTACTGTCCAATATAGGCTGAGAAGAAGTATAAGAATGTATGGTAGTCATCAAACCTTTTTCTATACCAAACGCGGCATCAAGCACTTTTGCTACAGGTGCCAATCCATTGGTTGTACAGCTTGCATTTGAAACAATCGCTTCGCCCGCATATTCATTTTCATTTGCACCAAATACAAAGGTTGCAGTATCATCTTTGGCTGGCGCAGAAAAAAGCACTTTTTTCACACCATTGTCCAAATATGGCTGTACACTTTGGGCTGTCAAAAAGGCACCTGTACATTCCAATACAAGCTCAACCCCACACGATGCAAAATCAATTTTGGATAGGTCACGTTCAGCAAATATTTTAGCTTTGGTTGTACCGATGTTAAGATATCCCTCTGCCACAGATACATCTTCACGTTTTCCATGTACGGAATCATATTTTAGATTGTACTGAAGCATCTCTTCGCTTCCAGAAGCATTCACTGCAACAAGCTCAATATCCTCTCTGTCGGCGATGATACGCGCCACACATCTACCAATTCTTCCAAGTCCGTTAATTGCTACTTTTACAGCCATACTTTACCCTTATGATTATTATGCTAATATTACATAATTTTACAGTAAATGAGGTTAGTATTTGGTTAATCATCATAAGCCTACTATAGCCATCTTTGGGGGAAGTTTTGATCCCCCGCACAGAGGGCATCAGCTTATCGTTGAGAAAGCAATAGAAGTCTTGAAGATTGAAAAACTGCTTGTAGTGCCGGCCTATCTTAATCCTTTTAAAACATCTACGCTCGCAGATGTCCATACACGTCTTTCATGGTGTCATACACTATTTGATTCTATGGATATTGTTGAAGTAAGTGATTATGAGATAAAAGAAGGCAAAAGTACAGCAACCTCAGAAAGTGTAAAACATTTTAACCAAGCATATAGTGTCAAGTATCTTATCATAGGATCTGACAATCTGTCAACATTGACAAAATGGCATGAATTTGAATGGCTAAATGAAAACATTACTTGGGTTATAGCAACCCGAGGAAATGGTCATTTAGATACGGAAAAACTCAAAAAATGGCTGTTTTTACCCATAGAAGCAGTTATGAGCTCGACCCAAATAAGAGAAGAAAAAGATTTACAATTTGTTGATAAGAAGATTAGAAAATCTGTCAAACACATACTAGAAGGGCAACACCACATGACAATAGACGAAAGAATAGCAGGTATCGTAAAAATACTTGACGATAAAAAAGCTGAAGAGATAGAAGTATTTAACCTTGATGATGCAGATTACATAGCCAAACGTGTAGTCATCGCCAATTCACTCAACGGAAAACACACACTGGCACTTTTTGACCATCTCAAAAGAGAGCTAAAATCCCAGAGTGACAGTTTTCTGGCTTCAGATGCTACGGACGAATGGGCAGTAGCTGATTTGGGTGACATACTTATTCATATTATGATACCTGAATACAGACAACGTTACTCACTTGAAACATTTCTATCAGAGCTTGTAGAAAATCAAAAAAAGAAAGATATTGATCCCGCGTAAGCGACAAGAAATTGTCGTTTACTTAAACCGGCTCATGACTTGAGCCGGTCAATAACTCCAATAACAAAAATAATCCAATCGTAAGCAAAGGTGAGAAAATAATCCACCAATAATATCTATCTCTTAGCAGATATGCTATCAATGCGACCCACGAGAACAGAAGTAAAACATTATGTATTATAAAGATAGGCATAATCTGTCTGCTTAGATTTCCTAACACTGCCAAAGAAATAATAGCACCAAATGTTGCCAATGCAATAAGAAGTTTTTTCAGATTCTTATTTTTTCTGTGCATGAAAAAGATGGCAACAAGCGTTAAAAATATGGCTAAAACAATGAAAACTTTCATAAAAACCGCCCTACAATTTATCTACAACTTCGATACCAAGTATATCCAACCCTTGCTTGATGGTCTTCGCCGTTAAATCTGCTAATGCCAAACGACTCATTTTAGTCTTCTCTTCTATGCCTTCTTTGAGTATAGGGTTTTGCTCGTAAAAACGCATAAAAAGTGTTGCCAAATCAAAAAGATATGTTGTAATCTGATTGGGTGCCGCATCTACTGCTGCGCGGTTCAAGACATCCTCAAAACGAAGCAACATCGTTGAGAGCCTGTGCTCCAAAGCATCCCCTATGATAATTTTTCCTTCAATAACCCCATCATGCTTCCTAAAAATACTCTGTATTCTTGCATAGGCATATTGCATATATAATGAGGTATTGCCTTCAAAACTAAGCATCTTGTCCCAATTAAAAATATAATTAGACTCACGGTTTATGGAAAGGTCTGCATATTTGACAGCCCCGATTCCTATGATCTTTGCCAGTGTGTCCAATTGCTCTGGAGTATACGAAGCTTTATCATTAATAGTCTCTTTGGCTTTCACTACTGCTTCATCTAGCAGGTCTATGAGTTTCACCGTACCTCCGTCACGTGTCTTAAAAGGTTTTCCGCCTTTATCCATCATCGTACCAAAGGCAATGTGCTCAAGATTCACGTCCTGCCCAACAAAACCAGCTTCTTTTGCTATCTTGAATACTTGTTTAAAGTGTTCGGTCTGTCTTGCATCTACGACATACGAGATACGTTTCGCTCCCAAAGTCTGCGCCCTATAGCGTAAAGCTGCGAGGTCCGTAGTCGCATACAAATAACCGCCATCACTTTTTTGGACAATGACAGGTATCTCCCCTCCTTCCAAAAATACACATTTTGCGCCGTCACTCTGTGTCAACAACCCGCTTGCATCCAAATCACTTACTACAGTGCTCAGGTCATCATTGTAAAAACTTTCTGCACGCACGTCATCACGTGTAAGATTGACAGCAAGTTTTTCATAGACTTCTTCACAGTGCCCTAAGGAAACATCTATAAACTTTTGCCAAAGCTCCAAACAGTGGCTATCGCCACTTTGTATCTTTACTACATACTCTCTGGCTTTATTTGCAAAATCTTCGTCTGCATCAAAACGCTCTTTGGCATCTTTGTAAAACTGCTCCAAATCTTTTAGACTCACAGAGCCGTCTTCCCGTATTTCTTCCAGATAAGCAATCAGCATACCAAACTGTGTCCCCCAGTCTCCAATATGGTTTTGACGTATGACCTCATCTCCAAGGTAGGTTAAAAGATTGGCCAGCGTATCGCCAATAATAGAAGAACGCAAATGCCCCACATGCATCTGTTTAGCCATATTGGGTCCAGAATAATCTACCAGAACCTTAATGGGTGTTTCACGTTTTTCCACACCAAGGCGTACATCTTTACGTGCTTTTTCACACTGTGAAGCAATCCATACTGGATTGAGCCATAAGTTAATAAACCCCGGTCCGGCTATCTCTGCTTTAGACAGTAGCGTGCCGAGGTCAAGATTTTCTATGAGTTTGGCGGCAATCTCTCTTGGGTTTTTACCCAGTTTTTTAGACAATGCCATCGCTCCGTTAAACTGAAAGTCGCCAAACTCGGCTTTGGTAGTTTCAGAGACGCTCATGACTTCGTGCTCTATGCCTGCTTTTAAAAAAGCTTCTTTAATAAGTTGATTTATTTGTGATTTTAATTTCATACTGTACCATTCGATAAGGTTTAGGGAGTGTAGAGCTCCAAAGGAACTCTAGAAGTTTGCCACAGACTGTGGCCGTTGGCTTAAGCGTTTTCGCTTTTTTTCTCTTCTATTGAAGTTTCAACTTTAGGTTCCTCTTTGGAGGCAAGCTCTTTAGACTCTTCGTCGTCATCTTTAATAGCTTTCTTGAAGTCTTTAATCCCTTTTCCTATACCTTTTGCAAGATCTGGAATCTTTTTTGCTCCAAAAAGAAGCACAACAATTGCTAATACGATAAGTAGTTCTGGCATACTTGGCATACCCATGGTTTATCCTTTTATACTCCATAACAGAGTGTTAATTTAAAATTTAAACAATTATACTTGAATATGTTTAATATTGCTTACTTATTTAACCAATGCCTGATAAATTGTTCTTCATCTTCAAGACTTTGCTTCAGTCTGGCAGCTTTTGCGACTATCACGAACTGTTTTGCCGCCTCTTCTACTGTATCGTTAATAATTGTAAAATCATATTCACCCAAAGCTTTTATCTCATTTTTTGCATTGTTAATACGATTTACTATCACAGACTCATCATCCGTAGATCTAGCCCTCAGCCTAGTCTCTAGTTCTTTGAGCGTGGATGGGGTAATGAAAGCTGATGTTGTAATATCATTCATCTTTGCACGCACAAGCCTATGCCCCTGCACATCTATATCAAAGATAACCAGTTTGCCCTCATTTAATGCTGCTCTGACCAGCTTGAGCGATGTGCCGTAATAATTACCGTGCACCTGTGCATACTCGAGAAAGTTCCCTGTCCCAATATCTTCTTCAAAACTTTCTTTTGTCACGAAAAAATAATCCCTGCCGTCTTTTTCTCCTGCCCTAGGATTTCTGGTAGTAGTAGAAATAGAAAAATAATACTCCCCTATCTCGTCAGATGCAGCATTAATAATAGTACTTTTCCCTGCGCCGCTTGGTCCAGACAACACTAAAATAGCACCTTTTTGCATTATGTATGATCCTCTAGTTTTATTTTTATTTTTATCTCTTCACCATTTAAAAGTTTTTTGATTTTTTTAGGCTTCAAGTTTGCAATCACGGCACTAAGAGCTTCTTCCATATTAAAGCGTTCATTTTCTCCCAGTGCTATCTTTTTTTTATGTCTTTTCTTAATCTTCTTTAGTTGTTTATCTAGTTTTTCAGAAGCCTTTTCAACGGATGCACTTAACGCTTCAACCATCTCATCTTCTTCGAGTATTTCAAGCCCTTCTGCAATCAATTGTTCTTTAATAACCTTAGTTTTGCGTGCCTCATAGGCATCATCCCCTAAAAATTCTGCTTCATTTATCTCTATTCCATCATCTCCCATATCAAGAAGTTCTTTTATCCTTACTATATCATCCATATTCAGTACTTTTGTACCCAAAACTTCCTGATTCTTCAAGCCAACCTCTAATACGACATCCTCTATGGGTAACGGGGCTGCTGTTGGTGATATTTCTTCTTTAATACTTTCTTCGGCACACAAGGGGAAAATAGAAATCGTGTTTTCTGGAGTGCTGCTTTCTACAATACCTTCTTCCAAAACATCATCTAAAACTTCAAAGATGCTTGGCTGCGCAATAATTTTAATAATTTGTGAAGGTAAAAAAGGCTTTTTGACAGTTTCATCAAACCCTCTCATAAAATCCTCAGAAAAAGAGAGAAACACTTTTTTTCTTATATCAAGTCCCTCTAGCAATACTGACAGATTATCCGTATAAGAAGCTTCATCAACAAAAAGTATGTCATACCCTACTTTTTGCACTGCTTCCACACTCTTTACTTCATCTAACACCATATGTTCATCGCGCGTACAGAGCGCAAGCACTCTAGAGACCACAGGATTGGCGTTAACGAGTAAGATTTTCATAATAAGTACTCCAAAATAGTTTGATGCTATTATAATATAAATCTGGTTAGGACTTGGTTTCAAAGCGACTGAGCAAGAAATCAACCATTCTTATTTAGGTATAATACACTATAAATAATTTGAGCAAAAATAACACTTTTTTATTCAATATTCAAAAGGAAAATATTATTATGGAAGAAAACTTTTTTTTACGCTGGATTGGATTTGTGGTTTTTGCGCTGATAGTTTGGTTGTTTTTCCCATTTTTGAAAAGTTTTTTTGTGGCATTACTGATGGTGATGGTTACTTTTCCCATATACCATCTTATAGAAACGAAAATCAAACGGCGTAAAAAGCTCAAAACTTTTGCTCCTGTGCTTTCTGCGAGTATTGTTACCTTGGTATTTTCATTGATTGTTTTTATGCCGATTGCCATATTTTTATTTTATATCCTTAGTCAACCTGCAAATACCATTGGGATGATTACTTACTTCTGGAGTCAAATCGATACCTTAAGCCAGAACCTACCGACCTATCTAGAATGGCTTAAAACTCCACTTGATACCATTGTTTCAATGATGGATACAAACAAAGAAAAGATTACTGCATTTCTTGTAGAATGGCTAGGCAATGGGTTGAAAACCTTTATGTTGATGTTGGGAAGTATGACAATGATTGTTGTATTTTTCTTCTTTCTGACTTTGTACGGCCGAAGACTTGCTCTGTTTTTTATTCCTATTATTCCTCTAGCACGTTCCCTTAAGCGAGAATTTTTTAGAGAGATGACGATGACAGTATCAGTTGTATTCTACACTTTGATAGGTGTGATGATTACACAAGGGTTGGTATTTGGGATTTTTATTGCTTTTTTTGATGGGTATAACCCTTTATTGCTTGGATTTATTACAGGTATGGTGTCCATTCTTCCACTTTTTGGTACAGCGCTTGTCTGGGTTCCTGTTGCAACAAATGAGTACCTTCAGGGCAACGTCATTAATGCACTTATCATCTCCGTCTATTCATACGCAATGATGGCGGTTTTCGTTGACAATATTGTCAAGCTTGTTATTTTAAATTTTGTAAATCGCAAGCTAAATCACAACAAACATCGTATCAATGAATTTATCATCTTTTTCGCTATTGTAGGAGGATTGGCAACTTTTGGGTTTTGGGGATTTATCTTAGGGCCTGCTATTGTTGCGCTTGCTGCCACAACTCTCGCAACCTTGCGCAAAGCCAATCGATCAAACCTTGCGCATGAAGAGACACACTTGGATAAAGATTAACTCTTTATGCTGAATGTTTCTATTTCTTTTTGGAGTTTATCGAGTTTTTTTACGAGCTGCTTAAGTTCATTTTCTTTAATGTCATCCACAGTCCCACTATGCAGGAAGTCTTGTGCAGTAGACTGAAATGCCTTAACTAATTCTTGAAGCTTCGCTTTTGTCTTGTTGATTAATTCTCCGTAATCATCCGCAAGAGTCTCCTCTATGGCATTGATTTTGTCTGAAATCACCTCTTTGTTTTTAAAAACATAATAGGCACCAATACCCGTCATAGCCGCGCCGAGTGTAAAACTAAGTAAATTATTATTATTGTTCATGTTGTCATCTTTTGTTTCTGTATTTTTATTAAAAAACTGATCAAATGCCTTAAATGCGAGAGAGGCATTGGTTAATTTAGCGATACCGCTAGAAGCCTTAAGCGTTAAAAATTGGCTTTCTTCTCCTAGCCTCCCCAATAATTCACTGCTCTCCTCGGTGATGGTGGAAAGATTGTTCGAAAGAGTATAAAGACCATTTCGACCAACGTCAATAAAGGTATTTACTTTATGTATGGTTTTATTATACTGGATGGCAACGAAAATAATTATCGCAGTGATGATAACCATACATAGTGTAATAATCCCCAAAAATAGGAGGAGAAGTTGCTGGTCATTCATTTTGTAACCCTTTCATCGCTGTGATAATTATTTATTATACTCTTCCTTGTGGATTCTGCAGCTTAACATTTTCTAGACAGCAAAAACATGGTGGCTCCAATCCATGCTGCACCAATTCTAGCAATAAATACAATTTCCAGAAAGTGGGGTAAAAGAGATTATTGATTGAGCCGGGAATTATGTTAGTAATTAGAATTGGCAAATTTTTATATTTAAAAGTGGTACACCCATCAGGATTCGAACCTGAGACCTTCGGTACCGCAAACCGATGCTCTATCCAGCTGAGCTATGAGTGCACAAATATTGTGAGAGCGACATTCTACCCAAATTAACTTTATTTTTCAAGTAATTTCATCTTAGTGAACAATTTTAGTGCTTTCTTATCTGTGATAAATGTATGATTGTAAGGATGAGGCATTTCTATGCTCTCAAAATGCCCCAACAAAAGATGCTTTTTAAGCTCAGAGGCATGCGCGCCGAAAAGTATAAGCTTTGGATTCTCTTTTTCAAGTGCTGCGAGCAGCAGCCGGACAAAAGGTCTCCATGCTTTGATGTGTTTTGCCGAACTCTTTTTGTCAGTAAAAATGAGTGCTGTATTTAAAAGCAATACACCATTTCTTTCAAAATTTAGCCTTAGTTCTTCTATGGAGTTGATCATTTGCATTTTATCTAGCCGGCTTATGGCTTCCTGTGAAGTATCATCTTTCATTAGCCTGCCACTGGCTACGAGTGCCATTTTGATAAAATTGCGTAGGCTTGTAGCCCGGTTTACCTCTTTACTCAAGCCAGAGGGTGAAAATAGATTTTGTACCTTTTTATCTATAAAAGCATATCCTCCTGCACTCTCTTTTCTGGGGTAAGGATCCTGGCCGAACAAAATGTATTTTACTCTACTCTTGGTTAATGTTTTAAAAGCATTAAAGTAGTTTTCTTTAGAAGGAAAATAGCTCTCATCTTCTGCTAAAAATGCTTGATACTCTGTATCAAGTGCTGCATAGGCTGTAGATAAAATACTGTCCCATGAATCACCCATGCCAGGTACAGACATTAGTCTCTCTTTTTCAGTTTGTCAAATTTAATGATAAGCTCTACTCTGCTTACAGGTATGCCTAACTTTTCAGATACGGATTCTCTGCTTTGTCCTGCATCTATAAGCGTCATCACTTCATCTAGTAAAGAAAAATTTTCCATCACATCTTTCACTGCAACACGTGAATTTTCATAGTTTGCAATAGTGGTATCCTTCACTTCCAAAATCTCATTGAGCTTTTTATTTTCACTTCTTAGCTTAGTGTTTTTAGCCATCAGTGTAAACAGTATGACAGCCAGCAATGCCAGCAACGATAAAACAGCTATATCCATCATTTGCATCTTATGCAACCTCCATAATAATTAAAATTAAAAAAATGAAACCAAGGTAGCCGTTGACTGTAAAAAAGGCTTTGTCTATCTTAGTGAAATCTTTGTTGACAATGTAATGTTCATAACTTAACATGATAGCAGAAAAAAATACTGCGAGTTGTGCCCAGAAACCCAGTCCTGCAGCGTAGACAAAGTACATCCAAAAAATGACAGCTAAGCTATGAAACGCCCTTGCTATCCACATCGTCTTATGCACGCCGAACTTCGAGGGTATGGAGTGCAGATCGTTGTCTTTATCAAATTCGATGTCTTGCAAAGAATACAACAGATCAAAACCTGCTACCCAGAACATTACTCCTGCTGCCAGATAGATAGACCATGAGGTTATCTCACCACTCACGGCAACTACGCCTGCTATAGGAGCCAGCCCTAAGCTTACTCCAAGTATGAGGTGTGCCAACGAAGAAAAGCGTTTAAAGAACGTATAGGCGGCAAGCACTGCCAAAATGGGAAGAGAGAGCCCAAAGGCTAAAGTATTTATAAAATAGGTGATCACTACAAAAAGTGAAGCATTCATGAGTATAAACCCTATCATCTGAACATTCGTTACCCTGCCATCCACAGAAGGACGACCCTGGGTGCGAGGGTTAAGACTATCAATATCTCTGTCAAAATAACGGTTGACGCCCATTGCAAAGTTTCGTGCTGTTATTGCTGCCAATGTACCTAGAAAAAATAACTTCCAGCCAAACCATCCCAAACCATCATTGTATGCCGCCACAAGCATAGCAATGAAAATAAAAGGTAAGGAAAATACAGAGTGTTTAAACATTACCAGTTCTGAATAATGTGCCAACTTCTCTTTGAATCTATTCACTGCATAACTCTATGGATGGGGGATTTTCAATTTAGAATTGAGTGACCATGCGATAAGAGTAACCAAGATGGCAATAATGTATCCACTAGTAATGATTCCGTAGGCAATAAGTAAATAAAGTACCCATAAAAGAATGGCTCCCAGTGGTGTAGGTACGCCTTCAAAGTATTTTGCTACCTCTCCTGCATCTACTTTAAGATTGAACTCAACCAGCCTGCGTAAGCCGTTAATAATATACCAGATAAACACCAAGCCCAATATGACTTCTTCGACTCCCGAGAGTGCGCTGTATTGCTTTACTGCATAAAAGAGTAAAAATGCAGGCATCACCACAAAAGAAAGGAAATCTGCGAAACTGTCAAGCTGTATACCAAACTCAGTTGAAAGGTTATATTTACGGGCTAGCTTACCATCTATGATGTCGCAGGCGCCACCTATCCATGCCAATACAATTGCTGTGAAAAAATCACCCTTCGCAATAAAAAATAGTGCCATAACCCCTGCTGAAACATTTAGATATGTTACCAAGTTTGCCAGGTTGAAACGATTGTTCTTGTCAAATAAATTCATTGTATACCTTATTTATAAAAATACTATTTTACCTTTTTTGGGGTTATGGTATGATTACGCTATGAAAACCTTCAAACAACTTGCACTCATCGGTCCAACTGCATCCGGAAAAACTACACTTTCTGTCAAGATTGCACAGCAGATCAATGCGCATATTTTATCGCTTGATTCGCTTTCCATTCACAAAGAGATAGACATAGTCTCAGCAAAGCCTACCATGGAGGAGCGTGCGGGCATAGAACATTTCGGCATTGACACCCTCTACCCTGATGAGACTTTCGATGTGACAACCTTCATTAAACTTTACAACGAAGTGTATACAAAATGTTTACACGAAGGTAAAAACCTTGTCATTGTTGGTGGGACAAGTTTTTACCTAAAGATGCTCATAGAGGGTATCAGTGAATTACCAAGCATAGGTATAAAAACAAAACAAAACGCGAAGGAACATTTGCGGGAGCTTGGAAAAACCTATGCATGGCTTTACGCCTTAGATGAGAAATACATGTCAAGCATAGAAGCCAATGACCCTTACCGTATAGAAAAAGCATTGCATATCTATTTGGAAACAGGCTTAGTTCCTTCTCAATATTTTAGGGAATTTCCTCCCAAACCGACTGTCTCTGCCCCACTTCCTATTTACCAGATTGACATCAAAAGGGAAGCTCTACGCGAACGCATTGCCTTGCGCAGCAATATGATGGTTAACAATGAGCTGATAGATGAAATATGCATGCTTGAAAAAAAGTACACACGGGCACCCAACTGCATGAACGCCATAGGCATTAAAGAGACATTGGCTTATTTGGATGGCATTTATGACAAAAAAATGCTTATCGAGAAAATTACTATAAACACTGCAAAACTTGCCAAAAGACAAACAACATTTAATCAGTCGCAGTTTCGAAATGTTATAAAAGGAAGCGCTGTAGAGTTGAGCAAAAAATTAGATAACCTGATATGCTAAAACCTAAACTTGAAAAGAGTTCTTAAAGGTCAAACAATTCTCCCATCTCTCTTTTTATATCTTGTTGGATAAGTAAAACATTCAAATAATATTCCAATTGCTTTTGTTTCGTCTGTAGCGTATATATTTCCCGTTGGTTAACCTGAAAAAGATTACTCGATCCAAGTCTGTATTTTTTGTTTTCAACTTTTTCAAGCTCTTCAACAAGCCCAATCTCTTCTTGAGCATTTTTTATATTTTGACTGAGCACATCGAGTGAATAAAGTAAATTTGTCAAGTTTGTTTTAAGTTCCAACTTTAATTTATTCTGCTCCTCATCAAGTTGCGCAATACCTCTTTTAATCTCTACTTTTTTTCCCTCGTATCCTGTTCTTTCCAGAGGGAAATCCAAATTGAATGATACTTTTGTACCGCTTCCATACCGTAAGTCATGTACGCCATAAGCTGAAACACTCAAATCAGGGTATTTTGAAAGTTTATTATAGTCTGATTCTAACTCGAGTTTCATTTTTTTATACTCTAACACTTTTAAGTCAGGTCTCTTTTCTAATGCTTTAGTTAAAGCTGTCTGTAACGCCATAGTATTTTTTTTCAGCATAGGTAATGAAGGCAAATCATATCTAGAATCAAAATGCTTTTTCGGTAAATTCAAGTATTTTAAAAATATTTGAAATGCATTATGATAGCTATTTTGCGTAATTAGTATTCTTTGTTTTCGATTGATAATTTGTTGCTCTGATTCAAGCTGTGCGACTTCAGGAAGATCGCCCGAAAGAACTCTTTTTTGGGTAAATTCATTTCTCTTGTTTGCTTTGCTTAAAAGAGTTTTTTCAAGTTTAAAGAGTTCATTATAGTACAGAAGTGTGTAGTAAGAAATAAATACATTCGAGTAGAGGTTCCTCAAATTGTTTTGTGCCTCAAACTTCGATTGCACTGCACCAAGTGATGCCGACCCAACACTATATTTGCGAAAGTTCATATCGTTTAAAAGAGCAAATACAGGCACTTTGATACCAACACGAAACTCCCCCTCGTCTCCCGTCTTAATATTGTTGTATTCCTGCACACCCTCTGCTTTTCGGTAACCCGCCAAAAATTCTGTTCCATTTTCAGTTGGTTTTGCCAAACTGAGATCCAAATATCTACCGTCACTTAAAGGGTACTCTTTGTTATCATACTGTGAAGAAAGTTTGGTATCAAAAGCCCCCATGGATGTTTGTACGCGAGCCTCATCCACGTACTGCTGTCCGACAGCTGAATACACATAAGGGTTTTCCTTGGTTAAGTATTTAGCCACGCGCTCTATTTTAAAGACTTCTTTACATACAGCATTTTGGGTAAACAATCCTATTAAAATGAAGAGTCCTAAGGATTTTTTCATCATAGTTTTTTCTCTGGTGTAACCATTTTTGGTGGAAATGCATTCATTAAGCGCCACAACTGGTACCAAATAGGAACATTGGACAATGCGACCCATACTGTTGAGCCTGTACCCACTCTAAGATGTTTTACTGAAGGCCAAGGCTCTTTTGGATCTTCAACTATGTAGGCATAGTAATATCCTTTTTCATGCAAGATGGGATCTACTTTTTTAATAATGCCTCCAAAAGTACCAAATCGAATCGTCGGCCATCCTGGGATATTCAGTACAGGCCATCCGTAAAATCTTATTCTCACTGATAGTCCTTCTTTGATTAGTGGCATATTAAAATCTGAAACCTTAAGCAAAACCGATCTTGTAGTCACATCAGGAGAAAATTGAATTACCGGTTCTCCCTTGCGTACATAAGTATTTTTGTCATTCTTCAGTATTCTCATAACATACCCGTCTTTTTCAGCCACAACTGCCGATGTTTCATACCGTGCGATATCGGTTAATTGACCTTCCTGTTCTCTTTTTAGAGCATTTAGACGTGTTTGTGCAGAAAGTGTACTATTGTCTATGGTTCTTATACTATTTTCAATCTCTTCTATAAACTGCAATTTTTCTTGATCAATCATTGATAAACGACGTTTTTGTACCTTAATATCTATATCGATTTTATCCAATAGTGTTTTTGCGCCTATATAAATATTCTCAGCACTTTCATAATTCCGTTTGGACTCAATATTTTCTTTATAAAGTTGTTTTATACGCTTAAGATTAATAAATTCAATCTTATAACTATTGAGTTGTGCCTTGCGTTTAAGTTGAATACTTTTAAATTGTTCTTCTGCTTGAATAAATTGTTTATCAAAAAGTTCTGTACGAATTTTCTTTTGTTCGATAGTACTTGTTTTATTTTTCCCAAGAACACTAATTTCCTCTTGCGTATTTTTATACTGTTGCTCTAGACTCTCTTTCATGCTGTATACACGTTTTGTGTAGTCCTTGTCCAAATCGGCCATAGTAAATAGTTTCATTCCTTTTAAGACATATTCGTCTTCAGAAACATGAAAAGAATTAATAAATCCATCAATTGTGGCTGAAATAGTATGTACTCTTTGGCTAGGATGATAAGCGATGAGTTCCCCAACACCTTCTACCGTTTGTCTCCATGGTAAAAAGAGAATACCTATAAAAAAAATGAGGATTACTGCACTAAAAGACCATATCCTTTCAACCAATGGATTTGTTTTAGTAAGATCAAGTGAGTTAAATTCAAATCTATTCATTGCTCTTATCCTCTAGCCCGATTGATAATTTATTGACCTTGTAAAATCCTTCTATCGTATCATAAATATAATCAAGCTGCTTCACAAAACCTTTAAGTGCATAGGTGATTGACGTAACAATAATTTCAGCAGCAACAAATTCTCCTAATGGTAATCTGCCTTCAATAACCAGATATCCTCCTATAATCAGGAAGGCACTAAAAATAAAACCTTCGACAAAATAGGTGAGTGCTAATTGTCTGATGATTACTTTAAAAAACTTCTGCCTTGCCTTAGCGTAAGTAGAGAGGCTGGTATCAAACTTCCCCAGTATTTCATTTCTTGTACCTTCTTGTTCTCTCATGTGCTGTAAAAAATAAATCGTATTATGCTTGGCATCAGATCGATTCAATGCATGTTCAACTCCATTGCGGCCCAGAAGCAGCAACAAAATAATATATACAGAGAAAAAGAATACGCCTGCTGCAAACAACAACGGGTCAAAAGCAAGCAGTAAAAGCAGGCTCACAAAAATTTTAACTACTACCCCTACGCCATCAAGCAAAAGGATGGGGAAAAATTTTTGGATTGCTGTAATATCAAAAAAATAATTCATCAGCTTTCTATACATATGAGGATCATCGGATTCTTTATGTTTCAGATCCAATACTTTTATTGCAATTTCAATACCTGTTTTTAGAAATACCTTTTGCATGAATTTTTCAATAATATATTCCTTTAGCACCTGTAAAATAGTAACAAAAATGAACAGCACAAGAACAATCATTCCAAGTATAAAAACTGAAAACGCTGCGTGTGCCAATACACTGTTGATAACAAAAGATGATGCAAGAGGGATGGATAAAACCAATACTGCGTCAATCGTTGAATAATAAAAAAGATAGAAAATATTTTTCCTGTCTTCCCTTATAATCTTCTTAATATTGGTAAAAACAACAGCATATACGCTCATATAATCAATCCTTTAGTAGAGGAGGAATCCCCTCTTTTGCGATTAGTATCCGCTGGCACTTATCATATAGTAAAGGTAAGACAGAAGCGGCTGTACATAAAAAATAGCTCCTACGGTTGCTAAGGTTGCAAGACCGATAATGACCATTAATGGTTTTGAAATATTATAATAAATGACGTCAACGTCTTTTACCGGATCTTTAAGAAACATAAATACAATGAGCTTTAAATAATAGTATGCGGCAATGGCGGAGTTGAGTCCCATCACAATTGCAAGCCAGACATATCCGGCATTGACTGCTGCTTGCATTACATAAATCTTACCCCAAAATACAGAGAAGGGAGGAACCCCTGCCAAAGATAACATAAAGAGTGCCATAACCACAGCACCCATAGGCATAATTTGGATTAACCCTGCAAATTTTTCATACGGATGGTCATAATCTATATCAAATCTTCTCGTTTTGTGTCGAGAGATCCACAACATAGCAAAGGCTCCAAGGTTTGTAAACATAAAGAGCGAATAATAAAGGAATATACTCGTATTACCTTCTGTGGTATCAAGCGCTAATGCTGCCACAATGAACCCGGCATGAGAGATGGATGAGTACGCAAGCATACGTTTTACATCATTTTGTACCAAGGCCATTATATTTGCAAGTGTCATAGTGAGCACTGCAATAATCAGAATCATCCACCTGACCCACTCAATACCAAGGTCAATATACATACCAAATATTCTAATGCTCACAACAAATGCAGCAACCTTAGGCACAACAGACATGTAGCCTGCTAGTGGTGAAGAGGCGCCTTCATATACATCTGGTGCCCACGTATGGAATGGGAAGAGTGAAAGCTTGAATGCAAAAGCTACCAATAACAGCACGGATGAGCCAAAAATAGTAATCATCAACCCTACTTCATCCATACGTGCTGCCAGTACTTCGGCTACTTTATAAAGTTCTACGGACCCGGTTAATGCATAGACTACGGCTGATCCCATAGCAAAAAATGCAGCAGCAAGTGCACCCATCGTAAAATACTTTACTGCCGCCTCATATGAATTGGATCTGTTATGGAGGGCAATAAGCGTATAGAGTGATAGTGATGCAGTCTCAAGCCCTACAAAAATAAGAATAAGGTTATCAGAGGCAACCATAAACTGGAATCCTGCAATCATAAACAAGAAAAGTGCAAAGAATTCAGGATATGAATATTCGTGGAACCTCTTTGATGTCAATGCAAGAGGTATGAATATCATTGAACCGCCTATGATCATCAGTTGAGAAATAATAGATATTCCATCAATAAGCATTACATCAAAGAATCCGCGTTCATTCACATTAAGACCTAAAACTGCGCCAAAATCAATAAAAAGTACCAAAATAGTCAACATGACATACAGAGACTTGTGCAGTTTGTCATTGAGCAAATCAATAATCAAAATAATCAAACCCCCTGCGATAGCAATAAGCATAGGAGCAAGCGTAATAAGGTTTAAACTCTCCAAACTCACATTAATAGGCTCGAGCATTAGATACCTCCCTTATTTGTTTTTGCAACCCTTATCATATCTTTTGCCTCTTGCGTAATCGCTTTTTCATCCATGAAGCTCAATAATGCTTTTACGGAATTATCTATGGGTGCCAGTACCGGTTTGGGATATACTCCCAGCCAAATAACAATAGCTACCAGTGGAATAAGTGACCATGTTTCTCTAGTGTTTAAATCTTTAAGTTTTTTGTTCTCTTCATTATCCAATGGACCAAAGAAAGTACGTTTCATGACTCTTAGCATATACACTGCGCCCAAGATAATAGATGTACCTGCCAACATAGTCATGATTGGTGATACTTGATAGAAACCTAAAAGCACAAGAAACTCACCCACAAAACCAATAGTAAGCGGTAAACCTACCGATGCCATGAGCATGATTCCAAAAATAATAGCAAACCTAGGCATCACTGCAGCAATACCGCCAAATTCAGACATCAACTTCGTGTGCCTTCTGTCATAAATCATACCAACAAGCATAAACAGCGCACCCGACACAATACCGTGAGACAACATTTGAAATACTGAACCCGATAAACCTTCCGCATTCATTGCAAAAAGACCAAGCATAATAATACCCATGTGCGATACAGAAGAGTATGCAATAACTTGTTTGATATCCTTTTGTGCATAGGCTATCATTGCAGTATAGATAACCATAATCAGAGACAGCACTGCAATAGGTGTAATCGCCATCACGGATGCGTCAGGGAACATTGGAAGTGAAAATCTTACAAATCCGTAGGTACCCATTTTAAGCAGTACCGCTGCAAGGATCACTGAACCAATAGTGGGAGCTTGCCCGTGAGCATAGGGAATCCATGTATGGAATGGGAACATAGGTACTTTGATGGCAAAGCCTATAAAGAATGCGGCAAAGAGCCATAATTGGTAATCTACGGGCAGTACCAATGCATACCAGTCTGTAATGGCAAAACTCCATACTCCCGTAAGACTATGATAAATGTAGGCCACAAATAACATACCTACCAGCATAATCAGCGATCCTGTAAACGTATAGAGGAAGAACTTGATAGAGGCGTATACTCTGAGCGGTCCGCCCCATGCGCCGATAATATAAAGCATCGGCACCAGCGAAAGCTCCCAAAAAAGATAGAATATGATTGCGTCCAGTGCAACAAAAACCCCTATCATGGTCATCTCCAAAAAGAGTAGAGAAATAATCATGTTCTTGATGTTTTTTGTTTCACCCATACTTGCCATACCGATAAGTGTCATCAACGTTGTCATCACGATGATAAACAGCGAGATACCGTCTGCGCCAAGATAATACGAAATACCCATATCAGGAATTAAGGGAATCATCTCTACAAACTGCATACCTGGATTTACTGTATCAAAACCAAACCATAACCATAAAGAAAGGAAGAACTCTATAGTTACTACAGTGATCCCATAGGTTCTTATGCTCTCTTTATCTACTACAAATCCCAACAGTCCTGCAACTGCGGGAAAAAATACCAATACACTTAAAATATTTTCCATTTTTACCCCTTAACCTATCATCGCTGAAATCGCAGCAATTACCAACAACAGCACCGCACCAACAGCCATCCAGTTTAGATAGTTTGAAAGGTTACCTGTTTGCATACTTCTTGTCTTGTCACCACTATTGTAAAGGAACTTTGCAATATTATCTACCGTTGCATCTACTATTTTTAAATCTATTTCTGTCCAGAACTTCTCAGAAATCATCATATACGGTTTTGTAATAAACTCTTCATAGAGTTTTGGCACATAATATTGATTGATAAGTAATTTATAAAAGAAGCCATTTGCAACTTTTTCAGATGGTTTAAATGCATGTTCACCTTTTCTGGCATATTTGTAATATGCCAAAGCAATGCCTGATAATGCAATAAAGATAACCAATAGCCCAAGCCATACAGCAAGATGATGTGTATGCTCAGACATCTCATACTGCACACTTTCGCCTATCTTGTAAATAAATGCTTTATATTGTCCCATAAACAAACCTGTAATCATCGCCAATATCGCCAATGGTGACATTGCCACAAGTACAAATTTGTACATTTCATGTGGGTGAAAACCAAGCGCTTTATAACGCTCTTCTCCATGGAAGGTTAAGAATACTTGTCTAAATGAATAGAACGCTGTCATACCCGCGGTCAGTACAAGAACGCCCCATAACACATAGGTGCCTTCATTAAATGCTGTCTCAATAATCGCATCTTTAGAATAGAAACCTGCAAAGAATGGCAAACCTGCAAGTGCAATAGAAGCAATGGTCATGTAAATCCATGTGCCCCTCATTACTTTATTGAGTCCACCCATCTTAAAGAGATCAAGTTCATCATGCATAGCATGCATCACATTACCCCCGCCAAGGAATAAGAGTGCTTTAAAGAATGCGTGCGCTGCAAGGTGGAAAAGTGCGATCCAGTAGGCGCCAAGTCCTGCTGCTGCAAACATGTACCCTAACTGTGAAAGTGTAGAATAGGCAATGATTCTTTTCAGGTCACGTTCAACTAATGCCATAGATGCCGCGTAGAATGCAACAAATGTACCAAGAGATGCAATGAAGAAACTTACACCTGCAACTTCTTCCATGCTATAGAGCGGATTGGCTCTAATTATCAAGAACACCCCTGCTGTTACCATCGTTGCTGCGTGAATCAATGCAGAAACCGGAGTAGGCCCTTCCATAGCATCCGTGAGCCATGTATGAAGTGGAAACTGAGCTGATTTACCCATTGCCCCGATAAAGAGTGCAATAGCTGCACCAGTTAAGACAGCATCGCTAAGGTATGGGAGTTGAGCGAACACTTCATCATACTGAAGAGACCCTGTATTCCAGTAAAGTATAAAGATACCGATAAGCATTCCAAGGTCGGCAATACGGTTCATAATAAATGCTTCATTTGCCGCCCATGAGGGAGATATGGAAGGGTTTTCTTCCCTTATCTTGTCTGCTTTGTGGTACCAGAAACCAACAAGCAACCAAGAGCAGACACCCACGCCTTCCCAGCCAATAAAAAGACCAAGAAAGTTATCTGACATCACAAGTATCATCATAGAAAATACGAAAGCTGAAAGATAGGAGAAGAATCTGTTAAAACTTTTGTCATGATCCATGTACCCGATTGCATAAATATGTACTACTGTGGAAACCAAAGTAACTACCGTCATCATCGTTACAGAAATTTGATCAATCACAAAACCAAAGGACACATTAAAATCGCCTGCACTTATCCAGTCCATCATACGAACCTGAATAACCTCTCCGGTTGTATAGAGCGTATATGCCAATATGGCTGAAGAGACAAAAGAAAGGCCTATAAGTGATGAAGCTACGATACCTACAAATATTTTTCTTTCGCTCATACCAAATAACGCAGCAAAAAGAGAACCTGCAAATGGTGTAAAAAGTGCAATATATACTAAATTCTCCATCATTATCCTCTCATGCTTGCTAGGTCGTCAAGATCAAGACTTCCATGTTTCTTATACAATACAATCAATATACCAAGCCCAACTGCTACTTCACTTGCTGCAATGGCGATAATAAAAAATGCAAACATTTGACCTGTTAAATCATTGTAATAATGTGAAATAGCTGCAAATGCTATATTGACTGCATTTAGCATTACCTCTGTTGCGAAGAAAAGCATTAAAAGGTTTCTTCTTCTAAGTACACCAACCAATCCTATAGAGAAGAGTATTGCCGATATGATCAGGTAGTGAGAAAGACCTATCATTTTTCATCCTTTACTATCATAATTTCATCATCCACACTTATGTCTTCAGTGAGACTTTGATCCATTTTCTTACCTGCAAGAATAATGCCTGCAATCATTGCGACCAGCAACATTAACGCTGCTACTTCAAAGGGCACTAGATACTTTGTAAAAAGTACGATACCCACATCTTGTGCATTACCCACACCTTCTGTCATGGGATACAATGCCTCTATATTCTCAGAAAAGATCGGTGCAGCAAACATAAGCACCAACACTAGTGCGGAGAGCCCGCCAAGTAAAAATACCAATGTATTGTTTGTATTTTTCTCTTTAATGTCTCTTGTTGCATCAAAGAACATCATTGCAAATGCATACAGAGCCATAATTGCACCCACATAAACAACAAGCTGCACTACGCCAAGGAAATCTGCACCCAAGATAAAGAAGAATCCGGAAATAAGTACCATACCCGCTGCCAATGATGTCATAGCATAAAGTATATTTTTACTCATCACCGTGATCAAGAAAAGTCCTATTGTCAATACAGAAAAGAGATAAAAAGCGAACCCTTCTACTGTCACAACAGAGTCTATAAAGTTTTCTAACATATCATCTACTCCCTAATACGCTAATGGCGTTTTTTTGATGTTATCGTCTGCATTTGGTGATATTGCACCAAATCCATCATACTCTTGTTGTAGATTCAGCTTATCAATAGGAGTTAGCATATCTTCAAAAAGTGAGAATCCGGCTCTTTGTTCTGCAGCATTCTCATAACGTGCTCCATGGACAATGGCAAGCTCTGGACATACTTCTGCACAGTATCCGCAGAAGATACAGCGACCAAAGTTAATGGTATATTCACTCACTTCTTTACGTTGGCTTTCATCATATCTTGTATCCATAGAGATACAGTTTGAGATACAAATCTTTTCACAAAGACCACAACCGATGCATCTGTAGCTCCCGCTCTCAAGCAGTCTAAGCATGTCATGGATTGCTCTGTACCTTGGCGAAATCGGCAACTTTTCGAACGGGTACTTCACTGTGTGCATATTGCCTCTAAACAGTGCATTGATCATCTCTCGCATAGTTACCCAAAGCCCTACAAAAAGTTCGCCTTTAACAGTCCTTTTTGCCACTTGGGTAAATTTGTCCATGGAACTGACCGGTGTCTGTCCCAAATCAAGCGTTTTATAATTTTGCGTCCCTACGTTTCTGTTTTTAAATTGTTCTAAACTCATACCTGATCCTTTATACCATTATCACTAGCGCCGTAATCAAAATATTGATTAAAGCGATTGGCATCAATACTTTCCAGCAAAGCCACATTAACTGATCTGGTCTAATATGTGGCCATGAGGCTCTTACCCACAACATTAAGAAGAAAAAGAATGCTATCTTCAGTATGATAAATAACCATCCTAATGCACCTTCTGCATCATAACCGCCCAAAAATACAACCGAAGCAATAATCGCAACAGTGATCATATTGGCATACTCACCGATAAAGAACATACCCCACCTCATACCAGAATACTCTGTTGCATACCCAGAAACAACTTCTGCTTCATGTTCAAGCAAGTCAAACGGTGTTCTGTTCGTTTCTGCAAATCCTGCGATAAGAAAAAGTACAAATGCTACTGGCTGCTGCCAAATTAGCCATGAGCCAATGCCTCCTGCCTGCGCATCGTTAAAGTCTACAAACGACAGTGAACCAACCAACATGATGGGTGCCAACATGGAGAGCCCTGTAACTACTTCATAAGACAAAAACTGTATGGCAGTTCTTGCTGATCCAATGATACCCCATTTATTTGCTTGTGACATACCCGCCAAAAGAGGACCATAAAGTCCTGCTGCCATCATACCAAGCACAAACAAAACACCCACGTTCACATCAGATGCAATAGAGGGCACAAATGTTCCTCCAAGCAAAGGAATAAACTCCGGGATAGTAAAATCTGGAAAAACGGGTACGGCTGACAATGCTATGAATGCTGTAGCCGCAGTGACAATGGGTGCGATCATAAAGATAAACTTATTTGCATTCTGCGGAATGATATCTTCTTTAGTGAAAAGTTTTATCCCGTCTGCTGCAATTTGCAATAGCCCATAGGGTCCTACGTGCATTGGTCCAAGACGTCTTTGCATAAACGCAAGTACTTTTCTTTCTACGTACGTACCAAACCCGGCTATAGCTGAGATCACAGCCAAGATAATCACGGCTTTGATGACGACACCCATCGCTGTTACCTGATGGGCGGTCTGAGGTAAATTTTCTACAAGTGTTGTTTCCATATTACACCTTTCTCAATGTTACTGTTTGGTATCTGGATTCTCCAAAAAGACTATAGACGTCTTTAGCAGATTTAAAGTCCGGCACCTTCACGATGTCGCCTTCAATTTTAGCATCTGCAACCACATCCAGCACAATACTTCCATTTTCAAATACCACTTCTACCTTTTCGCCCAAGCTTTCTGCTTTAGCTGTACTTGCATACAAGGAGAATGTTTCAAATATCTCGTGTGACTTGTCGGTAAAGTCATTGAACTGTCTAGCAGGGTTACATCTGTATGCAATCTCACCTTCAAGTACTGCATTCTCATCAAACTTTTCAACCGTCGGAATTTGCACCTCTTGAGTGACAATATCAAGTCTGTATCCACGGTTATCTTTACCATCATTCGTGAATGCATTTGGCAAAGAGTCAAATGTCGCTGCTTTAAAGCCTTTGGCTGCTGGTAGCATCTCGGTCCAGTCAATAGTCTGATCTGGCGCACCCACCAATACTTTCATGATGTCATTAAGCTCATACCCCTCATACTCCAATGCTGCATTGGTTGGAAGTACTCTTTTAGACATCGAAGTCAATGTTCCTTCCTGTTGATTCATGGCGGGCATATCCAAGTCACCATCGCCCAGTGCGGAGAGTCTAAAGTCGCCATTTTCATTGTAGCCTACTGTGTAGCCTGAACATTCATCATCAAGGTCACATATCAGTGCCACGCCCAGCGCATTTGACTTTGGTGGTGTCATCACAACATCAATATTACAAGTTGCTTCTATCAATGCAACAAGTTTAGCCAGATTTTCTGCTTTGTCATGGAAGTAAAGATCTTCTCCGACCATCAGAGAGAAAGACTCTTTTTTACTCATCATTTTTGCAAAAACATCATCAAATTTCGAAGAATCGCCGCCAAGAAGATCCACAAGACCATTTGTAGAAACTGTGATCTCTTTTTCCACATTTTCTTTTACTTTTTTGGAGACTTCTTCTTCTTCGCCTGTCTCTTCGTTGAGCACCATCTCTTTCACTGTTTTTTCAACTTTTTCAGTAATGGTTTGCGTTTGGGATGTTTTAAAACTTTCAATGTATTCTTTAACATCGGCAGGCAGTTTGTTTTGATCTGCAAACAAATCCAAAATAAGATAAAGTGCTGCTTCTTCAAGTCCTACTTTATGCGTAAAAACTTCTACACTCTTACCAAAACCAGGAATAAGCGTATCCCCTACCGGGTGAAAATAAAGTCCTGCACCTTTGTTAAGTTTTTGAACATTATTAAATGCATACTTAAGTGCTGGAGAATCATTTCTCAACGCAACCCCCACGGAGATAACAAAGTCACTCTTTTTCATAATCGCATCAGCATCCGTTGAATACAAAGAGGAGCCTGAAGCTACAGCATAATACCCCAGAAATTTTTGGAATGCTCTTACTTCTGGATTGTAAAGCTTAAGTCCCATTTTTTCTTTCAGCGTTTGAAGCATCATTGCCTCTTCGTTAGTAATCATGGAATTAAAACGAACAGTATCTGCTTTTTTAAAGGCTTCGAGTGCTGCGCCAAACGCTGCTTCATCTTTTCTTACACCTGTATTGTCTGCACCTCTGTTTTCAAAGTCATACGCAAAACGTGCTGAGCCATCGAGTGATACAAAGTTCCATTCATTGGTAACACGGAAAATCTTTTCAGATCTGTCTTCTATGGATGTCGGTTTTACTTCATAATAAATCTGTGCACCATCAGAGGAGTGTGCCGCAACTGCTGGTATTTTTCTTAAATCCCAGGCATTTGACTGATACACAAAGTCTCGGCTTACCAATGCACCAACAGGACAGACTGCGATACACTCGCCACAGTCTGAACAGTCAGTGAATTCTGTCCCGTTACTTGGAGCAATCACAGACTTTTGAAGTTTGTTCCACATCGCATAAGCATCCTTTGGCATGGAATCCTTATACCCCTTGTCAAGTTCAGAACCGCCTCTTTTAGCCGTTGTGATCGCCGCGTCACCTACCATGTCTTTACATACCGTGGTACAACGTTCGCATACGATACAAAGACCCGGGTCATAGTGTAACACTGAAGACCAGTTTACTGTCTCTCTTTTGGTATCTGGAATCATGTATGATTGTGAATCAACACCGAGTTCAAGTGTATAATTTTGTAATTCACACTCGCCTGACTTGTCGCACACACCACACTGAAGCGGATGGTTCACATCATACACTTCCATAATCGCTCTACGCTCTTCAAGAATGGTTGCTGTGGAAGTAGTGACCTCCATGCCCTCTTTCACTTTGGCGTTACATGAATACACCTGCTTGCCATCTGCCTCTACCAGACAAATACGACATGCAAGCGTAGGGGAACATCTTGTCAGGTAACATATTGCGGGGATAAACACATCGTTTGCACGTGCAGCATTGAGGATATATTCACCCTCTTTTGCTTTATACTCGGCGCCATCAATCGAAATGGTTACCATATTCTCTACCGTTTGTACTTCACTCATCGTTGTTTCCTATTTTTTGATTATTTATGTTTTCAAAAGCTAGTCTGCTAAATCTGTATGAGGATATCAAAGATGCACTTAATTTTATGTCAAAAGTGGGGTTTAGTGCGATGACTCCTTTCATATGTGTATCAATCTTAAACACGCGAGTAAACTTAACTCCCTCAATCTCAAAAAAAATCAAATCTCCATCTTGTAATTTTGCTGCAATTGCAAACTGTTTGGATCCAATTAATGCACTTTGCAACGGCTTCTCTTCGGCCATGGACTTTTCTACCCTATAAGTATAAATCACTGCGCCGCCATACACAGGCAAATCATCTATTTCATCCAATGTGAAATCTCTTATTTGCTCTTGTTTTGCCAATTTATATATGCAAGGCTTCATTAAATTATCGTCACTGAGTACTTGGAAACCTTTGTCTTGTGGTAACCGATTGCTGTAGTCCATAAGATTTTGGGCCTGTAGTCCCAAGTCATTGGCGATGCTATTTAAGCCATCTACATCTGAGGGATTCATGCCATCATTTGCATATATACATGCATCTAAATTCACATAGGTACCTTCTTTGCAACTTTTATAGAGTATACTTTGACCTTGAGTCACATCATCGAGTTGGCAAATCAATGCAATACCTAAGGCATTTTTGGCAGGCGGCAGGCACAAAACATTCACTCCTGCATAGAGCTCCAGTAACGCTGTTAGCTTTGCTATCTGCCCTGCTTTTGGATGCGTATATACATCACTGCCTAGGATTAATGATATGGTGGTTTTCCCGCCTATAAGTTCATATATTGATTCAAGTTCTTCTTCTCCCACATTACTTTCCGCACTGAGATAACCAATATCAAAACCTTCCAGGCTATCTTTTATCTCTTGAGGAAGCTCTTTATTTTCCAATAATGTATACGCCAACAACGCAGCTACGCCTTCTTCACTTCCAGCTTCATATTTTACAAACTGTGTTATACTCGGCTGAAGTACTCCATCCTCTATGGGATGCATATAAACAAATTTTGCCTTTTTTTCTTCTAGTAGTTTACGGACCGATGCTATAGATTCCGCTCTTTTATCATGAAACCATACACCAAAAGAGACCACTACATCAGAAGTAGCCAAAGTTTGCACATCTCCTCCAAAAATATGATGTCCGCTACTGCTGCCATATGCTTTTAAAAAGTCCTGATAAGCCTTTGCTTCTGGACATATCAATCTCATTCCATATTTCTCTTTATGTAATTGAAGAATAAGTGCTTCTTCGTTTGTAATATCTGCTGAAAAAACTATACTTTCAGCATCTTTAAAACTTTTTACGACTTCTTTAAGATTCTCTTGTTGACTTTCATGTCTGTGCTCCACTATTGCTTCTTCCTTCCTCTGGTTTTACAGTTACCTATCCTATGGTTGTTTGCCCCATAAAATACTTTTGCTGATTGTAATAGAAAACAAATTAAAAAACAAAGTACTGTGTTAAAAAGTATCTTATGGTTCATAAATATACTCATTATTTTTCGTCTTCACTCCTTGCTAGCTTAATTTTATGTTACATTTAGTCACAATATATCTCTACATTATGAAAGTTATAATTTTATATACATGACTTTATATTTATGGCTGTTATAATTTAGTTAAAATATTAGTACTTTAAGGAAAAAACATGATTCAAGAGAACGGAAAAGTAGTAGACATTGCAATTATTGGAGCGGGTCCTGGTGGTATGGCATGTGCTGTCGAAGCAAAACTAGCTGGAATTGAAAACATCGTTGTTATAGACAAGGCGCCTCACCACAATGACATGATTCATAAGTTTTACAAAAAAGGTAAGCGTGTTGACAAAGACTGGATGGGAATAAAGTTTGAATTCAAAGGTAACGTTACCTTTGAAGAATGCTCCAAAGAAGAGTACATTCAGCAAATGGATGAAAAACTAAGAGATGCCGGCGTACTTGACAATTTTGAGTATAACCACGAAATCATGAAAGTAAACAAGGATAATGATGGCCTTTTTGAAATAATTTTTGGCCAGGGTGATGTAGCTGAAGGTATCGAAACAATGAGAGCCAAAAACGTTATTCTTTCAGTAGGCCGTATGGGCAAACCAAACAAACCTAAGTATAAATTCCCAAAAGAGATTAAAGAAGTACTGAACTTCAACCTTTCTAAAGTTCAAAACGGCGAGAGAGTTATGATAGTCGGTGGTGGTGATACGGCTGGCGAGTACGCGTATGGCTTGGTAGAGTTAGAGGGCATGGAAGATTGTGTTGTCACGCTTAACTATAGACAAGCTGAGATTAAAAGAATGAACCCGACCAATACGATGATGTGTACTAAGTATCTGGATAATGGGAAAATACTTAACAAAATGGGTGTAGACATAGAAAATGTTGAGTCTTCAGAAACTGGTAAAATCAAAGTAAACTTTACAGATGGTACAAACGCAGAATATGACAGAGCTGTTTACGCACTTGGTGGGACTACTCCGGTAGATATTCTTGTAAATTCAGGCGTTAAGACTGGAGAGTGGGATGTCCCTGTATATAACGAAGAGACGATGGAAACAAATGTTGAAGGTCTTTACACTATCGGTGACGTGGTAACTGATCAAGGAAGTATTGCACTTGCATTCAACCATGCATGTTTTGCAATAACAGATATTGCATCTAAAATCAAATAACTCCTCAAATGTATACCATGCCCTATGAGGCTTTAGCGTATGGTATACTCACACATTACTTTTCGGCTTGACAATGGATTATAAAGAATTGATTGATATTTTGCGTTGTAGGGTATGGAAAATCATATAGTATCTTCACACAAGGAAAGATACTATATTGCAAAACAATAGGCTTTTTTACTCTGCTTTTTCTGTTTCAGCCTCTTTTGCTTCAGCCTTTTGTGCCTCTATCTTGGCGGCTCTCTCTTGCTTTGTCACTTCATCTACTTTCTTTACGACAATAGTCCAATCCACTTCGTTAAATTTCAATGAATTCATCAAATCGTGTCCCGTAGTTTTTACGACATCTGCAGACTTTTGGATAGAGGAAAAATCTCCTACTTCAAAGAGGAAAATGCCTACTTCACCTACTTTTAATCCCTGATCGATAAGTTCAACCATTCTGCCATAAAAATCGTCTTTTAAATGTCTTAAATCATATCTTTTCATCAATGGGTTCCTTTCTGGGCAAAGCCCATAAACGACTCTTCAGCAGAGTGCTCTCGCGACTTGTTGTTCTTAGTAAATGTTTTTGTCATAACACACAAGCCTTATCTGTCAACTTCGCCGAATACGATGTTGGTAGTACCAATAATCGTAACGACGTCTGAAATATAAGTACCAACAAGAAGCTTTTGAAGCAGCCCCGTATGGAAGAAACTTGGTGCTCTACACTTAAGCCTATATGCATAGGGTTCACCTTCAGATTTGATATAGAAACCAAGTTCACCTTTTGGTGATTCAGTTGGACAATACACTTCGCCTTTTGGCGGTCTCATCCCTTGAGTTACCAGTACAAAATGCTGCATCAGCGCATAGTTCTGTGTCATAATCTCTTCTTTTGGCGCTGATATATATTTTGGTGCATGGGCCATGAGTTGTGGCTCAGTTTGTGCATACATAGGAATAAGTTGTCTAATAATACGGGTAGATTGTCTGATCTCTTCCATATAAAGTCTGTAGCGCCCATAAGAATCGCATCTGGTACTCACAGGCACATCAAAATCAAGCTCTGAGTAAAGTTCATACGGCTCTTCTTTTCTGATGTCATACTTTACACCAGAACCTCTAAGCATAGGACCTGTACAGCCCCAGTTTAGTGCATCTTCAGCAGAAATAACCCCTACATCTTCCAAACGCATTTTCCAGATACGGTTTTCTGTAAGTAATGCTTCATAAGTATGCTCAACTTCATAATCTACCTTATCGCAGAATGCCGCTGCATTCTCAAGCCAACCCGAAGGCAAGTCAAGAGGCACACCACCAATACGTACAGCAGAGTGAGTCAATCTCGCTCCACAGTAATCTTCCATCAAGTCCATTGCAAATTCACGTTCACGAAAAGCGTAAAGAAAGACTGACATTGCTCCGACATCCAGTGCGTGTGTAGCGACAAAGAAAAGGTGGGAAATGATACGGTTAAGCTCAAGTAAAGTCGTTCTTATCACTTGCGCTCTTCTTGGTGCCTCTATGCCAAGCAGTTTTTCAACAGCCAATGCATAGGCATAGTTGTTTGATGTTGATGCGATATAGTCAAGTCTGTCTGTGGTTGGCAAAAATTCATTGTATGTCATGTTTTCTGCCATTTTTTCTATGCCGCGGTGCAGATAGCCGATATCCGGATACGCTTTAACAACCTGTTCACCATCAAGCTCAAGTACAAGTCTCAACTGCCCGTGTGCAGAAGGGTGCTGAGGACCAAAGTTGATAACCATTGTATTGTCATCACGTTCAAAATTGAGGTTTTCAAAAAATGGTGATAATTTATTTGCTACTTGCATATACTCCCCTATCTTCTCTTGTCTAATATCTTAGACTCTTTTTTATTGTAGTTTACCAGCAATGTTTCACTATACTCAATCGCTTTTTCTTTTTCCTCATCAGAAATATCTGCACCAAACGGTACCTCATATCCTATTCTTGAGAAACGTTTTGTATCATGTCTGTCGACTTTAGCGGGGTCTCTGTTTTCAGGGCCTATGATATCTCTATATTCTTTTCCAAATATTTTATCTACTTCGTACCATGATGCAAACTCATCTCCATGCAAAGGATAGGTTTTAAGCAAAGGATGGCCTTCCCAGTCATCAGGCATAAGTATGCGCTTAAGGAATGGATGGTTGTTTACTTTGATACCAAACATGTCGAACATTTCACGTTCTGCAAAGTTTGCAGAATTAAAAAGAGGTACAATGCTTTCAATGGCTTCACCTTTTTTAATGCGACACACTACCCTCACTCTTTTGGCTTCATTCACATTAAGCAGTTGGTAGAAAAGTTCAAACTCACCCTCTTTGGCCAAATAGTCTACTGCTGACTGTTCTGAACATTGCGTGTATCCGCATTGCTCTTTCAGTGCCTTAATCACTGTAACATTTTGTGTAGCATCAATATGTACAATCAATTGTCCTATTTCCACATAAGTCTCTTTTGCAAGCTCGCCAAGTGTTTCTACTACACTTTCAAAATGTACATCTGTTACTTTTTCTCTAGGTACACGGGGTGCAACCCAAAATCTATCTGTATAATAAGACTTTGCCTGAACGTTGTCTTTTGGTACATATTTACGCATTATATTAACCTCGCTCTTTTACCTGTTTGTGTCGTTAAATCCTGCTTCGTATTTTTCTTCATATCTGCAGATTCTCTACGAATCTTTTTTTGAAGCATCATCAGTGCATACTGAAGCGTTTCAGGGCGTGGTGCACATCCTGGAAGATAGATGTCTACAGGAATGATGCGATCAACACCCTGTACGGTTGCATAGGTATTAAACATACCGCCGGTGTTGGCACATGAACCCATGGAGATGACCCATTTAGGTTCAGTCATCTGATCGTACAATCTTCTTGCAAACTCTGAGTGCTTTTTAGAAAGTGTGCCTGCTAGTATCATGACATCTGCCTGTCTTGGAGAGGCTCTAAAAATAGTGCCCATTCTATCGAAGTCATAACGCGATGCACCCGATGCCATCATCTCAATCGCACAACATGCGAGTCCGTAAGTCAGCGGCCAAAGTGAGTTTGAACGCCCCCAGTTTACAAGTTTGTCTACCGAAGTCAATGCTATCGGCAAGCCAGCAGAACTGGCATAATTTACTTGATGCTGTGCCATTCAAGTGCTCCTTTTTTCCATGCATATACGAAACCAATCGTAAGTAGTAATATAAATAGTAACATCTCCGAAAATCCGAACCAACCAAGTAACTTAAAGTCAATCGCCCAAGGGAACATAAAAATGATCTCTACATCAAACAAAATAAACAAAAGTGCTATCAGATAAAACTGTGTAGAAATAGTGTTAGGTTGTTTCGTCACTTCTGGTCCACACTCATAGATGCTTAGCTTAAGCCTTTCAGTGTCAAGCCGTGCAAATTTTCGTGAAACAAAACGTGCAGCCCATAACGTCGCGGGGAAAGCCACCCCTGTTAGCGCAAATAAAACAAATACCCCAAAATATGGGTGTTCCGTAAGTACGTGGGTCATACTAATTCCTTAAGTTTTTTCATCTATTCTTCACCTAGAGCTCATCTGTGACTCAAAAATCTTAGATTTTCAGCGTAAAGAAGTGTTAGAATATTAGCCTGATATTAGCGCAAAGATGATTAAACTCCATTGGCAATGTTTGTGCTTCATGAGATTAGTTTTTGCGTGTAACTATGTGAAACAAAGGATTTCGAGATACAATATCTAAAAATATAATAATAATATAAGGAAGCACAGATTGAATTTACTTAAAAAAAATATAAATGTACTTTACTGGATAGCCATGGCGGGCTTAGTCTTCTGGTTTGCCTATTCCAAAGGATGGATACTCGCTCATTTTGAGTCCATTGATGCAAAACAAGCCATTATCTTACTTGAAAATGACGAAAACACAACACTGCTTGATGTAAGAACCATACAAGAGTATAAAAAGGGTCACTTGCCTGATGCAACGCTCATCCCAGTTCAAGCATTAGACAAAAATCTAGGCATGCTAAAACAAGACAAAAATAAAAAAATCATCGTATATTGCGCAACAGGCAGCAGAAGCGTATCTGCCTCACGTATCTTAGAGAAAAATGGATTTACCCCGCTCAATGTAGAAGGGGGGATTATACAGCTTGTAGGTGCTGGTGCACAACTAGTCAAGTGATATAGATTAAACTTTAAACCCCATGCTTTTGGAGCTGTCAAAACTGCTTCCCAGTTCTTTTTCTATCTCTTCAAGGAAATCCTGTAAAGTAAAGACACTCTCTTCTCTTACAGCAACCCTGTAGGCTGTGTTTTTAATAATCAGATTGATTTGTCCCCCGGTGAGTTCATATCCTGTAAGGCCTTCCATATCAAAACCCTCTTCATAGTCTGCATTTTCAGGGAGCATAAACTGCCAAAGCATTAAACGTTGTTTTTTTCCAGGTTTTTTGAACTCTATTTTATGATTAAAGCGACGTGAAAATGCCTTGTCAATATTGCCCAACAAATTAGTTGTCGCAATGAGGATGCCTTCAAACTTCTCTATTTGCTCAAGGAAAATGTTTTGCATCTGATTATGCATCTTATCTGCAGAACTCCCCGCTCCTTCACTTCTGGCACTAAGAAACTGATCTGCTTCATTGAGCAACAAAATGGGCTCTACTTTTGCCTTGATACTCAGCTCTTTGAAGTCATCAAATATCTTCCGCACATTTTTTTCACTCTCCCCCACATACATGGAAAGGATCTTCGAGCAGTCAAAAGACAAAATAGGCTTCTTCAGTGTTTTAGCCAAACTCATCGCTGTCATAGTCTTTCCTGTACCTGCCGCGCCATAGAAAATAATACGTGCATCTATGCCCTTACGCTTGTCTTTAATGCCCCACTCTTTGAGTTTTCTAAATACTTCTTTATCTACCTGCTTGATGACATTCTCTAAAGTTTCTCTAGTTTTAGGATGCAAAACCACATCGTCAAGTGTAGTTGTAGGTTTAAGATATTCAAATATCTCCTGATCTTTCACCAGAGCATCAAGTTTAAGCTTGGTCACTTTTTTTGTTTTTGTGGAGTGGATGATACGCTGCATCACCTCTTCTTGCAAATAAAAAGACCGGCTCACCCCACCAAACATATTGAGTATCTCTTCATAATCAATAATTTCTTCACTGATGAGCCTAGCGCCATCTTCAAGCAAGGAACGGTTTTTAATCTTCTCATATTCATCAAAAGAGATGAGTTCTATGAGGGTATTCATATCTCTAAACTGCCCCTCGCCTCCAGAGTACTCTTCCTTAAGTAAAGCAAGAAAAATACGTTTTTCTTTCTCGTCAAGTTCTTTTTCTTTAAAAAATTCTTCTACAACGATGGGCGCCTCTGTCATTTTCAAACGCTCTTCTATGCGTGTGGTCAAAAGTGTTAACTTATTTTTTAAACGTCCTATACTCAAAGAATTATCTGCAAAGCCCTGTTTGAATGTTGCAATGTTATGTAAAAGTGCCACCATGTCAAACTGATCCTGAAGGTACTCAAGATGGTCTGTATATGGCTTAATTTCAGGAAGCAAGATTTCCAGAGAGCCTTCTTCAAGCAGCCTCAACAAAGAAATGCTTGGCGTTACTGAAGTCCCCAAGAGTTCCAGTTTGGACGACTCATGGGCTTTCATCTGTCCAAAACTCACCTGAATTATCCAGCCCAAATCTAAAAGATTTTTGGCTAAATCCAGTTTCTCTAAATATATATAGCCTTGGGCTGAAAAGTTCTCCTGAAGCATTTCAAGCACAGAGACTTCTTCGAGCCCTGTAACGTAACGTTTACATACATACTGTACCAACAAAGCTTCTTCTTCCGTACACTTTAAATGTTCAAAAATAGACGCCTTGGTTACATCTTTTGTTTCGATAAAGTCAATAAGGTGTTTCAATCAAGTTCCTAGTTTTTAGATATAGGTTTTAGTATAACAAATATTTGCTATACTTTGAATAATGCATCTAGTGACAAAAAAGAGGGAAAATGAAAACAGTACCAATAATGGCTGAACTTACAATAGTTAAGGACACTGGAAGCAATTTAATTTGGGAAGAAAAAGTCACACATACTGAGGCAAAGGTGTGCTGTAAAGCATTAAGACTTGTGCGATGTGTGAGCGATATAAAATAAGAAATGTCTCTATTTAAAAATCTTTTCTTTAAACCTCTTTTTGCACAACTTACAGTCACTTCAAGTAATGGGTTTCATCTTAGGCCCGTTGCTCAGTTCAGTACTTTAGCCAAATCATTTTCCTGTCAAATCACTGCCACCTTTAAAGATAAAACCGTCGATACAAAATCTGTCAGCACTCTACTCTCACTCTCTTTGGAACAAGGTGATACCTTTACGCTTACAGCACGTGGAAATAGATCAGAAATAGCACTTGAAAAACTTCAAATACTCTTTAACTCACTGATGGAGCACGACAAAGAGAATCAACACATAGAAAAAACTTCTCATAATTACGAAGGTGTAGTTATAGAAGGAGAAATTATCTCTGAGGGTATCGCCATCGCTCCTACCTATCACTATAGCACCAAAGAGGCGCAACACCAAAGTACTATGAGTTTTAAAGAAGCCTTACATAAAAGCATGAGCGATCTTGAAATGCTTTGCGCGACACAGGAAGAAGAAACCCATGCCAGTATCTACCTTGCCCAAAAAGAACTTCTTGCTTCATTCGCCAATGAGAGTCGAACCATAGCAGAATTGGAGCAGTTGATAGGAGAGGAGTCAAAAAAACTTTTAGGCACCAAGCTTGACTCCAAAAGAAGTGATTACCAAGACATACTCCAGCGTGTTCAAAAACATTTGGGACTGGAAGTGCTAGTCACTTTTCCCGATACGCCGTTTATACTTTTGTGCAAAGATTTGCTTCCAAGTGAAATTGACAAACTCACACAGACAAAAGTTTCAGGCGTAATCTTAAAAGAAACTTCGATAAACTCACATACAGCTATCTTGCTTCGTGCCGCAGGTATCTGCTCTATGATTGCAAATACAACCAAACTCACACAAAATGAGACAGTCATTCTTGATGCACACTCAGGCGTAGTTGTTCGAAATCCAAGCCAAGATGATCTAGAAAAAGCAAAGATACAACAGCAACAGGATCTAGCAGTAAAAACACTAAGCAGTAAAAAACGTTTTGAGCTTGCAATAACACAACAAGGCAAACATATTAATGTTTTTGCAAATATTGCAGATGTACGTTCGGCAAAATCAGCCAAAGAGGAAGGTGCAGAGGGTGTAGGGCTTTTACGTTCTGAGTTTTTATTTAAATCCATAAAACCTACGCTGGAAACACAACACAATGCCTACAAAGAAATCTTTACTCTTTTTACTGACATCACGGTACGTACACTTGATATAGGAGGCGACAAAGCACTTCCCTATCTGCATATCCCACCAGAAGATAACCCTTTTTTAGGCATACGCGGAGTACGGCTGTTTCATACGCATCCTGAAATCCTTGAAGAACAATTACATGCCATTTTCTTAGCCGCAGGAGATAAATCCATAAAGATTATGTTTCCAATGGTAAGCACCGTAGAAGAGTTTATACAGGCAAAGTATTTTTCCCATAACGTAGCAAAAAAATATATGCTTGACATTTCGCATCATCTCTTTGGTATTATGATTGAGGTTCCTTCTGTACTTTTTTTACTGGAAGCTTTTAATGATGTGGTCGACTTTTATTCCATAGGAACCAACGATCTCACGCAATACCTTTTTGCTACAGAAAGAACACATGCTTTACTTAAAGTAGATGAACTCTCCCCTGTAGTATTTGCCGCCATTAAAACCATTATCACAAAAGCAACAAAACCTGTGAGCATCTGTGGGGAACTGGCCGCAAACAAAGATGCCATCGAAAAACTTTTAGTCCTAGGCATAGAAACACTCAGTGTTTCTCCCAAAAGTATCGCACAAACAAAAAAGGAGATAAGACATGTTTAATCTACTTCAACGCATAGGCAAGGCTTTGATGACCCCCATTGCTGTACTCCCTGTTGCGGCTTTACTGCTAAGACTTGGCTTTGGGGACATATTTGATGGACAAACTGCACTCATCATGAAGTCAGCAGGCGAAGCTATATTTTCCAATCTAGACTTGCTCTTTGGCATAGGTATTGCCTATGGACTGGCAAAAAACAATGATGGTGCAGCAGCCCTGGCAGGAGCTATAGGAGTAGTCATAGCCAAAGCAGTTTACATCAGTATTGACAATGATGTCAATATGGGGGTTTTTGTGGGTATCGTCATGGGAGTCATAGCCGGAACGCTTTACAACCGTTTCTATGACATTAAACTTCCTGAATTTTTAGGCTTCTTTGGAGGGAAACGTTTTGTGCCCATTGTCACCGCTGTCTCTGCCATAGGAGTTGGTGTATTTGCGGGTTATTTTTGGCACTTTGCACAAAGTGGCATTGATGCATTTTCAAACGCAATCATCGGCTTAAATCAAATCGGTACTTTCATATATGGTATGCTCAACCGCTTATTGATTCCTCTGGGACTACACCATATACTCAATTCTGTGTTTTGGTTCCAGCTTGGTGAATATACTTATGTAAAGGATGGTGTAGAAGTCGTTGCCAATGGAGACCTGCATCGTTTCTTTGCCGGAGATAAAACTTCGGGTGTCTACATGTCTGGCTTCTATGTTGTCATGATGTTTGGCCTGCCTGCTATGGCCTATGCCATCTATCTGAATACAGCAAAGGATTCCCGTAAAAAAGTAGGTGCCATTTTGGCAAGTGTGGCATTTACTTCATTTCTCACAGGCATCACAGAACCTTTAGAATTTCTTTTTTTGTTTGTGGCGCCTCTACTTTTTCTTCTACATGCCATCCTTACCGGTCTTGCCCTTGCTGCGGCACAAATGCTAGACATTCATGCAGGATTTGGATTTTCTGCAGGGTTCATTGATTATGTCATCAACTATAAACTCGCTACCAACCCGCTACTTATTCTTCCTTTGGGACTACTCTTTGCGCTAATCTATTTTGTAAGCACCTACTACACTATTAAAGTGTTTAAACTCCGAATATTTTATGACAACAGCAGTGAAGACCTCTGTAGTAATCAAAACGATGAAGCATTGGCGTTCATAGGGGCTTTAGGGGGAAGAAGCAACATTACACATACAGATGCATGCATCACCAGACTTCGCATGTCTGTAAAAGACAGCCATATACTTCTAGATGACACCTTTATTGCACTTGGGGCAAAAGGCGTGATACGCCCGGACAGGAAGTCTATTCAAGTTATACTTGGAACAAAGGCGGAATTAATCGCAGAAAGAATCAAAGAAGCTCTGAAGTCTTAAAAGACTTTACTTCTTTTTTTTAGGCATTTTAAGCACAATAAAAAATGCAGCCAGAATGACTCCATACGCTATATAATGATAAATATTGTCACTTTGCGGCATTAATTCACCTCCATAATAATATCTTGGCTTTTAACAATTTTTAAACGTTTTTCGATGTTTTTTACATCACTATCTTCAGAAATGATGACAGGCGTGATAATGTCTTTGGCATGTTCTTTAAGATATGTCAAATCTACACGGATGATAGGGTCTCCGGCTTTGACGGTGTCTCCTTCATTTGCAATGCGTTCAAAACCTTTTCCCCCTAGCGCTACAGTATCCAGCCCGATATGCACCATCACTTCGAGATCTTTTGTACTCTTAATGCTATAGGCATGATTGGTAGAAAATATTTTTGTGACAATACCGTCTATAGGTGCGCTAAAGATATTTGACATAGGAATAATCGCCACACCATCGCCCACAAGTTTTTTTGAAAATACTTCATCCGCCACACTCTCAAGTGCTACAACTTGTCCATCTACAGGTGATTTGATCTCTCTTACTTTACGCTTTAAAAATCCAAACATTTATTTACCTTCTATACTTTACTTCGCCACCAACTATGGTTGATATAATACTGAAGTTTTCATCAAAGATGACCATATCTGCATCATAGCCTCTTTTGAGCTCACCTTTATTCACAGCAAGTTTACGTGCCGGTATTTTTGTCACACTGTTTACGATTTCAATAAAAGTCATCGAAGTATATGTTCTCATATTGAGCAATGCCTCATTCATCTTCAGTACAGAGCCGGCAAGCGTTCCATCTTCCATTACAGCCTTGCCTTCATTTACATCAACTCGCCTACCCCCCAAATCATAAGTACCACACTTCATACACCCAGCGCGCATAGAATCTGTAATAAGAATAAGCTTTTCTTTTTTCACTTTTTGTACCAATTCAAGCACAGAAGGGTGTGTATGCACAAGGTCAGCGATAATGTCACAAGTCACATCTGAGTCAAAAACCGCACCTACTATACCTGGTTTTCTATGATGATAGGGACTCATCGCATTAAACAGATGTGTTGCATGGGAAATACCCCAGCTAAAACTCTTTTGACTCTCTTCATAGCTTGCATCCGAGTGGCCGATGCTTAACATAATATGAGGATACTCTTTTGTCAACAGCTTTACAAAATTTTCCGCACCTTTTACCTCAGGTGCCAATGTAATCATTTTGATTTCTTGCATATAGTTTTCTATAAGTGCCATACTGGGTTCCTGCACATACTCTTTGTCCTGTGCGCCGTGTTTAGAAACATTGATAAAAGGTCCTTCAAGATGAATGCCAAGTATCTCCGCACCTGTAACCCTGCAGGCATTAAGCTGAATGTTTTGTAAGGCTTTGTCAATGTCCTGACCTGACATCGTCATAGTCGTAGCCAAAAAAGAAGTGGTTCCTGTCTGAAGAAGAGTTAAAGAGAGGGTTTCCAATGCATCCGCTGTGGCATCCATCACATCTGCGCCGCCACTTCCATGTATGTGCAAATCTATAAAACCCGCACTCACATAGGCTCCCTTTGCATCTATGATCTCAATATCTTCAAGGTCTATCGTTTCTGTTATCTTGACAATCTTCTTGTCAAATAAAAGTATATTATCTTCTATAATCTCATCATCTAAGAATATCTTTGCATTGACAATGGCTTTCATCTGCGCCAATACTTCGTCTCTGCTGGTCTCTTTTGCATCTTTTTCTCTTACTGCTTATCTTCAATTAACGCATATAGTGCCCTGATCTCTTCTGCCCAAATTGATTCATCAATAGTCTCCAAAATAAGCGGCATGTCATCCATGCGCGTATCATTCATGATAAACTTAAAGGTATCCCAGCCTATCTCTCCCTGTCCAAGCGAAGCATGTCTGTCGACTCTTGAGCCTAATTTTGGTTTAGAGTCATTGATGTGCATCCCCATTAGGTACTCAAATCCTACAATGCGTCCAAATGCACCCATCGTTTCATCGTAGGCTTCTCTTGTGCGTAAATCATACCCTGCTGTAAAAGTATGGCAAGTGTCCAAGCATACACCTACCCTGCTTTTGTCTTCAATTTTATTGATGATGTGTCCTAAGTGTTCAAACCTGTAACCAAGGTTGCTTCCTTGTCCTGCTGTATTTTCTATGACAAGTTTTACAGTTGAGTCTTTGGTTGCCTCTATAGCCTTGTTCATAGATGCTGCTATAACATCAAGACAATGCGATTCTGCCTGTATCAATTTATCGTTATATTCGGGGTCTTTTTTAGGTATTTTACTCAAATGTGACCCGGGATGAAAGTTAAGTTTATCCAGTCCCAAAATACGACAGCGCTCCAATTCATCTATGAATGCTTCTCTTGATTTTTCAAGCTGCTCTATTTCAGGGTGTCCAAGATTTATAAGGTAAGAATCATGGGGCAAAATGTATTTAGGTAAAATGGCGGATGCTTCAAGGTTTTTATGAAAAGCATCAATTGTTTTGACCTCCAAGGGTTTTGCTACCCACTGCCTTTGGTTTTTAGTAAAAAGTGCAAACGCTTTTGCACCTATTTCCATGGCATTCAGGGGAGCATTGTCTACCCCGCCGCTTGCACTTACATGTGCTCCGACAAATTTTGTCATCTCTTTAAACCTTCTGTATCATTGTTTTTTTACCTTGATTACTATGTGATTGATTGTATCATGAAAGAATATTTGCTTATTTAAAACACTGTACTGGATGTTGTATTTATCATTTTTTATTATCTCTTGTGTAAAGCCGTTACGATTTTTTTCTATGCCAAGCCCAGAAAATATGGCCCTTCCTCTAAAAATATCCTCCACTGTATCTTCGGGATACAGACTGTTCAATACCTCGTTGTTAAAAGAGCGCTTACTCATGCATTCGAGCTGACTCATGCATACAGTTTCCCGTGAGATCCTTAGGGTCATTAATGCCTGTCCGCTTCCATAGATTTCTACTTTTACCTCTTCTTCATTTTCATAGATGAACCCCATGTCTGCATATTTGAATGTAGGGGTTTTAAACAGTATGAATGCCGCATTTTGTCTGATATATTCTTTAGTGGTACAGGCAGTGAAAAGAAAACTTATCAATAAAAACAGAGATGCTCTTTTAGAATTCATTCATTTTTCCTTATTTTGGATAAATTATACCGTATCTTAAGAGATTTTTAAGCACCCTGTCTATATAATGCCATCCACAAGTTACAGATGGCCCCATCGTCTAGCGGTTAGGATCCATGGTTTTCATCCATGTCACCGGAGTTCGAGTCTCCGTGGGGTCACCACTTATTAAACAATCCCCATACACAACTTTAATCTATGCAAAACTCCACTAAAATACTCGTTCGCGAATAGAATCATTCAAGACTGACTTGGGTTCCAGGAATAATTGTTCAAATTCATCTTTCTTCAGGGGCTTTGAAAAATAATAACCCTGTAAGATATCACATTTTTGTTCTGTAAGATACTTTTGCTGCCCTGCATTTTCAATGCCTTCTGCTACCACCCTTAGCTTGAGGTTTCTGGCAATAGCAAAAATTGTTTCAATAAAACATCCATTTTTTTCCTTACCGCAGTTCAATTCATCTATAAATGATTTGTCAATCTTAATTTCATCGATGGGTAACTGACGAAGATAGCTTAAAGGCGAATACCCTGTTCCAAAGTCATCCATTGAAAAGCGGATACCATATCCTTGAAGTATTTTCATATTCGCAATAAGGCGCTCCACATCTTCTGCTGCTGAATTCTCTGTGATCTCGAATATTATTTTTGTACATTGTTCTTTTGTAAGATATGTGTCGCAGAGATACTTAACATCATTGATGAAACTATGATGAAAGAGTTGTCTCATACTGATGTTGATTGACATCTGCTGTAAACCAATACCTTTTTCTTCCCAATTTTTCAATGTTTGAAATGATTTTTTTAAGATCTCATAACCAAGCTCTATAATGAGGCCTGTTTTTTCAAAGATAGGGATAAACACAACAGGACTTACCTGTCCAAGCTTTTCATGATCCCACCGTGCAAGGACTTCGCAACCAATAATCTCATTCTCAAGACTGACCTGCGGCTGATAATTAAGTGATATCTCATTATTTATAAGAGAAAAATGCAGCAGTCGCTCTATTTCAAGTTTCCATTCAACGCGTTTCGAAAGCTCGTCATTGAAGATTATAATGCCATTTCTACCTTGTACTTTAGCCTCGTACATGGCAATATCTGCCTCTTTAATAAAGATATTTGCTTGAAGTTCTGGGTTCTTAATAATACTCACCCCGATACTAGCACTAACATATAAATGGTGTCCTTCTATATGGTAACTTTCTCTAATGACTTCCAATAATTCTTTTGCGAAATCTAAAGCACTTTTTATACACTTCTCTTCAGTATCGCAGAAAGAACTTAAAATGCAAAACTCATCTCCTCCAAGACGTGATACAAAGGCTTTATGTTGTTTTGAGAGAAATAACATACGCTTTGCGACTTCACGAAGTAAGATGTCTCCGATATCGTGCCCCAAGGTGTCATTAATTGTCTTAAAATGGTCCAGATCTATAAGTAAAAGATAAAGATGTTTTTTATTCTGCTTTTGAACCCTCATGGAGTCATTGAGAAGTTCAGTAAAATAACGTCTATTACCAAGCAAAGTCAAAGCATCATGATAGGCCTGGTACTGACTTTTAATCAAATAACTAAAAGTATTATGTGCAGCATACAAAAGTATTCCGCTCAATACTACTGTAAAAAAAGCCAACAGATAACTAAAGGGCTCGCCCACTAAAATAAAATAGATCATCAAAGGCATCATTAAACTAGTTAAAGTGAGAACAGCGAGTTTTTTTTGTGAGACCAAAAAGGTGGCAGATACAACAATGACGCCCAACTGTGTGGCAATGGCCATGTAGTGCAATTGGATATTAGAGCGTGTTACATATATCACAAACATTACACTCCACATAGATAAATAGATAAATAAGAAATACCTTAGTTGGCTAAGCCATTTCTCCTTCTTTTCCATACTCATGCCATAATCCAAGTAAGCTCTATGTAGTCTATATCCCCAAAAAGAAACAACCAAAAGAATCGTATACCATGCAAGTTCAGGATAAAAAGATGATGTATAAAGATGCCCCATATAAATATAGCCTGTGCCTGTAACGACAAAAATTGCGACAAGCACAAGTATTTGTTGGTGCATAAAGTTATAAAACTTCATATTATCGAGCATAAAAATCCTTTAGGATATTTAGTTTATTTGATATCATTTGAAAAAGTTTCTACATTTATATTGTAATATTAATGACATTTAACACAGAAGCAGTATTTTGATTAAGTTTAAATACTTAATCATTTTAATTCAGACAGTATCATACAATAGTATAATGAAGTAAAAGATTATTATTTTACTTAAAGTAAGATAACTCAACTTTCGCACATAAATTCCAGTAACTTTCCACACTAAAGCATATCTACGAAACCCCCACAAATAGGCACTTTAAGCTATAATATCATAACCACAATCCATTATAAAAGGCGAATATTTATGGGACTTGACAATGATATCGAATATGCAATAAAAGGTGTGTTAAAAAATCCAATTTTAACAGTATTACGCGAGATAAATATTGTAAAGCTATTGAAACAGAGTAATTTTATAAAACGAAGTGTTGGCTATTCTCCTTATCTCGTACTGCTACACTTTGTCTATATGTTGCTAATGAGCAAACGCCAATCAGCTTTTATCAAACAGAGCAATGATGCTTACGGTAAAGATACCTATTACAGATTTGTGCAGTCGCTGAAATACAACTGGCGAAAACCATTGCTCTTGTGTTCGACAGCATTGATAGAGAAAGTGCAAGCACTGTATATGCGCGGAGAACAACGTCTTCTTATTATTGATGATACGGTTGAGTCCAAGCGTGGCAAACAGATCGAAGGCAGCTGTAAAAGTTTATGGAGCAACAAAGACCACAAACTGATCAACGGTCTTAATATAGTATCCCTCAACTATTCTGATTCTCACTCAACCTTTCAACTCGACTTTGCTATCAAGATGAATGAGGCTAAACGAAAAGAGCTTACAGAGTTCACAAACCCGCTTCATCATCGTAGTAATGCTTACAAGCGCAGAGAAGAGACTTTAAAAGGAAAGAATACCCTTGCCCTTGAGATGCTGGACAGAGCATTGAATCAAGGAGTACAGGCTGACTATGTACTTGTTGACAGCTGGTATGCCAAACTGTCAAGTGTTAAGCTAAACTACACCACTAACGCAGAGTAAAAATGTACCACTAAATACACTACAATCTCCTAAGTCAAATAAGGAGATTGGTGCATGATACAAACTGAGGAGTTTATAGTGATACATACCCTACACAA